>NZ_JADOEK010000019.1:0-55529 GCF_027563165.1 Alteromonas sp. PRIM-21 | reverse complement strand
TTTTTATTCCTAACATGAATTTGCTCGTAGAACACATTTGGCGCGCTTTTCATCAAGTGTGATGTTTTTTTTAAGTATTTTTAAAGGTATAAAAAATACTCACCAGGGTTAAGGCAACATACTCAACTGTTTGATTAGCCGCCTAATATGAGCTCTATAGCTAGCCTGCCTACCGCGGGTTAGCTATTAACCTGACAAACGGGTAGGTCGTTGCAACGCTGTTGCGTCGGTTGTCATGGATGAGCTTTTCGTATGAGGTAATGGTTATACCTGTATGTCATTTAATAACAAATAGCTTCAAAAGCACGGGTTAAAACAGTGCTGAAGTTAATAAGACAGATACAACAGGAAATAAATTTTGAACTCAAAATTAAATAAGAAACACACATGTCTAACAGCAGCTGCACTAGCTGTATCATTTGGTTTAATGACTAATTCTGCAATGGCAGCAGGCGAAGGTCTGGTAAAAGTTAAAGAAAAACCGCAAACCCTAAAACAAGCGCTAGGCAAAAAACTCACTGTTGATCGCCTTGTAACCGTGGATCAAGAGCGTTATATCATTAAGTTTAAAGACGAAATGATAAGTGAAACTGTAGAGGTCGCCAGTTCAAGCGATACGCTTACCAGCAGCAAAGCCAAATCTAAGGTTAAGTCTAAACTGAAAGACAAGAAGCCTTTCAGCATTGCTTCAGCTAAATCTGAAGTTAGAAAAGCCGGTGGTTCAATTAAGAAAGAGCTTAAGAAGCATAAAATGGTGGCGGCTACTATGAGTAAGTCTGCGCTAAACAAGCTTCGCAAAAACCCTAATGTAGAAAGTATTGAAGTAGATGTTCGCCGTAAGCCTATGGCGCAAACTACGCCTTACGGTTACACCATGGTACAAGCAAATCAGTTTGGTCAGTCAGATACTACAGCTCGCAAGGTATGTATCATTGATACGGGTTATAACCTAGGTCACCCAGATTTGCCTGGAACCAACGATGGTGTTACGGGTCAAGCAAACAATAGTGCTGTTGGTAACTGGTATAACGACGGCAATGGTCACGGTACTCACGTAGCAGGTACAATTGCGGCTTACGATAACAATGAAGGTGTTGTTGGCGTTTACCCTGGCGTGGATATGCATATTGTTAAAATCTTCAACGATAATGGCCAATGGACTTATGCATCTGACCTAATTGATGCGATTACTCAGTGTCAAGACGCGGGCTCAAACGTAGTTAACATGAGCTTAGGTGGCGGCAGTTCATCTACTACCGAACGAAATGCTATGCAGAGCTTTACTGATGCCGGCATGTTATTGGTAGCGGCTGCGGGTAACGATGGTAACAGTGCAAAGTCTTATCCTGCTTCTTACGATGCAGTAATGTCGGTTGCCGCGGTAGACTCAAATGAAAACCGCGCAAGCTACAGCCAGTATAACGACCAAGTTGAAATTGCTGCGCCAGGAAGTGCAGTGCAATCTACTTACCCAACTAATACCTACGCGTCTTTAAGCGGCACATCAATGGCTACGCCACACGTGGCGGGTGGTGCAGCATTGGTGTGGAGCTACTTCCCGCAGTGTTCAAATAATCAAATACGTAATGCGCTAAATGCAACAGCCGAAGATAAAGGCAGTGCTGGACGCGATAACTTTTATGGCTATGGTTTGATGCAGTTAGCTGATGCGTATAACTACTTGAACACCAATGGCTGTGATGGAAGTGGCACGGGTGGTGGTGGCGGCTCTGAGCCTGGCGTAGAGCCAGTATCAGGTCAACTAACAGGCCTTTCAGGTACTCGTAGAAACTGGGATCGCTACACGTGGACTATTCCAGAAGGTGTAACGCAAATGACCATTCGTACCTCTGGTGGCTCAGGCGATGCTGATCTTTATGTGAAGTTTGGCTCACAACCAGAAACCAATAGCTACGATTGTCGCCCTTATCAAAACGGTAACAGCGAAGTATGTACATTTGATGCGCCAGCATCGGGTACTTGGCACATAGGTATCCGCGCGTACTCATCATATAGCGGTGTGACGCTGTCTTACTCGTATGAATAATTGACGCCGTAACCAAACGACACTTTCAAAGCCTGCACTTGCAGGCTTTTTTATTTCTTTTCTACCAGCATTTTATCAATACATTCCTCGTCAAGATAGCTTCTACAAATCGTTGCCGGCGGTTGCGAACTGTCAAGTTATACAAAGAAAAGTCAGCTTTGCAAAGATAGCGTAAAGCTCTGAACTAAGACCTTCTCAGATAGCCATATCGCTGTATTGTGCGAGCCAATATAAGCACTTTCTACGTGTGCCTGCTTGTGTTAACGCAGTCTTAATCCAATAAAGAACAACTTCAAAGGACATTCAATTTATGCAATTGACCTCTCACTCTTTGCTAAGGGGAACCTGGTTCCGTGCAGCAGCAATGGGGCTTGTAGCGCTACTAGGGCTTACCGCATGTGGCGGCTCAGACAGTAGTAGCTCAGACTACTCTTATGCTTACATACAGTTTTATAACGCATCACCTAATGGCGCGAATGTTGAAATGCGAGAGGTTGATGGAGATAGCTTTGGTTCAGCTCAATTTGGTGATGCTACCTCAATGTACTCAATGGATGACGGCGAATACGAAATTGAGTTCATTCGTACTGACTCAGATGACCAAGAAGTTTTCATTGACGAAATTACCGTAGATTTAAAAAATGGCTATAAAACCATCGTTGTAATGAGCGGTGATTTTAGTAACCCGATTTTCACTACGTATTCGTATGAGCGCGAAACACTAGAAGACCATTTCCGTTTGTTTGCGCTCTCTGTGGCCGTAGATGACTCATCATATGATTTTTACATGAGTGAATCGGGCGATCCGTTTGAAGCGGCTAATTTTCTTGGCACAGTGACCACTGGTGACATGATAGAGTTTGACTATTGGGATGCTGACGACGACAGCGAATACTTCGATGAAGATGAGTATACAATTTACCTTACTGAACCAGGTAGTGATGAGGTTGTATTTGAATCTCAAACGATAGACTTCGTTTATGAAACCGAGTATTTAATGACCCTTCGTGATGTAAGCGGCGCGATTCAAGAAGGGCTTGTGGTCGACACGGTATTAAACTCTTCAACAGTAACAGCCTTGACCGATGTTGAAGCTGATTCGCAGTATCGTATATATAACTCGACTAATCTTGACGCCGAACTAAACGTTACTTTTGGCGGCAATACAGACGAGGAAGATGTGAGCTTTACGCTAGCAGCGGGTGAAATGTCTGATTTTAGTGCTATCCGCTATGGCGATTATCGCGTAACCGTTACTGACCCGTCAGGTACAGTTACATCGCTTAGCAATAAGCTAATCACCCTTAACCAAGGCGAGAGTAAAGCTATTCTTATCTACAACAGCAACAACCAGTTAGGTGCAGCAACCTTTGTTGAAAGTGGTTTGCCGCAGGCATATGACAAGACCGTTAACTTCATCAACTTGGTCAGTGACTTCGATGATGTGGACTTTTACTTAGTAAGAAACGACGAAACTATTGATACAGCAGAATATGATATACAGAACCTGGAGTTTGCAGAAAGCACCAGCGAAGTGCTGCCGTCAGATTACTACGAAGTGATTGCGGTCTATGAAGATGAAAACGAGGAGCAAGTGCTTCTAGATAGAACGTCTTTGTATGGTTTTACTGAAGAGGAAAACTACATCGTGACGGTAGAGCCAGCAGACACAGCGACAGGATATGAAATTAACGTGCTTTATTAATTAGTTAGTCTATTTATTATACTAATTGATAATAGGGAAAACTTTCATCTCGTGAAATATCCCATAAATTTAAAAGGTCGATGTTAATACGTTGGCCTTTTTTATTTGCAGTCTGGGAGGGCTAAAATCCTCATGAGTATTATTCGAGACCTACAAGAAATATCTAATGATAAGGCTATGTCGTTAGATAAAAAGTTAGAGAGTTTGCTGTGTATCGGCACAGAAGCGCTTCGTTTAGAAACAGGGATCGTTAGTAATATTCAGGGAGAGCTGTATAGCGTACTAAGTGTTGTCACGCCCAACGCTGACATACCAAAAGGCGCTGAATTTTCCCTTTGCGATACGTATTGTGCTGATGCAGCTAGGGCCGACTCGGTCATTGCTTACCATAATATCGATGTGCAACCTGGTGCTTCGCACCCGTGTTTCGATAAATACACACTAAAAAGCTACCTCGCTTCTCCTATCCGCGTATTCGGTGAGTTTTACGGTACGGTAAACTTTTCTTCACTGTCTTCAAGAGATGAACCGTTTAATGAACTAGAAACCGATTACTTACTACTGCTTGCCACCTGGATTGGCAATGAACTCGAACGACAGCAGTCTATGAGTAATCTGAATGCCCAAAAGGTCGTGTTTGAAGAGCGGAACTCTTTGTTAAAACAAGTCACAAATTTGGCTGGAGTCGGAACATGGGAATTGGATATAGAAAGCGGCTCAGTAATCTGGTCGGGTGCACTAAAGCGCATGTTCCATGTTCACAGCGAGCGCTCCATGCAGGCCGAAGATATATTAAAATTTATTCCCGATGAAGTTCATCGTAAGAGGTACGCAGAACAGTTTGAGCAAATGAAGCAAACAGGGGAGGATTTCCTTTACGAAGTGGAGATCCGAACCGATGCAGGTGAAACCCGCTGGATTGAAAGCAGAGCCCATCCGATAATGGATAACGGCAGGTGCGTTAAGGTAGTAGGTGCTACCGTCGATATTACGCAAATGCACATAGACAAGGCTGTACTTCAGCACAAAAGCGATTTGGCGCAAAACGCTCTCAAAGCCAGAGGCGATTTTTTGGCGAATATGAGCCAGGAAATACGTACCCCAATTCATGGTGTTCAGGGGATGCTAGAAGCACTTATGGCATCGCCTTTAAATCCGAAACAAATGGAATTAGCCTCCCATGCTGTGCAAAGCGCAGACTCCCTCTTAAATATTGTGAACGACATTTTAGATTTTTCAAAAATAGACGCAGGGGAACTGGTCTTTGAAGATGCGCCTACCAACTTTGAAGAAACGATTGAAGAACAGATACCCATGTTCACAAGGCTTGCCCAAGAAAAAGGGTTAACGTTCAGCGTAAATACTGCAGCGCTTAAAGGGCAAACTTTTATTGCCGATAAGTTGCGGTTAGGGCAGGTACTCATCAATCTGGTCAACAACGCATTCAAGTTTACCAAAGCAGGTGAGGTGACGGTTGAAACGAGATGTGTCCGTTATGGTAAGGGGCGCTATCGAGTTAAATTAATAGTGACTGACACGGGAATTGGTATCAGCGCTCAGCAGCAGAAAATCATTTTTACCCCGTTTATGCAAGCGGACAGCTCAACACAACGGATGTTTGGCGGTACAGGCTTGGGCTTGTCAATTGTTAAACAAATAGTCGAGCACTATAACGGAAAAATTGAAGTAAGCAGTGAGTTGGGTATTGGTGCTCGCTTTACCGTTACGCTTACTTTAGATGATGCGAATGCGGGGGCTATTACAGATAATACAGTTGCGCAGAATGATGCCTACATACCAAGCAAAGAGGAGCTAAGGGCGTTTAAGGCGCTAGTTGTTGAAGATAATGAGATAAACCAGCTCGTCATTAAAGAACAGTTAAGAGAGATAGGTATTACCAGTGATTTAGCAGTAAATGGTGAGGAAGCCGTAGAGAAGGTTAAGCGTTCAATGGCTGAGAAATCTCCGTACGCACTAATATTTATGGACTGCCACATGCCTATTATGGACGGGCTAGAGGCAACCAAACAAATTAGGCTATTGGATCAAGAGGCTGCGCAAATACCCATAATCGCTTTAACGGCTAATGTTTCGACAGGAGAAAAAGAAAAATGCTTGAAATCTGGCATGGACGACTTCATATCCAAACCTGTTGGTGTAAGTCGTTTAAAAGAATGTGTTTTTCGGCACTTAAGTAAGCATTTTGAAAACAAGGTTTCTGCGCTAAAAGATCCTGCTTGATAACCTATGACGTGGTTATCAGCCCCGGCTTTTAGTCGGGGCTTTTTTATTGCTCACATAGTTTAAAAATAATTCAATTTACCGCTATCACTTCCCAAAGTTTTCTGTTATTATTTCGCGCCCTTTTTATGGGGGTATGTACATAAAAGCAACGATATCCAGTTGTTTTTAGCAGCACTAACGACTCGGGAGAGTCTTAATTTAAGAGCGGAGCACTAACATGATCCAAATGCAAACTAACCTGGACGTTGCAGACAACAGCGGCGCTCGCAGGGTTCAGTGTATTAAGGTTCTTGGTGGCTCGCATCGCCGTTATGCAGGTATCGGTGACATCATCAAAGTTACTGTTAAGGAAGCAATTCCTCGCGGTAAAGTTAAAAAAGGTGACGTACTGAATGCAGTGGTGGTGCGTACTAGAAAAGGCGTTCGTCGTGCAGATGGTTCTACCATTCGTTTTGACGGTAACGCGGCTGTTATGCTTAATGCAAACAAGCAACCAATTGGTACGCGTATCTTTGGCCCGGTTACCCGTGAGTTGAGAAGTGAAAACTTCATGAAAATCATCTCATTGGCCCCAGAGGTACTATAAGGAGTCACGATAATGGCTAATAAAATTCGTCGTGATGATGAAGTAGTCGTATTAGCGGGTAAAGACAAAGGCAAGCAAGGCAAAGTTCTTCGCGTGCTTATGGCTGACAACCGTGTAATTGTAGAAGGCGTAAATCTTGTCAAGAAGCACACTAAGCCAAACCCACAACTGGGTGTAGCTGGTGGCATCGTTGAGAAAGAAGCTTCTATTCACGTTTCTAATGTTGCGATTGTTAACCCGGCAACGGGCAAAGCAGATCGCGTTGGTTTCCGTTTCGAAGATGAGAAGAAAGTACGTTTCTTCAAGTCTAACGGCGAACTTGTTTAATTATATTGGAGAGTACGATGGCGAAACTGCATGATTTCTATAAAGAAACAGTAGTAGCTGAACTTGCTAAGCAGTTCGGATACAAAAGCGTCATGCAAGTCCCTCGGATTGAAAAAATCACTCTAAACATGGGTTTAGGTGAAGCAGTTGCTGACAAAAAGGTGCTTGAGAATGCTCAAGCTGACATGATGGCTATCGCCGGTCAGAAGCCTGTTGTTACAGTTGCTAGAAAATCAGTAGCGGGTTTTAAAATCCGTGAAGGTTATCCGATTGGCTGTAAAGTAACCCTACGCGGCGAGCGTATGTGGGAATTCCTTGAGCGTTTGATTTCAATCGCTATTCCACGTGTTCGCGATTTCCGTGGTTTGAATCCTAAATCATTCGACGGACGTGGTAACTACAGCATGGGCGTGCGTGAGCAAATCATTTTCCCTGAAATCGATTTCGATAAAGTGGATAAGGTTCGCGGTATGGATATTACTATCACTACCAGTGCGAATACTAATGACGAAGCACGTGCTCTGCTGGACGCGTTTAACTTCCCATTCAAAAAGTAGGGGTGTAGGGTTATGGCAAAAGAATCAATGAAGGCACGTGAAGCTAAGCGTACTAAGCTAGTAGCTAAGTATGCTGAAAAGCGCGCCGCACTTAAAGCGATTATCAGCGATGTTAACGCTTCTGAAGATGAGCGTTGGGACGCTGTTCTGAAGCTACAACAACTGCCACGTGACTCTAGTAAGTCTCGTCAACGTAACCGTTGCCGTGTTACTGGTCGTCCACATGGTTACCTACGCAAATTCGGTCTTAGCCGTATTAAGCTTCGCGAAGCAGCGATGCGCGGTGAAGTCCCTGGCCTTAAGAAAGCCAGCTGGTAAGGAGTAGCTGATAATGAGCATGCAAGATCCTATCGCGGATATGTTTACCCGCATCCGTAACGGCCAGATGGCACAGAAAGTTTCTGTGACTATGCCTTCTTCAAAACTTCGCGTTGCAATTTGTGAAGTATTGAAAGCTGAAGGTTATATCACTGACTTCGCTGCTTCTGGTGACGTTAAGCCTGTTTTAGAAGTTACGCTTAAGTACTTCGAAGGCAAGCAAGTAATTGACACTATCGAACGTGTAAGCCGTCCTGGTCTGCGCATCTATAAGAAAAAAGATGAGCTTCCAAAGGTTATGGGTGGTTTAGGCGTAGCTATCGTGTCGACTTCTAAAGGTGTGATGACTGACCGTGCAGCGCGTAACGCTGGCATGGGCGGTGAGATCATCGGTTATGTAGCATAACGGAGGAGTTGAAATGTCACGTATAGCAAAAGCCCCAGTAGACGTTGTATCAGGTGTAGAAGTTTCTATCTCTGGTCAAGAAGTTACTGTTAAAGGTAGTAAAGGCACTTTGACCCGCGTTTTCAACGACGCTGTAGAAGTTGCACAGGAAGAGAACCAACTTAAAGCACTTCCTCGTGAAGGTTTCGCTGACAGCTGGGCACAAGCAGGTACTGCTCGCTCTATCCTGAACGCAATGGTTCAAGGTGTTTCACAAGGTTTCGAGAAAAAACTTACTCTGTTAGGTGTTGGTTACCGTGCACAAGCACAAGGTGCCAAGCTAAACCTTACACTAGGTTTCTCTCACCCTGTAGTATACGAAATGCCTGAAGGCATTACGGTTGAAACTCCTAGCCAAACTGAAATCGTCGTTAAAGGCGCCGATAAGCAGGTGGTTGGTCAGGTTGCGGCGAACATTCGTGGTTACCGTCCACCAGAGCCTTACAAAGGTAAAGGTGTACGTTACGCTGACGAACACGTACGTCGTAAAGAAGCTAAGAAAAAGTAGGTGGGTGATACGATGGATAAGAAAACAGCTCGCATTCGTCGCGCTACTCGCGCACGAGCAAAAATTCGTGAACTGGCCGCGCATCGCTTGGTAGTTAACCGTACACCTCGCCACATCTACGCTCAGTTAATCGCTCCTTGCGGTTCTGAAGTGTTGGCAGCGGCTTCAACTGTTGAGAAAGATCTTGCGAAAGATCTTAAGTCTACAGGTAACGCTGAAGCAGCGACGGTAGTCGGTAAAGCAATCGCAGAGCGCGCGCTTGAGAAAGGCATTAAAACAGTGGCTTTCGATCGTAGTGGTTTCCAATACCACGGTCGCGTTAAAGCATTAGCTGATGCAGCTCGCGAAGCTGGTCTTCAGTTCTAGGAGTTTATAATGGCTAAACAAGACGTTCAAAATGGTGAATTTCTAGAGAAATTGATCGCTGTAAACCGCGTTTCTAAAGTGGTTAAAGGTGGTCGTATCTTTAGTTTCACTGCATTGACAGTAGTGGGTGACGGTAACGGTCGCGTTGGTTTTGGTTACGGTAAGGCACGTGAAGTACCTGCTGCAATCCAAAAAGCAATGGAAAAGGCACGTCGCAACATGGTTGACGTAGACCTTAACGGTCACACGTTACAGCACCCGATTAAAGGTCGTCACTCTGGCTCTAAAGTTTACATGCAGCCAGCATCTGAAGGTACCGGTATTATTGCCGGTGGTGCGATGCGTGCAGTACTTGAAGTAGCTGGTGTACAAAACGTACTTTCAAAATGTTACGGCTCTACAAACCCAATCAACGTTGTACGTGCAACAATCAACGCGCTAACAGAAATGAATAGCCCGGCGAAAGTTGCTGCGAAGCGTGGATTGTCTGTAGAAGAAATTTTGGGGTAATCAGACATGGCAACGATTAAAGTAAAGCAAACTAAAAGTGCAATTGGCCGCTTGCCAAAGCACAAAGCTACGCTTAAAGGTTTAGGCCTTCGTAAAATCAACCATGTTCGTGAACTGGAAGATACCCCAGCCGTTCGTGGCATGATCAACCGTGTACATTACATGGTTGAGATAGTGGAGGAGTAAGACATGCGTTTAAATACAATTTCTCCAGCCGAAGGTTCAAAGCCTACTGGTAAGCGTTCTGGTCGTGGTATCGGCTCAGGTCTTGGTAAAACAGGTGGCGTAGGTCACAAAGGTCAAAAAAGCCGTTCAGGTGGCCGTGTTAAGCCAGGGTTCGAAGGTGGTCAGATGCCTATCCAGCGTCGTCTTCCTAAGTTCGGTTTCACTTCACGCAAGAGCTTTGTTACTGATCAAGTAACTCTTGCTGAAATCGCGAAGGTTGATGGTGATACTGCGTCTCTTGAGACTTTAAAAGCAGCTGGACTTGTTAAGAAAGAAATCCAGTTCGTTAAAGTTGTAAAGAGCGGTGAAGTTTCACGCGCTGTTACAGTAAGCGGGTTAAAGGTTACTAAAGGCGCTAAAGAAGCGATTGAAGCTGCTGGCGGTAAAGTAGAGGAATAAGCTAGATGGCTAAACCAGGATTGGATTCAGGCGCTAAAAGCGGCTTGAGTGAGCTTAAGGCAAGATTGTTGTTCGTACTTGGTGCGATTGTTGTATTCAGACTAGGTTCTTATGTTCCTATCCCTGGCATCGATCCAGCGGTACTTGCTGACTTGTTCGAGCAACAAAAAGGCACCATTGTAGAAATGTTTAACATGTTCTCTGGTGGTGCGCTTGAGCGTGCATCCGTTCTGGCTTTGGGCATTATGCCATACATTACTGCATCCATTATCATGCAGTTGCTCTCGGTGGTTCACCCACCGATGGTGGAGCTTAAAAAAGAAGGCGAAGCAGGCCGTCGTAAAATTAGTCAGTACACGCGTTATCTAACGCTTGTATTGGCTATCTTCCAATCTATTGGTATTTCGACTGGTTTGCCTAACCTGATTAATGGATTGGTGATAAACCCTGGCTTCGGATTCTACTTTACGGCAGTGGTGAGTCTAGTCACAGGAACTATGTTCCTTATGTGGTTAGGTGAGCAAATTACCGAACGAGGTATTGGTAACGGTATCTCTATATTGATTTTTGCTGGTATTGTTGCCGGTCTGCCAACAGCGATAGGTCAGACTGCGGAACAAGCAAGGCAGGGCGACATTAACTTGTTGTTCCTACTGTTGATTGGCGCAATTGTTATTGCTCTTACATACCTAGTTGTATTTGTAGAGCGCGGACAGCGCAGAATTGTGGTAAACTACGCAAAACGTCAGCAAGGCCGTCAGGTTTTTGCTGCGCAAAGCACCCATTTACCGCTAAAAGTCAACATTGCTGGTGTAATTCCACCAATCTTTGCTTCTAGCATTATTCTGTTCCCGGGTACCATCGCAGGATGGTTCGGACAGAATGAATCAACAGCGTGGTTGCAAGATGTAGCGCTTATGCTATCTCCTGGTCAACCGCTGTACGTGATGTTATACGCAGCTGCGATTATCTTCTTCTGCTTCTTCTACACGGCGTTGGTATTCAACCCGCGTGATACAGCAGATAACTTGAAGAAGTCTGGCGCGTTCATCCCAGGCATCCGCCCGGGTGAGCAAACGTCACGATACATTGACAAGGTAATGACTCGCCTTACACTGGCTGGCGCACTGTACATAACCTTTATTTGTTTAGTGCCTGAATTCATGCTAATCGCTTGGAATGTGCCGTTCTACTTCGGTGGTACGTCGCTTCTGATTATTGTAGTGGTTATCATGGACTTTATGGCACAAGTACAGACACATTTGATGTCTAGTCAATATGAGTCTGTGCTGAAGAAAGCTAACCTTAAAGGCTACGGCCGATAAGTTAGCCCCTTAATATTGATAGAAAGGGGAAAGATGTAATGAAAGTTCGTGCATCAGTAAAAAAGATTTGCCGTAACTGTAAAGTTATCAAGCGCAACGGTGTTGTGCGTGTAATTTGCAGTTCTGACCCAAAGCATAAGCAGCGTCAGGGCTAATCAAAGCGGAACAGAATATTTGCAAGACTAAGTGAGCAGAACCTGAATTATACTTGTCAGGTTCTGCTAGTTTTGTTTAAAAGTATTTTGAACCTTAATTTGCAATTTAGTCGACGGGTAAGTATCCTATCGGGCTTTTTAGGTCGTCGACAAATAAACAAGAGGAGTGCTGTTAATGGCCCGTATCGCTGGCATTAACATTCCTGAGCACAAGCATGCTGTAATCGCTATCCAAGCGATCTATGGCGTTGGTCCCACACGTGCGAAAAGCATTTGTGCGGGTGCTGGTGTTGCAGAAAATACAAAAATCAAAGAGCTAGACGAAGCTACTATTGATAAGCTTCGTGACGAAGTGGCTAAATTCACCGTTGAAGGTGATCTACGCCGTGAAGTCTCTATGAGCATCAAACGTTTGATGGACCTGGGTTGCTTCCGTGGTATTCGCCACCGTCGTAGCTTGCCTCTACGTGGTCAGCGCACTAAAACTAATGCGCGTACCCGTAAAGGTCCTCGTAAGCCAATTAAGAAGTAAACGGGGAGTAAGTTATGGCTAAAGCACCAGCTCGTAGCACGCGTAAGCGCGCTAAACGTCAGGTTGCAGACGGAATGGCTCATATCCATGCGTCTTTCAACAACACAATTGTGACTATTACAGACCGTTCAGGCAATGCACTAGCATGGGCGACATCTGGTGGTTCTGGTTTCCGTGGTTCACGTAAATCTACCCCATTTGCTGCACAGGTAGCTGCTGAGCGTGCAGGTGTTGCTGCACAAGAATACGGTCTTAAGAACCTTGAAGTATTCGTTAAAGGTCCAGGTCCAGGCCGTGAGTCTGCGATCCGTGCTCTTAACGCTACAGGTTATAAGATCACAAACATTACCGATGTGACCCCTATTCCTCACAACGGTTGTCGTCCACCGAAAAAACGTCGCGTTTAATCGACGGACAGTTGGAGAAAGATCATGGCAAGATATTTGGGTCCTAAACTCAAACTTAGCCGTCGCGAAGGAACTGACCTGTTCCTAAAAAGCGGCGTTCGCGCAATCGATTCTAAATGTAAAATCGATACAGCGCCTGGTCAGCACGGTGCCCGTCGTGGCCGTCTGTCTGACTACGGTGTTCAGCTGCGTGAAAAACAAAAAGTTCGTCGTATGTACGGCGTTCTGGAAAAACAATTCCGCAACTACTATAAAGAAGCTGCACGTCTAAAAGGCAACACAGGTGAAAACTTGCTACAGCTTTTAGAACAGCGTCTTGATAACGTAGTTTACCGTATGGGTTTCGCTAGCACTCGTGCTGAAGCACGTCAGCTAGTTAGCCACAAGGCGATCATGGTAAATGGTCAAGTTGTGAACATCCCATCGTTTAACGTTTCTGCCGAAGACGTGGTTTCTGTTCGTGAAAAGGCTAAAAAGCAAGCGCGTATCGTTGCTGCTTTGGAACTGGCTGACCAACGTGAGAAGCCAACCTGGATTGAAGTAGACAGCAGCAAAATGGAAGGCACTTTCAAGCGCGTTCCTGAAAGAACTGACCTGTCTGCGGAAATTAACGAACAGTTGATCGTCGAACTTTACTCTAAGTAAAGCTAACTAAAGAGGAAGCATTGTGGGTTCTGTGACTGAATTCCTAAAACCGAGATTAGTTGAGATCGAAAACGTTTCTCCTACTCGTGCCAAAGTAACTTTGGAACCACTAGAGCGCGGCTTTGGCCACACTCTAGGTAACGCCCTACGTCGTATTTTACTGTCATCTATGCCAGGATGTGCAGTTACCGAGGTAGAAATTGACGGCGTTCTTCACGAGTACAGCACCAAAGAAGGTGTTCAGGAAGACGTAATTGAGATTTTGCTAAATCTTAAAGGTTTAGCGGTTCGCCTTGAAGGTAAAACTGAGGCAACCCTAACTCTAGTGAAATCTGGCGCTGGCCCTGTTGTTGCTGGTGATATTCAGCATGATGGCGACGTAGAAATTGCAAACCCTGAGCATGTAATTTGTACTTTAACTGGCGAAGCTGAAATCAGCATGCGTATTAAAGTAGAAATGGGCCGTGGTTATGTACCAGCTTCTACCCGTCGCTCCTCTGAAGAAGATGATCGTCCAATTGGTCGTTTGTTAGTAGACGCTTCATACAGCCCAGTTGAACGTATTGCTTACAGTGTAGAGTCTGCACGTGTTGAACAACGCACAGACCTAGACAAACTAATCATCGACATGGAGACGAACGGTACTTTGGATCCTGAAGAAGCGATCCGCCGTTCTGCTACTATCCTAGCTGAACAGCTAGATGCATTCGTAGACCTACGTGATGTATCTGAGCCAGAAGCGAAAGAAGAGAAGCCAGAATTCGATCCGATTCTGCTTCGCCCAGTAGATGACCTAGAGCTAACAGTACGTTCTGCAAACTGTTTGAAAGCAGAAGCTATCCAGTACATTGGTGACCTGGTACAGCGCACTGAGGTTGAGCTACTTAAAACGCCAAACCTTGGTAAGAAATCGCTAACTGAAATCAAAGATGTTCTAGCATCTCGTGGTCTTTCTCTAGGTATGCGCCTAGAAAACTGGCCGCCAGAGAGCATCGCTGAAAAAGATTAATCAGGTTTTTATCAAACTGATTTGTAGAGAAGGATAAAACTATGCGCCATCGTAAGAGTGGTCGTCAGTTGAATCGCAACAGCAGCCATCGTCAAGCTATGTTCAAAAACATGGCCGGTTCTTTGGTCAAGCACGAAGTGATCAAAACTACGTTACCAAAAGCGAAAGAATTACGTCGCGTAATCGAGCCTCTAATCACTATGGCTAAAGAAGACAGCGTTGCAAACCGCCGTCTAGCTTTTGCCCGCACTGGTGACAAAGAGGTTGTAGGTAAACTATTCAACGAGCTTGGTCCTCGTTACGAAGCTCGCCCAGGCGGTTACACTCGCATTCTTAAATGCGGTTTCCGTGCTGGCGACAATGCCCCAATGGCATATGTTGAGCTAGTTGACCGTCCAGTTGTAGAAGCTGAAGAAGAAGCAGTAGAAGCAACTGAAGAGTAATTAATACTCGATTAGAAAAAGGGGCCTGAGTGAAAACTCAGGCCCCTTTTTTTGTATTAAGAATTTTAGGGGCATTGTTGTTACTGTGAGCCAATACCAATGTATTTTTGCCATTTAAACGTAACGCAAACCTTTGTATACTAAACGCCGAATATATAATTAATAGGACGTGGGCGAAGCACCCACACATCAAGGATATTACAAATGAAACCAGTAGTATTAGCTGGCGGCTCGGGTAGTCGCTTATGGCCGAAATCGCGTGCAGCGCTTCCAAAGCAGTTTTTGTCGCTTACCTCAGACAACACCATGCTGCAAGACACGATCACACGCTTAAAAGGTACGCCAGCACAAAACCCTATTTTTATTTGTAATGACGCACATCGCTTCCTAGTAGCTGAGCAACTTCGTCAAAAAGACATTCAGCATGGCGGCATTCTTCTAGAGCCTGTTGGCCGAAACACGGCACCGGCAATCGCACTAGCGGCACTACACGCAACTATAAACGGCGAAGACCCTGTTCTTCTTGTGTTGGCTGCAGACCACCTTATTAAAGATAACCAAGCGTTTCATAATGCTATTGCCAAAGCCGAAAAGCTAGCTGAGCAGGGTAAACTCGTTACTTTCGGTATTGTGCCAGACCAACCGCATACAGGGTATGGTTACATCAAAGCCGGCGAGCAAGCGGGCGAAGGTTTTGAAGTCGCACAGTTTGTAGAAAAGCCTGCACTAGAAACTGCAAAAGAGTATGTAGACTCGGGTAGTTACTACTGGAATAGCGGTATGTTTATGTTTAAAGCAAGCCGTTACTTGGAAGAGCTAGAAAAATACAATCCTGAAATGCTAGACGTGTGTAAACGTGCTATCGATACAGAAACACCAGATCTAGATTTCATCCGAGTTGAACATGATATTTTTGCGAAATGTCCAGACGATTCAATTGACTATGCAGTAATGGAAAAAACGGATAGCGCAGCTATGGTTCCATTAGACGCAGGTTGGAGCGATGTGGGTAGCTGGTCTTCACTGTGGGAAACTGCAGAGAAAGATGAAAACGGCAACGCTACCGTAGGCGATACTATCCTAGAAAACACAAAGAACAGTTATGTGAATGCTGAGCAGCGTTTGGTTTCTGTCATTGGTTTAGAAGACGTTATCGTAGTAGAAACGAAAGATGCCGTTATGGTGGCTCACAAAGACGATGCACAAAGCATTAAAGCCGTAGTGAATAAGCTAAAAGCAGAACGTCGTCCCGAGTTTGAATTCCATCGTGAAGTATTCCGCCCATGGGGAAGCTACGACTCTATCGACAGCGGTGCCCGTTTCCAGGTAAAACGCATTACCGTTAAGCCTGGTGAAAAACTATCTGTTCAAATGCACCATCACCGCGCTGAGCACTGGATTGTAGTATCGGGTAGTGCAAACGTAACCATCAATGAAGAAACACAGCTAGTTACCGAAAACGAGTCGGTCTACATTCCCATTGGTGCAGTTCATGCGTTAGAAAACCCTGGAAAGATCCCTCTAGAGCTTATTGAAGTTCAGTCAGGTGCATATCTTGGAGAAGACGATATTGTGCGTTTTTCTGATAGATATGGGCGCGTTGCAAAATAGTTTCAAACCACATATTAACAAATGATAGGGCACCTAGGTTACTGCCCTATCAATTCTTGCATTATTTAGAAATAAGGAAGTTTTGTGTTTTTAGATGAAAGGACATTCTCTACTGTTCTAGAAAGTACGCCCTTAGTCTCTATCGATTTAGTCATTAAAAGTGAGAATAATAAATACCTATTAGGCAAAAGAGTCAATCGACCAGCAAAAGACTATTGGTTCGTCCCTGGTGGAAGAATTCTGAAAAATGAAACGTTAAAAGCAGCTTTTGAACGTCTTACGCTGGCAGAAATAGGTAAGCGCTACATTATAGAAAGTGCAAAACTCATAGGTCCATACGACCATATTTACACAGATAGTGTATTGGGTGATCACATATCAACGCACTACGTTGCGATAGCGTATGAATTTGAAATAGAAAAACTCGGAACATTACCAATTGATCAACATAGCTCTTATACGTGGATGACTGCTGATCAAATTCTGTCATCAGAAAATGTCCACCGCAATACGAAAGCGTATTTTAAGTAAAGTTGACCCTACAGTGAATGATACTCCACAAATTTATGCTTAATCTGTAAGTGAAGACAACTTATAGAAATGTTAAGTTAAGTATTTAGTTAGGCTGATTACGCTATATTCTAGATGTTAGACTAATGTTGTCTTATACAAAATTAATACTTCTGATTAGTCAAAAAATTGTATTTAGAACATAACACGATGCTAAAACTTTCATTAAAATTAGAAGAATCTGCTGCAGATGTTAAGCGCGTATCTGCGGTTTAACAGGACATTTTATGACGTTGATTTTATCTTTACACAACAGTGCCGTATGGGGCGAAGCTATTGAAAATGGCCAAGTGAAGACTGTTGAGAGTATAGAAAGCTTAAGTGATGAGAACGAAACTCAACTGATCCGACAGCCAATAGTATTATCGCAAATTGAGCTCCTGTTGCAAGATTGGTCGCACATTGTTGTATGTTATGAAAGTTTCGAAAACGCATTGGCAGAACAACTATCTAGTGGAATTTGCATAGATGAAGCGATAAACGAAACCTCTAGTTTATATGGTTCTCTACTGAGTTTGAGGAAGTCCTATAGAAAAAAAATTAAGCTCATAAACCTTGCCCAATTCCAAGTTATTGATGATAAAGGGCTAGAAGTTTTAAGAGAGTTGGGTTGGGAGATAAAAAATAATTTTTCAGCAACACCTTCAAGCATCTACAATGCATTGGCACATCAATGTATTTATCAAGATAGCGCCCTTAAGAGCTTAGCAAGTTCGCTTGAAGCTAGTACAACAAAAGTTACGGAGCTTAAAGCTAGGTTAGACATAGATGAGGTTTTAGATAGGGTTAAAAGTGACGAAGCTAAAATAACAGCTCTCGAAAAAGAAACGTCATCAGCTATTAACGATAAAAAAGCAATGGAAGTTGCTCTACGTGATTCAAATTTGAACCATCAAAAAGCACTTGATGAGATTAAAGAAATATACAACGAGCAGTTGCAAGTTTTGAATGTTGAGTTGTCCGATAATGTTAATGTTTGCGAGCTACTTCGATTAGAGCTTAAGAACTACGAAGGTTTGCTCTCAAAGTCAAATATTGATCTTACTAGTTCTCTCGAAAAAGCGAGCAAGCAAAAGAGGGAATTAGAAAGGCAAAGTGAAAAGTACCTAGAAGCAGTTGCTGAAATTCAGCTTTTATCAGAAAAGCTTCTTCAATTCGAATCCGAACGCAAGTTGCTGCAAATGAAATTAAATGAAACCACTATTTCTGTTTTAGAAAGTGCAAAAAGTCTTAAAAAGCAGCAAGAAAAAAACGTTCAATTAAAAGATGACTATGTGAAGAGCCGCGCTTCCGAACACAAAAGTCACATCAAGATAAAACAACTAGAATCTTCAATAAGCTCGCTTAAGAGCAAGCATTTAAAAGAAGCCAAAAAACTTAACCGTGAAAAGAATAAATTATCGAATAAGGTTAAGGAACTAAATAGAAAGCTTCTTTCAAAGTCTGATAAAGTTCAAAACCTAGAATATGAACTAAACAATATAAAACATTCTTCAACATGGAAGCTTAGTGCACCAGTTAGAGCATTTTCCAAGAAGTTAAAGAAAGAAGATCCCAAATGGGCACTGATGAAACAAAATGCAGGTCTTCTTTATACTAGCGAGCTATTTGATAGTGATTGGTATCTCACAACCTACCCGGATATTAAGGAGTCAGGTTCCGACCCAGCCGAACATTATTTGATGCACGGAGCAAGTGAGGGACGTCTACCGTCAGCATCTTTTGATGGAGACTGGTATTTGAAACGTTACCCTGATGTTGCTGAAACAGGTATGAACCCCTTGATTCATTTCATAAAATATGGAATTGAAGAGGGAAGGTCGTCTTCACCTAAACTACTTGAATCTAAATCTAAGGGGTAAAGTTAGTGCATCAAAAAATATCCTGTCTTTATTGGCTAGGTGCCGGTACTGCTAGTTGTCCAGAAATAGAGTTTGATGATTACGGTAAAGTTGTCTTAGTAGATGCACGAACTGAAGCTTGTAATCGCCTTGGAAGTTTGGCGTCCGCACATCAAAACTTATGCGTCATAAATGCTTGTATCGGGATAGGCGGGGAGGAAACTTCACAGTTCAATATTTATAACGAGCATTCTCTATCAGCGAAAGGCAAGCCTACGACTTTGTTAGAGCTATTTCCAGGGCTTAAGCTTGAAGAGTCGGTAAGTGTTAAAGCACTCAGTGTTAGTGAAGTACTGAAAGAAGTTCATCCGGAAAATAATAATATTCTCATTCTAGACCTACTCGATTCTTGCGGTAGTGTTTTGTTAGAGCTTAAAGAGACGGGTCTTTTACATTCCTTTGAGCAATTGTTTATAAGTTGTGGTGTAGACTCTTTATTTGAAGGTGCATGGGAGAAGAATCAAGTTGTAGAATTTCTCTCTGATGAATTTTTCAATGTAGAAAGTGTTAATGATGCTGACCCAGACATTCAATTAATTGAGTTTAAACTCGATCGTAAAGGCAAATCTTTAAAAGAGAACAAACAAGAAAATCAAAAATTAAAAAAAGAGGTTGAGCATTTAAAATCAGAAGTAGCACAAAAAGACGGCTTACTGATTGAGCGCGACGCTGCATTTACTGAAGCGCGAGAAAAGCATGCAAAAGACCTTGAGCATTTGAAGTCAGAGATAGCAAAAAAAGATGACTTACTAATTGAGCACAACGCTGCGTTTTCCGAAGCGCAAGAAAAGCATGCAAAGGAACTTGAACAATTAAAGTCAGAGATAGCAAAAAAAGATGACTTACTAATTGAGCACAACGCTGCGTTTTCCGAAGCGCAAGAAAAGCATGCAAAGGAACTTGAACAATTAAAGTCAGAGATAGCAAAAAAAGATGGCTTACTGAATGAGCACAACGCTGCTTTTTCCGAAGCGCAAGACAAGCATGCGAAGGAACTTGAGCAATTAAAGTCAGAGATAGCACGAAAAGATGGCTTACTGAATGAGCACAATGCTGCGTTTTCCGAAGCGCAAGACAAGCATGCGAAGGAACTTGAGCAATTAAAGTCAGAGATAGCACGAAAAGATGGCTTACTAAATGAGCGCGACGCTGCATTTACGGAAGTGCAAGAAAAGCATGCAAAGGACCTAGAGCAATTAAAATCAGAGATAGCTAAAGCCTATGCAGAGCATGAACGTAGTACAAACTCCATGAGTTCGAGGCTTGAAAAACTTGATGATGAAAAGGCCAAGCTATTACGCCAAAAGCAAGAATTCATAAAACAAGTGGCTCAACAAACAGCATCTATTTCAATGTTTAGTAAACAGAATTTGAAGTTACAAGTTGACCTTGATGACCTAAGGGATAAGTTTGATGAAAAGGTGGCCAGCGAAAATGCGTTAAAATCTCTAATAGGTGAGTTGCATCAAAAGCTGCAGCAGGCTGCAAATTTTTATCAAAAACTAGAAAAAGAACACCCAGAGTTGCTAGGTAGTAAAAGTGAGTAATTTAAAGCAAGACATTGAAGCGCTAGAGCAAGCACTTTGCGGTTCCCTAGAGTTGATTGATAGCTATGATAATGCGATAGCAAAAGATAACACACAAACTGAAAGCGATTTTCATGCGGTGACTAGCTTATTAGAGCGCTGCAATCAAGTTGTTAAGCATAGCGCTTCAAAACCTAAGTTACGCATTGTCCATCATTTAGCATGTAGTGGCGGGACTTTGGTTTCAAAATGTCTAGCAGCACTCCCCAATGTACATTTATTGAGTGAACTTCACCCTACTACAGTTTTACATCAGGGAGGCGGCAAACCAAAGTTCTTACCGTCAGACGTTACTACTCAAGCTCGGTATGCGAATGTTCCGAATATTGAAAACTTAGCTTGGAAGCTTTTCAAATCAAATATTACAGATACATATGAACACTTAACACATTATTCGGGTACTTTAGTGATTCGAGATCACACTCACTCGGACTTTTGTGTAGGCAATGATTACGGTCAGTGTTCAACGGTAGCGAGGCTGTTAGCGGATGATTTTGAACTTCTGAGAGTTGTAACGCTAAGAGATCCAATCGATTCATATATTTCACTGGTAAAAAACAACTGGGTACATTTCGAACCCAAAACCTTCGATGAGTATTGCAAACGAATTTGGGTATTTCTTTCAGAGTATAGTGATGACCAAGTTTTCAGATATGAAGATTTTGTAAAATCACCGATAGAAGAAATGAATAAAATTTCAGGCTCATTGGAACTAACGTTCAGCGATAGTTTTATTGATACTTTCAGCCTTTTTAAAGTAACAGGCGATAGTGGACGTTCTGGAGATGTCATCGAGGAAAGACAAAGGCGAGACCTCACTACCGAAGAATTAAATGAGTTTTCTAGTTCAGAATATTACGCAATGATTGCAAAACGTTTTAACTATCGTTCATTGGAGAATTATAAGAGTGATTAACGTGTTTTTTCCGTATTATGAATGCGGAGACCCAGAGCGCCAGGCCGAAATTGATATGTGCCTTAGACAAAATGCCAATAACTCATTAATTGATAGGCTTTTTGTTCTAATTGATGACGATAGTGTTTGCCCAGTTGAGTCACCCAACTTAGACGTTATTTATGTCGATAAGCGTGTGACCTATAAATTTTGGATAGAACTTACAAAGAAATACTGCGCTAAGGGCATCTCTGTCCTATGTAATTCGGACATATATTTTGACGACTCATTAGATAAACTGAACACTGTGTTATCTGAGCCAAAGTCTTTTCTAGCACTCTCGCGATGGGAATTGTTGGGTGGGGAAACTTCTAAGCATCCAAACCCTCATTGGTCTCAAGATACTTGGGCGATAAATGTAACAGATGAACTGTCTGATAGCTTGATGCACCAGTTAGACTTTCCAATGGGGGTTCCACGTTGCGATAACAAAATAGCCTATTTGTTTGCTGTATTTGGATGGAAAGTGTTTAACCCTGTTGATTATGTAAAAAGCATTCATGCTCATGAAACTCAAATGCGTACATATCACAAGAAAATGGATGAACGTATTTTAGGTGGCGTTGCTTATGTTCACCCCGGCGAAGACGTTAATGCTGAAGCGACACTCGATTTCGATGTTTGGATTAAACGCGCTGATACTAAAATTAACGGTGTTAAAATAAACAAGACACTCGAACGTTGGCAAAAAGAAGCAGCCGAAGAACAAGATAAGCCTAATAACGCAGACTTTGATGCTTTAAAATTAGTTGAGCCTAGCGAGCTTTTAGATGCTATTAAACAAGGAAATGTAGAACAGGTAAGTTCTTACCCATATCGTCTAATCGCGTACAGAGGTAGCCTTTACTTTAACAATCTTTACACCATAACGCACCGGTACTCAGTTTCAGAAAAGCTTTATAATGATAATAAGCAGTTATATTCATTGGCTGGGTTTATCCCTCCTGTGCTTGATACGTATGTTAATGAAATTAACCTAAAGCCTGTTGATAAAAGTGATATTAACTTTTGGCAGTATCCATGCGCCACCGAAAAGCAAGCATTCGAAAATCACCTTGTTATGAATGTAGGTGATAATGTTGATGTTGAAAGTAAGTCAGTAAATATTTACGTTCCGTTACCTTGGGCAACTTATGTAGATAAAAAAGCATTTCCAGACGAATACCTAACCAAAATTAAAAACCTACTAAGTAGCTACCGCGATTTTGTTGCAAGCTATGGTTACACCCTGAAAGTGCACAGCGTTTGTCAGCATATACATTGGGTAAGAATGCTCGAAAAGGCCGAGTGGTTAGGCATAACAGATTTCTATTTATCGCACAAGGACTCTAAAAGTGAGGCCATTCAAGATGAAGTTGGCACTAACTTAGTCCTGCATGGTTGGACGCTAATTGCCGTTAACTATGAGACACCAGAAAGAAATGAAGGCATGGAACGAAAGCCTATGTCAGAAAGAAATCTGCTAGCGTCATTTATTGGTGCTCATATGAAACACTACCGCGATGACAGCAGAATCAAACTGTTTGAAGCGGCAAAAGCTTATGCGCAAGATGATGTTTTGGTAGACCTAGGAAATGAATGGCACTTCAACAAAGTTGTTTATGAAGAGCAAGTTTTAAACAAAGAAATAGAGTCTCACCATATTGATGAGCACCATAAGCGAACGTTCAGGTACAATACTATATTGTCTGACTCTAAATTCTCATTGTGCCCAGAAGGAGCTGGACCTAATACTCTAAGGTTTTGGGAGTCGATAGCGGTTGGGAGTATCCCAGTTATCTTTTCTAAAGATTTGTCTGTTTTTAAAGATAGTCAATTTGGAGAGCTTTTGATAAAAAACTGCATTTTTTGGAACAAAGGGATTGATGCAAGCTTCTTTCAATTTCTCAGTGAGTTCCCGGTTAGTTTATTGGACGAGAAGGCCAAAGAGCTTACCGGATTGTATAAAAAAATATCAAAATTAAAATATGTGAATTTATGAAATTTGTTATATATGGTGCAAGTGTTACTGCCCAAAAAGGAAGTGCAGGTTATTTTGAGAGGCTCGAGGAAATTAAACCAGACTCTGCAGAGCTGATAAGAATTCCCTATGGTGCTAGTCACTTGCACTTTGCTGGAATAGCTATGCTCCAAAAAGTAATAAATGAAAAGCCCGATGTATGCATATTAGATTGGGTTACTCCATCAACGAAAATTTTCCCTGAGGGTGTCGTAGATAGAGTAAATAATATATTACTATCAAATGGCATACATCCTATTTGGCTTCTTTTACCTAGAATTGATGACCCTAGTTCGCAGAGGGAGTGCTGTAATCAAATTCGGCATTCGGCATCAGCAAAAGTATCAGTAATTTCATTCGTTGAGTCCGAATTCAACGAGCCTGATTTGTCGAAAATCCTTCGAGATGTCGTGCACACTAATTCTTCTGGTGCAGAAAAATACTCACAGTTTATTTTAAATATAATCGATAACGTAAATTTAAAATTGAAGAAAGCAGAAATACCTCAATTAGCCCCCTATATCTCGCAGTGCGAGGGTACTATAAATAAAAATTCAAAGTTGACTATTGAAGTTACAGTGGAAGAAGAAAGTAGCGTAAAGATATTCCTCTTTGGGCGCATAGGTCCTAGGTCGCCGATTATTAATTTAGCATTAATAGATAGTGAGGGATGTGAGAAGACTACAATGAAAAATGTAGTTGACCCTTGGTGTTATTACGAGCGAGATATGTTGCTGGATACTCCGAGTTTCAAAAAACTCAGTAAAGGTAATTATCGTATTGAAATTAGCCTACAAAATTCTGATCCTTTTGAAAATGTAAGAACTTTAAAACCAATAGATAAAGAATTTAAATTGCAAAGTCACCTTGAACGATTTCTGGATATAAGCGAAATATCAGTAGATGGTTCAGTAAAAGTTAGGAGTATCAACTATGGCTTATAAACCATCTTATGTTTGGCCTAATCCTGCGTTTCCTTTTCGGGTTTATTTTGAGCATAAAGACTTAAGAATATTTATAATAGAAAATATTCAACATAACTGGGAGTGGCTGTCGACTTATGCCAGTAAGTTTAAAAAGTCAGATTTTTTCTTTGTATATTGTGGATGGTACCATAGCGAATATTTTGCAAAAGAAGCCGAAAAAATCTTCGATGAACTTAATTTGAATAGAGAGAATTTTTACTTTTTATATAATGAAGAATCTGAAAAAGTGAACTTTTCATCCAAAGGCTTTATTGGCGATGTTATAAATCAAAACTCTTGGTTAGATGAAAACCTTGTTATGAAGCCCATGGATGGGATAGTTAAAAAATATGACGCGATATATGTCGGTCGCTTCAGCCAGTTTAAAAGGCATTTTTTAGCACGAAAAGTAAACAATTTAGCACTTGTAGCTGGCAATAATCATGGAAACTTGATAGCGGAAGAAATTCCTCAATCAAGTTTCCTAAATGATAAACCGCTTACACCTGCCGAAGTGTGTGAAAAAATAAATGAGTCAAGGTGTGGACTTATTTTATCTGGTGAGGAAGGGGCATGCTTTGCTTCCAGCGAGTACCTTTTATGTGGAATCCCGGTCGTATCGACACATTCAAAAGGCGGAAGGTCAGTTTGGTATAATGAATATAATTCTATTGTTTGTGAAGATAATGAAGATTCAGTAGCTGCAGCAGTTCAGGAGTTTATAAAGAATCCTCGAGACCCTGAAATCATTCGTAACGGACATTTATCTTTATCGAGACACTATAGGGTTAAGTTTATAACAGTCCTCTCCAAGCTTTTTTATAACCATGGAATATACGATATCGATGCGAGCCAATATTTCCATGACAACTTTATTCATAAATTAAGACGGTCTTATAGACCTAATTTAGAAGAGATATTTGGTTAACTTATGTATTTAGAAAAAGAAAAGCTATTTTATATTCAGCGTGTCACATGTAGGACCTTTAGAGAAATGGTTAGGGAGCAAAAAAGAAGAAGCTATATATATTGATTTTGATAATAATGCTACAGATTTCAAAAGTAAAATTATAGAGGGTTTAGCATTGCCACATGTCGAGCCATTGATCCACTACAATAAGACTCCCAATTGGGCAAAAGATAGAGACTTTCTTTCAGTCGAAAGCATAGAAAAAATAAAGGAAGTTTATAGTTGGGAGATTAATAAGTTTGGGTATGTACCAGATTGAGGTTTAAAATGAAAAAAGCACTTATTACCGGAGTAACCGGCCAAGACGGCTCATACTTAGCCGAGTTTTTGTTAGAAAAAGGATATGAGGTACACGGTATAAAACGTCGTGCTTCTCTGTTTAACACAGAGCGTGTTGACCACATCTATGAAGATCCTCATGTGGAAAACGCTAACTTCATTTTGCATTATGGTGATTTGACGGATTCGTCAAACCTTATCCGTATTATGCAAGAAGTACAGCCAGACGAGGTTTACAACCTAGGCGCACAGTCGCACGTAGCGGTATCTTTTGAAGCACCTGAATACACCGCAGATGTAGATGCTATGGGTACACTACGTTTGCTTGAAGCTATTCGCTTTTTAGGCCTTGAAAAGAAAACTAAGTTTTATCAAGCATCTACTTCAGAGCTTTACGGTGAAGTACAAGAAATTCCACAGAAAGAGACTACTCCGTTTCACCCTCGCTCGCCATATGCAGTAGCTAAAATGTATGCGTACTGGATAGCGGTAAACTATCGTGAGTCTTACGGTATTTATGCATGTAACGGTATTTTGTTTAACCATGAATCACCACGCCGTGGTGAAACTTTTGTTACCCGTAAAATTACCCGTGGTATTGCTAATATTGCTCAAGGTTTAGAGTCTAAGCTTTACTTAGGCAACATGGATGCACTTCGCGACTGGGGCCATGCTAAAGATTACGTACGTATGCAATGGATGATGTTGCAACAAGACAAGCCTGAAGATTTTGTTATTGCTACAGGCAAGCAGATTTCGGTTCGTGAATTTGTACGTATGTCAGCAGCGAATGCAGGTATTACTGTTGAATTTACTGGCGAAGGCGTAAAAGAAGTTGCCACAGTTACAGAAGTTAACAGTGAATTGGCACCGGGCGTAAATGTTGGCGATGTAATTGTAGAAGTAGACCCTCGTTACTTCCGTCCTGCAGAGGTAGAAACACTACTAGGCGATCCGACAAAGGCAAAAGAAAAGCTAGGTTGGGTACCAGAAATTACCGTTGAAGAGATGTGTGCAGAAATGGTAGAGCACGATCTTGGAAAGGCCAAGCAACATGCTCTATTGAAAAAGCATGGTTACTCTGTTTCTGTAGCAAAAGAGTAATGCGCTATTGATTTAACGTACACCAATTAATAAAAGTTTTGATTGGTGTACGTACTTAGGTAAAGGTGTTTATTCCTAATCACTAAAAAATTAGTAATTTAATGCTTTTTCTATTTTGTAACTAGATAGCTGAAATCTTCTCAACGTACAGTCAGGTTCATTGCAAAGTAGCGAGAAAACGTACGTTTCAATCTGATTTCCAAAAAATAATTACATCAATAGCTTTAGAATTTCACTTACCTACGATCATTTATCCTACTTCTAAGCAGATTGGTTATCAGATTATAATTAGTTCTACTTACCATTGAAACAAGGTAGCTTCTAAGATAGGTTCATATGCAGTTATTTCACAGAACATTTTATTAGAACAAGTCCATGAAAAGCCTCTCTAGACCGTCTTTAGATATAAATAAGCCCATCGCTTTTATTCATGTACCTAAATGTGCTGGAAGTTCAGTTCGAAGTTTAGTCAATAAAGAATTTGGTAAAGCGGTACTTCTGCATTATCGAAATGAAGCGTTGCGAACGAATCCGCAACCTATAACACAAACATATGCAAACGACCTTGTTAAAAAACAAGGAAGGTGTATTGTCTATGGTCACTTCAATATGAAGAGAGGCTTCGGCGTCTTGGATTCCCTTCCTTGGGCGGAACAGTTTATAACAATTCTTAGGGAGCCGTTTGAACAGTTTGTCTCAGCTTTCAAATATAAAAATAGAAGTACACCTGAAAATATAAATGAAAGAAACTTTGCACTTGTCTTAGAAACCGTTTCGCCAAACTATTTAAATCACTTTCCCCGGCACGTTGAACCAAATAATTTTAAAGTTGAGATTGAAAAGCGTTTTAATTACATAGGCTTTTATGAAAACCTAGATAATAGTCTGAAAAATATATGGTCGTTGCTGGGACTGACTCAAAAGCCCAATGTTCCAGAACTCAATACATCACCGGCAACAACAGTTAACTTTGAAAGTTTTAGAGCGGAATTTGAAGCTAGAAACCCTTTAGAAGTTGCCGTTTACAATTATGCAAGGGAGGTTTGGTATGACCGATAAAGTTAAAGCGTTAGTATTAACTTATGATAAGCAGATAGGCTTAGCTCAGTTATTAGTGAAAAAATATGTCGAGCTGGGCCTGGCTGAGCTGTTTGAGTTTGTCGTACCAATTAATAGCGATTCTGCTAAATTTTACAATGAGCATGCGCAGATAAAGTTTGTAAAATGCGACTCTGATATTTTATCTACTATGAAAGCGTTGTTGGAACAGACTAATGACGAAGAGTGGGTATACTGGGCTATCGATGACCGCTACCCAGTAAAGATTAAGTCGGAAGAATTTTTATCCATTCACAAGGCCATCGTAAACGGTGAAATACAGGCCAATGGTTTAAAACTATTACCTTGGCGAGAACCTTGCACGGATGAAAAGTCAAAGTTGGACCAAGTGACTCTTGTAAAACAAAAGCCGTATTCTATGTTTGGTTTCTGGCATCATCATTACCTCAAATCAAAGGTGTTAAGAGCCGTGTTCATAGAAAAAAACCCGGATGATTTGAACAATATACGATTAATCAATAATCTTCACAGAGATGAGAACTACCTAAGTTTTTTGGAAGATGTATGGGTTTCCGATAAACCTTTAATAGAACTAGCCGAACCTCTGTTTGATAGTAAACTAACAAAAAACGGTATCAATGATTTACGAAAGTATCAATGTGAAGTTCCAAACTACCCCGTAATTGACGATAGCCTTGCATTCTATGATTGCGATGAGCAGTTGAAGTTATTCCCGAAAAAGCCTAAGTTTGTCGACGAGAATTATTTTGAATAATATTGTTATTAACTCCGTAGGAGGATGTGGATCAAAGTATTTGATAAGACAAATTGCAAATCAACTAAATGTTAAAGGTTTTGCCAGTTCACACAAACATATAGCGTCTCCTTTGGAAATACCTTGTGATGTTGATAAAGTTGTCTTCGTCATTGGCGATTTGTATTTGAGTTTGCTCTCTTTTTTCAAACGAAGAGATACAATCACAAAGTTGCATGGATTTTATGAAAGAGACCATGATAAACCCGGAAATGTATTCTGGGCAAAGGAGCACTGTAAGAACGTAGGGGGCGATGCAGGAAGGCTGGACGAAAATTGGGGGCTAACTGAGTACCTTTCAAATCAAGAGGACTTATTCAAACTTAATGACTTTTATGCAAATTGGTTAAACACGGGTCTGCTGAGTGAACGAAGTTTTGATGTATGCTATATCAAGTACGACTCTTTTCGCGCTGACTTAAAAAGAGTGACCGATTTTCTCGAAATAGATAAAACTAGAGAGTTTGAGCCTTTTAAGCCTAGAAATAGTTCATACGAAGCCTTTTCTCGTGCGCAGATACAGCAGCTGGAACTACTTTATGGCAATACGCAAAGAAAACTTGAAAAACTTCCTCATTTTTTTACTAAAAAAGAGCTAATTAGTATGGGCTGAGGAAGCGTCTCTTTATCCGAAAGTATAGCTCTCATTTAGTACTATCAAAACTCACCAAAATTGTGACTTTCATTGATTAATTAATATAGATTAAAGATAATCAACCCCACTGATACGAAACGGATAAAAACGCTATATGAAAACTGTATTTGTAGCCGGTCACCGAGGAATGGTAGGCGCAGCAATAGTTAAACAGCTTCAACAAAGAAACAACATCAATGTTATTACGCGTACCCGTGCAGAGTTAGACTTAACAAGCCAGCATGCGGTTAGCACATTTTTTGCTGAAAACAACATAGATGAGGTATATCTAGCCGCGGCCAAGGTAGGTGGTATTCACGCAAATAATACCTATCCGGCTGAATTCATTTATGAAAACTTAATGATTGAAGCTAACATCATTCATGCGGCGCACAGCAATGATGTGCAGAAACTCCTGTTTCTAGGTTCTAGTTGTATCTACCCTAAGTTAGCTGACCAGCCGATGACCGAGAAGGCATTGTTAACCGGTACGCTAGAAGAGACAAACGAACCTTATGCCATTGCTAAAATTGCGGGTATTAAGTTGTGCGAGAGCTACAACCGTCAATATGGCCGAGATTATCGCTCTGTAATGCCTACGAATCTATACGGTCCTAATGACAATTTTCACCCTGAAAATTCACACGTTATTCCAGCGTTACTTCGCCGTTTTCACGAAGCTGCACAGCGAGGCGATAGTGAAGTGGTTGCTTGGGGCAGCGGCACGCCAATGCGCGAGTTCTTGCATGTAGATGATATGGCCGCAGCCAGCGTACACGTAATGGAGCTTGATAATGATACGTATCAAGCCAACACTCAACCAATGCTTAGCCACATAAATGTTGGAACGGGCGAAGATTGTACAATCCGAGAGTTAGTTGAAACTGTTGCTAAGGTAACAGGTTTTACTGGCGATATTGTGTGGGATACTTCGAAACCTGATGGCGCCCCACGTAAGTTGATGGATGTGTCTAGACTGCACGCCCTTGGTTGGAAGCATACTTATAACCTCGAAGAAGGCTTGGCTCATTCATTTAAATGGTTTTTAGATAATCAAGATAATTTTAGGGGCTAGCTCAGCCTTAACGCCTCTATACTATTTTCAAAGTTTCTAGATTTTAGCAGTTTATTGCATAGATTGTTTTAATGTAATAGGCTGCTCTGACTTTAAATATGATGTACTTACTTCCCTTTTCTATAAATATCGCTAACCCTCCTTATAATTTCGATAATTGGTAAGATCGACTACTTAAATGAATAATATACACTTTTTAACTTACGCAGATGAAACATTCGCATCAGCTAAAAATAGAATTATGCAGCAGGCGAATGACTTTGGTGTATTTAAAACGGTCACCGGATATGGCCCTGAAGACTTAACGGAAGAATTTCGCGAGCGGTATGACGATATACTTTCAGAAAAAAGAGGGGGAGGATATTGGTTATGGCGTCCTCATATTCTAGAAAAAAAGCTTAATGAGATTGATGATGGTGACGTTTTAGTATTCCTAGACGCAGGGTGTACTATAAACGCGAAAGGGAAAAGTCGCTTTTTGGAGTACGTCAGTCTTTTCGATAATACTCACTTAGGTTTAATTTCTTTTAAATATACAAGTAAATTTTATCTGCAACGCAACTGGACTGTCAGAGAGATATTCGAGTATTTCGAGATAGATGAAAATTCTCCAATTGCAACCTCTACTCAATACAGCGGTGGTGTTATAATCCTCAAAAAAAATGAACACTCAAAGCAGTTTGTGAGTAATTTTAATAAAGTTGTTGAAGACGCCCCTTACTTGTTTACAGATAAATACAACTCGGGGCAAGCCGAGTATTTTAAAGAGAATCGCCACGATCAAAGTGTCAGTACAATGCTTAGGTATCTAGGGGGAACCATAGAAATAGATATCAATGAGCTTAACGACAAAGAGACCAGCCCATTTTTAATCACTAGATTAAAAAAATAGTAGTAAAAGGCAAATGGGGTACTACTCATTGAACCTTGGCAGCAAAAAAACGGAAACTCATAATGTTCAAAGCATTAAAAAAAAGCTCTGCGTTTAAGCGAAACGTTACAAAGAAGCAAATAGAGCTAATAAAGCGCTCAAATCTCTTTGATACCTCATGGTATTTGAGTGAGAACCCAGACGTTAAAATCGCTGGTATAGACCCGATCGAGCATTACCTTGTTAACGGAGCAAATGAAGGTCGCAATCCAAGTAAAGAATTCGACTCAAAGTGGTATATAGAGTACTACAAAGATGTTAAAGAGTCGGGCATAAATCCACTGTTACATTTTATTGAACATGGGCAAACGGAAGGGAGGCTGCCTCTCCCTTCTTTGTTAAGTTCTTCTAAAAAGAATGTTTCTAGATACAATACTGCTCCTAGCGTCGTTGACGATTTAAGTAAAAAATTGTGGGGCGGATTTAGTCGGTATGCTTCGACAGAGTTAGCAAATATTGCAGATAATTCATCGAATAAAGTAAAAGATCGCGTGGCGGCAATATATGTGCTAGCTCGCTGGCACGCTACAAATAATAATTGGTCTAGTACAATCGAAAACATAAAAAAGGTTCGTAAACTGGACATAAGAGCTTACCGTACGAAACGAACAAAGCTACTGTTAGTTGAAGCACTCCAAAAACTTGGTAAATACGAAGAGGCTGCTAACTTCATAAAGCCATCTTTAGAATATAGGTTTGATAGTGATTTTGTCTGTGCGTTGTCGAATCAAGAATTACCGGCAGAGCAAAGGCTTTCTTACATCAACGAAATTTACAATTATTACTCATTAGCCCCACTTAGCTTCAACGATGCTAGCAAAGGAATGAGTTTTGGTAATTTGAAAGCAGAGAAATGTTTTCTACCAATAAGCAATGGGCCAAAGGTCAGTATTTTAGTTCCAGTATATAATGCCGAAAATTACATTAAGGTTGCTATTAACTCGTTGTTGGAGCAAAGCTGGTCGAACATAGAAATTATTGCTGTAGATGATTGCAGTAAAGATCGTTCTGTTGAGATATTAAACGAATTAGCGGAAAACGATGCTAGGCTTAAGGTGTTTGAGAACGCCGAGAACTTAGGGGCTTATGGCACCAGGAATAAGGCACTTAGCCTAGCAACAGGTGATTTTATAACAGTCCACGATAGTGATGACTGGTCTCACCCTCAAATGCTTGAAATTCAGTTAGGAGCGATGTTTAGCAACCCCAGGTTGAAAGTGACTTGCTCAATGATGGCAAGAGTTTTGCCAGATATGCGCTTTATGCTTAGGCCTCAACGAAATAACCTTGAGTACGTTCATAGAAGTTACCCATCAGTGCTTATAAGAGCGAGCGACTTGAAAGCTTTGGGTGAATGGGATGGTGTTTCGGCTAACGCTGATGATGAATTTGTTCAAAGAGCTAGAATTCTCTGGGGCAAAGAATCTGTTCAAGACATTTTGACTGGTGTACCATTATCATTCTTTTTAGTTCATGAAAACTCCTTAACTCAGAATGCAAAGACGAGTTTGAATAGCTTAACTTTCGGAATACGCCATGAATACTCTAGACAAGCTAATTACTGGAAAGAGTATAAAGTTGAAGATGATAGCGAAACTATTATTACTGAAAGAACAAGCTTGAAGAAACCATTCCCGATCCCCGCTGGTTTAGCGCCAAATAATTGGCCGATAAATAATCATTATGATCTAGTCATAATATCTGATCTAAGCCTACTTGGTGGTACAAGAAGGTGTAATGAGGGTTATATAGCAGCAGCTTTAGAGTCAGGTTTGAGAGTGGGTCTTTTCCACTGGCCTAGGTATGATTTAAAGCTTGCCGATATTGCTAATGAATATACGGAACTTACTTATAAAGATAACGTCGATATGCTTGTTCATGAAGACGAAGTGTCTGCAGATTTAGTTATCATACATCACCCGCCTATACTTAAGTACGAAATTGACGCTGTTCCTAAAATTCAGTGTGAAAAGCTTGGAATACTTATTAATCAATCTCCAATGCAGTTATGGAGTCAGGGACCGCATTACTACAATGAAGACGAAGTTAACGAGCTGTGTATCAAGTTATTCAATACAAAGCCTACTTGGATTCCAATTTCGCCTATTGTAGATAAAACCATGAAAATGGCTGGCGGTGGGCAACACCTCTATGATCAAGTGTGGTACCCACCGTATTCCAAAAGTCTAGTTGAAAAGGTTCCGGAGCTTCCTGATAACTTTGGCGGCAAAAGGAAAATAGTTTTGGGTCGCCATAGCCGTGACCATTGGACAAAATGGCCATCGCAACCGAAGCAACTACTGGCAGCTTATTGTGCAAACAGTAAACAGATAGATGTAAAACTTTTAGGTGGGGCTAAAACACCGAAAAAGATGTTAAATACCTTACCAACTAATTGGTCAGTGTTGGAGTTTGACTCTGTAGCTGTTGATACTTTCATTAGTGAGTTAGATTTCTTTTTGCACTTTACCCACGACGACTATATTGAAGAATTCGGCAGAAATATAATGGAAGCTATGGCACATGGACGCGTAGTTCTTTTGCCCCACAGTTATGAAGTGATTTTTGGCGATGCAGCTATTTACTGTCTCGAAAAAGAGGTGGAAAAAATGGTTTTAGAATTATGGGAAAGTGCAGAAAAGTACAAAATACAAGCTCAAAAGGGCTATAACTTTGTCGTGGAAAATTGTAGCCAAGAAAAGGTTGCAAACAACATTACAGGGCTAATTAATAGGGACGTGAAGTAGTTAATGAGCTTCAAGAAGAATTTTATTTCGGAATTGTGTGCATCCGAAAATCTATTGGATATTTCAGGTCAATGTACAGCTGAACAAAGCAGTATTTCAAGGTGGTCGAGAGGCGATGATGCAACTCGCCTGCTTATAGATCATGATGATGAATACGCAAACCATACTGAGTATGAAGTAAGTCCTTGGGTGCTTATAGATATGAAGCAGGCGCGAAAGCCTGCTTACATCGTTATTCAAAATAGAGATACTGAGAGCGCCGGCCAAGTTTCGAAAACAGTACGTGTAGAATATTCGTTAAATGGAAACGATTATTCTTTAATACATGATGGGGAAGTCATTTTTGGTGCTTTACCTAACTCTATTCCTTTGATCCTACCATTAAGTAAAGAAGTGCCTTTCAGGTATCTACGCATAAGTCTTAATTCTAAAGACAAAGTGCCTTTACACTTAAAACGAGTAAATATTTTGATAGATGAAAAGCCTGACCTGACGCAAGGCCAAGATAACACTACATTTTACTCTTTGAGAAATGACGGGTTAGGTGAGAGGCTTAAATCACTACTGAACGCAATGGTTTTATCCAAAGAATACCAAAGTGAGTTCAAATTTACGTGGACTACTCCAGAAAACTTAGGGCCTACGCACGTCATCGCTGCACCAGATACAACTTTTTCTTCTGAATTCCTTGAGCGTCATCTTATTGCTGAGCCACCATCAGATGCTCATGTGTTAGATAAAAAGCCTGATTTTGTTAATGGAGAACTAAGGGTTAAAAGCGCCATACAAGTTTCTCAAAATAGTATTTACATACAGGTACCTGAGCTTAAAAAGCATATTCCGCTAAAACAATTTGAAAATGCATTTCACGAAATTGGTTTTTCTGATGAAGTGCGCGACGCCATTGAATATGCGTCGAAAGTAACATTAAAGCCTAACGCTGTTTCGGTTCATCTACGAAGTGGTGATATTGTCTATGGACGCTATCGTCATAACGATCGTTACACAAACAAAGTGATATCATGGGCGCAAGCCGACTTTATGGTTTCATCCCTGAAAAAGCAAGGCTTGGATGTTGTTCTGTTCGGTCAGTCACCACAAGTATGCCGTACTCTCGCAGATAAATATGATTGTATTTACCTTAACGACCACGAGCAAGTGCAAAACTTCACTGCGCTTCAATTAGCATTCTTCGATATTATTTTAATGTCGAGGACAACCAGAATTTTTGCGGGAAAAAGTGGCTTTTCTCAGTTTGCTGAGCTCATTGGAGGGGGAGAAATATGTGCGCCCGATGCTGAGTTCGACAGAGCTGAAATGGCAACGCATATAGAGAAGCTTTTGAATGAGGCTGATGAACAGGCTGTTGACGATCTGCAAATAGCGTTTAGTTGCTGGCATTACGTGTATAATTTTAAAGACATAGTCAATTCAACTCAAACGGTCAAATTACTAGAAAAAGGGATAGAAAAAGATCCCGATAACTTATTTTATAAAATTGTTTTAGCTACATTGCTTTTCGAAAAAGGAGATGTTGATTCGGCAGAGGATACTATTTCGTTAGTTTTGAGTAAAAGAAGTGATGATAGTGTTGAATTTGGAAGTTATAAATACCTGAAAAGACACAGACACCCCGACGGCAAGCGAGCGCTTCATCGTTACGAGAAGACTTTAACTCGCATGACAGAATCGGGAGTCTGTGGTGCTGATATTCTGCTAAAAGATCTAATTCTAAATGTATAAGCAAAATCAGTCTTTTTACGTAGATAAAAAGTGGTACCTCGAAACCTATCCGGACGTTGCTGCAGCCGGTATTGATCCTGCTATCCATTTTGAAAAACATGGTAGAAGAGAGGGAAGAATCCCCTGTGAATTGCCTTCGCTTTCTATCGAGCGGGACTTGTGGGCGAACGCCCTCGACATAGAAGGCCACAAGCAATTTCTCGATAAACTAATTGAGTATTCTAAGAAAACGGAAGTTAATGGTGTATACGCGCAAAAGGTATTAACTGAATTTTTTCTATTTCGTTTAGAGTACTCTAAAGCGCTGTCTTGTTCAGAAAAAGTTCTTTCAAATATAGATTTAGCTTTAAAACTGTTTGACTCTACTTCGCTTTTTTTATTGTGTTTTGAGTCACAGTTTAAAAGTAAAGAGTTAAGCTCGGCTAGAAAGTTAATAGAGCATCCTTTATGGGTGGAATCCAATTCGAAACTACTAGCTAGACAAATGTTAGAAGCTCAAGATTGTAAGCTAGAACAACTAAATTCAATTTATCGTTCCTGTAACCTTGCAGCTATTGAGACAAACGCCAGAGAAATCAATATTGATTGCATTATTGCGAAAAAGCAGCAAACAAAGATTGCACAACGTATTCTCAAAACTTTTTTCCGAAAGAAAGTATCTGTAATTGTTCCAGTATTTAATGCTGAAAAAACGATAAGAACAGCACTAGACGCTTTGCTAGCGCAAAGCTGGGATAATATAGAAATAATAGTGATTGACGATTGTTCAACAGACAATACGTTGAAAGTGTTGGAAGAATACAAGGAAGAACCAAACCTCTTAGTACATCAAAACGATGGTAACAAAGGGGCCTACCCAACTAGAAACAAAGGAGCAGTTTTAGCAACTGGTGACTTTGTCACGGTTATGGATGCAGATGACTGGGCACACCCCGAGAAAATAGAGCAGCAAGTTTTACCGTTTTTATTCAAACGCAAAATTAAGGCTACGGTTTCTCACTGGGTTCGATGTACTAAAGATTTGTCATTTACCAAAATGAGAATTGACGGCTCTCTTATCTATAGAAACATCTCTTCGCTAATGGTCGAAAAAAGTGTTTTTGACGATATTGGAATGTGGGATGAACTAAGAGCGGGTGCAGATACGGAGTTTTACCATAGGCTCATTGCAAATTTTGGGCATAATAGTGTGCACGAGGTACTGCCCGACGTTCCTTTATCCTTTGGAAGGGTGGTTGAGACTTCACTAACACAAAGTTCCGCTACGCATCTAGTAACGCAGTTTGGCGGTGCGAGACAGGAGCATTTGGCTTTTGCTCAAGTGTGGCACAGAAATGCGCCAACCCCATTTAAGTTTGATTTAACAAAAAGTCTATTTCCAGTGCCTCATGAGCTTTGTCCTAATAAGGGGGTAAGATCACTGCAAAATGACGACTTGCATCGTTGGTATAGGGCTTTTAACAATAACTGGTATTTAAATAGCTATCCAAATGTCGACAAGATGGGGGGGAGTATTTACGACCATTACCTGTCATTGGGGGAGCGTTTGGACATGTCTCCAAATCCATTATTTGTTCCCAGCGCTTACCGGTTTAAATCTCAGCTACGGAACCAAGACTCTCCAACATGGCACGCGTTGAAAAGCGCTTGGTCTTTCGAGCATCCAGTGACTCTGGATGGCGACTCAAACAACTCTCGAAGAGAAATTGCATTGTTTGCACACAGTGTTTCCCAAGATATTTTTGGTGCAGAAAAAAGTTTCTTGGACATAGCAGAGGCATTATCGGAAAGTGGGTATTGCCTACATATTTTTCTCCCCAATGCCTTGAATGAAAGTTATATAAGTGAACTAAAACGGTACGCTGTTAGGTTGATTTTTATCCCCCTAATTTGGTTCAGCAAAGGAAGAGACGCCAGTGCTATGCAGGTGGAATATCTCAGCAACTATTTTGAGCAAAGTCGCATAGAGCTTGTATATGTTAATACGATCATGCTTTTCGAGCCTTATATTGCAGCTGCCAAAGCAAATATAAAAACGATTACACATGTGAGAGAGTTGCCGGAGTTTGACGAACATATACGAAATGTGCTTGGTGAAGACGAGGAAGAAACTCGTGAACGCATACTCGAGGCTTCTACTCACTTAATCGCTAATTCTAACGTTACTGCTGAGTGGCTGGCCGCTAAAGACCAATGTACTACTGTGTATAATGTTGTAAATGTGTCAACAGTAACGCCAGCTATCGATGTATCTAAACCGTTAAAAGTTTGCATGTTAAGTAGTAACTTGCCTAAAAAAGGTGTCGAAGATTTCTTTGAAATAGCCAGTAGGTGCATAGACAGTAAAATAACTTTCTCGCTTTATGGTCCTGTTACCTCAGAAGTTGAAGCTGCGAATAGGCGTTTCACCTTAAATAATGTGAGAATACGAGGATATACTGAGAAGGCGAGTACTGAAATATTAAATAATGACATTGTACTTTGCTTATCGTCATTTAAAGAGTCCTTTGGCAGGACCGCTGCAGAAGCAATGGTCCACAGAAGAGTGGTTGTTGGTTATCAGTGGGGCGCTATCGAAGAGCTTGTAGATGAATCTAGTGGTATTCTTGTACCATTCAAAAATGTCGAGCAAATCGCAGAAAATTTGAAAAAATTATCTGAAGAAAAAATAAAGCTGACTTCATATGCCGAGAATGCTAAAAGACGAGCTGATTCTCTATTTTCTCGGTCATCTTTTAATAGTTCAATGAAGGCTATCGTTGAGAAAATTATACTGCAGTAGAGATTTATATTTTTTACTTACAGACTTTTTCGACTGATGGTTTATTACAGAGTTGTCCTCGACAACTTTTGAATGCTGCCATAATCACAAATTGGAATGTAAGATTGCTGTTACTCTCTATGAGTAACAATGTAACTAAAACTAAGCGTTTAATAGCAGCAAATTTTATGGTGTAATGCCAAATAACATAGCAAGTTAGTAACTTATGTCTTATCGGATACATCCACTTTGGAGACTAGAGCGATTGATGTCGCCTTCGATGTACTCGCAAAGTTTTCCTCACCCTCGTGTGACTTTTCTCTCTCATCATATCCCGAAAACCGCCGGAAGTTCACTGAGAGTTGCTTTCGAGCAGTCATTAGGGAAAAGAGTAGTATACGGTGTTTATGATAATACAGGCGCATCTGAAATGTCCGCTGGGAAAGCTGTTTGGTTACCCGCCAAAGCTGAGATATTACATGGGCATTTTAAACCGCACAGTAATCATGAGCAGATGTTCCCTTTTGCGAAGAGGGCTGTATGGGTGCGCGATCCTTTAGAGAGGCTATGGTCATTAGTTGGCCATCTTATGTCATTAGGGACAAGACATCCCCAGTATCACCTATTAAAATCAGCTTTACCAAACACAAACTTTAAATCTCAAACGAATATTGTGCATGATCTAGTTACCGAAGATGCAGTAAAAGTGTTTACTCGTGCCTATAGTAATTTTTTTAGAAATGTACCAATAAGCGATTTTGCTTTCGTAGGATCTAAGCATCGTTACGAAAAGGGGTTGAATAAACTTTCTGCGTTATTAGATTTAGAACTAGAAATTAAGCAAGTTAATAGAAGAAATAATATGGGCCATAGTATACCTACCAGTATTCGTCGCCTGGAACCTTATCTTCAGGAAGAATACGAGTTAGTTGGAGACTATTTGTAATGTTTTATGACAAGGAACTGTAGTGGCAGTTTATTCAATTAGTACGCAAAGGGAGGGCGCAGATGATGGAACACAGTTTCGCTGGCATTTAGATTTCCCTGTACAGGGGCAAAATATTGATGGCACCCTTTTAAATAATGAAGGATTGCTACTTCAAGGTTGGTTTTTAGACGATAGTGACTCAGCTATATCATTGGTTGTTTTAAATGGTTGTGACGTTATACCCTTACCATTATCTCGAGCCAGGCCTGATGTTATTTCAAAAGTTCTAGGGGGAGCGCCTGAAGACCACCCTAAGCTCCATTGTGGTTTTTCTCAGCAGGTTAAACTTAAGCATTCTTCTTTCTCTATCGGTGTTGTAAAAGAAGGGCGATTTATTCAAATTTTAACGGGTGCGATAGAGGGAAAGTTTCAAATACTTAAAGGAGAGAACGGGTGGCTATTTCTAGACAACGATACAAACAAAAGTATTGAACAACATACTGGTAAGTTTAGGTTGTCACGTACGGCAAAAGCAGAATGGAAAGAGTATTTAGAATCTTTAACTAATTATTCTCTCACAAAAAAGTTGCCTGTTTGTTTACTTGTTGCTCCTTCAAAGGAGATGGTATACCAACAGTACTATCCATATAAGTTTTCTAAACAAGCGCCTATAAGGAAACTTACCGAATTAATACCGGATACTCTCAATTTCGTACTGCCCATACAAGAATTGAGAGACCTAGACCGTCGGTCATTTCGAGTTTGTGACACCCATTGGACTGTTCATGGAGCGAGGCTCGCTTCGCAACTGGTTTCAAGCAAACTTTCACGTAAATCTGTCAGCGAACTAGATATTTTTAATTCTGATGTTTATCAAACAAAAAGATTAAGTGGTGATTTGGGCTCAAAACTCTTCCCTGCCCAATTACACGAAGAGGACAGGCTTACTAGCTTTAGTTACAGGGAAAAGGTCATCTATGACAATAAAATAGATAACTTTGGCAGAGTTATTTGCATGTTTAACCAGGAAGCTTTACTTGGTGAAACGCTCTTAGTATGTGGGTCGTCATCTTCTTACACGATGTTTGACTACTTAACCCGTTTGTACACAAACATCGTGTTCGTTCATACTGCTGGTAATATAGATCATGACGTAATTGAAGCTGTTAGGCCAGATTGCTTATGCTTACAAACTAACGCACGTTTTGTAGTCAAAGCTCCTAAGTTCGAGGATTCAGTTCTCGAATATATAAAAGCGAAGAGAAAAACGGGCGAGCCAAAGCCTCCAACTATTGCTGAAATTCTCCCAGATCATAGTATTCCTTATATAGAGTTCTTTAACAACATGTTGCGTTAGAACTTTTTGAGCCTCTGTTAACTGTACGAGGTTTTTAGTTGAATAGATGTACGAATCAATGTTCGTCATAACGATCTAGATTCAGTGCTTGATTTGAGTGTAGTAAAAGATGCAGTCAGTCGCGTAGAAAAGTCTTTAGGTGAAAATGGGCGACTCGTTCTCAGAAAATCTGGAACAGAACCGTTAATTCGTGTGATGATAGAAGCTACAGATATGGGAATTGCTTCTGAGTTAGCCAATAGCTTGGCCGAAGTCATTAAAGAAAACTAAAAAGGAATAAGTATGAAACGGAAGGGCATAATTTTAGCCGGTGGCTCGGGCACTCGTTTGCATCCATTAACGAAAGTGGTGAGCAAGCAGTTAATGCCGGTGTACGATAAACCGATGATATATTATCCCTTGGCTACACTCATGATGTCGGGGATAAGCGATATCTTAATTATCACCACACCAGAAGAGCAGCGCCGTTTCATTGAGTTAATTGGCGACGGTAGTGACTTGGGTATTAATGTTCAATATGCAGCTCAACCTTCGCCCGATGGCCTTGCTCAAGCATTTCTTATTGGCGAAAGCTTTATCGGTAGTTCTCCATGCACACTTATTTTGGGTGACAACATCTACTATGGCCACGACTTAAAACTATCGTTGCAGAATGCGTTTAAGCAAGAGCAAGGTGCTACTGTATTTGGTTATCACGTTAACGATCCTGAGCGCTATGGTGTGGTAGATTTTGATGATGATTGGAATGCTCTCTCTATTGAAGAAAAACCAGCCGTTCCTAAATCAAACTATGCGGTAACTGGCCTTTACTACTACGACAACCGCGTAGTGGATTTTGCTAAAGAGGTTAAGCCTTCACATCGAGGCGAACTAGAAATTACCGACTTGAACAACTTATATCTTCAAGATGGAAGTTTGAAAGTAGAGTTAATGGGCCGCGGTTCAGCATGGTTGGATACAGGTACGCTTGACTCGCTACTAGACGCCGCAAATTTCGTGGCAGCTATTGAGAAACGGCAGGGCCTAAAAGTGTGCTGCCCAGAAGAGGTGGCTTATAGAATGGGCTATATCAACGCTGAGAAGCTTGAAAAGTTAGCCGCACCACTTAAGAAAAGTGGGTATGGCGATTACCTTCTGAAAGTTCTAAAGGACAGAGTAAAAGTTTAATCTATATCTAAGTTCAAAAAAGGTGGCTTTGCCACCTTTCTTCTTATATTCATTTGCACATTTGTACGGAAAGTAAATGCAAGTAATTAAAACAGCCATCCCTGACGTTAAAATCATCGAACCTAAAGTATTTGGCGACGAGCGCGGTTTTTTTCTAGAAACCTTTCGCACCGACTGGTTTAAGAAAGAATGTGCAGATGTAGATTTTGTTCAGGATAACCATTCTAAATCTAGCCAAGGTATTCTTCGCGGTCTTCATTATCAAATGGAGCAAACCCAAGGCAAATTAGTACGTGTAGTTAGCGGTGAAGTGTACGATGTAGCCGTAGACATGCGTAAAGACTCACCTACATACGGTAAGTGGGTCGGGGTGACATTATCAGCTGAGAACAAACGACAATTGTGGGTGCCTGCCGGTTTTGCTCATGGCTTTTATGTAACCAGCGAATCTGCCGAGTTTGTGTATAAGTGCACAGACTATTACCACCCGGAATCTGAAATATCAGTTAAGCACGACGACCCTACATTGAATATCGACTGGCCATTAGTAAATGGCAAGAAGCCGTCTTTATCAGGCAAAGATGAAGCGGGTTTGGCATTCATAGACGCACCTACGTTTTAATTGTATTGAGTACTAGCGACTAATGAATATTGTAATTATAGGTAAGTCTGGGCAGTTAGCTTTCGAACTTTCTCGTGAACTAGAAAATAGCGAGCATCAAGTTTCGTTTTTGGGGCGTGATGATATTGATATTACGAACGCCTCTAATGTTGAAGAAACGCTATCGCCTTTATCGGTTGATGTTTTAATAAACGCATCTGCCTATACCGCTGTTGATAAGGCAGAGGAAGATACTGAAGCGTGTAATGCCATCAATGTGTTTGCTGTCGAGAATCTAGCAAAATTCTGTAAAGTAAACGGCGCTTTTATGGTTCATGTGTCTACCGACTATGTATTTAACGGCCACAAAGGTTCACCTTATTTAACAGACGACCCTATTGAACCACAAGGTGCTTACGGCAAGTCGAAAGCAGAAGGCGAAAAAGCGCTGCTTGAGATCCTACCTGATGCCAGTTGCCTAATTCGTACTGCTTGGGTTTACTCTTCGCATGGTAATAACTTTGTGAAAACCATGCTGCGTTTGATGGCAGATAAGCCTCAGTTGGGCGTAATAGATGACCAAATTGGTACGCCTACATGGGCTAAAGGTTTAGCTGAAGCTTGTGTTTCTGCCGCTTTGAATAAAACCAGTGGCGTGTATCACTGGACTGATGAAGGCGTCGCTAGTTGGTACGACTTTGCGCTAGCTATTCAAGAGCTAGGTGTTGAGAAAGGTTTGCTAGATAAATCGATTCCAGTATTACCTATTCCGTCAAGCCAATACCCAACGCCTGCAAAACGTCCGCATTACAGTGTATTAGACAAGCAAACCGCACGCGAAGCGTTTGCGGCGTGTAAGCCTACTCACTGGCGCAAGCAATTAGCCAGCATGTTAGACGAATTGAAAGCGTAAGCGACAAGAACAAGATTATACTTTTGGTAAACAGAAAATGAGTAAAACGATTTTAGTAACAGGTGGCGCGGGCTTTATTGGCTCAGCAGTAGTTCGCCATCTTATAAACGACACAGACCACACTGTGGTTAACTTAGATAAGCTAACTTACGCGGGTAATTTAGAATCACTAACACCTGTTTCAGATAGCGACCGCTACAGCTTTGAACAGGTTGATATTTGTGATGCTGAAGAAGTAAAGCGCGTTTTCAATACGCACCAGCCAGATATCATCATGCACCTTGCGGCAGAATCTCATGTAGATCGCTCTATCGATGGCCCAGGCGAGTTTATTCAAACTAATGTAGTTGGCACGTATACCTTGCTTGAACAAGCAAGAGCATATTGGTCTGAACTTGAGGGCGATAAGAAAGCTGGGTTTAAGTTTCACCATATTTCAACCGACGAAGTATACGGTGACCTGCCTCACCCAGATGAAGTTGAACCAGGCACAGAGCTTCCACTCTTTACAGAAACTACCCCGTATGCACCAAGTTCGCCTTACTCAGCAAGTAAGGCAAGTTCAGATCAGCTAGTGCGTTCGTGGCTTCGCACATACAAGCTACCAACGCTTGTAACTAACTGCTCAAATAATTACGGCCCGTATCACTTCCCGGAAAAGCTTATTCCGTTGGTTATTCTAAATGCCCTAGCTGGAAAGCCGCTACCTGTATATGGCAAAGGTAACCAAATTCGTGATTGGTTGTATGTTGAAGACCATGCACGAGCATTGGTGGTAGTTGCGCTTAACGGCGAAATCGGTGAAACCTATAATATCGGTGGTCACAACGAAAAGCAGAACATTGAAGTTGTGCGAACTATCTGTTCAATTCTGGATGAAGTTAAGCCAAAAGATAGCAAATACGCTGAGCAAATTACCTACGTTCAAGACCGTCCGGGCCACGATATGCGCTACGCTATTGATGCCAGTAAAATAGAGCGTGAGTTAGGATGGAAGCCACAAGAAACCTTCGAAAGCGGTATTCGTAAAACCGTAGAATGGTATTTAGCGAATGAAGGCTGGTGGAAAGCGGTTCTTGATGGAAGTTATCAAGGTGAGCGCTTAGGTACCGGACGCTGATACCCATACAAACTTACAAGTGTTAAACTAGAAAGCCGCTTTAAATAAAGCGGCTTTCTTTATTTTTAAGGCCCTAAATAGTCTACATGAAAAAAATTGCTATGCGGTCAGTGCGTGCCGCCCTTCAACTTATTCCTAAAAACTTAAAAAACAAGCTCAAACAAAACGAGCGTTTAACTGGCTTGTATGTAAGGTCGGTAAGAAAGTCGGGGCTATTTTTCGATGCTCCAACGCCTAAACAAACGCAGGCGTTATACAATTATTGGCTTGAAGTAAATGAGTCTGTTTTTTCAAAGCCAGCAGGTAAGGTTGATGGATGGCAAGCTATAGTATTTGGCACCGACAGCCAAGGCGTAACTGAAGAAAGACTTAAGGCGCTTGGTGTTAAAACCTGCTTTATTGTGGGCGATATAGATAAAAGTACGTTAGAAAAGAATATTGCTAGACTGGATGACCAAATTCCTACGTTATTACTTAACGGTGGTGATTCATTACAGGAAGTTGCTATTGGCCACCTATGTGATGCTTTGCAAGAACGCGACTTAGTTTATTGTGATACGGACGAACTTAATATTAATGGGGCTAAGTCATCGCCACGATTCTTACCCGATTGGAACCCTGAGCTTCAATTCTCTACCGCTTATATTAATACTGGGGTAATGATCAAAACAGCACTTTTAAAGTCGCTACACATTACTAACCAAACAACAATTGCAGAGATAGTTACAGAGCTTTCCCTCACTATAAAAAGTTTGGCTATTAATCATTTGCCGCTGCCCTTGGTGCACCAATCACCCGATAAAAAAGGTGAATCAAACACGCTAGAGCGCGTTAAAACAGTGATAGAAAAACATACAAACGCGAAAGTCGAACTTGACGAGCAATTTAGCGTAAACCGCGTGTGCTGGCCCAATAGTAATCCCTTGGTAAGCTTGATTATTCCCACAAAAAATGGGAAAGCTTTGGTGAAAGCATGCATCGAGTCAATTCTAGAGAAAACTACCTACCAAAATTACGAAATATTGCTGATTGATAATGGCTCTGATGAACAGGAAAGTATTGAGTATTTTAGTTATCTAGACACATTGGAAAAAGTAAGAGTTATTCGTTACCCGGCGCCATTTAATTATTCGGCAATTAATAATTTCGGTGTTGAACATGCAAAAGGCTCCATTCTTGGGTTAGTTAATAACGATATTGAGGTTATATCGCCGGATTGGCTTACCTATATGGTTGGCCATGTAGAGCGCAAAGATGTTGGCTGTGTTGGTGCAAAGCTGCTTTATTCTGATACACGGGTACAACACGCTGGCGTTGTTTTAGGCTACGGAGGTGGCGCTGGCCACGCTCACAAGAACTTTCCTCGCTTTCATACTGGTTACTTAAACAGGATTGTCGCTACAAACAACTATAGCGCCGTAACCGCAGCGTGTTTACTAGTTAAACGCACGCATTTCGAGGCCGTAAACGGTTTAAATGAACAGGACCTTTCTGTTGCCTTTAACGATGTAGATTTTTGTTTGAAGGTTAAAGGCTTGGGCGTTAATAATGTCTACTGCGCAGAAGCAGAGCTGTACCATCATGAATCGGTCAGCAGAGGCTTAGATATTTCACCTGAAAAAGCGGCGCGTTTTAATCGCGAATTAGCTTACCTCCAAACATCGTGGAGTGACTTCATTGCAAACGACCCCGCTTATAATCCAAATCTTACGCTAAAGCGTGAGAACTTTTCGATAAGAAGTGCAGTAGAATTAGAAAAGTGACGCACCAGGCATAATTGATGCATAGTGCATCAAACAGAGCTTTGATAAACTATTTAAAAAATTAGGCGAGTTAGCCGTAGTATTCATCATTGTTTAAAATTACTATGCAATGATAGTAATGAAGCTTTCGTAAATTATTTGTACAAAACTGGAGAGAATTTAAATGGATAGTACTATGCAGAAGCTTAAAATAGCTGTAGCAGGCACAGGCTATGTAGGGCTTTCAAATGCAGTGCTACTTGCACAACACAATGAAGTGAAAGCGGTCGACCTAGTCCCAGAAAAAGTCGAGATGCTTAATAATAAGAAGTCTCCAATTGAAGACAAAGAAATAGCCGAATATCTAACAACGAAAGAGTTGAACCTAGTTGCGACGCTGGACGCGCAAGAAGCGTATAAAGATGCTGACTATGTTGTAATCGCAACACCAACAGATTACGACCCGCAAACGAACTACTTTAATACAGGTAGTGTAGAAGCCGTTATCAAAACAGTAATGGAAATTAATCCTAATGCGGTAATGATTGTTAAATCTACGGTTCCTGTTGGGTTCACCCGAGATGCAAAGAAGCGTTTCGGGTCAGAGAACATCATTTTTTCACCCGAATTTTTGCGTGAAGGTAAAGCGCTTTACGACAACCTTTATCCTAGTCGTATCATCGTTGGTGAGCGAACTGAGCGAGCTGAAATTTTTGCGAAGTTACTTCAGCAAGGTGCAATTAAAGAAGAAATTGATGTGTTGTTTACCGACAGCACTGAAGCAGAAGCTATCAAGCTATTCGCGAACACTTATCTAGCGATGCGTGTTGCTTACTTCAATGAATTAGACAGCTATGCTGAAAGCCATGGGTTAGACTCAAAACAAATCATTGAAGGTGTAAGCTTAGACCCTCGCATCGGCAGCCACTACAATAATCCAAGCTTTGGCTATGGCGGTTACTGTCTTCCTAAAGATACTAAGCAACTCCTAGCTAATTACAGCGATGTACCTAATAACATGATTCAAGCGATTGTTGATGCTAACCGTACACGTAAAGATTTTATTGCTGATTCAATAGTTAGCCGCCAGCCGAAAATCGTAGGTATTTATCGCCTTATCATGAAGTCTGGTTCAGACAACTTCCGTGCAAGCGCGATTCAAGGCATTATGAAGCGTATTAAGGCGAAAGGTATTGAAGTTGTTGTTTACGAACCAGTACTAAAAGAAGAAGATTTCTTTAACTCACGCGTAGTAAACGACCTAGAAGAGTTTAAGAAAATCTCTGACGTTATCGTAGCCAACCGTGTAACGGGCGATATCGAAGACGTACTAGATAAAGTATACAGCCGCGACCTGTTCAACGCTGACTAGTTTAAATTGTGGGGTCAGAGTAAATACTCTGACCTTATAATCAAATACCTTCCCGGCCACTAACTTACTTTAAAGCGTTAATCAATCTAATCCCATAAGCGGGAAAATGTTCGTCCTTCGTTGTGATTTGCAGTCCTTCGGCTTGAGCTTGGGCAATCAGCATTCTGTCAAATGGAGCACGGTGGTGCATTGGCAATCTCCCCGCTTGCTGGCCGTGAAATAAATTGATAGGTAAGGCGCTAAAACCTAACTCTTCGATAAGCGACTCAATATCATCTGGTATCGTAAGTTTTCCCAGCTGCTGCTTTATCGACATTTCCCAAACAGACGCAGCGCTGATATAAATATCGTTTTCAGTATTTAAGATATGCTTCTGAGCAGTAAGACCTAATTGCTCATTTCCATTCATTTACCAAATTAAAACGTGGGTATCCGGCAAGAATCTTTTAATTATAAACCGAACATATTTGCTATATCTTCGTTAACCTCTTTCGAATCAAAGTCTTCGGTTGCATGAACTTGACCTTTGAACTGCCCAAAAGTGCGTTTTTTTTCTGTTTTAAAAGGCACTAGCTTCACAGCTGGTTTTCCAGACTTGGCGATAACAACTTCTTCACCGGTCTCTGCTCGTTCGACAAGTTGGGATAACTTACTTTTTGCTTCATGCATATTAGCTTGCATTCAAGACCCCTCATAGACTTAGCTAAACTTAGCTATAACAATAGTTTAAAAAATAAACAGTTGCAATCGCGTCCTCTATTCAGTTCATAACTAACGCTTGTAGCTCCAAAGTCTGACAAGCAGACAAACCCAATACCTATCCTGTCAATGCTGCGGTATCTCTAATCATCAAAGGTCATTTACAAAAAACTTCCCAAACCACAAATTCAAAATAAAATCCGCGCCAATTCAACCCATGCCATTAAGCTTACTCACACACAACCGGGAAGAGCATGCTGTAAATTATGGGGTCAGAGTACATTCCTGCCCCCATCATTCACCAAAACTCAGAGCGTCACGCTAAAATTCCGCGTGCCGATTCCACTATCGCCTCACTAATCGTATAGTCAGCACGGCTTTTACCCGTGATAGCGTAATATCTTTCATTGAGCGTATTAGCATTACCTATACAGTGCACGCCATACTGTTCTTCTACATGTTTTGATATAGCTGAAGGGGCACAGAATACGCCGAAGTCCTCGCTGCCAAATAACTTTAGCAGCGCTGTATCATCGAATTCGGCCACGATTTTGGGGTAAAGCTGTTCGGTTTCAAGCCAGCTTGTAAGTGCTTGGCGTATGCCCGACGTGTTACCTTGAATAAGCAACGGCATTTGGTTTAAACAGTCAGGAAACTGTAGCCCTTCACTAAGGGGCAACTTAGCAAAAAAGCTTAAAGAGCTTTCCCCTAAGAAGTAGCTGTTAGCGCTAATTTGAGTACCGGGCGCTATACCTCTGTCTGCAACAATAAAGTCGATGGCATTTATAGCCAGTTCTTTCAGTAAACCATCAAAGCTATCTTCTTTAACTACGTACTTTACTTGCGAGAACTTGCGCATAGTGTCGTGCACAAAGTCATAAAAAAGCACTTTTGGAATACCATTTGTAATACCTATTACGAATTCCTTCGTATTCACTTCATCGCTATTGTTAAGTATTTCAGCCAGTTGGTTACCCTTGTGAAATATTTCGCTGGCATACTGATAACTTACTTTACCCCGTGCGTTTAGGTACAGCCGCTTGTTTATTCTGTCGAACAGTGAATAGCCAAGCTGACTTTCAAACGTACTGAGCTGCCCGCTTACCGTTTGCGGAGTAACGTGGAGTAACTTAGCGGCTTTAGCAATGCTACCTTCGCGGGCAACCAGATAAAAATAATATAAGTGATGGTAGTTTAGGTGATGCATACTTTAAGCAACCTGTTAAACGTGTAGAGAAATGTACTCTGACCCCATAATTCGTAAACGCAATTATTTTCGATGAAGTATTAAGAATATAACAGATTTATTCTTACTAGCCATTGCAATACACTATAAGTGTTGTTGCATATGCTATTTATAACAACGCATAACTAACTTTTCTAAGCTAGCGGTATATTGAAGACATAACTATGGCTAAAACAATAAACTTACGTAAAACGCGAAAAACACTGTTTTCGTTATTGAAACCTGAGGCTGGCTTTTTTTGGGTTGCAATCGCTTATGGCGTTGCAATTAGTTTGATGACACTGGCAGTACCTATAGCAGTCCAAACGTTAATAAACAGTATTGCCAATATTGGCTCAACCCGTGCGGTTATCATCCTCGCCGTTATTTTGTTTCTTACCTTGTTTATATCAGGTGTGTTCAGCGCACTTCGTATGCGCGTAATGGAGTTTTACGAGCGCAAAGTTTATGCACGTCTTACCGCAGATTTAGGGCTTAAAACTATTCTTGCCCCGCACAGCTTTTTCGAAGGTCGTCAGAACGTAAGTATTACCCAGCGTTACTTCGATATTATGACGTTTCAAAAGAACATGCCTTCGCTGATGATCGACGGCTTTGCTCTGGTGCTGCAAATGCTGGTGGGCTTCACGCTTGTCTCGTTTTATCATCCTGCGCTTTTTGCGTTTAACGTAGTACTTCTGCTCACTATGTATGCCGTATGGAAGATTTGGGGGCGGGGCGCTAAACGCACGGCCATCGAACTTTCTCATGCTAAGTATGATTCCGCTAAGTGGCTGCACGACATTGCTATTGCGCACGAGTTTTTTAAATCGGCGGATCACGTGGAATATGCCGGGCGCAGTACCGAAGGCTATATTAGTAACTATGTGAAAAAGCACAAAAGTCACTTTAATTACACTTTCGCGCAAGTGGTAATGTTTCTATTAATGTATGCGGTGGCAAGTGCGTCGCTACTTGGTATTGGTGGCGTCCTTGTTGTGCAAGGAGAACTGTCTATTGGTCAGCTGGTCGCAGCCGAGTTGGTGATGTCTGCCGTGTTCTTTGGTTTATCCCGCTTTACTCAGTACTTAAAGCTTTATTATGAATTATATGGTGCGGCCGAAAAATTAGGTGGTGCTTTAGCTATGCCCCAGGAAGAGCTAAATGCTTCAGAGCACATTCCAGCATCGTCTAAGTTGGTGTTTAACAATGTAGAGCTTAAACACGGCAACGATACCTGCCATTTAAACGTTGTGTTCGAGCCAGGTACTAAGTACTTCGTTACTACTGATAAAAGCTGGGTTCAAAAGCAACTGTTGGGGCTGGTAAAGCAATACGACCGTGTGAAGTCAGGCGATATATTATTAGGTGAATTTAGCCTAAACGATTATGACACCCATGAGTTAAGGCAGGCGGTAACTATTTTAGATCGCTCTTTAATTATTGAAGTGTCTATCGAGCGATACTTGAAACTGGCTCATCCCGACGCGAGCATTGCAGATATTCGCGCAGCCCTTGAAGAAGTTGAAATGACGAAGGTTATCGATAGCTTACCGGAAGGCCTGCAGACCAAAGTGTCGGTATTAGGGGCGCCTTTACAGCCGCTAGAATTTTTACTGCTTAAACTGGCTGCCGCTATTATAGGTAAGCCCAAACTTCTTGTATTAAACCAGCACTTTGATGCCATACCTGTCGATTTAAGAGCAAGGCTACTGAGACGTTTAAGCAAGTACGATTTCACTGTGATGTACTTTACCAATATGCCAATAACAGACTGCTTCGAAGGTGTGCTTCATCTACACGATAATGCCACGGCTATGTTAAACAAATATAGCGCTAGCGAGACGCCAGCTGGTGAAGAGCATGAAAGTGCTAACGTTAATAACGAACAAGGTAATAACTTACAGATAAATGATAAGGAGGGTGAGTAAGTGAATAACGCAGAACGTCGCTTTTTAGACAACATTACATCGTTACCCTCTTTAAAAGTGCCCAAGCTCCACCGCGTCGTTACTGGTGTAATAATTTTCTTGGTACTGGCTGCCGGGTTGATACTGTACTTTACTCCTTGGATCCAGACCGCCTATGGTACAGGTATGGTTGACTCGCTCGATCCTAAAGACCGAACTCAACCAATTAATGCGCTTGTTGATGGGCAGGTTAAAAAGTGGCACGTAAAAGAAGGTCAACAAGTAAAAGCGGGCGAGCCTATTGTTACGCTTATTGATATTGATGCTCAGCGTCTTGAAAAGCTTCAATCTCAACTTTCTGCTGCAAACCTGAAAAAACAAGCGAACGAAACGGCGGTGAGAAGTGCCGAAAATAACTTGGCGCGCCAAAAGTCACTGCAGGAACAGGGCTTGGTGTCTCGTAAAGAAGTTGAGCAAGCAGAAATCAAAGTACAGGAGCTAAGAGCAAAAGCCGCAGCATCTGTATCGGAAATAAACGAAGTAAGTATGACGCTCTCTCGACAATCTACCCAAACCAAGTTTGCGCCAGTAGACGGTACCGTGGTGCGTTTACTGTCGGGTGGCGTGTCTACTTTTGTGAAATCTGGCGATATCTTAGGTCAGTTTATTCCTGCCGATGCCAAGCGTAGTGTAAGGGTAACGGTAAGAGGGTTAGATGCACCATTGGTAAAGCCTGGTGCAAAAGCGCGATTGCAGTTCGAAGGTTGGCCGGTTTTCCAATTTAGCGGGTGGCCGGGAAGTGCAATAGGAACCTTCGGTGGTGAAGTGGTATATGTAGAGCCAGTGGCAAACGCCTCGGGCGACTTTAATGTTTGGATCAGACCCGACGAGTCAGACGTTCCATGGCCAGCAGAAAGTTCGGCCCGTTTAGGTAGCCGAGTAAAAGCATGGGTGTTGCTAGAAGAAGTGCGATTAGGTTATGAAATGTGGCGCCAGTTAAATAACTTCCCGCCATTACCTACACAACAGTCATCTTCAGGAGGAGCAAAAGGTTCAGGAGCATCAATATGGTAATGCGCAGATTGTTTTTTACTGCAATTGCATTAGCTACATATATAGGTGGAAGTGTACCTGGTTCATTCGCGCAGACACAAAATACGAGTCAAGTGCAAACTCAACAGGGTAGACAAGCGCCAACCATCGAAGCGTTAATCGATAGCATGGTGAACTATCACCCTTATGTGCAGGCAATTAAGGAAGGAAACTATCAAGCTGCCGCTGAACTTGAGATTGCAAGGAGCAGCTTCGACCCCTTTATTGAACAGAAAACCAAAAGCCGAGTGTCAGGTTATTATGATGGGACCAACCTCACTCAGCGTTTCACAAATCCAATTGAAGATTTCAGCGCGTCTGTATTTGGTGAGTATCGCATTGCAGCGGGTGACTTTCCTAGCTATGAAGGGTATTACGATACGCTTTCTGCCGGCGAGGCTAGTGTAGGTGTTGCCATGTCGCTTTTGCAAAATCGTGAGATAGATAAACGCAGAACTGAATTGCGCAACGCGGGGCTAGCTACCTCTCAGTGGCAGGCACTAGCGACAAGCCTTATTAACGACTTTGTCTACAAAGGCGTAAGTGAGTACATTGCGTGGTACGAGAGTGCGTTACAAATTCAAGCCGTCACTGAGTTACTTAATACGGCGTCTGAACGTGAAAAAGCCTTGGTTACTCGGGTAGAGAAGGGCGACTTAGCCAGTATCGTGCTTACGGAATTTAAAGCCAACTTACTTCAACAACGTTTAACTTTGGCCGAACTTAAACAAAAGCGAGATACGCACGCGCAAATGCTGTCTTTTTACTGGCGCTCACCAACGGGTGACATGTTGGCAATTAACAGTGACCAGCCACCTACCGATTTAAGCTGGCCCTTTTGGATTGGCAACAGCCAGTTGGTAACGCTCCGTAATGCGCTTCGAAGTCACCCAGAATTAGACGTAATGAAGTTAGAACAGCAGGTGGTAGAAAACAAAGTTGCACTAGCAGACAACGCGCTACTCCCCAAGCTTGACCTTACAGCCTCTATCGCCAGAGATGTGGGTGCAGGCTCTGAAACATTGGAAGGCACAGAAACTAAAGTGGGCCTATCGTTTTCTTATCCACTAGGCAATAGAAAGGCAAAAGCAGAGCGCGCACAATTACAGTCTAAGCAAAGAGAGCTTTCACACAAACTCACGTCAACACAACAAGCTATTGTACAGCGCTTTGAACAGGCGTTAATTTACTGGGCTCAAGCAAAGGATATTGTGTCGCTTCAAAGCGAAAATGCTGCGTTAGCAAAAACTTTATCAAAGGTAGAGAAAACGCGATTCGATGCTGGTGACAGCGATATGTTCGTATTAAATGCGCGAGCGCAAAATGAGATTAAAGCAAAGATCAAAGAGATCAAAGCCAAGGTCGACTTATTAAAATCCGAGCTTATGCTATATAAAGAAGCGGCGATGCTGCATTCCTTCGACAACTAGCTTTTTCAAAATCTAACCATTGTAATTGCAATATGGGGATGTGTACGTGCTAAAAAGACTATAAGTACGTTGTACTGGTACTTACTACGAACCCCATACCAAGTGAAGTTACTACAAAGCCACAAACAAAAACGGCGTATTGATTCACTCAATACGCCGTTTTCAGTTAAGCATTAATTACGAGTTAAGGCACTAATTGCTTAGCGCGCTATTAACATCTTCTTCGCTCAGCCCTGCTGACATCGCATATTCTTTTAACTTGTCTTCTGACACACCGGCATGTTGAGCGGTGTTCAAGATACGCATAACTTGTTCGCGTTGCTGCGCTGATTCTCGTACTGCTGTCTCAACCACAGTTTCCGCTTCATTAGGAAATACAGCTAAAAGCGCATCTACTACATATTCACCCACAAAAGGTACGGCGTTTAACGCGCTTGTCATTATATCGACAATCTTGTTTGGATGTTCCTGAGACAATGTTTGCACAATGCTGTCAGCAGCATCAGGTTGCGTTAATACGGCAACGCGTACAATCTCATCTAACTCTTCAGGCGTAGAGACCGCAGCTGCTTGCACAACAAAATCTACATAAGTCGGTTCTGCCGTTATTGCTAGCTGTACAATGTTAGGGCAACTGCTTACTTCTTTTTCAATAGCCAGCTGAACAATCTCTTCAGTTGAGGCCGGTTGTGCCGAAATAGCCGCAAATATAATTTCTCTGTACTTATCTGGGTAGGTGTCTAGCGCTATATCTACAATAGATACGATGTCCTGAGGGTAGTGACCTGCTATAGAGCTTATAGCTCTACCTACCGACATGGTTTGTTTTACCTGTCTTTTGAGAAAGGCAGTTTGAAAGCGGTTTGGCTCTTCAGCAGTTTCAACGCTTGTTGAAACAGATGGCTGAATCACTTCGCCCGTAGAAGCATCTTGTGCCATTGCAACAAAACTAACCTGACAAGCTAGTACTGCAGATGATAGCAATGAAAGAGTTCGTAACATAAACCCACCTTTATAATTATTGCGTAGTCAATTTATGACGCCACCAGTATTAATACATTTAGAAAGAACGCAAAGCGTACATCGTTTACGCTTATATACATTCTTATACGTATTCCTTTACGCTGGCTTCAATATCACTAACTAATATCAAGCACTAATATAATAACGGCAGCATCTACTACTACTTTAAGAACGACTACTTTATAGGATCTGAATCCCCATCCTATTAGTAATTAGTCCATATTGTCTACTAATTATCACATTTGAATGAAAAATAGACGGTTAGTTCAGTTTTTTCATCTTTTTTAAAATAAGTGTTGACGTGAGCGCTCATTTCCCTAAAATGCGCATCCGCTTCGGGGGAAAAGCAAAACAGCAACCCTCCTGAAGTAAGTCTCTACTACCTATATAGGCCAGTAAAGACGGGAGTTTAGAAGAAACGCTTCAGAAAATAAATTTTCAAAAAGTGTTGACAACGAAAACTTCCAGCGTATAATGCGCACCTCACTCGAAC
>NZ_JADOEK010000018.1:0-59199 GCF_027563165.1 Alteromonas sp. PRIM-21 | reverse complement strand
TGGTAGCGGAGTCAGTGGCAATATATAATGAAAAACGCCCGCATCTGGCCCTTAAATACAAAACGCCCGATGAGATACATCGGGCGTTCTAAACAAAATAAGTGTCAACTTATTCTAGGACTAGTCATCTAGACGTTTTATGTCACACGTTATTTGGCGGTTACAACCATGCTGGCTGCTTGTCTTCAAATGCTTCAATTGTACTCGCAAGCTCGAGTGTTTGACCGATGGCATCTAAACCCTTAATCAGGTTGTTCTTGTGATGCTCAGCAATATCGAAGCTGAAGCTTGTATCATTAAAACTCACGGTTTGCGCGGGAAGGTCGACAGTAATCTTGGTTGTTGGAGCTGCTTTAACGGCCGCAAATAACGCGTCCATTTGTTCGCTAGATAGCGCAACGGGAACTAGCTGATTGTTAATGCAGTTGCCGTAGAATATATCAGCAAAGCTTGTGGCAATCACAGTTTGAAAACCAAAATCGGCCAATGCCCATGGCGCGTGTTCACGACTAGAGCCGCAGCCAAAATTCTCTCGCGCTAACAAAATGCTCGCGCCTTTGTGCTCAGGCTTATTAAGCGCAAAAGCTGGGTTTGGCTCTTTCTCTTTTAAATCCAAATAGCGCCAGTCGTGAAACAAATGTTTGCCGTAGCCAGCACGCGTTACGCCAGTTAGAAACTGCTTTGGAATAATTTGGTCGGTATCGACATTGGCCTGATCAAGTGGCGCAGCAATGCCTGTGTGTTGTGTAAAACCTTGTTCAGACATAACTTACTCCTGATAATCTCTAACGTCAGCAAAGCGACCGGTAATTGCCGCAGCGGCAGCCATTGCTGGGCTTACTAAATGAGTACGTGCTCCACGGCCTTGACGGCCTTCAAAGTTACGGTTGCTGGTAGAAGCACATCTATCGCCAGCCACTAGCTTGTCATCATTCATACCAAGGCACATTGAGCAGCCCGGCAAGCGCCATTCAAAACCTGCATCAGTAAAGATTTTATCTAAGCCTTCGGCTTCAGCTTGGCGTTTAACATTACCTGAGCCTGGTACCACAATGGCAGTCACTGAGTCTGCTACTTTACCGCGCTTGGCAATTTGTGCCGCTGCACGCATATCTTCAATACGGCCATTAGTACATGAGCCAATAAATACGTGATTTACCGGGATATCAGCTAACTTTTCGCCTGGCTTCAAACCCATGTATTCAAGTGCTTTTACCGCGCTTTCTTTTTCAATCGGGTCGCTGAAATCTTCAGGGGCAGGTACAGGCGTGTTTACGCCAATAACCTGACCTGGGTTGGTACCCCAAGTAACCTGAGGAGCGATATCCGCCGCTTCAAGTTCAACCACAGTGTCAAAGGTAGCGTCTTCTTCGGTATAAAGTGTCTTCCAATAAGCGACTGCGTCTTCCCAGTCTTGGCCTTTCGGTGCGTACTCGCGACCCTCAAGGTAGGCGAATGTTGTTTCATCTGGTGCAACAAGGCCAGCTTTCGCGCCAGCTTCAATACTCATGTTACACACCGTCATGCGCTCTTCCATGCTTAAACCGCGGATAGCTTCACCCGCGTACTCAATAACATGACCAGTAGCGCCAGCGTGACCAATTTTGCCGATAATGGCAAGAATGATGTCTTTTGCCGTAATACCTACAGGAAGCTTACCATTTACATTGATAAGCATGCTCTTAGCGCGGCTTTGTTTTAACGTTTGTGTGGCCAGTACGTGCTCTACCTGAGAGGTACCAATACCAAAGGCCAGTGCACCGAATGCCCCATGGGTAGCCGTATGTGAATCACCGCATACTACCGTCATACCCGGCTGAATTAGCCCTAGTTCAGGCCCCATAACGTGTACAATACCTTGTTTTTGATGGCCCACTGGAAACAGCTGTATGCCGTGATCTTCGCAGTTCTTTGCCAAGGTTTGTAGCTGAAGCGCGTTAGCTGGACCGCATGCATCAATGGCCAGTGAACGGGTTGAGATACTGTGATCCATGGTGCCCACCGTGCGATCAGGGCGTCGCACTTTGCGGCCTTTTTCGTTAAGGCCAGCAAATGCCTGAGGTGACGTCACTTCGTGAATTAAGTGGCGGTCGATATAAATTAAACTGTCTTCACCGATTTGGTCGATAATGTGGGCTTGCCACACTTTGTCATATAAGGTCTTGGCCATGAGGTTGTTTTACTCCTGCGCCATTAATTGTTTAACGATTTCATCGCCTACTTGCGACGTGCTTGCCGCTTGGCTGCGCTTTTCTGCTGGTAGTAACTCGCCTGTAAGTACACCTGCTTCTAGTGTCGCTACGACTGCTTTTTCAATTGCGTCTGCGGCATCGCCCAAGTTCATGCTAAAACGAAGCATCATAGCGGCTGATAAAATCTGTGCGATAGGGTTAGCAATGCCTTGACCTGCAATATCAGGCGCTGAGCCGCCGGCTGGCTCATAAAGGCCAAAGCCTTCTTCATTCATGCTTGCCGATGGCAGCAAACCCATAGAGCCTGTCATCATTGCACATTCATCAGAAACGATATCGCCAAATAGGTTAGAACATAGCATGACATCAAACTGTGCTGGGTTCTTCATGATTTGCATAGTGGCATTATCGATGTAGATATGATCAAGCTCTACATCTGGGTAGTCTTTTGCTACTTCTTCAGCAATTTCACGCCATAGTCGGCTAGTAACCAGTACATTAGCTTTATCGACTGAGGTAACTTTACCACGACGCTTTTGTGCAGCTTCAAATGCCGCTATAGCAATACGGCGAATCTCACGTTTGCTATAGCGCATAGTGTCGTAGGCGAATTCTTCTTCGCCTTCACCTTCACGACCTTTTGGTTGACCAAAGTAGATTCCGCTAGTTAATTCGCGAACCACTAAAACATCTACGCCTGATTTTGCAATGTCTTCTCGAAGAGGAGATAAGCTTTCAAGGCCAGGGTAAATGCGAGCAGGGCGTAAGTTGCTGAACAGGTCAAAATGGCTGCGAAGAGTAAGCAATGCGGCACGCTCTGGGCGCTGCTCTAGCGGTAATGTGTCCCATTTAGGGCCACCGATACTGCCAAATAAAATTGCATCGGCTTGCTCGCAGCCCAGCAAGGTTTTAGAGGGCAGAGCTTCACCTTCAGTATCAATGGCGTAGCCACCTACAGGGTATGCAGTACGGTTTAAGCTAACGTTAAACTTCTTTTCAACAGCATCTAAAACCTTATTGGCTTCCTGCATAACTTCTGGGCCGATACCGTCTCCGGCTAATACGGCAATTGAATACTGGCTCATTTATACTCCTGCAACGCGTTCTTGTTGATTTTTCTGCTGATCAATTTGATCGGCTAAATAAGTGTTATTTAATACGAAGATCAAAGCTTTTACGCCGGCTTCTACAATGTCTGTAGCAAGCCCGATCCCGTGGAAACGGCGACCTTTATATGTGGCGATAACGCTCACTTGTGCCAAGGCATCGGCACCTTCACCTTTTGAATCTAGTTTAAAGTCGACAACTTCTACATCTTCGTGACCCAGTATAGACATAATAGCTTTATACGCCGCATCTACAGGTCCATTTCCAATACTGGATTGGGTAATTTCTTCATCGCCCACTTTCATTTTGACCGTAGCACTTGGGATGATTTCACGGCCTGAGTTTGCTTGAAGGTAAAGCAACTGGAAGTGTGCTTGGTCATGCTTTTGCTTATCGAAGAACAATAATGCCTCAAGGTCGTAGTCGTATACTTGACCTTTCTTATCCGCTAGTTTCAAAAAGGCGTCGTACACTGCCTCTAAATCGTAGTCTTCTGCCTTGTAACCCAATTCTGTTAAGCGGTGCTTAATTACATGGCGGCCAGAGCGAGAGGTTAGGTTTAGATTATTCTTATTAATGCCTACACTTTCCGGCGTCATAATTTCATAGGTATTTTGCGCTTTTAAGACACCATCTTGGTGAATACCTGATGAGTGACTAAACGCATTGGCACCTACAATGGCTTTGTTTGCCTGAACCGGCATATTACAAAGCTGGCTAACTAACTTAGAGGTGCGAGAAATTTCGGTAGAGTTGATATTGGTGTCAATGCCCAACATGCTCTTACGGGTTTGTAAGATCATGGCTATCTCTTCAAGCGATGCATTACCGGCACGTTCTCCAATACCGTTAATCGTGCATTCTACCTGTCTTGCACCTTGCTCAACGGCTGCCAATGAATTTGCAACAGCTAAACCCAAGTCGTTATGACAGTGAACAGAGATTGTGGCTTTGTCGATATTAGGTACACGGTTAAACAACTGATGGATGATACCGCCAAACTCTGTGGGGGTAGTGTAGCCCACTGTATCTGGGATATTAACGGTAGTTGCACCGGCATTAATCGCAGCTTCTACCATGCGGCATAGATAGTCGATGTGAGTACGGCCAGCGTCTTCACACGAAAATTCTACGTCATCTGTGTACTGACGAGCATGCTTAACCGCCTTCACCGCCATTTCAACAATTTCATCTTGTGACTTGCGAAGCTTAGCGCCAACGTGAATTTCGGAGGTAGCAATAAAGGTATGAATACGGAATTGTTCGGCAACGCTTAGCGCTTGACCACAGGCATCAATATCGCCAGGCAAAGCACGAGATAGGCCACAAACAACAGAGTTTTTAACCTCTTTTGCAATCATTTGTACAGAGCGGAAGTCACCAGGAGAAGACACGGGAAAACCCGCCTCAATAATATCTACGCCTAAGCGTTCGAGCGCCAGCGCGATCTGTAATTTCTCTTTGGCACTTAGGCTTGCAGGTAAGGCCTGCTCACCGTCTCGCAATGTGGTATCAAAGATCTTCACTTGATTTGTCATGACGCTCTCTCAGTTGAATAGTTAAAAAAAAACCCGTGCTGAGCACGGGTTTTTGTGAAATTAAATCGCTGGTCGCAATCTACCCGTGCAGTCTGGCTGCCATAAGGAGTAGAGATAGAAGAAGAAAACGAATACGCATTTGCTGTTGTTTCTTTGCTGACCAAGTTGATAGCGACAATGTACCCATGTGACGGGGAGAGGTCAACCATTGTTTACGATAATGAGTATATTTTTCGTATATAAAAGCTATCTTTTAATTATTTAGGATGCTCATCCTAATATCTGCTCTTTAGGCTTAAGGTGCCTCACACTTTACGCTATATTCAGTAAATCTTAATATCGCTTAAGCCAATTGTTAGGATGCATATACTAAAAAGCTTAAAAGGATGATGTTTGGATTAGTGAGATACCATGCAGTAAAAGTGAATATTTATTATTTGTTGCGTGTTGAAGTGAAACTTTTCCAATCGAGCCGAGTGGATAAGCGCATTTCACGTAACGAAAGAGAACGCGGGCTAGTTTTTGATTTATAGTTCCACATATGACCGCAGCAAGCACTACTCATTATAGCTTTAGTAGGTTTTAACAACGTAAGTGTGGTGCTTGATAGTTGGGACGAAGAAAATACGCTTTTTGATATTTCATCAGTAGGTTGAGTGTTTATAGTATCTTGTGTCGCACATTTTTTAGTTAATTGGCCTTCGCCTAAATCGAACCAACCATGCTTATTTAAGTGAATCTTATCTCTGGACTCCCGAAACATATCAATAGAGTCAAGTTCAATCGTAAGCCCTTCAATGCTTTGAACAAGTACAGGAACAACTAAACCGTAATCTGTGTTCTTTTTAAACCATTGCACACATTTTTCATTATCTTGCGTTAAACCAGGGCACTTACCCGGTTGCTTAGAAAACCAACTTCCGTTGTGCGTATCGACTTTCAGCGGAGGGGACAATTGAAGTTGTGTAACCATAAAGCGAGCTACGCTTCGAATATGATAGGGCAGACCGCCCATTCGACGTTTCAACATCGACGCGTTGTTTGTGTTCAAATGAGCAAGTGTCAATAATTCTCTCTCATAGAGCGCAGTACAAATTTCGGTGAACTGCGCATGGCTTCCCCCTAATTCACCCGATTCACTGAAAAAGCCTGTTTGAGATCGAGAAGAAGGTTTCTCTGATGTCATTACTTATCTGCACATGTGTTTGATTATTGTTTAACCGTATCAAGAAACGGCAATAAGCGCCACATGGCGATTTCAATAGGTATTGTCTCCAATGAGCTGAGCGAACGCCAAATTTAAGTTTCATCCTTTTTTTAAACGATGGATTGGCATACTACTTATTAATAACTAACCTGTATGACCAATTGTGTTGCAGAGCTTACCGCTTGTGTAAGTAATGTTAAAAACAACGAAAAATACATTTAGAATACATAAGTCATTGTATTGTAACGGGTATTTGGTGTTTTTCATGATGTTAAACCTTATGTAACCATCCTTTATAAATATTGGTAATGCCAAAAATATAAACAAAATTGACCATTTTTTAACATTTTGTGTTGACCAATGTAAAAACTTGTCTTACTTTTGTAACTGTCTTGTAAAGTAGGTGTAAGACAAGTTTGCAGGGCGGGTAAGTTGCAAATCAATTAAGTGGTAAGGAATGAGTGATTAGACATTCCTCAATCCTTAAGAGGAAAACACACATGGCACACAAATTATCAAAGATTACACTTGCGGTACTTTCGGCTACGACACTAAGCCTAACCGCATCAGTAAATGCACAAGAAACACAGCAAGAACAAAACGAAGATGTAGAAGTCATTGAAGTATCGGGTATCCGTGCGTCACTCGCGAGCGCAATGAATGAAAAACGTTTTAAAAATAACCTTGTTGAGGTTATCGAAGCAGAGGACATTGGTAAGTTACCGGACCAGAACTTAGCAGAAGTATTAGAGAACATTACCGGTATTCAGATTACTCGTGAAGCGGGTGTTGGTACAGGCGTACAAATTCGTGGTACCGATGCTAACCGTACAGAAATTAACGGTGTTTCAACAGTTGGTTCTGGTGCAGGTCGAAGCGGTATTGATTTTGAAGACGTTTCAGCCGCAATTATTGCTGGCTTGGAAGTGACTAAGTCGCCCGACGCTAAAACCATCGAAGGTTCAGTGGGTGGTACGATCAACCTAAAAACAATCCGACCCTTACAGCTTAATGAACAGCTTGCAGCATTTCGTGTACAAGGTGAGAACAGCAGCTTAACCACCGATAGCAACTTTCAACCTCGTATTTCAGGCACGTTTGGTGATAACTGGGATACCGACCACGGTACCATTGGTGTTGTTATAAGTGGTAGTTATGCTCAGCAAGACGTAACGGCATTTCGTCCTCGCGCAGATAGAGATAACTTAGTTGCTTCAGATAGTGGCGTAGCAAGTGCTCAGTCTTTTGATTTTCTACCTATCCAGTTCTTCGTTCAAGATTACGATAACTTCGAGTACGAAACTAAAAACCTAGTAGGTACTATTGAATGGGCTCCGAATGACAACACTAAGTTTTTCTTTGACGCCATTATTAACGATCAAGAACGTTTGCAAGAAAGTTCTCGTGTTCAAGCATCGGGTGTAAGTGCGCTAAATGACATTTCTGTTCCAGACGAGTTTGAAACTATCGATTTTGGTTCTTTAGGTGGTACAAACCTAGGCTCTATCCAGGCGGCACTACGTGGCGTTATACCTGTAAACCTGGAAAACGATGACGACGATCCGAACCTACGTCTATCAACAGATACAAATTCTCGTGTAACGAAGAGTGAAATTTTCCGTCTAGGTGGAGAATGGCAGGGCGAAAAGTGGAGCGTATTTGCAGAGGTAGCCTCTTCATCGTCTGATACTACTACGCCAAGCTTTAATACAACCCTTAACTTTATCAACCCGAATGCGCCGTTAGATGCTGGTGGCGGTAACGATAACTCTGTTCCTTTTGCCTATGACCTGACTGGTGGTGCATTGACCTTTGGCATTGCAGAAGGCGCTGAGTATGCACCAACGGTAGAGCAATTGCTGGACCCAAGCAATGTAGTGCTTCGCGACGTAAATATTGGTCGTGATGTGGTGGAAAATTCTGAAGATGCGTTCAGAGTCGATTTTACTTATTATGTTGACTCCCTTATCACATCGGTTGATTTTGGTTACCGCTACAACAAGTCTAGCAGTATGATGCAGGACATCAGCACGAGTGTAGGTTTGCGAACAATGGAAGATAGTCCGCGCGGTGATCTCTTCTCTAATTTGCTAGTGGCTGGCCCAGACAACTTCAACGAAGCTGATGGTAGAGAGTTATATGTAGAAGACTTTCTTATTATCGATCCTGAGCTAGTTTCTTCTGACCCAGACGGTGTATTAGCTACGTTGCAGGGTGCGCTTGAAGCACATGGCTCTTCACGATCATTGAGTCAACCAACGGCAAGTTCGTCAGGTTTCTTTGATATCGAAGAAGATACGCACGCACTTTATGCTCAAGCTAACTTCGAGTATGAAATGTTTAGAGGTAACTTCGGTTTTCGTTACGTTCAAACTGACTTAACTTCAACGGGTAACTCAGTAACGGAAGATGATGCCGGCAACGATGTTGTGTCTACAATTGTATCTGAATCTGATTATAACTACTTCCTACCACGTTTTAACTTAGTTGCTGACGTGGCGGATGATGTTGTACTAAGGTTTGGCGCGGGTAAAGATATTCGCCGTCCTAACTTTGATGACCTTTCTACATCGGTAACATTTAGTACTAGCCCTAACCCGAACGTAGCTATCGGTAATCCTAACTTGAAACCTGAAGAGGTTATTTCTTACGACATAGCCGCTGAATGGTATTTCGCTGAGGCGAGCGTGTTAAGCGTAGGCTTTTTCCACAAGACGCGTAAAGAGTTACACGTAGACCAAATCGTAAGTGCCTTTGAGGACCCTACAACAGGTTACCGCGACCTAACTGACCCATGTGAAGGTGGTGGTATCTTCAACCCTATCGCTGATATTAACGTGTTTGGCCCAGACTTAGGTACAGGTGTTTGTGTTGGTACAGAGACGAAAGTAAACGATTCTGCTGAAACAACACAGAAGGGTATCGAAATTGCTGTTCAATATGACCTTTCCAGCTTTGAACAAGAACTAGGCTGGGCATCAGGGTTCGGTGTGCTTGCTAACTACACAATACAAGAATTCTCTGGTGGTGAACTAGAAAATTCTGCGACAAGCCGTGCAGACGCCGTATTCGCTGCTACTACGGGTGTCGAAGATATCGACGTAACGGCAGTTCAAGGCCTTCTTAACCTTTCAGAGAACGCTTACAACATTACGCTTTACTACGAGAAGTTTGGTTTATCTGCTCGTATGCGCTACACATGGCGTGAAGCTTACCGTACCGATGACTTCGGTAGTACGTCTAGCTTCCCATGGGGCTTCCCTGCAGTACAAGCTGACCGTGGTCAGTTAAATGCAAGTGTGACTTACGATGTTAACGAAAACCTTAATATTGGTGTTGAGGCAGTAAACATTACTGAGTCTGAAGTAGAGCAGTACTGTGTTAACGAAGGCTCACTTCTGTGCTTCCAAGGTCTTACTGACCGAAGAATTACTGTAGGTGCAAACTATCGCTTTTAATTTGTAAAACAACTGCCGTGGCACGCGGCAGTATATACACCCTGGATCACAAAGTGTGGTTGTGATGTGTGCATTAGCCCTAACGCCAGTTAGGGCTTTTTTTGTTTGCCAGCTTCGCTGGGCAAAAAAAAGGCACCGCGTATTACGCTGGTGCCTTTCAACAAAACTAGTTAAACCATATTTGGCTTAAGCTTATTGACCTTTGATTTCGCTACGGCCTTTGTAAGTAGCTGCGTCACCTAGCGCTTCCTCAATGCGAAGCAATTGGTTGTACTTAGCAACACGGTCAGAACGACATAGTGAACCAGTCTTGATTTGGCCCGCCGCTGTACCTACTGCTAGGTCAGCAATTGTCGCATCTTCAGTTTCGCCAGAACGGTGAGAGATAACCGCTGTAAAGCCAGCGTCTTTCGCCATTTTAATTGCGTTAAGAGTTTCAGTTAGTGAACCAATTTGGTTGAACTTGATAAGGATTGAGTTACCAATACCGTTATCGATACCGCGCTTTAGAATCTTAGTGTTAGTTACAAACAAGTCGTCACCAACTAGCTGTACTTTGTCACCAATCTTCTTAGTTAGGCTTGCCCAGCCGTCCCAGTCGCTTTCGTCTAGGCCGTCTTCAATTGATACAATTGGGTACTGTGAAGAAAGGTCTGCAAGGTAGTCGCCAAACGCTTCTGAATCGAAGCTCTTGTCTTCGCCAGAAAGTACGTATTTGCCTTCTTTGTAGAATTCAGACGCCGCACAGTCTAGCGCTAGCGTGATGTCTTCATTCATTTTGTAGCCAGCGTTTTCAACGGCTTCAACGATAACCGCTAGTGCTTCCGCGTTTGAGCTAAGGTTAGGTGCAAAACCACCTTCGTCGCCAACTGCCGTGTTAAGGCCTTTAGCAGAAAGTACTTTCTTAAGCGCGTGGAAGATTTCAGCACCCATACGTAGTGCTTCTTTGAAGCTCTTCGCGCCAACTGGCTGTACCATGAACTCTTGAATGTCTACGTTGTTGTCAGCGTGCTCACCACCGTTGATGATGTTCATCATAGGTACAGGCATCGAGTATTGACCAGCAGTACCGTTTAGGTCAGCAATGTGCTCGTAAAGCGCTACGCCTTTTTCCGCCGCTGCCGCTTTAGCTACAGCAAGAGAAACAGCAAGGATCGCGTTTGCGCCAAGGGTCTCTTTGTTTTCTGTGCCATCAAGGTCAATCATGATGCCGTCGATATCAGCTTGTGCTAGTGCATCTTTGCCGATAAGTGCTGGCGCGATGGTATCGTTAACTGCTGCAACTGCCTTTGTTACACCTTTACCTAGGTAACGAGACTTGTCGCCGTCGCGTAGTTCTAGTGCTTCGCGGCTACCAGTAGAGGCACCAGATGGTGCTGCAGCTCGGCCCATTACGCCCGATTCTAAATATACGTCTGCTTCTACAGTAGGGTTACCGCGTGAATCTAAGATTTCGCGTCCGATAATGCGACTAATTTTCGCCATGTTTTTTCCTCAACAATTGAATGGGGCGCAACGGGAGAGAGCACCCCTTTTATTAGAAATTAGTGATTTTCTTTCTGGTATTTTCCTGCCGCAGCAACGAAACCAGTAAATAGTGGGTGTCCATCCCGAGGAGTTGATGTGAACTCAGGGTGGAATTGGCCCGCAATGAACCATGGATGATCAGGGATTTCCACCACTTCTACAAGTCGCTTGTCAGTGGACAAACCACTTACCTTTAATCCTGCCGCTTCAATTTGGTCGCGTAGGTTGTTATTTACCTCGTAACGGTGACGGTGACGCTCGTAAATCTCAGCCTCGCCATACATCTCATGAACTTTTGTGCCTTCAATAAGGTGGCAAAGCTGGCTGCCTAGGCGCATAGTGCCGCCCAAGTCAGACGTTTCTGTACGTACTTCAGTGGTACCCGCAGCGTCTAACCACTCGGTAATAAGACCTACAACAGGATAAGGTGTGTCTGGATTAAATTCAGTACTGTTCGCGTTTTCCATACCTGCCACATTACGTGCATATTCGATAAGCGCGACTTGCATACCTAAACAAATGCCTAAGTAAGGCACCTTGTTCTCTCGAGCATAACGGGCTGCCGCGATTTTACCTTCAATACCGCGTTCACCAAAGCCGCCAGGTACTAAGATAGCGTCTAATTGCTCTAGAATTTGTGTGCCTTTGCTTTCCACATCTTGTGAGTCGATGTGATGAATGTTCACGGTAAGGCGATTTTTAAGACCGGCGTGCTTAAGCGCTTCATTAACTGACTTATAGGCATCAGGCAATTCTACGTATTTGCCAATCATACCGATGTTTACTTCAGCTGTAGGGTTAGACTCAGCGTAAAGCACTTGTTCCCACTCAGATAGGTCTGCTTCGTTGCACTCTAAACCAAAGCGGTCTACAACCAGCTGGTCCATACCTTGCGCTTTAAGTGCAGCAGGAATACGGTAAATGCTGTCTACGTCTTTAAGTGAAATAACCGCTTTATCAGCAACGTTGGTGAACAGCGCGATTTTAGAACGTTCGCTGGCTGGTAATGAACCCACTGAACGGCACACAAGAATGTCTGGCTGAATACCAATAGAGCGCAGTTCTTTTACCGAGTGCTGTGTAGGCTTAGTTTTTACTTCACCTGACGCTGGCATATAAGGTACTAGCGTTAAGTGCATGAACATAGCGCGTTCACGGCCTACTTCGGTACCAAGCTGGCGAATTGCTTCTAAGAAAGGTTGTGACTCGATGTCACCTACGGTTCCGCCCACTTCAACAATAGCTACATCATGACCTTCAGCACCTTCAATTACACGACGCTTAATTTCATTGGTGATATGAGGGATAACCTGAATAGTTGCACCAAGGTAATCACCGCGACGTTCGCGCTTAAGTACTTCTTCATACACGCGACCGGTAGTAAAGTTGTTGCGCTTTGTCATGCGGGTGCGAATAAAACGCTCGTAGTGACCAAGATCGAGGTCGGTCTCAGCGCCGTCATCAGTAACAAATACTTCACCATGCTGGATAGGGCTCATAGTGCCCGGGTCGACATTGATGTAAGGGTCGAGTTTTAACATGGTTACGGTGAGACCGCGAGCTTCCAGAATTGCGGCCAGCGATGCTGCAGCAATACCTTTACCTAGCGATGAAACTACACCACCTGTGACGAAAATATAATTTGTCATGCGAAACCTAGAACGTTTGGGTTGTATGGTAAATATAGGCTGAGTTTAGAACAAAACCAGCTACACTTTGGACGGGGCGATAGTATACGCAAAATCATGTGGGCAGACAATCAATTTGCCCACATGATGCGCAATTTATACGCGCTTAAGCTTGGTTTAAGACTGGCTTAGACGCTTAAGTGTGTAAATAAGGTCTAGCGCTTGGCGCGGTGATAGCTCATCGGGCGATAAGTTTTCAAGTGTCTCTACCACGGGGTGTGGTTTATCTGGAAATAGCATTTCCGCTTGGCCTTTTGAGTTTGTCTTGGCTTTGCCTGAGGCGCTTGTTTTATTTAGGTCTTTACGAGTACGCTGTGACTCAGTTGATTTACCAGCAGCTTCCGCCTCGTCACTGGTCATGAGGTGTGACGACTCTAATACGGCAAGCTTTTGTTGGGCCGCTTTTATTACCGCTTTAGGTACACCTGCAAGTTGCGCAACCTGTAAACCGAAGCTTTTACTCGCCGCGCCTTCTGATACGGTATGCATGAAGCGTATGGTATCTTCAAACTCCATCGCGTCTAAGTGCACGTTTACCACGCCACTTTGTGTTTCAGGAAGCTCAGTAAGTTCGAAATAATGGGTAGCAAAAAGGGTATAAGCATTAAGCTGCTTTGCTAAGTAACTTGCACAGGCCCAAGCCAGTGATAAACCATCATAGGTACTGGTGCCGCGTCCTATTTCATCCATTAATACTAACGAGTTTTCTGTCGCGTTGTTTAGTATGTTCGCCGTTTCTGTCATCTCGACCATAAAGGTTGAACGACCTGAGGCTAAATCATCAGATGCTCCAATACGCGTAAATATCCGGTCAAGCTTTCCTATATGGGCATTTTCAGCAGGTACAAAGCTACCAATACAGGCTAGTAACGCAATCAGCGCGGTTTGTCGCATGTAAGTTGATTTACCGCCCATGTTAGGACCGGTAATGATTAACATGCGGCGTTCGGTATCTAGCTGAAGTGGGTTAGCAATGAAAGGGTCTTTCATCACGTTTTCAACCACAGGATGGCGACCAGCGTCATAGGTAAGTACGCATTCTTGGCTTAGGTTTGGGCGATACCAATCAAGTGACACGGCACGTTCAGCAAAACAGCACAGTACATCAAGCTTAGCAAGCGCAGAAGCCGTTTCAATTAACCTGTTTAGGTATGGTGCAAAATTGTCGAACAGTGCTTCATAAAGTTGCTTTTCAAGGGCAAGTGCAGCGCCTTGGCTACTTAATACTTTATCTTCGTGCTCTTTAAGTTCTGGCGTTATGTAGCGCTCAGTGTTTTTAAGGGTTTGTCTGCGAATATATTCAGCAGGCGCTAACGCACTGTTTGCACGGCTAATCTCAATAAAGAAACCGTGGACCTTATTATAGCCCACTTTCAACGTGGAAATGCCGGTGCGCTCGCGCTCTCGTTGCTCCATAGCATCTAGGTAGTCAGTAGCGCCTTGTGATAGCTTGCGCAGTTCGTCAAGCTCTGCGTTGTAGCCCTCGGCAATGACGCCGCCATCCCGTATTACTACTGGCGGATTATCAATAATGGCATCGTTTAATAAGGCTTGAAGCTCTGGGTAAGTGCCAATGGTTTCGCTGATACTTCTGACTTGCCCTGTATCGAACCTAGCTAAGGCATCTTGTAAATCAGGCAGTGCATTAAATGCATTTTTTAGGCGAGCAAAGTCACGAGGGCGCGCAGAGCGAAGGGCTAAGCGAGCCATAATACGTTCTATATCACCGATGTGTTTTAGCGCTAGTCGAATATCCTCAGGGTCGTCGTTAATGAAAGTTTCAACAGCATCTAAGCGGCTGTGAAGTTCATGCTGGTCTGTTAAAGGCGAATGAATAACGCGCTGTAGCATACGACTACCCATGGCGGTGGTTGTGGTATCCATCACGCTGAATAGTGTATTTTCCTGCCCACCCGATAAATTGTGAGTAAGCTCTAAATTTCTACGCGTGGCAGCATCAAGCTGTACACGGCTGTCTTGCTGCTCGGTTTGAATGCGTCGAATATGCGGCAACGCCGTGCGCTGAGTATCTTTTACATACTGCAAAACACAGCCGGCTGCGCCTAGACCTTTTGTTATACCTTTTACACCAAAGCCGTCTAACGTTTTGGTTTCAAACTGAGCATTTAGTTGTTCGGTGGCGGTATCGATGTCAAATTCCCATTCAGGGCGGCGTCTAAGCCCTTTACGATTTTCAACCAATGCCAAACTTTCAAACCCTTCAGGGTAAAGAAGTTCTGCTGGGTTAATGCGCTGAATCTCCGCCAATAGGCCTTCATCACTATCGCTTTCAAAGATAACGAACCTGCCACTGGTGACATCTAATGTCGCCAAACCATAATGCATACTATGACCGCACACTGCCGCAAGAATATTGTCGCGACGTTCTTCTAGTAGCGCTTCATCGGTCACTGTACCGGGAGTAACAATGCGCTGCACTGCGCGTTCAACAGGGCCTTTACTGGTGGCAGGGTCGCCAACCTGTTCACAAATGGCAACCGACTCGCCCATCTTGACTAAGCGCGAGAGGTAGCTCTCCACCGCATGATAGGGCACACCCGCCATAGGGATAGGCTCGCCGCCAGATTTCCCTCTTGCTGTTAGCGATATATCCAGTAATTCCGCAGCTTTTTTGGCATCGTCGTAAAACAACTCATAAAAGTCGCCCATGCGATAAAACAGTAAAATATTCGGATGCTGCGCCTTAATAGTCAGGTACTGGCGCATCATAGGAGTATGTGATTCCAAAAAAATGCCTCTGCGAATTTGTTGCTGGGTTTAATGCCTGTTGAGGGGAATAAATGATAAACTCACGCTCACTAAGATCAAGCGAAGATCTGATAAAGCACAACAGGTGTAACTAGGTATATCCAAATGAGCACAACATTTTCAACTGATTCGACGGCAAACGCCAGCCCTTTAAAGCTTGATAGCGCATTATCTGCGCAAGTTCAGGCACTAGGAGATGCACTTAGAGAAAAAGGTTGGAGTGTATCTAGTGCAGAATCCTGTACAGGTGGGGGGATTGCTTTTGCTTTCACCAGCGTGTCGGGAAGCTCTGACTGGTTTAATCAATCTTGGGTGACCTACTCAAATGATGCGAAGCAGAACATATTAGGCGTTACCGAGCAGACGCTTAAAGATCATGGTGCAGTGTCGAAGCAAACGGTAAAAGAAATGGCAGAAGGCGTGCGACGCAATAGCGGTGCGCAGTTAGTTGTGACCGTAAGCGGCATCGCTGGGCCTGGCGGTGGCAGCGAAGAAAAGCCAGTAGGCACGGTGTGGTTTGGCTTTTTATGTGATCAGAAAGAAGAACAAGTTAAAAAAGTGTTTAGTGGTGATAGAAACGAAGTGCGAGAGCATGCTATTACCTTTGCTATAACGCACTTGGTTAAAATGTTGAGCGAAATTTAAAAACACTGGTTGAAACTGTATGCTTGTACAGTATAGAATGTGTTCATTATTTGGTAATTTCATACAATACATGGAAAGCACCAAGAAAGAATTTAACCGCAAATCCTAGAGGATACATACGTGGACGATAACAAATCAAAAGCTTTAACCGCCGCAGTTGGCCAAATTGAAAAGCAGTTTGGTAAAGGCGCTATTATGCGCTTAGGCGACAACCAAGCCATGGATATTGAAGCGATTTCTACTGGCTCACTAACCATTGATATCGCTCTAGGTATAGGTGGCTTACCTTGTGGACGTGTAGTAGAAATTTACGGTCCTGAATCATCAGGTAAAACCACGCTAACACTTCAAGTTATTGCTGAAGCGCAGAAGAAGGGTAAAACCTGTGCGTTCGTAGATGCTGAGCACGCTCTAGACCCAGTTTACGCTGAAAAGCTTGGCGTAAACATCGATGAACTATTGGTATCTCAGCCTGATACTGGTGAGCAAGCGCTAGAAATTTGCGACATGCTAGTACGTTCAGGTGCAGTAGACGTTGTTATCGTTGACTCGGTAGCAGCGCTTACACCTAAAGCGGAAATTGAAGGTGACATGGGTGATTCTCACGTTGGTCTTCAGGCCCGTCTAATGTCACAAGCGTTGCGTAAGCTTACGGCTAACATTAAACGCTCTAATACGCTATGTATCTTCATCAACCAAATTCGTATGAAGATTGGTGTAATGTTTGGTAACCCAGAAACCACTACTGGTGGTAACGCGCTTAAGTTTTACTCTTCTGTTCGTTTAGACATCCGCCGTATCGGTGCAGTTAAAGAAGGCGACGAGGTAGTAGGTAACGAAACCCGCGTGAAAGTAGTGAAGAACAAAGTCGCGCCTCCGTTTAAGCAAGCCGAGTTTATGATCCGCTACGGTGAAGGTATTAGTAAAGAGGCGGAGCTTATCGACCTTGGTGTTAAGCAGAAGCTTGTTGATAAAGCCGGCGCTTGGTACAGCTACAAAGGCGATCGCATTGGTCAAGGTAAAGCGAACGTAATGAAGTATCTTAAGGAACACCCTGAAACCGCTAATGAGATCGAAACCAAGATCCGTCAAGAGTTATTGCTCTCTAAAACCATGCAGGCTGAAGAAGCCTTGCCACAGGGCGAAGACGACGTACTTCCTGAATAAGATAGGTTTTACAAGTATCTTAAAAACCCACCGAAAGGTGGGTTTTTTTATGCCTTTGCTACGCAGGGTATATTAAGAAATATTTACTAACACTTAATATCCGGTTGAAACTTGTACAAAAAATAAAAACAGGGAATGCTGTAATAAAGTACGATAAGCGAAGACTACAAAGAAAGGTTGGATTATGGTGTATTTCCAAGGTTCAACTTTTCAGAATATAAATAAGGAAAATTTGCGGTTACAGCAAATAATGCCTTGAACAACGATTAATATTGAGAACAGCTTACATCAAGAGGGAAAAGGGAATGATTGAAATATCAGGTCTCGCTAAACGCTTTACGGTGGAAAACCCGAAAAAGCTTAGCGAACAAGAGAAGAAGGACCCGCGTTTAAAAGGGCGTTATTTTCAGTCAGTAAGGGATGTGTCTTTTACTTGCGAAAAAGGTCAGGTTCTGGGACTGCTAGGGCCTAACGGCGCAGGTAAAACCACTACATTGCGTATGCTTTCAACAGCGCTTAAACCTGACAGCGGTAAAGTGCTCATAGGTGGCGAAGACGTACTTTCTAACCCAAACATTGCGCGAAAAAAGATTGGTTTTCTTTCCAGTTCAACGGGTCTATACGGCCGTTTAAGTGGGCGTGAAAATATTAGCTACTTCGGTGAGCTACACGGCATTTCAAAAAATGTGATTAATGCACGTATTGAAGAGTTAGCTGACTTGCTCGATATGCAAACCTTCCTTGATAGAAGAGCGGAGAATTTTTCATCAGGCATGAAACAAAAAGTGTCGATTGCCCGTGCGGTTATTCACGAGCCAGAGTTGGTGGTTCTCGATGAGCCTACAACTGGCCTTGATATTATGGCGACTAGTACCGTAATGGAATTTATCCAACGTCTTAAGGATAAAGGTACACCGGTAATTTTCTCTACCCACCACCTCGACGAAGTACAAGCTCTTTGTGACAAAGTAACAGTCATTAATCAAGGAGAAACAGTATTTAACGATTCGCTTGCCGCCTTTAGTGCACTTTCTGGTAATGGTGCAGAGGCTGGGCAAATGCATAAGAGCTTCCTAAAAACACTTTCAATGGATTCTGAGGAGATGAGCAATGTGGTTAATCTTTAAAAAGGAGTTCAAAGAGCTATTACGGGATAAGAAAACCATCATATTTATGATTGGTTTACCACTTTTATTATTCCCTGCCATCTTTGGTGTCGCATTCTTTTTTATGAGTTCAGCGGCGGACAAAGCAGAGAACGCGGTATTGAAATACGCGATTGTTGGCGAAGCCTATGCACCGCAAATTGTGCAGTCTTTTAACGATGCCTCTGATAAATTTGAGCCAGTTTCGATTGGCGATGAGACCGACTATGCCAAACTCATTAAAAACGAAACGTTGGACTTTGTGTTGGTTATACCAGAGAGTTTCGATAGTGATGTATTAAGTTCAGGGCAACATAAGATTCAGCTTTATTTAAACGATGCAGGCCTTAACAAAGTTATGGGGCGTGTTTCCGATATTATTGATGAATATACAGACGCGTTTCAGCAAAGCGCGTTTGCACAGCTAAACCTTGATGAAACTCAGCAAGAGGCTTTACTAAAGCCAATCAAAATAGAAAAGCAAAATGTGGCGGATGATCGCGAAGTGTGGGGTGAACGTTTAGGCGGTATGCTGCCTTACTTTATATTCATCTTGTGCCTACAAGGTGCAATGGCGCCAGCCTCAGACTTGGGCGCAGGTGAAAAAGAACGTGGTACTTTAGAAACCCTGCTTATATCGCCAATGGATCGTCACAAATTGGTATTGGGTAAGTTCTTTACGGTAGCCACCGCAGGCATTGTTACTGCGCTAATAACGGTGTCTTCCATGGCCATATGGGGGCTAGTGTTATCCCAAGGCATGGCTGTTGAATTCGTCGTTGAGATCATGTCAATGATAGGTCTTGTAGATTTCCTACTGATTTTCTTGATGTTAGTGCCAGTGGTCGCAGTATTTGCGGCGGTATTGTTATCGCTTTCTATTTATGCCCGCTCTTTTAAAGAAGCGCAAAGCTATATGGGGTCACTAATTATGGTGGTTATCTTCCCCGTAATCATTGCGATGATGCCGGGAGTAGAGCTTAAAGGTGGCTGGGTTTGGGTACCACTAACTAACGTTGCCCTTGCTATGAAAGAATTGTTCAAAGGCACCATGGACTACTTTGCGCTATTTGGCATATTTACGTCTACAGCAGTCATTGCAGCAGGTCTTATTTTCTTTTGTATCCATTGGTTCAACAAAGAAAAAGTGCTGTTCAGATAGTCTGGAAAGTATTGAATGAATCGCAAAGGAGCTCGCTTAAAGCGGGCTCTTTCACACTTCAAAATCCACTCGTTTGATAATACCTTCCCACCCAGGGGGGATTTTCCCCTGCAAAACATACGAGTAAGCAAGAAGTTCAGCGATGACGTAATAAAGTGACTCGGGTATGTCTTGCCCTACATCTAATGTGGTGAGAACTTCACTTAGATACGGGTCTTCATGAATAAGTATCCCCGTTTCTTCAGCCATGGCGATTATTGCCTCAGCTAAGTCTCCATATCCCTTAGATACTACCTTCGGCGCATTTTTCTTGTCGCCGCCATCGTATTTTAGGCCAATAGCGCGTTTTGTCTTTTGAGAATCAGTCATACTCCTTCCACCTAAACCCTAGTTTCAAATATTTGATGAGGGCGTGTGTTTAACGTTTCAGGGATATGTCCTCGCTGGTAACTTGTGTTTTCAACCACGAGTCCGAGAGAGGAAAGGCGTTTATGCAGGTAGGGTAGTGTGTCGCCAATACGCCTGAGCACTTCATCGTTCGATGCATATAAGTCTAAGTTAATCGTGTCTTTATCAATCTTTGACTTCGCCAATACTTGCCCGCTATCTCCAATGTCTAGTTTCATCGTGATATTCCAAAGCGAGCGCTGGCCTATTTGTGCGTGTTTATGTTTCTGCCCGCTTTGGTCTCGACTTATCAAGAGCTCGGGCGGACTGTGATGTTGTGAAAGCGACGGTAAAACGTAATAGAAACTATCTTGTCCTTGAATACGGGAATCGACATTCGCTACTTTGCTTTGCTGATGACTGCTTAGCAAGGTTTTGAGTTGAGAAAGCAACTGCTGGCGCCCGTCTAACTGGTTCATGTCTTGGCTAACACGACTTGGCTGCGTGGTCACTCCCATATTCGATAGCGTCTTTGAAACGATAGAATCGGGTGCATCTATTTGGGTTTTTAAACTAGGCTGTCTTTGCATGGCTCGGCCTGCTAGCGCCAACTGAACTAACGCAACCATGCCTTGAACGAAGCTTGATGAACTTACAGGCGAAGTTAAATTAATCGGAGTAGTCACCAAGGCTTGTGTTGAGATAAGCTGCTGCAAGCGTTGAGATAATCCTTGGTCGTTCATGTCTAGTGCGAGCTTTTTAGGCCCGCTATTAACGTCGTTGGCAGTATTTACGCTCTCTCCCACGAAGCTTTCGCTTGCTTTTACGCTAGCAAGAGGCTTATCGGTGTCTGAAATAATAGGGGGGGCTTCTGCCCCCTTACTTTGTATAGCTGCCAACTGTTGAGCAATACTACTCAGTAAACTATTTGATAACCCTTTTGCTTGTGTGCTTAAAGACTGAGCTAGGGAGGCAAGTGATACCTGTGTTACAGAGGGTGATTTACTTCCACTATCCTTTCCTTGTATTCCCCCCGTTTCTTCAAACCCATTGGTCTTCGACTGCTTTAACGCATTTGCCGCCAACGTTAATTGCTCAATAGTAGGCTTGGGAGGCCCGATAAAGTCCCCATTAACCGCTCTGGCTTGAGAAGGTTTGGCGTTAAGCGCATCAAGGCCTTTTAGCTGCTGTAATATCTTATTAATATGCTGCACTTCAGGCGCTTTGGTCGAACCGGCATCTTGCGATAATTTTCCATTTTCAACAATAGTGAGAAGCTGGCTTAACGCTTGGTTTGTATTGCCCGTCTGGCTTAGTAAGACTCGAGAAAGGGCGGTGATCGCCCTGTGCACATCCGAGCCTTTAAGTGATGTGGGGGCTTCTTTATCAAAGTGCGCAACAGTAGATGGGATACTTCCAGCACCCTTATCTAAAACGGTATCGATCCCTTTTGCGGTTACTTTTGGAAGTTGTGATAAATCGAGTTTGTTTACCTGTTCTGCCTTTAAAGAAGGAATGGCTAAGGAAGATGAGCTGCTCTGAGGCAAGTTTATTTGTACCACTGGACTTTGTTGCACTGTACGTATTGAAAGCTTGCTATCAGTCAAGGTTAGTGCAGATACAGCTTTTAATACGTCGGGTTTGGTGCCTGAACTTTTTATAACAGCAGTAAGACTTGGAGGGTTATTGGAATTGTGCTCAATAGCGATGCCACCTTGTCTAATCGAACTTGCAATAACCTGCTGTTGTAAATTAGCACTTATATTTTTGTGTGTAATGGTGGCGAGATTACCGGCGTTAACTCTTGGATCATTGCCTGCTTTTGAGATCTCCTGAGAAATCTGAAGTGTGATATGGCCATTACTTTCCCTACTTAGCCTTAAGACAACTTGCTGTCCAAGCAGCTTTTGAAGTGCGGTTTTAGCAGCATTATCGAGCTTTTCAGTGCTTATGTCGTTAAGCGGCAGGACGTCGCTTTTGGAGTTGTTAATCTGAAGCTGCCCGAAGCTCTCGCTTTTTGTTGAAATAGCGAGTTCACCTTTAAGGGTTACGGCAGCATTATTTGCAGCGAGCGCCTTTGCCACGGCTTTGAACAAATCCGCTTTATCAGAGGGCGTTAATACGGCGTTTTGTTGCGAGGAACGTGTAAAAAGCAATACCGCACGCTGAGCACCGGATTGGTCAGATAGAGTACTTTGAGGCACAAGAGCAAGCTGAGCATTGTTAATTGCTTGCTTTGGCAGTTTTGCATCTGCCTCGGCGGGTAAAACAATACCTAGTGTTTGTGAAGCTGAAGCAGCGCTACTTGATGGACTATTATTTACCGGGGCGCTTATCGCTAATACGCGTTCGGGCAAGCGTTCAACGATTACTTTTGCCGCATTATCTAACGCGGCTGCCTGAGACAATGTGGCATTAGTAATAGCGGGAGACGTACTTCCTTTTTGCCCCTGAGCCGCAGCGTTTACACTTCCTGTTTGTGATAAGGGTGCTGAAGCCGAGCCAGAAGATGGATTCGAAGCGGCTGCCAATAGTGATGATAATGGTGTTGTCATGATTGTAATATCGGCACGGTGGCGCTTTTCCTTACTAATTAAAGTATAGCAAAGCTATTTAGGGCTGTTTCTAATTTACGCAGGGCCACCAATAGGAAAAAGAAAAACTTCCCATCAAAGGCAAGATAACCTAAGTGAAAATGCCTTTGTCGTTGAAGTAAATCATATTTAATTGGAATTCGCGACTGCGAAAAAGCGTTCATGTGGTAGACTAGCGCCATTTTTTACAACCTCTTCTGAACGTTGGAGTAGCTAGGCAGTGTTAGAGGCGCGCGGGTTAACATGCAGCAAACGAGACAGAACCCTTTTTGAGGGGCTTTCACTTGCCGTTAGTGCTGGTGAATTGTTGTATTTGCGTGGACCGAATGGCGCGGGGAAAACCAGCTTGCTTCGCATTCTCACAGGGCTGAGCTCACCTGATTTAGGTACCGTTTTTTATCAAGGAAAAGACGTATCTAAGGACAAGTCAGGCTATTACCATGATCTCCTTTATCTAGGTCACAAAAGCGGCACTAATGGTAGCCTTTCGGCATTAGACAACCTGTCGTTCTGGTTAGCCCAGCACAAGGTATCGGTACCAGTTAATACACTATATGACGTTTTAGAAAAAGTGGGGTTAGTTGGTCTTGAAGACGTGCCGGTAAGGTATTTATCGGCAGGGCAACAACGTCGTGTTGCGCTATCAAGACTGTGGCTAAAGCCGTCAAAGGTTTGGATATTAGATGAACCGTTTACAGCGCTAGATGTGAAAGGGGTTCATATGCTTGAAACTAGTATGAAAGAGCACGTTAGCAGCGGCGGTCTCATTATCACCACTTCACACCAACCTTTGTCAAAGACGGCAGGTGAACACCGCGTATTCGATTTGGAGTACCGCTTCTAATGTCACTTTACCGAGGAATTTTCAAACGCGACATACAGATTGCGTTCAAGCAAAAAGCAGAGTTGGTGCAGCCACTAATGTTTTTAACCATGGTAGTGACTTTGTTTCCGTTAGGCGTTAGTCCGTCTCCCGATACCCTTCAGCGCATTGGGCCAGGGGTAATTTGGATTGCCGCTATACTGTCCTCTCTCATGGCGATGGAAAGGCTGTTTCGCGATGACTTTCAAGACGGTTCGTTAGAGCAGTACATACTTTCTGGCATGGCGTTGCCAGCGGTAAGCGCGGTGAAAGTGACCGTACATTGGCTGGTTAGTTTCGTGCCCTTATTTTTGCTTTCCCCGTTATTAGCAATGTTTTTGAATTTAACAGTGGATATGTATATCGCGCTTGTTTTAACTTTGCTGCTGGGTACGCCGCTACTTTCTTTAATTGGTGCCATTGCGGTAGGGCTAACCGTTGGATTGCAAAAAGGCGGGGTACTTTTAGCACTGTTACTTATCCCTGTCTTTATTCCTTTACTGATATTTGCCACGTCGGCTGTGGATTCTGCCGCACTGCAATTACCTTATCATGCGCAACTTGCTATTATTGCCGCCATGCTTTTATTGGCTGCGGCATTGGCACCGTTTGCCATCGCGTATTCTTTAAAAGTGAGTCAAAACTAATGTGGAAGTGGTTACATCCCTACGCAAAAACAGAGCGTGCTTACCAGCTTTGTCTAACTTTACAGCCTTGGTTTTGGGTTGGTGCTTTAGTGTGTTTGAGCATAGGCACTGTATGGGGGCTTGCCTTTGCGCCCCAAGATTATCAGCAAGGTGATTCGTTTCGTATTATCTACATTCACGTACCTAGCGCCATTTTGTCTATGGGAACTTATGTTGCTATGGCAATTGCAGCCCTGGTTGGTATGGTTTGGCAGTGGCGTACTGCTTATATGAGCATGATTGCCATGGCTCCCATTGGCGCAGTAATGACCTTTATCGCTTTGTTCACAGGGGCGGCTTGGGGTAAACCTATGTGGGGTGCTTGGTGGGTATGGGATGCGCGCCTGACATCAGAGCTTATTCTACTTTTCTTGTACATGGGGGTTATAGCCCTTTACGGTGCATTTGAAGACAAACAGCAGGCAGGTAAAGCCGCAGGCGTAATGGCTCTTGTTGGTGTTGTTAATATCCCCATTATTCATTACTCAGTAGAGTGGTGGAACACGTTACATCAAGGCGCAACAATCAGTAAATTTGACAACCCTTCGATTGCGCCTGAAATGTTGTGGCCGCTGTTAATTAACTTACTGGGTTTTGCTTTCTTTATTGGTGCGTTAACCACAGTGCGTCTACGCAACGAAATTGTATTACGAGAAATGCACAGGCCTTGGGTACAAGCGCTTGCAATGAAAGCAATATCAAAGCAGCAAAGCGATACGGCTAGTACATTTGGAAAAGAGGGCAATTAAGATGCAGTTTGAGTCCTTTGCCGATTTTTTAGCTATGGGGGGCTATGCGTTTTACGTATGGCTGTCGTTTGGCGTTACTTTTGTGGCAATGGCTATTGTCGCCGTACAAAGTTTTATTAAACATCGCAGCCTTTTAAAGCAGGTGGTGGTGGAAAAAGAACGCAAAGCGCGCATTAAAAAAGCGCGACAGCAACAGCAAGACAGCGTTTAGTTTAACGTTAGAAGTTAACTTGGCATTTATTTGCGTTTTTATCGTTTATTAGTTTTTTCGAAGTGAGAGTTGCATGAACCCGAGACGAAAGCAGCGATTGACCGTAGTAGGAATTATCGGTTTTTTAGTAGTAAGTGCAATTGGATTGATGCTTTACGCTCTAAACGACAGTATTGACCTTTTTTATACGCCCAGCGAAATTATTGAAGGCAAAAATGGACAAAAACCACAGGTTGGCCAGCGTCTTCGTATAGGCGGTATGGTGGTACCTGGCAGTGTGAAACGTGATCAAGAGAGTTTGGCTGTGAGCTTCGACCTAATCGATACTGGTCCAACGGTTACCGTGACTTATACAGGCATCTTGCCTGATTTGTTTCGCGAAGGTCAGGGCATTGTGGCAACCGGGATACTTACCGGCGAGAAGAATATCAAAGCGCAGGAAGTCCTCGCTAAACACGACGAAGAATACATGCCGCCTGAGCTAGCTGAAAAAATGAAGGGCATTAAGCACGTTAAACCTGAAAATATGCCTTCCTACGAGTCGTCTAACGGCACTGGAGGCAAATGATTTATGGTGCCTGAGATTGGAAATATAGCGCTAACGCTAGCGTTGGTATTGTCTATTTTATTAGCGGTTTATCCTTTATGGGGTGCGCATCGTCAGCATGAAACGTTAATGGCTACTGCCAAGCCGTTAGCCATTGGCTTATTTACGTTTACACTCATTGCCTATGTGTGCTTGACCTATGCGTTCGTTACCGATGATTTCAGCGTCGCTTACGTTGCGCAGCATTCAAATAGCCGGCTTCCTATCTATTATAAAATTACCGCTGTATGGGGCGGTCATGAAGGTTCATTCCTACTTTGGGTATTGATGCTTTCAATCTGGACAGTAGCTGTGGCGATATTCAGCAAGGGTATTCCACTTGCTATGGTCGCTAGAGTGCTGTCGGTATTAGGCATGGTTGGCATTGGTTTTTATTTATTTATGCTGCTTACCTCAAACCCTTTTAACAGCATGCTGCCGTTTTTCCCTGTAGACGGGCGCGATCTTAATCCGCTGCTACAAGATTTTGGTATGATCATTCACCCGCCTATGCTTTATATGGGCTATGTAGGCTTTTCTGTCGCTTTCGCGTTTGCTATCTCGGCGCTTATTTCTGGTCAGTTAGATTCAACCTGGGCGCGTTGGTCAAGGCCTTGGGTTATCTCTGCCTGGGCGTTTCTCACAGTGGGCATTGCTCTAGGTAGCTGGTGGGCGTATTACGAACTTGGCTGGGGCGGCTGGTGGTTCTGGGACCCAGTAGAAAATGCCTCGTTTATGCCTTGGTTGGTAGGTACGGCCCTGATGCACTCGCTGGCAGTGACCGAAAAGCGAAAGGCGTTTAAATCATGGACAGTGCTGCTTGCAATTGCCGCATTTAGTTTGAGTTTATTAGGTACCTTTTTAGTACGTTCCGGGGTCATCGTTTCGGTGCACTCTTTTGCAAGCGATCCTACTCGAGGCTTGTTCATCTTAGGCATATTGATTGTACTTAGCGGTTTTGGATTGCTGCTTTATGCCATGCGTGCGGCTTCGCTTAAAAGTCCTGGACGCTACCAAGCCTTTTCTCGTGAAGTGCTGTTAATGGGCAACAATGTCTTTCTGTGTGCAGCAACATTAGTTGTTCTTCTCGGTACGCTACTGCCTCTTGTTCACAAAGAGTTAGGCTTAGGCAGTATTTCCGTAGGCGCTCCGTTCTTTAACCAAATGTTCACCTTGTTGATTGTGCCCTTTGTATTGATGCTAGGGCTTGGTCCGCTAACGCGTTGGAAGCAGCAAAAAGCCAGCGAACTGCAAAAACAACTGTTGGTTGCAGGTGGAATTGCGCTAAGTGCAGGTGTACTAGTGAACTTTGCCTACGACGAACCAACTTATATGGGTGTACTAGGAATGGTGTTGGTGTTTTGGATCCTCGTCACCACAGTGCAAGAAGTCATGCAGCGTTTATCCGCTATGCCTTCAAGTAGCTCTGATAATGCATCGGTACTATCTAAACTTCGCAAACTTACGCCAAGCCACTGGGGCATGGTGTTGGGCCATGTTGGCTTTGCTATTTGCATCATCGGTATTACCCTTGTTTCAAACTACGAAATGGAGCGGGATGTTCGCATGGACATTGGCGATACCGTTTCTTTAGGTGGTTATGATTTTAACTTCAAAGACGTACGTAAAGTACAAGGCCCGAACTTTGAAGCGGACAAGGGCGTATTCGACGTGTATAAAAACGGCGAATTAATAGCGCATTTAGAGCCTGAGAAACGTTTATATATTGTTCAACGCATGCCAATGACAGAAGCGGCTATCCATTCAAACCTAGCACGAGATTTATTTATTGCTATGGGGGAGCCGTTAGATAACGGTGCTTGGGCTATTCGTATTTACATTAAACCGTTTGTTATCTGGCTATGGGCGGGTGCGGTAGTAATGGCGATAGGCGGCATTTTTTCCATTAGCGACAAGCGTTACCGTATGGCTAAGGTGAAAAAGATAAAGCGAGTATTTGGTGGCAGTAATGATGCGAACTCATCGACAGGCAATGAGCAAGCATCCGTTGTTTCAAATTCTTCAGTGAAAGGAGACGCATAATGAAAAAAGCTCCACTTGTTGCCATTCCATTGGTGCTGTTTTCTTTGCTGGTTATTTTCTTATTCAAGGGGCTTTTTTCTGACCCTAGAGAGCTAGACTCTCAAGTTCAAGATAAAACATTACCTGCTTTCTCACTGCCAGATCTTATGCAGCCAGATATAACCTATACCCCAGAAGATTTAAAAGGAAAGGTGACTATCTTGAATGTATGGGGTGTATGGTGTGTGACTTGCGCTGTCGAAATGCCGTATCTTACTCAGCTTAAGAATGAGCAGAATGTTCACATTGTGGGGTTGTATTTCGACCAGGATTTAGACCCGGACTTTGGCACAAAAACACTCAGTCGCGTTCAGCAAGAAGTCACCGACATGCTCAGCCGCTATGGCAACCCCTACGCGTACAATATCTTCGATGTTTATCGCGATACCTCCCTTGACCTTGGCGTTACTGGTGCACCAGAGCACTTTGTGATTGATGCTGAAGGCATTATACGTATGCATCACATAGGCGATATTAATGAGCGCGTGTGGAATTCAAAAGTTGGTCCGCTTTACAATAAGCTAGTTGCCGAAGCGTCTGGCAAAGTAGGTGAAGATAGGAAAGTGGACGTCGACGCTGTAATGAGTGACGCCCAAAGTGTTCAAGGAGGTGAGTGAGAATGTTAGCTAGCAATGCTACCCATATACCTTGTGAAGCCTATAAGGTTGATACAGATGTACATGTTGCTCACGATATAACTATCAACTTTTCCGTTTTTAAAACGCTAGTGACTAGGTTTTTTGCCCTTTTGCTGATAGTTGGCGCTTTCTCGGTACACGCCGCTGAAGACAAATTTACCTTCGATACTTCAGCGCAACGTGAGAGCTTTTTGAGACTTACCGCTGAACTGCGTTGCCCAATGTGTCAAAACCAGAATATTGCAGATAGCGACGCCATGATTGCCCACGACATGCGCCGAAAAGTATACACCTTACTCAAACAGGGCAAAACAGAGCAGGAAGTCATTGAATTCATGAAGTCGCGCTATGGCGACTTTGTGCATTATCAACCGCCTGTTACGGCTGCGACAATGTGGCTGTGGGCTGGCCCCGTATTGTTTATATTCATTGCCTTGTTGGTTGTAATTCGCCGGAAATCGGTAACGCCACCTGAAGATATGGCCGCTAAGCTAGCCAAAGCAGACGAGATGTTGGAGCAAGAGAAAGAATGAGTTGGTCTGAGTTTTATATTATTGTTTCAGGCTTAATCACGCTTGTTCTTTTAATTGTCGCTTTTCCATGGCTTCGCAATAAAAATCACGCCAAACAAGACAGTTTGAGCAATACGCAAATTGTTAAGCAGCGCCTTGCCGAACTTGACCGCGAGGTGCAAGAAGGGCTTATTAGTGAGCACGACAAGCGTCAGGCGGTTGATGAACTTAAATTGGCGCTAGTGGATGAAAGTGCATTTCACCAAAACAAAACCGGTAACGCTAAATTGCCACTGGCAATAGGTGGTCTACTTGCTGTGTTATGTGGAGCAATTGTGTATTCGCAAGTTAACCAGATGGAACGTGTTGCGAAAGCCCAGCAGTCTATTGAAGCGCTACCCGAGCTAAGTCAGCAACTTGCCAGCGGTAACGCGAACAATTTAACTCAGCAAGATATCGCAAGCCTTGCCTTAGCTATACGCCAGCGTTTGCGAGAAGACCCCGAAGACGATACAGGCTGGATGTATTTTGGCAGATTAATGCTGAGTGTTGGCCAAGAAGTGCAGGCTATTGAAGCTATTGATAAAGCCGTGAGCTTAGCACCTTCTAATTCAGCTAACCGTATTACACTTGCTCAGGCTTTAATGACCACGGGTGATGTAAACAACTTGGAACGTGCGCAATCTATCTTATTAGGCTTGCTTAATGATAACCCTGAGAATGATAATCTCGCGCTTATGATGGCAGTGGTGTCGGCTCAACTTGGTGATCTTAATACTACTCGCCGTTTTTATCAGCAAGTTGAAGGTAAACTGCCAGCAGATAGCGATATGGCCCAGCGTTTAGTTGCGCGTATAAAAGAGCTTGAGGGAAATACCACCGAAATGGTAGCGTTACTACGCTCGGATGCAGAACCTACGGATGAGACGGATATACAAGGCGATAACGAGCAAGCCCTTACAGGCTTTAGCATCACCGTTAATTTGTCCGATAACGCTGAAGCAAGCGCGCCTAAAGAAGGCTTTTTAATTGTGTTTGCTCAAGATGCCAACTCAGATAATAGAATGCCTGCTGCAGTGGTTAAGTTGCCAATTGATGACTTTCCGGTTTCTGTAACATTATCTACCGAAAACGCTATGATGCCACAATTTACACTTGCTGCGCTTTCTGATGTAGTGGTTACCGCAAGGCTATCGGAAGATGGCAATGTGGCGGTAGCTGAGGGAGAATGGCAGGGAAGTGTAAACGCAAGCGTTACTGCCAATCAGCTATCTTCACTAAGCATTATTATTGATAAGGAATTATAAGTATGGACTTGTCTAAATCACTCGCGACCGGGTTGATTATTGCCGCAGGTTTTCTAGGAGGCTGTGCGACCAATGATGCGCAGTCTCAATCGCAGGAGGCTAAGTCAAATACTGCTGTAGTAGATACATCAGACCCACGAGATCCGCTTGAACCGGTTAACCGCGAGATTTGGGACTTCAACTGGGATGTATTGGATGCATATATTTTGCGCCCTATCACAGTTACCTACGTAACCGTTATGCCTCAGCCTGCACGAACTGGCTTAGTGAACATTACGGATAACCTACAAGAGCCAGCAAACTTTTTAAATAATATGTTTCAAGGCAAGGTGGATGATGGTTTAGACAGCCTAGCACGCTTTTTAATAAATACTACGGTAGGGCTAGTCGGCACCTTTGATGTTGCGTCTAAAATTGGCATTGAGCGCAAACGTGAGCAGTTTGGTGAAACACTGGCCGTGTGGGGGTTAGATACGGGTCCTTTCTTAATGTTGCCATTTTTAGGTCCAAGCGACCCGCGAAGCTTTACCGGTGACTATGTTGACGGTTTTGCTTTTCCTATGTCTTTGCTCGAAGGCTCGGTAAACTTAGCGCGTATTGGTATTTCAGTACTTGAAACAAGAGCGCAATTACTTGATCAAGAAGCACAGCTTGAGCAATCAGTTGACGATTATGCTTTCGTAAAGAATGCTTATTTTGAGAATCTAGAATTCCGCGTTACTGATGGTAAAAGCGGTGATAAAGCGATAGATGATGAGCAGCTTGATGACTTTGCGGATTTCGAAGCTATGTTGGAAGGCAGCGACTTTGATAGCTATGAAGAAGCGTCAGAAGAAGCTGTCGAAGAGTCTACAGAGAAAGAAGATACGCCGGTTAATGCCACTGAGAAGACTAAGCTAAAAGAAAAAGACGCAAAATCGAAAGACGATAAATAGAGAATAGAGCAATAAATTGAACGAAGTCGGATAAAGTTCGGGGGAAGGGGTTATTTATTATTATCTAATCTCAACCCCAACCTCCACCTTTACTTCAACGTCACCCAAGCTATATATGCTCAAACAAAAAAGCCATGCAACAGCATGGCTTTTTTATTCTTGGTATGTGAACAAGCCTACTGGCAGCGTTCAAACGGCAAACTAGTCCTTTGGATAGCCCATCGGGTTTTGCGACTGCCAGTTCCATGTGTCTGCGCACATGTCTTCTAAGCCTTTTTCTGCATGCCAGTTAAGTTCTGTGGCAGCTTTAGTTGGGTCGGCATAACAGGCAGCTACGTCACCGCTTCTACGGGGTGCAATCTTATAAGGTACGGTTTTACCCGAACCTTTTTCAAATGCTTTGATCATTTCGATGACTGAATAGCCCTGGCCAGTACCCAGGTTGTATTTGTCCAAGCCCATATTGAGGTTCAAGCGATCAAGTGCCTTTAAGTGACCGTTTGCAAGATCGACAACGTGGATATAGTCGCGAACGCCTGTGCCATCAACGGTATCGTAGTCGTCACCGAACACGCTTAGCTGCTCTAGCTTACCGGTGGCTACCTGAGAGATATAAGGCATTAAGTTGTTTGGAATGCCGTTCGGATCTTCACCGATTTGGCCAGACTCGTGTGCGCCAACTGGGTTGAAGTAGCGAAGCAACACTATGTTCCAATCGCTATCTGATACATAAAGATCGCTGAGCATATGTTCAACCATCAGCTTAGACATACCGTAAGGATTTGTCGGTTGGCCTGTAGCCATATCTTCTCGAAGCGGAAGCGATGCTGGGTCGCCGTAAACCGTAGCAGAGGAGCTAAACACAATATTTTTCACATTGTGCTTCTGCATGGCTTTACATAGCGTAAGTGTACCGTACACGTTGTTTTCGTAGTATGAAAGGGGCTTTTGTACAGATTCGCCAACGGCTTTTAAGCCCGCAAAGTGAATAACGGCAAAAATATTATGCTCGCTGAAGATGTCATCTAACACAGCAGTGTCGCGAATATCGCCTTGAACAAATGTCACCGACTTGCCCGTCAGTGTTTCCACGCGACGCAACGACTCAGCACTTGAATTGGCTAGGTTGTCGAGTACGACAACGCCGTAGTTTTGTTCAAGTAACTGTAGAACTGTGTGGCTACCTATATAGCCGGCACCACCAGTGACTAGGATGGTCTTCATGCATTCTCCTTGCTAGACGGTTGCGCAATGTATTTAGCGCATATGGAATATTGAATAGGTTTTATAACCAATGGATAAACTAAAAATACCACAAAAGCCCAGAGTAACGAGGTCCAATTTGATGCGGTTTGAAGAATAAGAGCAAACACAGGCACGATAACGAGTAGCTTTAGAACATTCAGTAAGGTCTTTTCTGGAACAGTAAGCCGTTTTGCTGCCTTGTCGAGCAACTTAACGCGCTCTGTTAAAGGAAGACCTTTTAAAGCAGGAATGTCTCTTGTAGAAAAATAAAACTTCATAGGTTTGCTCTAAGCCTTTATTTCGAAACCTTAAATAAAAAACCGCCGGAACGTTACGTTGCGGCGGTTATTGTAGGGTAATTGGTCAACACTTAAAACATGCTAACAATAAATTACGCTTTTTCTTCAATACCTGCTTTTTCCCAGAAACGAGACTTAAAGCTCATTAAACCAATCACGATAGCAATAGCTATACTGAATAGGGCAATTTGAAGATACAAGTCAGGCATTTGCTCAACCTTCTCTGGATCAAAGTTACCAGAAAGCAGGCCAGCAATAATGTTACCGATAGAGTAGGTTAGTACAAACACCCCCATCATTTGCCCTGCAAAACGCTTAGGCGAAAGCTTACTTACGGCGCTTAGTGCAACTGGGCTTAGGCAAAGCTCACCAACCGTATGCAAGAAGTAGGTTGTAACAAGCCACATAGGTGCAACTTTAAGGCCTTGTGCAGCGTATTGTGACGCCATAAACATTACCAAGAAGCCCGATGCCATAATAACGATACCAATAGCACACTTAATGGTGTACGACGGGTCTATCATTCGCTTAGCAAGGTTAATCCAAAGGGCGGCGAAGAAAGGCGACAAAATTATAATGAATAGCGAGTTTGAAAGCTGGAACCATACCGTTGGGATAGCGTCCATCCCAAACCAAGATGTAAGCAGCGATCCGCTTTCAAGTACACGGTCAGTATAGTTCTGAGCGAATAGGTTCAGTGAAGAACCAGCCTGTTCGAAGCCAGACCAGAAACACGCTGAAGCAACACACACTAAGAACAGCGCCCACATGCGCTTCTTCTCGTTGTCGCTTAGTTGGCCTTTAAAATAAATAAAGCCGAAGTAAAGGAAGAAGATGACCGTAAAAGCAACGGCAACTTGCTGAGCAAGGGCAACAGGCTCAATAACGATGGTGCCCATGTGCGCAAGAACTATGACCACAACAGCTAGTGCTACTACTGCCCATACGCACATCCATGCACGCTGTTTGGCCGCACCTTGATAAGGATTTGCTGGCGCCACAGAGTCAGCCGATAATGATCGGTTGCTGAAGTAATATTGAATTAGACCAATAGCCATACCAATAGCAGCTGCACCGAATGCATAGTGCCAGCCCCAATTTTCCTGTAAATAACCAGTGACTAGGTAGGCGATAAGAGAACCAATGTTAATACCCATGTAATACAGCGCATAGCCACTGTCACGACGGCCATCATCCTCACCATACTGTTGACCAACCATGGCTGAAATATTGGGTTTAAGTAAGCCTGTGCCGGAAGCAACAAGAATAAGACCCACGAAAAATAAGTTTTGTAAGTCTATAGCAAGTACTACGTGACCTGCGAAAATGATAATGCCGCCGTACCATACAGCGCTTTTACCACCGATTAAGCGGTCAGCTAGCCAACCTCCAGGCAAACCTAAAAAGTATACCGCACCAGTATACAGGCCATAGATAGCGCCAGCCGTTGCAACAGTAAAGCCTAAGCCTTGAGTTTGTAAGCTTGCTGTCATGAAAAGAACAAGTAGCGCGCGCATACCGTAGTAACTCATGCGCTCCCACATTTCTGTAAAGAATAGCGTTCTTAGGCCCCCTGGATGGCCGAAAAAGCTAGTATCGTTAGATGGTTTCATAATTATATTTTAATTCCATATTGCTTATGGTTGTTATTGTAGAGCACTTATAGGATAGGCTCTTTGATAGTCGTCCGTAAGGCGGATAGCTTCTTATACTAGAGCTTGCTTAAAGACACAAGATTTGGGCGACAAACTTCATTAAAGCGGTGTCAATTGACTAAGTCTTAATCGACTTAGCCAATTGACAGTATGGTTTACTTGAAAGGGAAAACCTAAAGTTCGCGGATGGTTGCCACTACAATTCTTACAATTCCGTAGATAAGCAGCAATGACACACCGAAAAGAACTAGGTTATAGATAACCGTTGGGTAAGCATTATCGTCTGGAAGGGTAGGCGATTCTACCGTGACCAAATGTTGCAACTTTTGATACGCCTCTACGCGCGCATTTTCAAGGGTGATAAGCGATGAAGAATACGCTTGAATAGCGAGCTGTAGCTGAACCTGAAGGTTACTGTATTGCGCCATAAGCTCACTCACTGACAGAGCCTCACTTTCTCCTTCAGCAGTACTAATGCGCTCTTTCTGCTTTTCTACTTCTTTTTGTAGGGCGGCTATTTCACGTTTAATGTTAATGACTTCAGGTGCAACATTAGACATCATAGTGGACATGGTACTTAGCTCAGCTTTTTTCTGAGCAAGGGTTGCTTCTAATGAAAAAGCAATCTGCTGAAACGCTGCGCCTTCAGCTGTAGGGTCAAGCACGTTGTATTTAGATTGAAAACCTAAAATTTCCGTCTTTGCTTGTTGAAGCTTTTGCTCAACAATCTCATGCTCGCCTTTGGCAAAGGTAAGCTTTGATTTCGCTAAGTTGTTATTGATGTTGTTAATAAACTCTTCTGCCTTATCAACAATAGCCTGGTTGATTATTTGGGCGTATTCTGCGTCGAAAGCACGGGTACGCAGGCTAATTACGGAAGACGCTGAATCAACGCTTACCTCAATATGATCCAAGTAAAACTGGTAAAAGTCTTCTTGCTTATGAGAAGACGACAGGCCGCTGAACATATCAGCTTTGTCGGACATGTAATGCTCTCGAAGACCAATAGTGTCATCCAGATACTTAATCATATCGGCAGATTGAATATACGCTTCTACAAGCTGGCTTTCCGTGCCGCCTGATGCGCCAGATACGCCGGCTGCCATTAATAGAGAAGACGGGTCAAAGCTGCTGCCGCCATCGCTTGATTTAACGATAAGCTGACTTTTACTTTCGTATTGTGGTGCCGCCCATAGAACAAGATAGGCGGCATACAGTACCCAAGGAAGTACAAGCAACAGCATTTTGTGTTTACTTAGAAGGGCATTGAGCTGTGTAAGAGATTTTTCCACTGTGATTTGAACCTATTTAAGTGATTTCTTATTGTCTGCATCCTGCGTATAAACGTCGATGCCTTCTTCGAGATCGTGATAATAAGTGAGTTTTCCATCGTCAATGATGACGGCAGAGGTACAGAATTCGCGTATTTGGTCAAGCTCATGGCTCACCATGATAACGCCGGCCTGCTCGCTTTTTTCCTTAAGCGATAAACGCGCTTTTTTTCTGAAAAGCGGATCGCCTACTGATGTCGCTTCATCGATAAGGTAAATATCGAAATTAATATTCATGCAGCATGCAAACACCAATTTGGCGCGCATGCCCGACGAGTAAGTTTTGACCGGTAAATCAAAGCGTTTGCCCAACTCAGCGAACTGTTGCACCTTTTCTTCGTATTCAGGAAGCGATTTAACATTGTTGATTCTTCCCACAAAGCGCGTGTTTTCACGCCCGGTCATTTGCGGGTGCACACCCGTTTGCAGAGCCACCGGCCACGACATAGATTTGTTTGTTAAAACGCGGCCTTTGTCGGGGTATTCACTTTTCGCTAGCATGCGGAAAAGGGTTGACTTACCCGCACCATTTTTACCTAGAATCGCGACGTTATTCTCGGTTGGAAAATCAAAATTTAAGTTTTTAAATATATACTGAGGGCCCATTTTACTGGGATAGCTCTTTGTTAAGTTTTCTATTCTGATCATCGAGATAGCACCCTCTTCCACGTGATGTGGTACATCGAAAGGCTTAGAAATAAGAAGGCGATGGTAATTTCTACAACAAAACTTAATGACACCCCTTTGGTCCCGTAGGACTCGAAGCATGCATAGCGCGCGAGCTCATTGAAATGTACAAGCGGGTTCCACGTCAGATACGGCCAATACTCTTCGGGCAAGTCTTGCAGGCTGAAAAATACGCACGAAATAAACATTAACGGGCGAGTTAGCATTGATTTAATTTTATCGACTTCTGGTACGAATGCGGCAGCAATAGCAAAGATCATCCCAATGGATATAGAGAATACCCATAAAAGTAGAAATAAAGATATCAGCAGCAATGGGTCGTTTACCGTAAAGGTCTCACCCATCAGGTAAAGCGCAAGGCATAGTAATGCGACAACCACTACCTTTACAGAAAACTCGAGGAAGCCAGCTGTGAGTATTGCTGAAATAGGTTGAACCTGTCTGAACGCATAGAGCGGCTTATTTCTTCGCACGGACGTTGAAACTGATTGTAGGCATGTAGTCAGAGACTGCAGTCCAACCATTCCGATCATCATAAACAGAAAGAGAGGGATAGAGTGGATATCATCGCCACTGATCAGTCCGCGCAGGTATGACAGCGCGAAAATAAATGCAAAGGGCTCTAAAAATGCCCAGCCCAAGCCAAATTTATCGTTAAATTTACTTTGAAGCTCACGCAGGAAAAGCGCAAAAATTACGCCCCTCCATGCATAGAGCTGATCTTTAAAAGTTACCATGCTTAGTTAGTAGCAACGTTAGCTGCAATAGCAATTTGATAAACAATTTGAGTAATGTCTTTAACAGCTTGCAGTACTTTGGTATCAATTGCAGGCAGAACGATAATCTGATCCCCTGGCTCAAGCTTGCTTTCGTCGCTTGAAAGGAATGAGTCGTTCACGCTTGAAAAAGTGACGTTACCGTTTTTGCGAACAATAAGTATACGCTCGTCTTCAGCGCGTTCGGTAAAGCCGCCAGCCCAAGCTACATAATCTTCAGTCGTTGCATCTGGGTTAAATACTACAGATTGCGGTAGTAGTACTTCACCGCCTACATGTATCAAGTCAGTCACTTCAGGAATGACGATGGTGTCGTTAGGTTCAAGTAAAATATTAGCTATGTCGCCGTTTTCAGATACGACAACACGGCCTTGGGGCTCTACTTGCCTTGCTCGCGCAATAAAGTCTGCAACAAGCTGTGCTTCTTGAGCGCGTATAGCACCTTCACCAGTCGAACTTATCGGCGCGGTATACATGCTTCTCTCAAGACGCTGTAGGCCTTCTTCAATAATTTCCTTTTGTTTGACGGCAACACTTTCTCTAAGTAGGTAGATATTTTGTGTGTCAGAGAGCGTGGTATCAGCTTCAATATGGTCTAACACGTCAAGTAAGCGTGCGCCTTTATCAACCATGATTTGTGATGCGCCTGCGAAAGCGCCAGCAACATTGATTCGGTATATTTGCGGCTCATGATCTGCAATGTATTCTACCGTGTCGCCTGCGCTTAGCTCTAAAGAAGCGAACTCTTTTAAATCTAAATAACGTGCGAACTGTTTATTATTGCGAACACCTGATACTGAGGCATGAGAAGCGAATTCACCAGGACGTGCAAAGTAGTTAACTACACCACCGTTAAGCTCTTCATTTAGAAATTCAAAGGTAAAGCTATTACGGGCTCCGGTTTCAACAACGATAGTGTTGCCAATTGGGTGCACTAAAATAGTGTCGCCGTCTTTAAAGGATACCTCTGGAAGCTTTCCACTTCTAAAAAAGGCATACAAGTCTGCGGTTGCTACAACCTTACCATTGCGAACCACATCTATTTGCCTAAAACTGCCGCGCTGGAAGTCGATGCCGCCTGCACGTTTTAAATAATAGAGCACACTATCTGAAGCAAGGCCTGCGTATTGGCCGGGGCGCAATACTGGCCCTGATACAAATATAGATACTGGTGTCGATGTCAGTAGGTTTACGTAGACATTCACGTCGTTTGTGTAGACTTGCCTAATCTTTGCAGTAACTGTCTGGTTTACACTACCTGCCGGTGTATTCGCAACGCGGATAGGGCCGATGTTAGGAATAAAGATATTGCCTTGGTTGTCGACGGTAACTACGCTAGAGAAATTGACCGCGCCCCATAACCAAATATTTATCTTGTCGCCAGGCGCAACCAAGTAATTGTCGTTTAAGCCTGAACTGCGCTCTGACTCAAAGCCACCAATAAATAGGTTCGCAGCAAATGGAGGATTTTCCATAGGGGGTTGAGCAGGGAAAACCGTATCAATAGTAGGCTCTCCAGGTAAATTTACACCGTTTCGCGGCTGAGTGGAAAATTGCCCCATAGAACTTGCTGAGTCTGTAGCGCCAGGTAAAGTTCGTTGCGTTGATATACTCAGAGGAGAGACCGATTGTGTAACACCTCCGCTCTGCGATTGTTGAGCCCTTTCTCTTAGTTGCTGTAGTTGTTCGACACTTTGTGCGAAAACAGGTTGCAAAAGAAGGCAGCCAACTACTGCTGAACACGCTGTTACTGAAAGCGTTTTGATTGTGTTTTTTATATCCATAAACTTCATTAACTTATTCACCTTGCGCGGTTGCCGAAACTACGAGAGGAGAAACGACTTTCCATCGCCCATCCCGCTGGCAAGTGGTTACTTTGCGCTGCGCGCCCGTCTGAACAGAGTCACTGTCTTGTAAAGAAAAGCGGATACACTTGTTGCCGGTGGCTGAAATGTAGTGTTTGGTGGCTGCGTAATCATAGCCGCCAAAGCGTATTGAAAAAGATTCCTTTTTATCAAAATAAATATTGGCTTTTGGAATATTTATTGCAGACTCTTTTTCCGGTGCTAGGGAATATGCAAGAGAAGAGTGCACCAAGGGTATGTCAGCTTCGGTAACTGTAGGTGAGTTAGTACACCCTGCGGCGCTCACAATTAGTGCGAACGGCAAAATTAAACGTTGGAATTGTTTGAACATTAGCTTTCATATCCATATAGCAATTTCGCGCTAGGATAACATAAGTTTTAAAAAAAGCATGTTTGCTATCGCAGTGGCGCTGAGGTTTAAGACTTCAAAATGACTATATTGTTATTGGAAAGTTCACAATGAGTAGGAAATTTAATACTTAGTGAAATAATTGCGCTTGTGGTACGTCTACATTTTGTATTTGCGAGTAACTGAGGTATCACGAAACGGTTTCATGTGGCAATTAGCGTAATCGCTGTGCGGGGTGATCGCAGCTGTAACTGTAACTATTACGAAATGTTTTGAAACGATAATTTTGCAATTGGGGTGGTTACTTAAACAAATGTTTTATATCATATGGCAGTTTTCGACCCGCATAGTTATAAAGATAAACCCTCATCGCGCTGGAAGAAATGGAAGTTGTAAAAATATGGAATCGATATTGAGCTTTTTAAACAAATTTACAAGTGCATTGGTCAAGCTGGAAAACTCGCGTGTTTCGGTAACCGGTGACGAGAGGTTGTGTGTTTTATGCTAGCGTACTTGCAGTTCGTCCCGCTTTTTACTGCATTTTTCGTAGCCCTAATTCTTTTAGTGGTGATGACGCCTCTAGCGCATCAGTTTGGCTTAGTTGATCAACCTACAGCACGTAAACGCCACGCAGGTATTGTCCCTTTAACGGGGGGCGTGGCTATATTTATGGCCGTACTTGTTGCAAGCGTCGCCACCGATGTGTGGATGAAAAATAACCCGCTGTTCTTTACCGCATCTGCTTTTGTAGTATTGCTTGGTATGCTGGACGACCGCTTTGACTTAAGTGCGAAAGGTCGCCTTATGTGTCAATTTGGCGTGGCCGCCATCATGGCATGGAGTGCGCAGAATTATATTACGTCGTTAGGCAATATCTTTGGCACCGGCGAGGTGCTGCTCGACCTAGGTGGCTATTTCTTCACCATTATTTGTGTTGTTGGCGTTATCAATGCGTTTAACATGATAGACGGCATTGATGGTCTTGCAGGCGGTATGAGCTTAGTTATTTTGCTTACCGTGGCAGGTTTTTTAATTTTCACTGGTAATGGCGCCTCTATAATGGAGCCACTTATTATTGTGGCAGCTATTGTTCCTTTCTTGGCGTTTAACCTGAGTTGGAAAGGGTTCAAAGGGAACAAGATATTTATGGGCGATGCCGGCAGTATGTTTGTCGGTCTCACGATTGTATGGCTGCTTGTTGATCATACCCAAGGTGAAACGGCTGCGTTTAGGCCTATAACGGCAGTGTGGCTTGTTGGGCTTCCTTTGATGGATATGGCTGCAATCATGTATCGCCGTGCGCGCAAGGGGCAGTCTATGTTGAAACCAGACAGGCAGCATCTTCACAATATTTTCATGCGAGCAGGGTTAAGCAGTCGGCAGTCATTGGTAGCAATATTGTGCCTAGGTGCGTGCTATTGCCTTATCGGTATCCTAGGCGAAGTTTATCAAGTACCTGAAGCGGTCATGTTTTATGGTTTCATTGGGCTTCTAGTTGTTTATAGTCTAGTGATTCAGCATATATGGAGCGTACTTCGCTTTATTAAGCGAGTCAGGACGTAGATTCGGTAAAACTCATAGCAGGTTGCATGAAATCTCTGTAACATACCGTCGAAAAAGAAGCGCATAAAAGCGCTTTTATTTTCTCTGTTATTTTTATTGCTGGTAAATAATTCTTGATAAATCAATTCTCCGTCATTCACAACGAAAACAAAAAAAAGCATGTTGAATCGATTGTCGCAATGGCCGTTTATCAAGCCGACAATGCGAGATGGCTGCGAGAGGCCATCGAAAGTATAACAGGCCAGACCTATACCGATTTTCTCTTCATCATTGTTATTGACGGGCCGGTACCAGAGCCTATAACTCAAGTACTTCAAGAAGCTGCAAAGAATGACGATAGAATTATTTTAGCGCAAAATAGCCAAAATATCGGCCTTGCAAGTAGCATGAACTCTGCTATTGATTTTGGTTTGCAGTTTGACCCCTCTTATTTCGTGAGAATGGACGCAGACGATATCTCTGAAGAGTACCGACTTTTGCGCCAAATCACTTACCTAAATCGGCATAGCAATATTTCCGTACTCGGTTCAGCGCTTACTGAGATAAACGAAAGTGGAAAAAAGGTGGGTGCGAGAGTAATGCCCGCTTCGCACAAACAAATAACCCGAATACTACCTAGGCGCTGCTCGCTAAATCACCCTACAGTGGTGATCCGTTATAGCGTGTTTCATGACGGCCACAGATACAATGGCGACCTACTTAACACCCAAGATTATTTTTTCTGGGTTTCGCTAGCTTCGCAAGGTTATATCTTTAGAAATCTGAAGGACCGATTATTAAAGTTTAGAAGAGTAAATAACTTCTATAAGCGACGTGGGCTGAGCAAGTCTCTCAATGAGTTTAAAGCGCGCATCTTTGCAATCACCAAACTAAGACAATTTTCACCCTATAACTTTTTTTATGCTTGCGGTGTCTTATCACTGCGCTTAATGCCAGGGAAAGTGGTTAAATTAGCATATAAGCTCGACAGACATTTGTTAGAGAGGTTTGGTAAGCATTGAAAACAGGGATTGTCGTAATTCTCTATAACCCCGATATAGGGCACCTTAATAATGTGATTAAGGCTTTTTCGGCGCCTGAGTGGGATTTAGTATTGGTCGATAATTCTGCCAACACTGATGAGCGTTTGAATACATCTCTCTGCACTTACATTCATTGCGGAACCAATTTGGGTATTGCCAAAGCTCAAAACATAGGTTTGGAAAAGCTCTTTGATAAAGGTGTTGAATACGCTTTCCTGCTCGACCAAGATAGCCAGTTTACACCCAGCATTGCCAATGAATTATTACGCCAGTTTACTACTTTGGAGAAAGAAGCGCCTATCGCCGCAATAGGTCCCTCTATTTACTGTCAATTTTCTGATTGTGTTGATCAGGGTGTGCTTCAAAAAGGTAAAAAAATCTCCAATAGCTTGAAAGAAGTGAAACAAATTATTGCCTCGGGCATGCTTATCTCTCGTCGGGCTTTTGAGAGAGTGGGCGGAAAGGAAGAGGCACTTTTCATTGATGGTGTTGATCACGAATGGTGCTGGCGAGCTCGAGCAAAGGGTATGGCCATTTACCAGTCATTAAGTGCTTGTATGCCTCATCGGCAAGGCGATGATAGGGTAAAAGTATGTGGCGTTATGTTTAAACAAGGTACTCCAATTAGACTCTACTATCAATTTCGCAACGTGCTTATTCTAGCCCGACGTAGCTACGTTCCGCTTTATTGGAAGCTTCGTCATGTTTGTGCAATACCCGTAAGGTATCTTGTTAATCGATTTTGCTTTAGGCAGGGTAAAGTGAGAGGTCAGTATATGCGTCACGGGTTAAAAGATGGTTTTATGCGCACCGGCGGTCCTATTCAATCAAAAAAGTGTGTTAAATAAGCGTCGCTAATCAGCTACTTCTAAACGAATGGTCCGTAAGTAAAGTGAAAAATATACTCACTGCGCTTTCACTGTATTGGTGCATTAGATATTATTTATCCCAAGTTTTGTGCATTAATGAGTGAAAAATAACCGTAATGCCCATTTTCAAGACACAAATGCTCTAAAAGGGTAATTGGAACATCGATTGCATTACTCTTTTGTATAATAGCGAATATAGATAAGCTTAAGAAATAAATGACGGCAAAGCGCCGTCTTAAGCGAGTAACTAGGATTTTAAAAAAGGATATTAACTTATGAGTCAGGTTAAAAAAGCGGTAATTCCTGTAGCAGGTCTTGGGACGAGAATGCTTCCGGCAACGAAAGCTATCCCTAAAGAGATGTTACCTGTGGTTGATAAGCCACTAATTCAGTACGTTGTTAGTGAATGTGTTGCGGCTGGTGTAAAGGAAATTATTCTAGTAACTCACGCTAGTAAGAACAGCATTGAGAACCACTTTGATACTTCATTTGAACTTGAAGCAACGCTTGAAAAGCGTGTTAAGCGTCAACTTTTAGAAGAAGTTCAGTCAATTTGTCCGAAAGACGTAACTATCATGCATATCCGTCAAGGCGTAGCTAACGGGTTAGGTCACGCTGTATTATGCGCTCGCCCGTTAATCGGTGATGCTCCATTTGCTGTCGTGCTTCCTGACGTGATAATCGACGATGTGGCAAGCGATCCTAAAAAGGATAACCTTGCTGATATGGTAGCCAAATTCAATACTAGCCGTGTTAGCCAAGTTATGGTTGAGCAGGTACCAGAAGAAGATATTTCTAAGTTTGGTATTGCTGATCTTGATGGCGCGGCTATCACTCCAGGTGACTCAGCGAAAATTCACGCAATGGTTGAAAAACCACCTCGTGACGAAGCGCCTTCAGACCTAGCTGTAGTAGGTAGATATGTGCTTTCAGAAAAAATTTGGGACTTGCTAGAGTTTACACCACCAGGTGCGGGCGGCGAAGTTCAACTTACTGATGCTATTGATGCACTGATGAAGCTTGAACAAGTAGATGCTTACTACATGAAAGGGAAGAGCCACGATTGCGGAAGCAAGTTAGGCTACATGAAAGCTAATGTAGAATATGCATTACGCCATCCTTCTTTAGGTGATGAGTTTAAAGAGTACCTAGCGTCGGTAGTGAAATAATAGAGTATTTCGGAAGCTATAAGTAATATAAAAATGCGCCGATATTGGCGCATTTTTTTTTAATCACTCTTTGAACGCCGCTAGACTAACTAATAGATTATCGTTTAGAGTCGTTAAGCTAATGTCATTTACTTAACACGCACATGATTTTCTATCTTGCTTAGCATTTTTTCGCCAATGCCTTTTACCTGGGTTAGTTGCGCGACTTCAAGAAACGGCCCCACTTCCTCGCGGTACTTAACAATCGCTTTTGCTTTGGACTGACCAACACCTGGTAGCGAAATTAACTGCTCCACGGTCGCTGAGTTTAAGTCGATGCGCTGCTGTAGGTTTGTTTCTTTATGCTGTGTTTGCTTATTACTTTCTACTTCAGCATGAACCACAGGAGCTTGAATAGCTAACGCTGATAGAACGAGTAAGCCAGAGATTAATTTTTTCATCATCTTTCCTTGTATGTGTTGCTAAATACGCGACCTGTTTTTCTGGTATTACGTTTTAGCTAAATGGGATTAAAGTTATGTACCCACAGTGCTCTGACGCTTTCTAGTCTTAAAACTATCGAATCTAACTTGGCATAAAGATTAGAGTCTATTCGATGTAGCGATTAGTAATAAAGCGCGAAGCACCTCTGCGTGTACAAGCAAGATAATAGAGGCGGGCTAAAAAAGCGGTAGTCCAGTTTTAGTACAGTTTTTATTCGGGAAGTGGAGGGTAATGTATAAAAAAACGGGCTAGAAAGCCCGTTTTAAAATAATAACAGTGCTACAGCACAAGACGCTTATAGACGATCAAGAAGCGCTTGGGTAAATTCTGTTGTACCGGCTTCACCACCAAGGTCGCGAGTGGTGCGGTCACCAGATTCAATAACGTCTTTCAATGCTGCGCGAATTTTCTCTGCTTTATCACCCATGTTTAGGTATTCAAGCATTTGCGCTGCAGCAAGTACTACAGATGTAGGGTTCGCAAGGTTTTTACCCGCGATATCTGGAGCACTACCGTGAACAGCTTCAAAGATTGCACAGTCTTCACCAATGTTTGCGCCTGGTGCCATACCAAGACCACCAACAAGACCCGCACACAGGTCTGAAAGGATGTCACCGAAAAGGTTAGTGGTGACGATAACGTCAAACTGATGAGGGTTCATGACAAGCTGCATGCAGCAGTTATCTACAATCATCTCAGCAGATTCGATGTCTGGATAACGCTCGCCAACTTCACGGGCAACTTTTAGGAATAGACCTGATGTTGACTTAAGAATGTTTGCTTTGTGAACCGCTGTTACTTTCTTACGGCCTTCACGACGTGCTAGCTCATAAGCGAAAGTTACGATTTTCTCAGCGCCGTCACGAGTAATCTTACTCATTGCTTCAGCTTCGTTGCCGTCTTCTGAAACAACTTGCCCGAGACCAGAGTACATACCCTGAGTGTTTTCACGTACAGTGATGATATCAATATCTTCGTAACGTGCTTTTGTGCCTTTAAAAGACATTACCGGGCGTAGGTTAGCGTACAGTTTAAACTGCTTGCGAAGACTAACGTTGATAGACGTAAAGCCTTCACCAACTGGCGTAGTTAAAGGGCCTTTAAGCGCAACTTTATTTTTTGCGATAAGGTCTAGTGTTTCTTGAGGTAGAAGCTCGCCATGTTCTTCCAGTGCAACTAAGCCCGCATCGGCATAGTCATAGGCAAAGTCACAGCCAACCTTATCTAGAATTTTTGTGGTCGCATCGATAATGTCCGGGCCAATGCCGTCACCGCGAATGACTGTAATACGTTGCTGAGTCATGTGGAGGGATCCTCTGGTAATTCTGTTATCAAAATCGTTAGGTTTATTCAGTTATTAGTTTGGCGCGTGAAGTGCCAAATTTTGCCTGCTTATATATTATAATGGAAAATGTAGGGAAAAAGGGTAAAGCACAGCAAAAGTAGCAGTATTTTACCCGATAGCTGGCCTAAGTTATAGCCATTCGTAAAGATAAATTGAGGTGGTAAGGTTCTTAATCCGCTATAAAGGGAGGGGACAAAAAAGTAGCTGTCCGTTAGACTCAAGCGCACTGAGAACATCATTGGGTTCTAAGCTTAAAATCCTTAAAAGGGTTTTCGCGTTAATATCTTGCAGTAACGTATAAACATCCTGATTAAATAAGCATGCTTTCGCAAGTGAAAAGCTCAACACCAAGACTGCCTGTTCTTTTTGAATCGATTTTGGAACTTCGGTGCTCGCTTTTCCACATTGATGTATTACCGCGCGCCAGGTAGAACTCTGGTGCCAACTACCAGCGAGTTCCGACGCTATTGCTAGCCAAGGCGTATCGGACTTCACTTTAAACGCGTTATTAATAGATACGATATTGTCGAGGCGAACAGGCAAGGATTTAGATACTTTGAAACCTGGGAGTGTGAATAGGGGAGTGCAAATAAAAGTCATCGTTAAGGCTGCCGACTGCGGCGTAAACTTCGAATCTACAATTTGTGCAAAGTAGCTAGAAAATGAGCACGCTAGTAAGGTTATTTGCTTACACATTCCCATAAGTGGAAATTGATTTTGCGTTAGCCGCTCTAAAAGAGCGAACTGAATAAGCATGTCGCCCACTCGTTCTATACCGTAGGTTAATACAGCTTGTTTTATGCTTTTCACTGGCAGTTGCAATCTGTTGTCTTGACTCGCAGTGAGCATCAAAAAATGATTAAAAGTGGGGACTTTTTCAATTTTTTCACACAGTTGTTCAATCACCACATCTTGCTTTTGCAATTCGTCGATAATGGTAATAAGCGCTTTTGGGGGGTGTTGAATAGCGAATGTTGAAGGCAGGTACGGAGTGCCGCCCTGATTCGCTCTGGCATTGGCGGTGTCTGTATACAGTGCTATAAAATGCTCAAAGGGTAATGATAAAAGCACCGGAGCTTGAATAGCCGATAAAGGAAGCCATTTACCATCTTCGTCATCCTTGCTGAGCGTAAATACATAACCATGATTTTGCTGAACATCTACCAACGCGCCAGGCACACCATTAGCAAAAACTTTTGATCCAGGAAGCGAACCTTCGAATAGCTGAATAAGCGGTGCGATATGATGGCGATGATAGGCAGGGAGGCGACAGGCTATGTGGGTAAACACCGTTTGGTAATCGTTTTTTTTCGCATTTGTTGCGAAAACACCAGAGAGAAGGCTAAGTCTCTGCGCTAGGTTTAGTCGGTTATCTGCGATAAAGTTAATGTATTTTCCCGTCTGAAAGGCTTTTTGCAATTTTACCGTATCTTGCCAAATGGCCAGATTGTGTTTACGCAAAAAGCGAATGACTTCAGGAATGCTATCTCGTGGTGTTTTAGCGCTTGATAGCCAAAAGGTGGCAAGTAGAGACGCGAGAACGTGCTGTAGGTAATGGTCGTTAAATCGACAGAGCTTGCCAAACAGTGCCAATAGCAAAAGTTGTTGCGTGTCTTTAGGTAAGTCGTTATCGATGTGAAGGGTGGCCGCAGCTAGGGCTGGGTTTGCATTAACTAACGTCAATATCCGTTTTGCGTTTTTTAACCAATGATTAATACGCTGCTCGACTGATAACTCAGCTTCGCCTATATGAATAAGGCGTTTAAGTGTGGAAATGATGCCGGTCACTCCCCATCCTTTTAACTTTTTTGATAGCTAGAGTAAGCCCCTTCACCCCAAGCTATAAGCTTATCGTTTTCGAACAGTAAAGGCGTACACTCATCTTGTGTTGTTAAACCGTCTGCACGTACATGCTGGGTTCTAAAAAACATAACCTGAATCGCTGTAGCACCTTGCCTTTTAGCTTCTGTGATGTCAGGAGAGCCAAGCAAAGCAAGCACCTCTTCTCGTGTACTGCCCAACTTCAGCTTAGTAATTTGAACGCGGTTGTACTCTTCACGGTCTTTCCAATCCATATTTTCAGGTTTATCAGGGTAAAAGGCGATGACCATAAAAACAAACACCGCGTATAACGCGACGCCAGCTAAAATTAGACGAATAACCTTGGTATTCATGACCGTTACTTCTCGTTTTCTGTACTCAAATGTTAGTGAGGGACATCAGTGCCCAAAAGCATGACCATTTAACAAGGTAAACTTGCAGCTCGTAACATTTTTCTGTTTAACAATACTCTAGGCAAGTGTACCTTAAAACGCCTATTAAACATAAGTAGTAAACGTAAGCAAATGCGTCACCTTCTTAATTTGCTAGGTTAGCCATTTTTTACAACATAACAAGGTTCGTAGGCACTGCCGGGAAGCTTCATTCTGTGCTGTTTTACAAATGACTCTAATAATGTATCCACTTTGTCCATAAGTGTACTATCGCCGGTAAGCTCGAAGGGACCGTGTTCTTTAATTTGTGCGATGCCTTCGGCCTTTACATTCCCGGCAACAATGCCTGAAAATGCTTTACGCAAATTTGCAGCAAGATCGCTTTTACTTTGATCTAAATGAAGCTGTAGTGCTGCCATACTTTCGTGAGTGGGTATGAAGGGTTGTTGGAAGTCCTGTTCGATTTTAAGTGACCAGTTAAAGCTGAAAGCATCACCCATCGCCCCTCTAAATTTTCGGACTTTTTCAAGGTGTTTACTCATAGTACGGGCGACTTCTTCAGGGTCATCCACGATAATCTGATATTTTGACTGGGCTTGTGCGCCTAGCGTGGCCCCTACAAAAGTATCTATTGCTTCGAAATACTCTTCGCTGCCTGCAGGACCGGTTAGTATAAAAGGGAATGGTTGTTGCGCATTGCGCTCATTCATCAATATCCCAAGTAAATAAAGCAGTTCCTCAGCTGTTCCTACACCGCCTGGAAATACAATGATGCCGTGCCCTAATCTCACGAAGGCTTCTAATCGCTTTTCAATATCTGGCATGATAATGAGCTCGTTCACAATCGCATTAGGTGGTTCTGCGGCAATAATACTGGGTTCAGAAATACCAATGTATCGACCGGATTTGTGACGTTGCTTGGCATGACCTATCGTCGCCCCTTTCATGGGGCCTTTCATTGCGCCTGGTCCGCACCCAGTGCAAATATTCATATCGCGCAGGCCTAACTGATAGCCTACTTCTTTCGTGTATTTATATTCGACTTGATTGATAGAGTGACCGCCCCAGCACACTATAGTATTCACGCTATCGTTACCTTCAAGGGCTTTAGCGTGACGTAGCATGTCAAACACCATATCGGTGATCTCACTTCCTTCAGCAGTCGCTGTTTGATGGAGAAATGCATACTTGTTGCCCATGTAAAGTAAATCACGCAGTACAGCAAATAAGTGTTCATGAACACCGCGAACAAGCTTTTCGTCTACAAATGCAACTTCTGGTGGATTAATAAGTTCGATCTTTACGCCTCGCTCACGGCGGATGAGTTTTATTTCAAAATTTTCAAAAGGGGCGAAAAGCGCTTCAAAATTGTCTTCATCCACACCGCTGTTTAATACTGCGAGGCTGCAGTTTCTAAACATGGAGAAGAGCTCGCTATTTGTTGCATCTTGGAGGCGGGATACTTCCACTTGCGAAAGCTGACTCATTGAGCCAACGGGATTAAGCTGAACTTTCTTCATACTTCACACCTTATAAGTCAGTGCTTAAATCAGTTACTACAAGATTGCGGCCGTTTCGCTTCGCTTTGTAAAGGTATTCATCCGCGCGTTCGAAAACCGTTTCTGTTGTGTCTTCTTTACCAAAGCAGGTCGCGCCAAATGATGCAGTAATTTTGACTTTCTCTTGCTTAAATTTAAACGGCATAGCAGCTAGTTTAGTTCTAATTTCATTAAGCTTTTCGTCAATCTCTGTCATCTGTGATTCAGGCAGTAGCATCACGAACTCTTCGCCTCCCCACCGTGCGACAAAGTCTTTTTCAGAAAGGTTCTGTTTCAAAAACTTACTTACCACTTGAAGAGTTTTGTCACCGGCGGCATGACCAAATCTATCGTTGATCGATTTGAAATGATCAATATCTACTACGGCAACGGCGAGTGTTGTCCCATCTTCCTTATAGTTAGCGAAAGCGGCATCCAGTTTCTCGTTATAAGCTTGTCTATTTGGTAAACGAGTGAGCGGGTCGGTACGACTTTGCATCGCTTGTTCAGCTAGCTTCTTTTTATAAACGCTGGTTTGCTGTTGCAATGTATCAATGCGCGATTGCATGGACGATAGCAGTGCCAAAAGCGCTTCTTGCCCCTGCTCGTCGTTGTCTTGCTGTTCGCTTAACGTTGCTACAAGTTTTTCTACGCGAAGCTGGGTTTTCTCTTTGAGGGATTCTAATGATTCGCTCTCTGAAACAGTTTCTTCAATATAACTAATGTGCCGTTTAATCTGTTCTGTACCGGCTTTGCGCTGTTCGAACTGCGCTTGGCTATCTTCTATGGCTATATTAACGTCGTTACTGACTTCACCAAGTGAACGATGAAGGCTCTGTATAACTTTGCCAGTTAGGCTTGCTTCAGACATTGCATCTTGCACAATCATTCGCAAAATAACTACGCAGCTTTTAAGCAACTGGTCTTCACTCATGCCCTCATCAAGACGTTGCTTGATATCGTTTAGCTGCTGGTCGTTCTGTTTCTTTTGTGCATAAGAAGCGATGAGATGATTGAGTTCAACGAGAATTGAACGGTAATGTGGATTGTCGTCTTGTACCGAACGAGTAGGGACATTTTGCTGTACCTCTGCGGAGCTTCCAATCTCATTAGAAGGTTCAAGCCCTATCATTTCTTTATTCAGCGCAATGCGGTGAAGCGCAATGGCTTTGGCGTAAAGCTTATAGATACTGAAGATATCGCCTACAGGCTGGTTTAGTTTAATTAACTCTTGTGTAGTAAGGCTTTTCAATTCGTTGTCTTCAAAGACAATTTTCTGCAACTGTTTCATTGCATCTTCCAGCGACGAAACGGTGTCAACACTGTACTTTCTTAAAGTGATTTCTTGACGCTGAAGAGATTTGTTGAGCTTCTCAATGCTTACAGCGGCAAGGCTAAAATTAGGTGTACCTGAAAGATGACCGCGCAGCACTTTGAGTTCGGAATCTATTTTATCGGAAAAGCCCTCATAAAATGCTGAGAGCCTCACGATAAACTGACAAAGAAGCGCGTTATTTTGTTTTAGGGCTTGTAGTTGTTTTGCTTCCATAATCTCGTCTTTGTTCTAACTCGCAATTACCGTTGCGATTTAGTTAGCTTTTGTTTGTGTGCTTCATCGCTGTATTACTGACGCGCCTGACGATGGTTAGCATAAGGTGCTTCGAAATTCGAACGGAAAGGGTTGATATCTAACCCCCCGCGCCGGGTATAACGAGCACACACTGTTAATTTAGCGGGCTTACAATGCTGCATAATATCGTTGTAAATACGCTCAACGCATTGCTCATGAAATTCATTGTGCTGCCTAAAGCTAACCAGATATTTTAAAAGCCCTTCGTGATCAATGGCTTTTCCTTCATATCTAATCTGAATACTAGCCCAATCTGGCTGACTTGTGATTAAACAATTAGATTTAAGTAAATGAGAAACCAAAGTCTCCTTGGTATCGGCATTATTCTCGGTAACCGCTAAATATTGTGTGTTAGGTGAGTATTGCTCGATTTCCACATCAAGGTTATCTAATAATATTCCCTCGAATTCCTTAAACTGCAATGCGGTAAACTGTTGAGGAAGAATGAGTTTTACCTGAACCTGCTCCCCTGCACATTTAGATAGATCAGCTTGGAGAACTTTTTGAACCTCTTCTGGTGAAGCAAGCTTTGATTGGTTGAAACTGTTCAAATATAGCTTGAACGATTTTGATTCAATAAGGTTTGGGGAAGTTATTGGAACGTGACACTCCAAAATTGCCACATTAGGCTTTCCTTTTTCATTAAGCCAAGAAAGTTCATATCCCGTCCAAGTGTCTATTCCGTCAAACGGTAATTCTGAATCGTTAAGGGATAACGTATCTCGACTTAAACTGCGAGGTACCCCTTGCAATAAGCTTGGGTTGTATTCAAATTCATAATCGACCTGTTTGCCCAGAGACAGGTCATCAGGTGCTGAGATAATAATTTTTTGAGGCGAATTGTCAGTCGACATAAGAACCTTTCATCTATCTACTTAAAGTGCTAACTGGCGTGCTGCTACAGCGTAATTTTACGAGGGTGCGTTATGAACTAGCAGCACAGCCTAAGCAAGCCGAGTATTGACTTAACTGTTTAGTTGTATAGTGTACCCCAAAAATACGAGGGTAACGTCAAAATGGCTCTAACAATTCCTGCACAATTAGATAAATTTGTATCATCTTATGTCGAACAAGCTGAAGTTAAGGGATTAAAAATCGAATTTGACAGCGAGTGGCCATCGCCTTGCTATAAAAATAGTGCGAATGACGGTGAGCTTGTCAGTTGGGCTCCCGTGCTGCAATCTCCTCCACACTCTTTCGATAATGTTGAAGAAGCACTGACCTTAACGCTCAACCCAGATTATTGTCAGTTTTTCACTCGTTATTACAGTGACAATTTAAAGGCAATGGCACCTCAAGGTAACTGCGAATTGCTTCAAGTGTTTAATAGCGAAGACTTTGAAAGGCTACAACAGAATTTAATCGGCCACTTGTTAATGAAGCAAAGGCTCAAACAAGCACCTACGTTGTTTTTCGGGTTAACAGACGAAGAGGATTTTATATTAACGGTTGTCAACGAAAGCGGTGAAGTTGCATTAGAACAAGTAGGAAGGGAGCCTGCTAAAATACTTGCCCCATCTCTAGCCGTATTTCTTGAGCAACTCACTCCTCGTGCTTGAAAATAACGCCTTTATATAACCCACCTACAAACAGTCACTACTTTCTTTGTTCGCATTAGTGTTTACTGAGCATCCATCAATTTAAGTAGTGCCTGTTTTAATTCAGCGACTTCCTTTTCTAATGTTTCCACACGCGCTTGAAGGCTGTCTGGTCGATGTGTATTTAACGAAGTACTTTGTGCAGATTGGGCTTCTTTGCCCGTGACGTCAAGCTGAGGCTTATGTGCATTGAAACGCTTAATTGCTTCAATAGCTTCTGTAACTGACACCTTGAATGGGGCTTTAGACCTTAAAATGCCTACCGTTGGCGTTTTGCCTTCTTGATGCATTTGAAGACATAAAACGTGAAGTTGCTGTAAGTTCGAATTTGACATGAGAGTAAAAAGTTTTTAGGTCGCGATTGTAGCTAGTGTAGCTCGTTCACATAGTCAATTTCACTAATAAGTTGCTGATTTCACTACTTTTCAAATGTGTAAAAGTTGAGTGGTAAATAAAGTTTATATAAATCAGAAGGATATGCTTTTGGTACTATTCTTGTTTATTTAGTTTTGCATCACGTTTTTTCACACCATCAAGTGGATGAAAAATAATCGGTGCAGTCAGCATTCAGTGTCAATTCACATAGTAGGCGTAATACTCTACATGGTTATAAGTACTGACAATGTTTGCAATTGTAAGGTTTGCAACTGAAAGGCCATTAGGCTGTTAATTTAAAAATAAAAAACAACACACAATATTTAAGGAATTCACATGAAAACGGTTCTTCTTTCTGTAGCTTTAGCATCTTCTGTTTTGCTTTCTGGCTGTGTCGTATCTGTAGGGGGCGGGTCAGATAGCCACTATGGCGCTGATTGGGAAGATAGAGAGTTTAATAATCGCAAACATATCGCAAATCTTGAGACGGGCACAAGCTATGAAAGTGTTTTAAGAAAAATGGGCGTTGCAGACTTTAACGAGCTGTTTGAAAAGCAAGATGGTACATATCGCGTACTATATTACCGCACGCAAAAAACAATGGGCGATGGTATAACGACGAAAGATGAGTGTACGCCCCTTGTTTTTAGAAATAGTAGCTTAGTCGGGTGGGGCGATAGCGCATACAGCCTAATGCACTAATTGGTGATTTTGCAAATGTGTAGCGATGTAGAAATTGATGAAAAGTTAAATGTTAATTAAAAGTTAACATGAAAGGGGTTTTCAAGTAGGCTAAAGTTTAGACAGTGTGAGTGGGTGATGGCGCGAAAATAAAGTGAGTGCCGTGTTGACCACTTGTTCTTATTTTACCGAACTTTTACTGAGACTGGTAAAAATAACTAAACAGCTTTGCGTACAAGGAGCCCCTTATGAACACCGATGCCCACAATAACGCGTTAGCCCCCTTGCAAGACACAGTCAAAGCGATTTACCTTTCAGTTGACGATCTCAAAGTCGCAGCATCTATACTTTACAATGCTTATGTGGACGACCCCTTATTTATCGATATCTTTCAGGCGGAAAAAGAAGGTTATGAAAGTCGCCTTCGTTCAGCCATTCGCGAGGAACTTAACGCATTTTGGGTAGCAGAGCAGCCCATGATTGGTTTATTTGACGAAGATAGATTGATTGCAGTGGCATGCCTTACCGCACCAGATGCGGCATTTGGAGCAGGGCGTTACTGGCACTGGCGATTGAGAATGCTGCTAACCGCAGGTTTATTCGGCACCAAACAAATGCTGGAAAAAGAAGAGAAAGTAAGAGCGTTAGTACCTGCAGATAATTTTCATATGTTGAGTTTTATTGCGGTGCATCCTGATTATCAACACCACGGTCTTGGGCATATATTGCTAGGCGCCATCGACAGTGTTGTCGAAGAAGACGACAAAAGCGAAGGCGTTTCGGTATTTGTGACCGTAGATAAACATCGTACGTTTTTTAACGACGATAACTACCAGGTTGTTGGACAACTAAGCCTTTCCCATGTTCAGGGGGAAGTCATGTTTAGACAGAAATGATGCTTTATTATTCAAAACAGTGCACCTATCAGAATATCGCCAAAAACAGTTCCAATCTTTACGCCAAATTTACCACAGCGTTTGTAAGACATTTCCTACAAATGCTGTGAGTGATCTTACCTAAATTCTGAAAGAGTTATTCATACTAAAGTATACAGCCTTTGTTTTTTAAGGACTTTTTCTTGTTAGTCAAAAGTCGTACAAAAACTTTTCTTAAATCTCTGTAATTCAATATGGCGGTAATACTTGGAAGGGATACTATGAACATGTCACAAGGAAACACGACGAGTCATGGATTGAGTCAGGAATTTATTAAAGGAATAAATTAGGACAACTTAAGGAAGAGATTCTCACAAGGTTGTGAGTAAAAGGAAGGGACGCAGTAGGGAATTGCGAAACAAGGAAGTGACAAAGGACTGAAGGGAACGAACGGATTTCATGGATAGCATGTGTGATAGGAATGTCACAGACAGGATGTAGCATGGATAAGGACAAAGCTAGCAGGGAGCTAGTGGCAAGGAGCCAAAGGCAAGGCGGCCTCTAAGGAATTTCTAGTTTGCATGGACGAGCAAACCAAGGATGAAAGAGGGACATGCTAAAGGATTAGCAAAGCTGTAGCAGGATGTGCAGCAAATAAAGGACGAAGGAAGGGAAGGTCAGCGGAGTCTGACAAGGACAGCCTCAGGATGAGGAACACTGCATGTAGGATGTGCAGTAACAAAGGAAAAAAGGAAAGGGACCTACGCATGGAAGTGTAGCTCGCACAGGAAGTCGCGAGAGTAGATGGAAAGGGGCGTATACGGATTTTAATCGGGAAGATTTTAGTCGCAAAGGATCGCGGAGAAGGATACTCAAAATTCCAGGAAAAAGGGGAGCCGTCAGGTTCCCCTTTTTTTTGGCGGTTTTGGGAAGCCTATTTTCCAGTTTTCTGAAAATTATTTCTTAGTACTGAAAAATCTGTAACCCCCTGAGCATAAGCATCTACACCCTATGCGGAGGTACTTCGGTTCGCATAACTCTTACGCCTATCAATTCGACTTCGCCCGTATACCTGTCTTCACCATTACTTGAAAACTCAAAGTAAAATAAGCTGTGCCAGTCTGGTTTACCAAATTTAAATGAGAACCGAGTTTTAGCCCTTGCTACACTTAACAATTGCAGACCATGTTTATCGCAGTATTGGTTTAGATAAGCGTTTGTGCGTTCTGAAATAGCCCGAATACGCCAAAATTGATAGCCAGTAAAACCAATTGTTAACCATATGACCAATTCAAGTAACGTCATCTATTTTCTCGCCTGCGCAAACAACCGCTGAAATGCTTTGCTTAGAATATCCGAGTTGGCGTCTGAGTGTAGGAGCGTAAGTACTTGTCTGCGTAATTTCGGAATTTGGACTAAATCAGAAAAGAAACCAGCAAATAAGGCGCCTTGGTGACCTTCTTTTTCGTCAACTTTTGCAGCTTGTTCTAAAAAGGTACTAAGTAGGAGCGGTTCCATTTGCTCGAAATGTCGTGCCGCAATAACACTTAAAATATCGATACGCTGCGTTTTTTCATTTTTCAATAAGTCTAGTAGCTTACTATTTATGGTTGGGTTAAAGCTTCCTTCAGACGTGCCTCTTAAAGCCGCTAGATTAATGTCGTCGCCATCATCAATTTTGCTCAAATACATAGCCAATAAGTTATCTGACAAAGAAACGCTCTCGCTTGTCTCCATAAGCGTATTAACAAACACATCTGAGTAAAGTGCTACATTGGCTTTAATTGCTTCTTCTAATACACCTCGCTTTGCGTGCCTGCTGAAACCATGTATAAAATCTGCCACGCTTTGCATAGATATTTGTTGCCAATCCACAAGCTGCGGGGCTTGGATGTAAGCTTCAACTTTCTGCGCTTCTTCGCTTAAGGGATGGTTTAACGTGCTTTTGACTAGCGCATTAAACTGAGCAAGTTGCGATTGGTTCGGAACGAAGGAGTAAGGGTTGTCGGGCAATTGCTGTGCATTTTCGGTATCTTCTGCAATCGACTTCCCTAATGCATCCACAATAATCTCTAGAAAATGATTTCTAGCAGCTGCAACGACCAAGCCTTGCTCATCAAGTGGCAGCTTTATAAACCATATATAGTGTTGCGAAGAAGCATTTTTGTTCCAAAAAACAATACCGAACCACGCATGTTGTTGACGAGGGTAGGGCGCGTAAGCACTGCCATTTTCTATTTCTAGAAACGTCTGATTATCTGTGGGTTCAATACGTCGACCTAAATCAAAAACATGATATTCAGTGCCTGCGTGTAACAAAAACTCACTGATAGAATTGATACTGTTAGCGCTCATAACTCGTTCCAAAATACTGCTTTAATTAAATGTTGCTAGGTCCGTAGACCTTTGATGTTCAGCAAAGATCAACCACCTCTAGGGCGTGCTTATATTTGCAGGGGGCCATCAGCAAACCTCATTAATGGTATCACAGCAGAAGAATTTCAACGATACAACACACTGACTTATGTTGACCTTAAGCCCCTGATATACTGCGCGCTATAAATTGAAGCATATTAGGATAGCGGAGAAGTAGTGAATCAAGCGAATAGTAGCCGTCATTTAGCTTTCATCAACGCACTTGAGCAATTAGAAGCTGTAATGCAGCAAGATGGTGTTTGGCCAGATGAAGTACCCAATGACCAAGCGCTTAAAAATGCTATAGGAAGTGAAGTACCTTTCGCAGCGGATTGTTTTTCTTTTGAAGCTTGGCTAGCTTTTATTTTTATACCCAAAATGCGCATTTTACTGAGCCAATCGCACCCTATACCAGCGATGCAAATTACACCCGCAGCAGAAGTATATTTATCACCCGCGAATCAAAGTACTCTGTCCGCGCTAAAAAATATTGACGATATTGCCAGTGGAGACATTGGATGAGTAAGCTAGGCCAAGCTTCAGGTATCCCACAGAAGGGCCTGTCAGATGATGCAATAGAGCGCCTAGAAATGCAGTCTAGTCAAAAAGCCAATGTTGAAGAACAAGACAGCGCGAGCTCTCTGCATTTGCCTGTTTTATACCAAGATGATCATATCATTGCGATAAATAAGCCCCCGGGCCTGCTAGTACACAGGAGCCCTATAGATAGGCATGAAACCGTTTTTGCGGTGCAGACGCTTAGAGATCAAATCGGCAAGCACGTGTTTCCAGCTCACCGCTTAGATAGACCTACATCAGGCGTTTTGGTATTTAGTTTTAGCTCAGAAAATGCGGCAAAGCTAGGCCAACAAATGATGGATAAGCAGGTGGTTAAGGTATATCACGCTGTGGTTAGAGGCTTCGTCAACCATACCGGCTTTATTGATTATGCCCTTAAGTACCGTTATGACAAAATTGCAGACAAACATAAAAGGCCACAGCAAGCTCCTCAGCCAGCGTCCACTATGTATGAGTCACTCGCAAAGTTTGAAGTGCCCGAGCCTGTAGGTAGATACCAAAGTGCTAGGTATTCTTTAGTAAAACTTTCTCCCAGTACTGGGCGTAAGCACCAGCTTCGAAGACACATGGTACACATTCGTCACCCCATTATTGGCGATACAACTCACGGCGATGGGAAGCAAAACAAATTCGCTAAACAGCACTTTAATTTTAATAATTTGGCCTTAAGTTGTACTCATATGGGCTTTTCTCATCCTGTTAGCGGTAAATGGATAACGATTAATGGTGAGATGCACAATGAAATGCAACAATTCGTAAACAGGTTAAAACCGTTTAGCTTGATAAGATAGAAATACTTTCCGCCTGTCGACATGGGCGACGATCATTGGTTTAAGAGGTAAAAATGGCAACATTGAAAATTATTGCGGGTACAGTATACGGTAACGCGCAACACGTAGCTGAGCAGGTGGAAGAAAATTTAGCTGAGCAGGGAGTAGATTGTTCACTCGAAAGCGACCCTTCAGTAGCCGATTTTACTGATGCTGACGCACTGTTAATTATCACCTCAACGACAGGTCAGGGCGATGTTCCACCTAACCTAGAGTTTGTGTTTTCAGATTTAAAAGACGAATCACCGATGCTAACGGGCAAGCCTTTCGCTGTTGCAGCGCTAGGTGATAGTAGCTATGGCGAAAGCTTTTGTGGAGCAGGTAAACAATTCCAAGAATTACTTACTGAACTGCAAGGTAACGCGGTTACTAATATGCTAGAAGTTGATGCTATTGAAACCCTAGAGCCAGAAAAAGACGTGGTAGAGTGGGTTAACACCATCAAGGACAAGCTTTTGTCTTAAGCGTTGATGGCTTATGGGTTAAGAATAAAAAGAGGCGCTAAGGCGCCTCTTTTTTATATGCGTGACCCATCCTAAATAGCGTTGACACTTTTCAAACTTAATTTGGAGAGTGTTATGAAATCAGATAGTAAAAGAACTCAACGAGATTATTCTCTCGCTTTTAAATTGGCAGTTGTAGACCAAGTTGAA
>NZ_JADOEK010000017.1:0-83261 GCF_027563165.1 Alteromonas sp. PRIM-21 | reverse complement strand
ATGTGTTAGGCCTGCCGCCAGCGTTCAATCTGAGCCATGATCAAACTCTTCAATTAAATATATCGAAATATGAATCGTCGTTGTGACACTCTTAACGAGTGCCCACACAGATTGTCTTGTCTAAATTGTTAAAGAACGTTGCGACTTCGTCGCAATTCACCAGAAGCCGTTGCTTCTTAGTGACTCACCCTGTTTGAGTGAGGTGCGCATTATACGCTGGAAGTTTTCGTTGTCAACACTTTTTGAAAATTTATTTTCTGAAGCGCCTCTTCCAAACTCCCGTCTTTACTGGCCTATATAGGTAGTAGAGACTTACTTCAGGAGGGTTGCCGTTTTGCTTTTCCCCCGAAGCGGATGCGCATTTTAGGGAAATGAGCGCTCACGTCAACACTTATTTCAAAAAAAACCTTATTTTTCGATCGTTTGCACAAACAACACACAAAACGTTTATTAAAACCACGAATTCAACTCACTTTTAACCATCTATAAGATTAGTTAAGTGGTATCCGCTGTGTTGTACTATAAATTAAATAACTCGTAGCTATTAAAAAAACGCCCTTACCAGGAGCACTCTATGAAGGTTTCGGAATTCAAGACCGCGGGGAAACTCATTACTGGACTAGGTGCTATTAAAGCCCTTGCTGATGAAATGAAGCGTTTAGGCATAAATAACTGCGCTGTGATAACTGATAAAGGCGTATCTTCTTCAGGGCTTCTCGACCAAATACTCACGCTCATTTCTTCTAAACCTTTACTTATTATTGATGACATACCTCCTGAGCCTGAAGTAGATGTTATAGAAAGGAAGTTGGGCTTGCTTCGGGAAAAACAGATAGACGGAATAATAGCGCTGGGCGGAGGCAGTGCTATTGATAGCGCGAAAGTACTTGCCTCTACTTATGACTATACCGGATCTCTTGTAGAACTCTTCGGTGAAAATACGCTTACACAAAGAAACCTCCCCCTTATTGTTATCCCCACTACCGCAGGTACAGGTTCCGAAGTTACCAACATTGCTATATTGTCTGACCCTAAGGCGCAAATGAAAAAAGGCATTGTTAGCCACTGCTTACTACCCGATGTAGCAATTGTCGCACCTGAAATGACAAAAACGTGCCCTGCGTCCATTACAGCAGCTAGTGGAATAGACGCGTTCGTTCACGCCCTTGAAGCCTATATCAGTGTTAATGCTAGCCCCATTACCGACGCGCTTGCAGAGAAGGCGCTTAAGCTTATCTTTAGTTCATTAGTACACGCTTATAATAATGGTGAGAACCTGTCGGCTCGTGAAGACATGGCCACCGGCAGTTTAATGGCAGGTCTTGCGTTTGGAAATGCCGGCGTGGGCGCAGTACATGCACTGGCTTATCCCTTGGGCGGGCGCTTTCATTTATCACACGGCATGAGTAACGCTGTAATGCTTCCTCACGTTTTGAAAGTTAATGCGCCTTTCTGCCAAGACAAACTTTATTGCGTAGCCAAGCTTCTGAAGGTATGTGAGCGCCACCATTCAAAAGAAGAAGCAGTTAAGCTGCTATTAGGTGCTATAGAAAAGCTGTGTAGGGATGTAGACATACCCGCTTCACTCACCCATTTTAATATTTCGCCAACTTGTGTGGGGGAGCTAGCAGAAGAAGCGAGTAAAGTAACTCGCCTTCTTCGCAATAATCCCAAGCAATTAAGTATTGAAGAGATTGAAGATATATATCGGCTTGCGTTTTAAAGCGGTCTTACCCACATATTTTTAAAGCTTACTAAGTTACCGTGATCTTGCAATTGAAGTGGGGCACATCCGTGCGCTTTATATTTAGGTGCACCTATCCATTCTGTGGTTCCTTGGATCTCGGTATGGTTTTGAACTACTACGCCATTATGTATAACGGTAACATAGCCCTTTGTTACTAAGTCTTCACCCTTAAAGGTAGGAGCTTTATAGATAATGTCATAAGTTTGCCACTCACCAGGGGCCTTCATAGCATTAACTAACGGGATAGTTTGCTTATATACACTTGCAGCCTGACCATTGGGATAGGTCTTATTCTGATATGAGTCTAATACCTGAATCTCGTATCTTTGTTGAAGGAAGATACCGCTGTTATTACGCTGCTGTCCTTCCATACCGGCTTCTGGCTGGGGCGCTTTCCACTCTACGTGCAGTTGTACGTCACAAAACGCTTCGTTCGTTTTAATATCGCCCGTGCCCGGTTTTACGGTAAGTACACCATCTTGAAGCGTCCATTTAGCCTTACCTTCTTTTACCGAACTCCAATTTGATAAGTCATTGCCAATTAAAATGGTGGCATCAGAAGGCACGCCCGCCTTATCAAAAGAAACAACTTCCGGAACCGGCTCCCAAACTTCTGTTTTGGCTGCCTGCTTTTCACGAGTTAGACGTGACTCGCTTTTCTCCGTATCTGCTTCTGTTGTAGCGCACGCGGTAAGCGGCATAAGTAGCACCACTGTAGAGGCAAGAAGAGTCTTATTCATTGTGTTAGTACCTTTTCTAATCTGTTTCATCACTATGTAGCAATTGGCTTTCTTGTTTTGCTTTATTCACTAAGCTTTTGTATCAGGCTTACGTGGCCCACGCTTTGTCGCCCTTCTTATAAGGAAATGCTCCATCGTAACGCCCAGGAATAGCTACATATCGAAGTACTTTGGTAGCACCAACTTGTGACGTGAAAAAGCAATAAAGTGTCAGTTGCTTTAATAAGGTGAAGTAGTGAGGGGTTGGCTCATCGGTACCAGGCTCCCACTGACTTGGCTTGCCTGTTTCAACGCCTTGATAAACGCCGTTAGAAAGGTTCGCCGCTTTTGCTTCCACATCCAAATCATTAAAGAAGGTTTCTCGCTCTTGCTTGGTAAGCTGGATAAATGGCTTATTGAAGCGACTTTGACTTAATGAAGATATTTTTTTTATGCCATCGACAAACGTCTTTTGAAGTAAGGGTGTGTAGCAATCGGTTACCAGCACAGCCATTGTTGCACCAACGTTTGCAGCTTTTGCTCCAGGCGTATCTGTTTGGGGGATGATTACCTCCCCCATCTCATTGAGTAGAGCCACGTCTTTTTCATTAAATAATGTGTCACTTAGCGGTACCGCAGGAATATCTTTGTATGCAAACACATTTCCTGCAAATAACGCCGTACCCGTGGCTGTCGCAATAAGTTTAAGTAGTTCTCTGCGTTCCATTAAAGATTTCCTCGCTTTAACTCTTCCACGGCAAACTCAGCAGCTCTTGCCGTTAGCGCCATATAGGTTAGCGACGGGTTAACACAACTGCCTGATGTCATGGCTGCACCATCTGTAACAAATACGTTAGGTGCGTCCCATACTTGGTTATGCGCATTTAACACGGACGTTTTTGGATCTCTGCCCATACGCGCCGTACCCATTTCGTGAATACCCATGCCAGGTGCATAGTCGGCATCCCAACCTTGAACATTCTTAAGCCCAGCTGCTTCGAACATATCAACGGCGTCTTGCTGCATATCTTTACGCATCTTGAGTTCGTTTTCTTTGATCTCAACGTCCATGGCAAGTACTGGCAAGCCCCACTTATCGGTGACTTTTTTGTTCAGGTACACTTTATTTTCGTGGTACGGAAGAATTTCACCGAAAGCTGTCATCCCGATTGTCCAAGGACCAGGCTCGGTTATCGCATCTTTTAGCCCTGCTCCTATACCAAGCTCGGCAATGTCTTTGCGCCAGCCTGAACGACTTGCGCTGCCCTGATAGCCGAATCCACGTAGATAGTCACGCTTATCACCATCCCAATTTCTAAACCTTGGTACATAGAAACCGCTTGGTCTGCGTCCATAAGTATATTTATCTTCAAAACCTTCTACTTCTGCCGATGCTCCTACTCTAAAATGGTGGTCCATAACGTTGTGGCCTAGCTCGCCACTACTGCTTCCTAATCCACCGTCCCACACATCTGTGGCAGAATTCATTAGTACCCACGCCGAGTTCAAAGCTGACGCATTAACAAAAACGATTTTACTTTTGAATACATAGGTCTCGTTGGTTTCTGCATCGATAATTTCAACGCCAGTTGCGCGCTTTTTGTCTTTGTCGAACAAGATCTCTTTTACAATCGAGAAAGGACGAAGGGTTAAGTTACCTGTTTTAACAGCAGCCGGAAGCGTAGATGCTTGTGTACTAAAGTAGCCACCAAACGGACACCCCAACCAACACTTATTGCGGTACTGACAATGAACACGCCCTTCTTCAGGTTTGCTTTGTGTCATGTTAGATGTTCGACCGTGTACTAAATGGCGCGAGCCTTCGTAAGCTTTTTTAACCCGTGCAGCGACACTTTCTTCTACAATATTCATTGGCATCGGCGGCTGGTAAATACCATCAGGCAACACGTCTAAACCATCTCGGTTGCCGCTGATACCTGCGAATTTTTCTACATAGTCATACCAGGGTGCTAAGTCTTCGTAGCGAATAGGCCAGTCAACCGCTATACCTTCTTTAGCATTGGCTTCAAAATCTTCTTTGTTTAAACGGTAGCTTTGGCGCCCCCATAACAGTGAGCGCCCGCCGACATGGTAGCCCCTGTACCAGTCAAAGCGCTTGTCTTCGGTATAAGGATTTGCTTTTTCGTTTGCCCACATACCGTAGGTTTTTTCGTTTAATGGGTAGTCGCGCTTGAGCACAGGATAATCTACTTTCATCGCCTGTGTAGGTAAGTCGCGATGTGGATAATCCCAATCTTCTTTATGCGCATTCTTGTAGTCTTTTATATGTTTAATATTTTGACCACGCTCAAGCATAAGCACTTTTAAGCCTTTCTCTGTAAGCTCTTTAGCTGCCCAACCGCCACTGATACCAGATCCAATCACTATTGCATCGTATTCGTTACTCGCCATAACACGTCCTTAAAACTTCATTCGTCGCTGTGCCTGTTCGCACGTTATACATCGCAGATTTGAATCGCCTGGTTTAGCGACTCGATTCTGCTGGCTTTGCTTTTCGGTGTGGGTATAAACTCTTGTGCTAGATAGCCTTTGAATCCGGTCTGAACAATGGCTTTAGCAATGGCTTCATAATTAAGTTCTTGTGAAGCGTCTATTTCGTGACGTCCAGGAACGCCGGCCGTGTGATAATGACCAAAGTACTGATGGTTATCGCGAATAGTTCGGATGATATCGCCCTCATTAATTTGCATGTGGTAGATATCGTAAAGTAGTGAGAAGTGCTCAGAACCAAGACGTTTGCAAAGTTCTATGCCCCATGCAGAGTTGTCGGCCATGTAATCAGGGTGATCGACTTTACTGTTGAATAGCTCCATGAAGATCACTACATTGCGCTTTTTAGCGTGAGGCAAAATTCGCTCTAATCCTTTAACGGCATTTTCAAGGCCGTCTTCCTTCGACATGCCTCTGGCATTACCGCTAAAACAAATAAGGTTGGTGTAACCTGCATCGGCGACTAAATCTATGTGCTTTAAATAGCGCGCTTCTAGTTCATCGTGTAACTCAGCATGAATAAAGCCATCTTCAAGGCTAATTTCAGCGCCATTACACATAGAAGAGTCGATGCCATATTGCTTTAGTACAGGCCAATCTTCAGGGCCAACCAAATCAATTGCTCCAAACCCTAATTGCTTAACAGTTTTGCACAACTCTTCAATGCTTAAATCGCCGTAAGTCCATCGACTTACCGAGTGATTCACATTGCCTTTAAGCGGTGTATTCATGGCATTGCTACCTTTACGTGCTGTGGTTGAATCGGCTGCCGCTAAACCAGAGGCGGTTAATCCTACTCCAGCTATTCCTACCCCAGTCATTGCCATGTTTTGAAGTAACTTTCTGCGGGCATTGTTATGCATCGGCATTAACCTTCTCCTTTCTAAATAGAATGGTAAAGAGTACTAACACCACCGCGGCAAACGCTGCTGGGAATAACCAAACCTGCTGCCAACTATGGGCACCTGTTTCCAACGTATAGGTATCGGTAATTGCGCCTGCTACAGCAAACCCCACCAGCATACCTACGCCGTATGTTGCTAGGGTAATTAGCCCTTGCGCGGCACTTTTTACATGTTCTCCCGCTTTCGCATTGGTATAGATTTGCCCTGATACAAAGAAGAAGTCGTAACAAATGCCGTGCAGTGCAATACCGATAATAAGCATGAACAAACTTTCGTCTGCGTTCCCAAATGCGAACAGCGCATAGCGAATTACCCATGCAGCCATACCAATTACTAAGGTGGCTTTAATGCCAAAGCGATTCAAAAATACCGGTAGAGCCAACATAAACAGTACTTCAGATACTTGGCCCAACGTCATTTTTCCCGTGGCGTTTTCAACGCCTATTTCGGTAAGAAAAGGGTTCGCATTCTGGTAGTAAAAGGCCAGCGGAATACAAATGAGTACCGAAGAGAGAAAGAACACAAAGAAGTTCTTATCTTTGAGCAGTGCCAACGCATCTAAGCCTAGAATATCCCGTATGGTTACGGCTTTGCCGCTAGATTGAGGAGGCGTGTTAGGTAGCGTAAAACTGAACACACCTAAAATTAATGAGGCAATGCTACATAATAAGAAGGTGTTTTTGAGCATACCATCGGCAATAGATTGGGCAGAATCCCATGAGAATACATAGCTAATCATAAGACCTGCCACAATCCAGCCGATAGTGCCCCACACACGAACTTTTCCGAACTCTTTCGACGGGTCGACCATTTGCCCGAATGACACCGAATTGACTAATGCCAGCGTAGGCATATAGGCAATCATGTACGCCAACACATAAGGGTAGAAGCTGACAAAATCATTCGCTTGGTACATACAATACATAAGTACGGCGCCAACGAGGTGTAAGAAACCGAGGATCTTTTCTGCATTAAAGAATCGGTCGGCAATAAGCCCAACAATGAAGGGGGCAATAATGGCGCCCCAACTTTGGGTTGAGAAAGCCATACCGATTTGCCCGCCATTAGCAGCCAAGGTATTCGACAAATACGTACCTAATGTTACAAACCAGCCTCCCCAAATGAAGAACTGAAGGAACATCATCAAACTCAGGCGTAGGGTTATCATAGTTATTGCTATCCTGTTGATGGCGCTTAGCGCTCAAGCCCTAAAATACGATTATTCTTCGCTTCACTCACATCACCACCAGCAAAATCGTCAAACGCGTATTTGCTTGGCTCGATAATGTGTGAAGCGATAAACGGTGCGCCTTCAGCAGCACCTTGCGCACTGTCTTTTAAGCAGCATTCCCACTCAAGTACTGCCCAGCCGGTGAAGCCGTACTGGGTAAGCTTGCTAAAAATTCCTTTGAAATCGACCTGCCCATCGCCAAGAGAGCGAAAACGGCCAGCTCGTTCTTGCCAGTCTTGATAGCCGCCATATACACCGTTTCTACCGTTAGGGTTAAACTCGGCATCTTTAACATGAAACATTTTGATACGGCTGTGGTAACGATCGATAAAGTCGAGGTAGTCAAGCTGCTGTAAAACAAAGTGGCTTGGGTCAAAAAGAATATTTGCCCGAGGGTGATTATCTACCGCACTTAAAAACTGCTCGAACGACGCACCATCGTGCAGGTCTTCACCAGGGTGGATTTCATAACACACGTCTACGCCAGCATCATCGAATGCATCAAGAATGGGCTTCCAACGCTTAGCGAGTTCAGCAAAGCCTTGCTCAACCAAGCCAGCTGGACGCTGAGGCCATGGATAAACTAAGTGCCACATTAATGCACCTGAAAAAGTGGCGTGGGCTTTTAATCCCAAACGTTTACTAGCGATAGCCGCACATTTCAGCTGGTTGATTGCCCACTCGGTTCGCTCTTGTGGCTTACCATGCAGATGCTTTGGCGCAAAGTTATCGAACAATTCGTCGTAAGCAGGGTGTACAGCTACTAACTGACCTTGTAAGTGCGTAGAAAGCTCGGTTATTTCCACGCCAGCGTCTTTACAGATTTTCGCGATATTGTCGCAGTACTCTTGGCTTTCAGCCGCTTTTTCTAAATCAAAAAGGCTAGGTTCGGTAGGAACTTGTATTCCCTTATAGCCGAGCGACGCTGCCCACTTCGCCATATTTTCAAGCGTATCGAAAGGCGCTTCTTTTCCCATAAACTGAGCAAGGAAGATTGCGGGCCCTTTTATAGGTTGTTGGTTAGTAGCCATAAGCGCTCACCTTTTTCATATTAAGTTGTAGTTGCATTATTGCGTTCCTTCCTGACTAACTGACTCCCATTTAGTGTCACTGTCAGTACTAGCTAGCATGGCGTCGATAAATACCATTCCGCGTAAGCCAGCATTTATTCCAGGAACGCCCTCGGCTTTGCCTTTTTGATTAGCACGCACTGCTTTGGCAAAGTCGGTATACAAGTTTGCCATGGCTTCTAAATAACCCTCTGGATGACCAGCTGGAACACGACAACGCGCAGATGCCTCATCACATAGCCCAACTTGACCTTGGCCCGCTCTAAACACTTGATAAGGTGCGTCGATGGGACGATAAATAACAGAGTTAGGCTCCATTTGACGCCACTGTAAACCGCCTTTGTCACCATATACACGGATCTTCAATGCGTTTTCCTCACCGGCACATACCTGTGAAGCAATCAACACACCCGACGCGCCCTTTCTAGTTTTAATAAGCGCAGCACCGTCATCGTCTAATCGACGTCCTTCAACATGCGTGTTCAACTCGCCACATAGCGAAGTAACACTGTCGTTTAATACAAACTCAACCAGACCAAAGGCATGAGTACCTATGTCACCCATTGCGCCTGTTGCCCCAGAAATTGCTGGGTCGGTGCGCCACTGCGCTTGTTTATTGTGCGTTTCTTCTTCGCCAGACAACCAGCCTTGGGGGTACTCAACATACACTTTTCGAATGTTGCCCAGCTTACCGCTTTCAATAAGATGACGTGCTTGCCATACCATTGGATAGCCAAGGTAGGTATGAGCCAAACCATATAGCGATTCATTTGCGTGAATAACATCTTGCAGCTCTTTTACTTCAGCAAAGCTAACTCCAGCAGGTTTTTCACAGAAAACATGGAAGCCCGCTTTAATAGCGGCAATTGAAATGGGTACATGAAGATGATTAGGTGTGACGATTACTACCACCTGCATGCGCTCTTGCTCAGGTAACTTAGCTTCTTCGTCAAGCATTGCCTGCCAACTACTGTATGCGCGAGTTAACGGCACGTTTAACGATGCGGCAGTGCGTGAGTTATTGTCTTCGTTGCGGCTAAATGCGCCACACACTAACTGGTAGTTCCCATCTAACCCTGCGGCATGGCGATGTACGGCACCAATAAATGCGCCTTCCCCGCCGCCGATCATTCCCATTCGTATTGGTTGCATCGAAATTCCTCTTTGTGCAATTGCACTATTGGTGTAGCTAATGCGATAAAATGTAACCCGTTACATTTTAATGGTCAACACAAAAAACAGCATTTTATTAATCTAAAGTTTACATTTGGCAATGTAACATCGGTTATAAGTCGAAATAAATGGCGATAAACCGGGCTTAATTCAGAAGATAGATGAAGTGAAATTTACAATTAATCTACAAATAACCTTTGACGTTCTTGTTAAAGTACGTATTCTTTAAGTCAAAATGAAAACGGTTACATTTTAACTTTACGGTTAATTTGAATTCGCTACCATCGTATAACGCCTACCGTTAGCTGGTTGGGTTTACAATGCATATATGAACTAACAAACAACAAAAATAGAAATGGCAAATATTAGAGATGTAGCAGATAGTGCCGGCGTTTCGGTTGCTACCGTATCAAGAACGCTACAACAACCTGAGCGTGTTTCTCCAAAAACACGCAACAAGGTGATGGCTGCGGTTCAGGCTGTGGGATACAAACCTAATTTAATGGCGGTTAAGTTTCGCTCGGGTAAAACCCACAACTTGGTGGTGCTGGTTCCCACTGTGGCGAACGTGTTTTTTGCCCGTGTTATTAGCGGAATGCAGGAAGCCGCTGCAGAGCTAGGTTATTCCATTTTGCTTGCCAACACCCTTGGTAACAGTGAAATTGAAAGCCATTACGCCAAAATGGTAAGCACTTCGCAGGCAGACGGGCTTATTCAGTTGCGTGCACACAATCCTTTTGATGCCACTATGGTCAACGACAACGGTCTACTTCCCATGGTCAATGCCTGTGAAGTGATTGACGATGGTCAATACCCCGTTGTGTCTTTAGACAACCGGGCTGCAGCTAAGGCGATGACCGAGCACTTAATATCGTTAGGACATTCCCGCATTGCCATGATCAAAGGGCCAAACTCAAGCCCGCTGACCCAAGACCGGTTAGCTGGCTACCAAGACGCACTAACGCAAGCTGGTATTTCCTTTGATGAAAACTTGCTGTTTCCGGGCGATTTTACATTGCAGGCCGGATACAACGCCGGTGAAACTATCGCCCGTTTGAAAGACAGGCCTACCGCTGTTTTTTGTGAAAACGACGAAACAGCTATTGGTGCTATGCAAGCCTTCAAGCAAGCTAATTTGCATGTACCAAACGATATTTCTGTAGCAGGTTTTGACGACATTGCGTTCTCAGCATTTGTCGACCCCCCGCTAACGACTATTGCACAACCGGCAGAAGAGTTTGGCAGAACGGCGGTTACGCTTTTAGTGGACCTACTGAACGGCAAAATTCGCAAAGCCCCCAAGGTTATTATGCCGTTTGAACTTATTGTACGTGGGAGCACAGGCAAAGCTTCGAGTTAATTGGTGAGAGTAAAGCGCCAGCCCCTATGAACCTAGACATATAAAGGAGCACAAAGTGAATTGGAGTAAAGAAACTTTAAGCAAGACAGCTATTTTAGACGCGGCCAGCAACATTGGCTCTGGCGTTTCGAGACGACAGTTCATTAAATACTCGTCTGGTTTATTGGCGGCTATGAGCGCTCCTGCTGTTTTGGCAGATACGAGTTTGGCGAACGGGTATGATGGTGATAAAGGAGCAATGATGAAGGGCATGCATAACAGCGCGGTTGGTCTGCAGCTTTATACCCTAAGAGATATTATGAAAGTAAGTGTAGCGGCTACGCTTAAACTGGTAGCTGACGTAGGCTATACGGAAATGGAATTTGCAGGCTACTTTGACCATAGCGCAAAAGAGATTAAGCAACTGCTTGATGAAAACGGCCTAACTGCGCCCTCGGCTCATATTCAATTAGATGCGTTCGATACCAACCTTTCACAAATTTTAGATGTCGCTCACACCGTTGGTCACAAATACTTAGTGGTACCTTGGCTTAGCGAAGCACAGCGCGGGACGGGTATAGCGCCTTACCAAGCCCTTGCAGAAAAGCTAAACACCATTGGTGAAGCCTGTAAGAAAGAAGGCATTACCCTTGCCTACCACAACCACGATTTCGAGTTTGAAGTGCGCGATGGCAAGACACCGTTAGACGTGCTAATTACCCAGACCGATCCAGACCTTGTTACCATGGAACTTGATTTATACTGGGCGGTAAAAGCAGGTAAAAACCCGGTTGATTATTTCAAGCAGTACCCAGGCCGCTTTAAGCTTTGGCATGTGAAAGATTTGGCTGAAGACGGCAGCTTTGCTGACGTGGGCACAGGCACTATTAACTTTAAAGAGATATTTGCGCACGGCAAGTTAGCTGGCATTGAACATAAATTTGTAGAGCGCGACCAAACCAACGACCGCATAGCCACTATTGAACAAGGCTTTAAAGCAGTAAGCGCATTAAATAAAAGCGTTAGCTAACGCTTTTGACCTTGCCGTGGTTATAATGGGCACATAGCAAAGCATCATAATAGTAGTAATTTTATGAGTGAACTTTTCAGTGCCCTTTCTCGCGCATTAAGCCCCTATTACACCGAAATGAGCATTATGCTTATGGCCACAATTTTAGTGGTGTACGGCGACCTGATTAACGGCCATGTAAAACGCGTACTGGCACCTTATCACTTTATTATTCGCGTTAGCATGTTTGTAGTGCTGTGTGCCTTCGGCTATGGCGCACTTACGTTGTACGGCGCCCCCTTCTTGAAACACACCCTAGCCTACTTGCCCTGGCAGTACCAAGGAGCAGGCTATGTGGCATCGTTTCTATTGATAGGCTTTTTGGCGGAAAGACGTAGGTATGTTTAGCAGCTTTTTTACTCTGTCTTAAAAAACTAAGCAACAGTTTTACTATATTGCTCGATGTACTTTTTAGGTGGTAGATGCATAACCTTTTTGAAAGAGGTAGAAAAGTAAGCAGCTGTTCCAAAACCCACGTCTAGACATGTATCTAAAATGCTATTTCCTTCTAGCAGCAGTGGAATAGACTTTTCGATTCTAAAGCGCGACAGAAACTCGCTGAAATTGTAGTCGAACAACTCAGACATCCTTCGATTTAAGCTTCTTGGGCTTATCAATAGTTGTGAGGCAGCTTGGTCTCTATTGAATGCTTCGTCTTGATAGTTCTTTTCAAGAACAGCGATGAAGTTTAGATAAAATGCCATATCCTTCTCGTTATCAAATTCTGGAATTATTAAGCACCCGAATTTGAAAACGGGCAGCGCACTTTCATCTTCTTCTTTTTCTTTTGCTTCTCTGACCGACAATAAGTGTTCAGCACGCAGTATTATCTCTTCATTTGAAGCTGGCTTTGCTAAGAAGTAATCTACCTTTTCTTCTAGCGCTGCTTTCTCCAGTTCAGCTCCTGTTTCAGCAGTCAGCATTAATATCGGAATGTTTGCGTAGCTAGGGTTTTGGCGAATAGCCTTAGTTAAACCAAGCCCATCCATTTCGTGCATCATTTGATCCGTTATTACCAAGTCCACCAAATAATGTTGCATTACATCTAAAGCTTGCACACCATTTCGCGCAACGAGACAGCGATATTTACCCGAGAACAGATCGAAGAGATATGAACGGAATTCTCGGCTGTCATCAACAATTAATAGTGATTTTTTATTTGTTTTAGCATTTGCTGGCGAAAGATCTTCAGCTTGCGAATTTACAAAAGCAATATCATCGACTGGCAGCGTTACCGTTACTTTCGTTCCCACACCTTTTTGACTTTGAAGTGTAACCTCTCCTTGGTTTAACTCTACCAGGGTTTTAACCGTAGCCAATCCCACACCATTACCATCTAATTTTGTGTTGCCCCTAGCAAACCTTTCAAACACTTTGCTTTGCAAGTTCTCTTCTATTCCCTCACCATCATCATTTACGATGATCTTTAGCGCCTTGCTATCCTGTATTGCGCTAACTTTTATCGTGCCAAGTTCAGGTGTAAACTTGATAGCGTTCTGAACAAGGTTAGCCATGATTTTTTCTAAGCTTTCACTGATCAGAGACACACTTTTTTTGACCTTTATCCGCACTTCTAGATTTTGTCTCTTTTGCTTTGCTAAAGGCTCAAGAGATAAAACAATAAAACGAATATTTTCGGGTGAATAGGACTTGTAATAATCTTCTGCTTTGAAAGCTGTAGGGACATCCTGACTCATCTGGTGAATTAATTGCTCGACCCTTTTCACATTGTCTTGAATACAGACTAATTCTTTGCGCGTGTCCTTATCCGCATCGGAAATTTTTTCTAGTGAACCATTAATCACTTGAATAGGTGTTCGAAGTTCAGAGGTGATTTGGTTAATAAAACGCTCTTTACTACGCAGCATTTTTTCGAACTTTGAATGCCCGTCTGTAATTTCATAGCGAGTAAGATGTGCGTATAAATTGGTGGTTTTGAAATAACTCCAAAACGCTGTTAAATATTTCAATTTATACGCAATTAGAAAACTCAGGGCCAAAAGGAAATAGACGCCTAACGCATACTTTTGAAAGTATATTGGCCGTTCTACTTCGAAAGTTAGAGACGTTATAGGGTTTCCGTCACCACTTACTCTTGCTTGAAATTCATAATGACCAGACTCTAAATCTGCCATGGTTAGAAATGCTTGGGATAAAGGATGTAACTTCCACTCATCGTCCATGCCTAAAATTCTAAACTCTAGCTTTTCATTATCATAGTTAGAAAAACTACTCGTTCTGAAATCAAGAGAAAGTTTGTCGAAATCACTTTCTAACGTTAAGGGATTTTGAAATGATGTCGGCTGCGAATAAAAATTATGAGTACGCATCTCACTATCGGTCCACTCTGCTCTAGTAAATACGACATTACTTTTTAAGCTTTCTTTGGCTTTCATAGCCGTTATCGCTTTTTCTTCGTTAACCAAATAAGAATACTTATCGCCAAGAATAATCAATCTTTCACCAAACTGGTGTATCCCACGATACTCAAAATCTGTATCAAATACGCCGTCGCTTTCATTAAAAGAGATTAGGTCATTAGCTGAATCGACCACAAAAAGCCCCATATTTGTCAAAAACCACAAGTGATTATTTTCACTATGTAGAGCTCCTCTAATAAACCTAGCTCCAGTTCCAGCTAATAAATCGGAGTTACTTATTTCTCCTGAGCCTTTGTTAATCGATTTGATACCTTGCCCTGAAGTACAGAGTAAGAAAACCTCGTCCATTTCAATCAAACAGGTGAGCCCAACCCACTTCCCATCATCAGGAGAAATAGATTTCCAATTAAACTTAGACATTTGAATGTGGAAATTACTATCACTATCAAATCCGGCTATTTCACCTGAAGTTGTTAAGAATGAATAAAGCATTTGCCGGGGTGCAGGAATTTTATCCGCTATCACCCCATCCTCCAATATGCTGTAAAAGGCTTTGTTTCCTTCATCATGATAGAAATAGAGAAGCGAGTCTGATTGCTGAATAGCATGACTAAACTTAGAGCTGCAGTAATCATCGTTAAGGATATTACTTTTAGACAGTTCAGCATATTTTGATAAATTTTCATCGATACAGCGGTTCCCCTTCCAAAAACTAAAGGGTTTTAACTCTCCTGTTTCTACATTTATTAGGTAATCTTGCTTTTGAGTACTAACTCCATACCCAAACTCATCACTAAAACCAAACGACTTGATGTTTTGCCGAAGTACCTGTTCACCTTTATGTAGTAGATTTATAGCTTCGTGCGACTGTGTAATAGAAATAAGCCCAAGCTGAGACGAAGCTAGTAGTAATTCGCCTGAGGGTAGTTCAGCTATTTTAACGATACTTCTTATGCCGTCTGAAGTTATGAGCGGCGCCATAAAATCAGGTTTATTAATTTTTCCATTATTCAATTCATACAGGCCACCTGCAGTGACGTATATTCTGCGTGAACTTGAAACAAATATGTCTGAGACAGGCCCAATAGAATAATCAGGACTTTCTAAAGGGAAAAATGACTTGTTGTTATTTGAGGTGTCGTAAGCGTAGATCCCCTCACTTCCTCCAACATAAAGTATCTCGCCGTATATTGAGACTGCCTCCACAGACGAGAGGTCTGTTAGAAAAGTATCAACTGATATTACTTCGCTTGTCTCTTTTTCGGGGTCAATCTTAACTAAACCGCTTTCAGCCCCTAGGTAGACCGCCCCATCTACCGACACTGCTAAAGAAAGTACATTGTTAACATGCCCAGGCGCAACGTTTGATGCCCATTTCTGTAGCTCTCCGGTCTCCTTGTCAACAACAAGAATGCCAGTAATTAGTGAAACTACTGTATATTGTTCGAGAACACCTATCTTCCAGGCATATCGTGGCCACTTGTCTTCAGAACGAAACTTTTCTGCAGCACCTGTGTCTGTCCTGTATTTAAAAACACCCACTCCAAACTCGACGATCCAGAGCGTATTTTCTTTATCAAAGAATAAGTCCGAAATAGTCCCCCGCTCATTAGAGTCGATGTTATATTCCAACTTTTCTGAACGACCGCCTAAGTACCTAAATAGACCATTTTCAGAAGCGATATAGACTGCGTCGCCAACAACTTCAATATCTCTAATTATTCCTGCGGGAATACCGGCAAACTTAGTTTTTCCATCTAATGTAACGCCAAAAGCACTAACGTTTTGTGAAAAGGTGAGACAAAAAAGCATTAAAATTGCGCCAATAATGGCAAATTTTTTAACGAGTCCTACTTTTGTCTCTAATCGCAAATCCATATGCCTTTTGCCTTGTTACTTTTCTAATGCTTTTTAAGCAATATCAACTAAATGGAAAGGAATAGACTATGAGTATCGAACAAAATATGAACATGCAAGAGCTTACTGAGGAAGACTATACTAAAGTATATGCTGGCACTGGGCGCTTTTGCTTATTAGAAGAAGACTTAATGGCAATAATGCCCGAACTGCCAACTCTTCCTTCTGGTCATAAAGTCGACATCTAAACCAACAACCACTTCATCCCAGCATTCTCGGCGGCTTGCTGGTCATAAATAAAGTCGCCCACATACAGGCAGTCTTCAGGTTGAAGCTGCCATGTATTCGCCACCATCAATAAGGCGGTTGGGTCCGGTTTGGCGGGGACGTCTTCGCGGGTAAGCACGTAATCAATAGGTATGCTGTTATTGGCCACCTTAATTGCGGTAGCCTGGCGGCAGTTGCGGGTAACTATTGCCATGGGTAAGTTGTGTGCCTGCACTTTCTCTACCATGGCTTTGCCTATGGCTAGCCATTTAGCGTTCTGTGCATCCTCTAGTTCGTGCTGCAAAATAGTGCGGTGTGCATTTGCTTTGGTTTCGGCGCAGCTAAGGGCATCAACAAAGGTAAGGATATCCTCGTGTTGTGGGCAACCTATGTCGGCGCGCATTCGCGTAAAGTTAAGGCTAGACTCTACCAAGGTGCCGTCTAAATCGAATATCACACCTTTTATGCCGCTTAAGTTCATTTGCTCAATACTCACGGTTTTCTAGCCCTTTCACTTCAGTAATAATGTAGAGACTTCATTAACACTCACCTAAAATAGCTCAGCGCGGTTTCGCTCCATTTTTTGTTATCAGTATAATGCCACTAAAGCCCTTTAGCTTCTGTTACGTTTGCTTAAGGCTATGATGTTTTAGCTAAAAACCAACTGAATGATTTAAGTTTACGCCAACTACACCATGCATTAGCATAGCCGCTCTTTTTGGCAGACTAAACTTTGCCTTTTCTCATTTATTCATATTGTTAACAGGTAATTTATGGGTGTTTTTGCTGCGCTTGGTACAGCGCTTTGTTGGGCAATTGCTGCACGCTTATTCCGTGGTACGGGTAACGCGTTTTCGCCGCTAACTATGAACTTTTGGAAAGGCTTAATTTCAATTGCCATTTTGGCCGTTGTGCTACTTTTCGTTCAGCCAACCGGGCTTACCACCAGCGCAGTGTTGTGGCTATTACTTAGTGGCCTAATTGGCATAGGCATTGGCGACACCTGTTTCTTTAAAGCCCTACAAAGCATTGGCGATAGCCAAGCGGTACTGGTTGCCGAAACCCTTGCACCTTTATTTACTGCCCTATTTGCTATGGCCTTTATTGGCGAATGGATTACCTGGCAGCAGTGGGTTGGCGTTGCTGTAGTGCTATTTTCGGTGGATATGGTTATCAAAGCACGTAAACGCAGTTCTACTCATGTATTTGCTACCAGCGGTTATTTATATGGCGTTGGCGCAGCACTGTGTCAGGCTGTTGGTGCGGTAGTCAGCCGCGACATTTTAAGCGCGGGCGACGTTGATGCGGCAAGTGCTGCGTTTTTACGAATGGTAGGCGGTATGGCCTTTGTGATACCGCTTATAGCCTTAACTAAAACCCGCTATATGCCTGTTATCGACTATCAAAGTAGCCACGGCAAGCGCATATGGCCGGCTTTTGTAATAGCAACATTGCTTGGTACTACTGCCGCTATCTACTTACAAATGTTTGCATTTGCCTATGCCAAAGCCGCCGTTGTTCAAACGTTAATTGCCACCAGTGCGTTAATGTCGTTAGGGGTAGCCTGGGTGCTTGGTGAAAAAGCGACAAAGGCCACCATTGCATGGTCTGCCGTTGCCTTAGTTGGCGTGGCAATTTTGGTAAGTTTTGGGGCGCCTGTGCATTAGGGGTAATGTGCTTACCACTTTTTGTAGCTGCTAATTTCAGACACAAAATACGCATAAGGATACAAAAAAGCAGTAAGATTTAAGGGCTTGATATAGTAGTTATTGGCTCAAATCGATATTATAAAGAAAAAAACGTAAACGCTATCTCTTATGGCTCGAAGGTTTTATTTAACACTCTTATCTTTTTTCAGCGTGTTGTTCGCTTCTTCTGCGACTCTGGCAAATACTGATGTCGATGCCGTTATAGAAAAAGTTCGCTCGCCCTCGTACGATTGCCCAAGTCAATCGTTGCTGCCAGAACTAGAACAAACGCTCACTTTAGAAAGCCTCTCACCCCAACAACGTTTTGCTTTGACCGTAGCCAAAGGGCAGTTTTTAATTTGTCGCGGCAAGTATGAAGAAGCAGAAAAGATGCTGCTTAAAGCCATAATGCAAAGCAATATAGATGAAAGCTCGTACGCGTTTGCATCGGCTATTTATCAAATTGGCTTTTCTTATGATGCCAGAGAAAACCCGGCGCGCTGTAAATACTATCAACAGGCCCAAGATTTATCTTCACCAAAACGTCATAGCGATATTTTTACCAGCTCTTCGCTAGGGCTTATTAACTATTGTTCAGAATCTACGTCGCCCGAAGTCAGGCTAGGTAAAATGTTTGGCGTGCTTAAACGCTATTCCGATAACGGTAGCCCAGGCGAACTCGCGCATATCCACAACGCTATCGGCCTTCTCTATGGTGATTTAGAGCAACACGCGCTGGCCGCCGAGCAGTATTTAAAAGCCCACAAAATGGGCCTACTTGTTTACAAAGGCAGTAATAAGGTCAGTATTATCATTAGTGCCATTGTATCGCTGCTAAGCAGCGGTCAAACCAATAAAGCCTATCAAAGTATTTTGGAGCTAGGTGCACTAAATAGCGAAATCAACACGCCACTTAGTAATTTTTTGTATCAATATGCTCTGTCTATCTATTATAGAAAAACTCAGGATTACAATAACCTAGCCTATACTCTCCCTGATTTAGAAGAAGCAACAGACAGTATCTCTAGCTCTTTTGGTCAAATGCTGGTTGATTGGCACAAAGCCGAACTATGCTTACACAACAATAACCTAACCTGTATAAAGCAATACTTAACTGACACAGGTGCGTTAGATAAAAATGCTATTCCAAGGATTTTCGAAACTAACCTAGACTACTTGAGCTTCAACGTTTCAATTTTTTTGGCTTTAGGCGATATAGAGCGCGCAAAAGTAGCCCATAGTATTTACTCCAAAGAGGTCATTAAGCGAAGAGAAATTACCCAAGATACCGCTTTAATTGTTGGTGCAGCTAATCTTTATACACGTATTTATGATCTTGAATCAGCCATTGAAAAAGCCGAAGAACAGAGAAGGAATACTTTATATACCGCCATCCTAGTTTTTTTACTGTTTGTTATTATTGCCGGGTACGTTTTACGTAAAAAGCACGTTGCACGCAAAGCCATCGACCCGGTAACACTTTTACTCAACGCCGATTCAGCCATCGCACGCATTAATAAACTAGATGCGCCTAAAAAGGGTCGTGCCATTGCTATTGCAATATTCGACATTAGCAACCTACGAGAGATAACGCGTAAAATGGGCTCTACGAAAGGCGATTTTGTATTGCGGCAAATTGCGCAAACTTTTCAAAACGTTATTCGAGGCAACGATATTCTGGGCCGCTTTGGAACCGACCAATTCATTTTATGCCTTCACAATATTGAAGAACGAAGCGCGCGCCAGTTCTTTGACCGCGTACAAAGCGCATTAGAAAGCACCTTTGAGAGCGACACCAATGATGACTATTTTGTAGTTGAGTCTCAAATGAGCGTATTTATTGCCACCGAAAAAATTACTGGGCTAAACGACATACTCGATGACATTGCCATGTCGATTGATATGGACAGTCGCAACGACACCAATTAGCTTAAATAAAAACGCGCGAACTGTATTTGCAGTGTCGCGCGTTCCCAACCTCCCCTTTGCTCTCCTTCAACGTCAATCCATCGACATTGGTCGTCTAGGCCTTTAGCAAAACCAATTCTGTTTTACAGTGGTATAAGCAACAGGCGCGTTAGGACAACACGCGACGTTTCCAGTCATTAATAATAGGAAGGTGAATTGTGACGCCAAGGGTTATTTTTTTCGATATCAATGAAACACTCTTAGACATGCAGGCTATTAAAACAGGCTTAGCATCTGTATTAAACGGCGATGAGACACTGGTCGACTTATGGTTTGCTAACTTGCTTCACCATAGTTTGGTGGATGTAACGTCGGGGCAGTTTCATGATTTTATTGATATCGGCGCGGCAGTGCTTACCATGGTAGCCCACAGTAAAGGGATAGCCCTTGATGAAACTACCGCGAAAGACACCATTAAACAGCATATAACCAAGCTACCCGCTCATAGTGACGTTATTCCAGCGTTGAAGGCACTTCAAAGTGCGGGATTCTCCCTAGTGGCACTTTCAAACTCATCAAAAGCAGGGCTGGATGCGCAGCTGGAATATGCCAATATTAAGCCGTATTTTTCTCATGTATTGAGTGTGGAAAGCGTACGAACTTACAAGCCTCATGCAGCGGTTTATCACTGGGCCTGCCAACAGGCTAATGTGAAGAACGAAGACGCCATGATGGTAGCGGCCCATGGCTGGGATGTAAGCGGCGCTAAGGCGACAGGTATGCAAACTACATTTGTAGAGCGTTCGGGCAAAATGATGTACCCGTTAGGGCTTGCACCTGATCACAGTATTAGTTCGCTAAATGATTTAATAGGTATAGTGACTGACTAACTTCATTTACTCTACAAACAAAAAAAGTCTTACCAAGGTAAGACTTTTTGTTTCTAAACACGCTTCGCAATTAAAGCTTTGCTAACTCTGGACGGTTAGCTTTAAAGCCTTTTGTACTACATGAGTTGCGTTTAGTTTCTAATGCATTTAATTGGCGCTTAAGCCATGATTTTTGAATACCAGACTTTGCTACGTCCATTTCAGTGCTTACGCGAGTAATTTCTTTTCCGACATTAACACATGCTTTCTTATTCGGTTCAAAGCCGCCGTTAGCTAGAACTGAAGAAGAAAATATTAAGGCTGATAGCGCAATTAGCGTTTGCTGTTTCATAAGAGTCCCCAACTACTCGTTATTATCTCGGGTTAGTGTTTTACCGTAAGAATGAGCATATACTTGCTCTCAAATCTGTAAGGAATATAGCAGGCCTTTTTTTGTTATTAGGTACAGCAAAATATACGTAGTAATAAAACCTTGTATACTTTCCCGCCACTATCACACATAAACCATTGTCTTTTATATTATTATGGCGACAATGCTTCACCTTACCATTCCACTTACGTATCGATTTTTATATTTTTACGCACTTCCAAGTAAGCCTATCCATAGTATCGGCTTCAGCAACAGCATTCTGAAGCAGCATTACCTACTTATTAAGCAATGCTATTAAAACACCTTAGCTTTTTAGGGACAAGGGAAGCATAACAATCCTTTTACATGAAACAGGGAATAAGACACGTTTTATGCCCTATACCTTGTAACACTACAAGCGACTGCCAGCGGAAAGCTTTTCAACCGTTTGCATAACTGCCTTACCCATATCATCAAGGCTAGTTATGTGCCTTGCCGCTCCCTTTTCGATGGCTACTTTTGGCATTCCAAAAACTATACAACTTGCTTCATCCTGACAAAAGGTCTCGCAGCCTGCGTTGAATAACTCATGAAGGCCGATAGCGCCATCACTCCCCATCCCCGTTAGCAATACGCCTATCGCGTTATTACCCGCGCTTTTACACAACGAATTAAACAATACATCAACAGAGGGCTTGTGACCCGAAACCCGCGCACCGTCAGTAAGTCTGATACGGTAATCTGCACCACTTCTTTCTATTTCCATGTGCTTGTCGCCTGGCGCTAAATACGCTTGTCCAGGAAGTAAACGCTCGCCTCCCTTCGCCTCTTTTACCTGCATTTGACACACAGCGTCTAGCCGCCGTGCATAGGTAGAGGTAAAGCCCGCCGGCATATGCTGCGTAATCACTGTTGCTGGGGCATTAGCAGGAAAGGTTCGCAGTACCTCTTTAATAGCTTCAGTACCACCTGTAGAAGCACCTATTGCAATGAGCTTTTCTGTTCCTGAGTAACTCACCTTATTCACGGAAGATACTTTAGCTGGCGAGGCTTTTTTTACTTTTGAACGTGCGGCAGTTCGAATTTTATCGACTATTAACTCGTGATATTCTGCCATACCTTGTGCCACACCAATTTTTGGTTTAGCAACAAAATCAATCGCACCTAACTCCAGCGATCGCAAGGTGGCTTCTGCCCCCTTTTCGGTCAGCGTAGAAATCATAACCACAGGGGTTGGCCTAGCATTCATTAGCACTTCCAGAAAGCGCAAACCATCTACTTTTGGCATTTCGATATCCAATGTTATGACATCGGGGGCCTTTTCAAGCACCAATTTTTTGGCAACAAACGCATCGGGCGCTGCGCCTACCAGCGTCATGTCAGGTTCGCTTTTTATTATTTCGCTGAGTATTTGGCGGATAAGCGCTGAATCATCTACTACCAATACTTTTATTGTCATAACTAGTCCTCAAATAAATCTACGCTGCCGCTTGGCGCCTGCTTAGATAATTCCCAGCGGTGCTGACTTTCTCGCTCGATAATTGTTGCATTGTTGAGCTCGTGAATACGCTTCATCATCACGTGGCCGCTGTCTGGAAAAAAATACACCTTTCGCGCATAAACGTCGCACAAGTCGCTGGCTAAAATAGGTATGCCTTCGGTTTCTAGGAACTGAGTTACAAACTCGGCATTAAACTTACCCACGTCGTTTTGAACAAAAGAAGGTACAACTTTACCGCCGCCAAAGACTTTTGCTTTTAGCCGGTTCTTTTGTGCGCCTACCTTAACGAGTTCATTAATTAAAATTTCCATGGCGTGAACGCCGTATTTTGCTGCCATTCCTTGAACTTGCTCAAATTCACCTGCCGATTTATTCACGGTAGGCAACATAAAATGGTTCATACCACCAAACCCCGTATAAGGGTCGAACAAGCAAGCCGCTACACAAGAGCCAAGCACCGTGACCAGCATTTTGTCTTTAGTGGTAACAAAATACTGACCGGGTAAAAGCTTTACCGCTTCTTTAGAAAAACGCTTGTCGTAATAAGTTATTGGCAGTTCAAAATTGGGTGACGCCACAATCTCTCCTAACCGACTGGGCGATAAATAGTTTTCCCCACCGGTCTAACAAGATTAGTATACATATTGAAATTTTCAGAATGTCCAGCCATGTATAACCCCGTCGGCTTTAACATACTCACCATTTTTTGTAGTACTTTTAGCTGCGTTGGTTTGTCAAAGTAGATCATTACATTTCTGCAAAATATAACGTCTAGCGGCCCCTTCACATCCCACTTTGTGTCGGTGAGGTTTAGTTTTTTAAACTGCACCATATTGCGAAGCTCATCGACCACTTTGACCTTTCCTTCATTAGTACCTTTGCCTTTGTGAAAGAACTGCTTTTGTCGATGTTGCGGTATTTTCGCTATCGAGGCTAAGGGATAAACACCGGCTTTGGCTTTAGCTAGCACTTTACTGTCTATGTCTGAGGCAATGATCTTAACCGGTGTTTTAAAACTTCCGAAGGCTTCCGCTACCACCATCGCGATTGAATATGGCTCTTCACCAGTAGAACTGGCAGCACACCAAATATTGGTAACATTGTGCTGTCTTAGATAATCAGCCAACGCGGTAAAGTGGTGCGGCTCGCGAAAGAAAGAGGTAAGGTTCGTGGTAAGCGCATTGATAAATTGCTCCAACTCCGATTCCGAGGTGTTCACTAAAGCAAGATAGTCATTAAAACTACGCAAGTTTCTAGCCCTTATCCGACGGGCTAGCCTGCTGTAGACCATTGCTTCTTTGGCATCAGATAGGTTTATTCCTGCCTTTTTAAATAACATTTGCTGCACGTTTTTGAAGTCCGCCTTTTCAAAGGCGAACTCCCTAGTGCTATCTTTTGTTGATACAGCCGCTGTCATTAGAATGACTCCCACTCGGCCTCGCTTGGCATAGCCGGAGTTAGCGCCTGGGCTTGAGACAATCGCTGAACTGGTGCTGCAGATAAGCGCTGCTGGCGAGAGCCCCCGTGAGTAAGAGTCGCTATATGCTGCTGATCACTGCTTAGCCCTTTTCCTACTTCAAATACAGAAACCCGTTCATTCAACTGCAGCGATTGTTGTTTAAGACTGTCTGAGGCGGCTGCGGCCTCTTCCACCAGCGCAGCGTTCTGCTGGGTCATTTCATCCATCTGAACTACGGCTTTACTGACTTCCTCTATCCCCGCAGCTTGCTCTGCAGACGCCGCCGCAATTTCAGACATAATGTCGTTTACTCGTTTGATTGAGGTCACAACTTCTGCCATGGTATCGCCAGACTTCACCACTAACTGGTTGCCGCTCGCAATTTTACTCACCGAGTCAGAAATGAGCTCTTTAATATCTTTCGCAGCTTCGGCAGAACGCTGCGCTAGGTTACGCACTTCAGAGGCAACAACCGCGAAACCTCGCCCTTGCTCACCAGCGCGCGCTGCTTCAACCGCAGCATTTAATGCCAGTATGTTAGTTTGGAAGGCAATCCCATCGATAACGCCGATAATGTCTGATATCTCTTGGGCAGAATCATTAATCTGCGTCATGGTATCCACCACTTCGCCGATAACCTCCCCTCCTTGAGACGCTATTTTGCTTGCCTGCGCAGCAAGAGAGTTTGCCTGCTCGGCATTTTCGGCATTAAGCTTAACGGTTCCAGTTAGCTCTTCCATGCTCGACGCAGTTTCTTCAAGACTTGACGCCTGTTGCTCGGTACGGCTTGATAGGTCAGCATTGCCCGTTGCTATCTCGCCTGACGCTACATTAATAGTCTCAACCGCTTCATTAATATTGGTGATGGTGCCACGCATTTCATTGATAAATTGATTTATTGCTTCGCCTAACACAGCAAAGTCGCCATCTAATGCGTGGTCAATATTAACCGTAAGATCTCCTTCTGTAAGCCTAGTCATCACGTGCTTAATTTCATCAACTGCCTGAGTTCGGCCTGTAATGTCGGTAGCGAATTTCACGACGCGGAAGGGTTTACCGTTGTGATCTAAAATGGGGTTATAAGTAGCTTGTATAAAAATCTCTTTGCCGTTTTTGCCAACTCTGCGGTACTCACCAGAAGAATAGGTGCCACTGCGCAATGCATCCCAAAATTCCGCATACTCAGGGCTAGCCCGATATGACGGTTCGACAAACATACTGTGATGCTTCCCTTTAATCTCCTCAAGGGTATAGCCCACTGTATTTAAGAAGTTTTCATTGGCATCTTGGATAATGCCGTCCATGTTAAACTCAATGACCGCCTGAGACTTTCCAATGGCGGCTAACTGCCCCTCAAAATACGCATTTTTAACCTTTTGTTCGGTAATGTTGCTGGCGTATTTAACTACTTTTACTACCTTGCCATTCATATCGAAGATGGGATTGTAGGTCGCTTGAATCCATACGTCAGAACCATCTTTTGCAATACGGTGAAACTCACCAGAATAAAACTGACCTTCAGCCAATTTCTTCCAAAAGGTGCGATATTCTTCAGATTCACACTCTTGTTTAGTGACGAAAATTCTATGGTGCTTGCCTTGGATCTCGTCTAGCCCATACCCAACCGTGGCCAAAAAATTATCGTTTGCGGTCACGATGTTGCCGTTCGGGTCGAATTCGATGACTGCTTGAGATTTGCTGATCGCATTTATCTGACCGGTGTTAAATGCATTCTGCAGCTTTTGTTCAGTAACGTCAGAGGCGTATTTCACCACTTTCTGGGGTTGACCGAATTCATCAAAAATAGGGTTGTAAGACGCTTGGATCCATAGCTCGCTGCCATCTTTTTTTACGCGTTTAAATTCCCCTGACTTAAACTCACCCTTTTTCAAATCTCGCCAAAACGCCGCATATTCGGGACTCATTTTATAATTCGGCTCGACAAACATACTGTGATGTTGCCCCTTTATCTCACTGAGGTCATAACCTGTTGTAGCACAGAAGTTTTCGTTGGCGTGTTGAATTACCCCTTCTAGGTCAAACTCAATGACAGCTAGCGATTTATCGATGGCGTTTATCTGGCCTTCATAGTCTACGTTTTTGCGCTTTTGCGCAGTAATGTCGGTGGCAAATTTAACAACGCGAACAATATTGCCCAACTTATCGTAGATAGGATTGTAAGAAGCTTGGATCCAAATTTTGTCACCGTTTTTCGCTACGCGACAATACTCTCCACTGCTGCGTTCTCCATTTCTCAGATCTTCCCAAAATTGGTTATATTCTTCAGATACACCATAGTCTGGTAACACAAATAGACGGTGATGCTTACCTACAATATCTTCTTTCGAATAACCTGTTACTTTTAGAAAGTTGTCGTTAGCGTTTTCAACTATACCTTCTGGTGTAAAGGAAATAATAGCTTGGCAACGGTCGAGGCCCTCCAGCAAAGCTGATTTCTGCTGTAACTCCTGGTCGTTTATCCACTCCACCATTGTGCCAAGTTTCTCACCTTCTACGCTTTTGATTGTGGTGAGTTTTAGCGTAAACAGCAGGTCGCTTACTGGCAGTAAAAAGGTGTCGCTACTATTACAGGTGCTGTATCGCTGGCTCAATTCTTTATTATTAGCAAAAAAGCTTGCGATAGAAGTGCCGGTCAATTCCTCAAGATTAATGTTAGGAAGTGAGCGAGAAAACTGTGCGCTATGCTCTGCTGCGAGCTGTCTAAATGCTTTGTTGGCAAAGGTTATCGTTCCCGATGCATCCACTAACATTAAACATGCCGTACTCTCACTCAACGCCTGCTCCTGAAAACGAGAAAGACTTTGAGCAGCCACCAACTCTTCATTGTGAAATATATTAAAAACACCCATAGCATCACCTATCATATTAGTAGCGCTACGTGTTTGAAGCGCTGAATAAAACTGCAAGTAATAAAAAAGGCGAACTCCCTTTTGAAGAATTCGCCTTTAGTTAACTAAAAAGACTCCCATTCGTCGTTGTGCGGTACTTTAGGAGCTAACTTTTTATTCGTTTTTAGCATGGCTACGGAAGCCACTTTTTTCTCTGACACAGCCTGAGGCGCTTGTTGTGGTCTCGTTTCTGCAACAGCAGCTTTATCACCAATATTAAACGCCGACACACGCTCGGATAGATTACCGGATTGTTGTTGCAAGCTTTCAGCAGCTGCCGCGGCTTCTTCTACCAGCGCCGCATTTTGCTGCGTCATTTCATCCATTTGCACTACCGCTTTACTGACTTCTTCAATGCCTGAAGCTTGTTCAGAACTTGCTGCAGCAATCTCTGACATAATGTCGTTGACCCGCTTAATAGAGGTCACCACTTCTTCCATAGTATCGCCAGACTGATTGACGAGTTTATTCCCCCCGTCAATTTTGCTCACTGAGTCTGAAATAAGCTCTTTAATTTCTTTTGCCGCCTCTGCAGAGCGCTGGGCTAAGCTTCTTACTTCTGATGCAACTACTGCAAAGCCTCGGCCTTGCTCGCCTGCTCGAGCCGCCTCTACAGCAGCATTTAATGCAAGTATATTGGTTTGAAATGCAATGCCGTCGATAACACCGATGATGTCTGAAATTTCTTGGGCTGACTCGTTAATTGACGACATGGTATCCACCACCTGACGAATTAACTCACCGCCTTTAGTCGCGATATCGCAGCTCTGCGAAGCCAAGCTATTAGCTTGCTCGGCGTTTTCAGCATTGAGTTTCACTGTACCTGTAAGCTCTTCCATACTTGACGCGGTTTCCTCAAGACTAGACGCTTGTTGCTCGGTACGGCTTGAAAGGTCAGAGTTACCTGTGGCTATTTCAGACGAAGCAGTATTAATGGTTTCTACTGCTTGGTAGATAGAACCGATAGTGCCAGACATTTCAGCGACAAACTGGTTTATGGCATCACCCAATATTTGGAACTCGCCTTGGAACTGTTCATCAAGCTCTGCAGTTAAATCACCACCGGATAAGCGAGTCATTACATCGCTGATTGAACCGATAATACGGCGCATATCGTCAATAAAACGGTTTATTGATGTGCCTAGCTCTTTAAATTCGCCGTCAAACTCATGCTCAATGCGACAGTCTAAATTGCCCTGAACTAATTCATTCATGGCGGTCTTGATATCGCTTATTGCTTGCTTTCTGCCCGTAATGTCGATGGCATATTTTACTACGCGATGCGGTCTTCCATTTTGATCTAAAATGGGGTTATAAGATGCCTGGATCCAAATTTCCTTACCGCCTTTGCCCACGCGCTTAAACTCATCGGTAAACAATACGCCTTGGCGTAACTGCTCCCAAAATTGGCTATACTCAACACTGCGCTTGTATTCATCATCAACGAACATGCTGTGATGTTTGCCTACTATTTCATCTAAGTTGTAGCCAACAGTGTTGGTGAAGTTCTCGTTGGCGTTTAAAATTTTTCCGTCAAGATCGAACTCGATAACCGCCTGTGCTTTGTTTATTGCTTCAATTTGCCCTTCGAAATACGCGTTACGAAGCTTGTTTTCGGTGATATCGGTGGCAAATTTCACTACGCGAATGACCTTGCCATCACCACCAAATACTGGGTTGTAGGTCGCTTGGATCCAAACCTCCTTACCCATTTTATCAAAGCGACAAAACTCGCCACTTTGCAGCTTGCCCGCTTTAAGGTCGCGCCAAAACTGTGCGTACTCTTCAGTACGAATATACTGAGAGTCACAAAACATCTTATGATGGTTGCCTACGATCTCGTTAAGGCTATAGCCAAGACCATTCAAGAAGTTTTCGTTAGCGTTTTGAATTACGCCATCTGCATTAAATTCTATAACCGCTTGCGCATTGTTAAGCGCGTCTAGCATGGTGCTTTTGATAAGCAACTCAGATTGATCAACCCATTCAACCATAGTGCCTATGTTTTTGTTATCTTGGTCGAAAAGAGGGGTTAGCGTAAGTTTGAAGTTCAAGTCGCCTATGTTTATTGTAGAGGTCATCGTTGACTTTAGTTCTGCAAGGATATTACGTTGATGAGACGGGTTGCGGTGAAACTGATCGATGTTCTGTCCTTCAAGGTTGTCAGCAGAAAAGCTGGGAAGAACAGCCTGTAGCTTCTTTTCATTTTCTTTAAGCAGTGTTTTTACCGACTGATTGGCATAAATAATATTTCTGTCTGCATCGGCCATCATGATGCAACACGTTGTGGCATCAAGGGCCTGTTTGTTTCTTAATGCTTGGTTAACGTCCGTTGCCTTCGTGAAGTCTTCTAACCACGTCATGATTCCCATTGTCTCAGCCCTCAACCGTTTGTGTTTTTGTTTCAACTAAACCCAATTCGTTACTTGTAATTAAGCTTTCAATATTCACTAAAATAACCATGTGTTCGTCCACATCAGCCAGCCCGTGAAGGTATTTGCTATCGAACGCCACTCCGAACTCTGGGGGAGGAAGCATGTCTTCTTCCGAAAGACGTATTACGTCAGACACGCCGTCGACGACAATACCTACAATTCGCTCGTGGACGTTTAGCATAATGACGATAGTAAAGTCGTTGTAGGTGGCTTCGCCGACATTGAACTTAATCCGCAAATCCACGATAGGTACAATATCGCCACGAAGGTTTATCACCCCCTTAATAAAGCTTGGCGCATTGGCAATTTTGGTAACCTGCTCATAGCCGCGAATTTCTTTCACCGTCGTGATGTCTAAGGCGTAGTGTTCTTCACCTAATACAAAACTTAAAAATTCATTCTCTTTCGACGCACTAACGGCTTGCTGTAATGCTGCTTCGCTCATAGTGAAACCTCTTCATTTGGGATATTGGTACAATTTGCTGCTACCGAATCGGCATCCAAAATCATCGCGACCTTGCCATCGCCCATAATGGTAGCGCCTGCGATCCCTGCGACTTTTTTGTAATGTTGCTCTAAGCTCTTGATGACGACTTGTTGTTGACCTACCAGAGAATCCACCAATACGCCGTAGCGTTTTTTGCTGCTTTCTAGCAGTACCACTATGCCTTGAGTTGGTTCGATAATACCGTCGTCTACCTGCATCAATTGGGTAAGTGACACCAATGGCCAGTACTGGTCCCTTATCCACAGTACCTTGTCGTTACCAAGTGTTTTGACTTGGGAAGCTGTAGGCTGGAAAGACTCGATTACGTTGAGCAGCGGGATGACAAAAATCTGATCGCCAACTGACACACACATACCGTCTACAATGGCGAGCGTTAGTGGTAAGTGGATATAAAAGGCTGAGCCCTCGCCTTGCGACGATTCGATTTCAATGCGTCCGCCAATAGATTCAATATTTCGGCGCACTACGTCCATACCAACGCCACGACCTGATACATCAGTGACCTCAGCGGCGGTAGAAAAGCCCGCTTGGAATATAAGCTGCCAAATTTCACTGTCTGGCATATCCGGCGTAACGGCTAACCCATTTTGTGTCGCTTTATCTAAAATGCGCGCTTTATTTAAGCCTGCACCGTCATCAATAATGCCGATAATGATGCTGCTACCTTTTTGCTCTGCACTTAAAATAACGGTTCCGTTTTCAGATTTACCTGCTTCAAGGCGCTTTTCAGGGCTTTCGATACCGTGGTCAATGCTGTTTCTAACTAAATGAGTAAGCGGGTCGACCAGCTTTTCGATAAGGCTTTTATCAATTTCAGTGTTGCCCCCCTGAATAACCAAATCGACTTTTTTGCCTAGCTTTGATGAAAGGTCACGTACAACGCGAGGGAAGCGATTAAATGTCATGTTCACTGGCAACATGCGCATAGACATTACCGATTCTTGTATTTCACGGGTATTGCGCTGTAGTTCGTCTATTGCGAGCTGTAAACGTTCACCTACCTGTCCTTCAACTTCCTGGCCTACGTTAGAAAGCATGGATTGAGTAATAACAAGTTCGCCAACTAAATTAACCATGGCATCGATTTTTGTTGTGTCTACACGAATTGATGCGGCTTCTTTTGCCACTTTAGGTTTGGTTTTGACTGGCTTAACGATAGGTTGTTTGGGGGTGGCTTGTGCCGGTGTAGATTGTGTTACATCTGGTTTAATAGGAAGGTTTTCTGGTTCGAAAAAGCCAAAGCCCTCATCGTTTTTGTTAACTTCAGGCGCCGCTTCAGCCTGTTTCTCCGCTGCTACTTCATCATCTTCAAAGAGTCCAAAACCCTCAATTTCCTCTGCTTCTTTTTGATTTTGCGAAGTTTCAGAAGTGATGCTTTGCGACTCAGTTTCTTCATCATCGAAAAAGCCAAAACCTTCAATCTCGTTGTCCGAAGCACCTTCAATATCTTCGGTTTGATCACTAGGCTCATGCACGACTTCACCTGAAGCGCTAGCAAGCGTCTCTTCGAGTACTTTTATGCTTGCGTCAATCTGTGCTTGAGGAAGTTCTGTCTGCTCTTTATAAGCAGACATGGTGTCTTTTAGTACATCAAGGGTTTGCAGGAAAATATCAACAATTTCTGCCGTTACCTGAATCTCTTGGTTGCGGGCTTTATCGAGCAGGTTCTCCATGACATGTGTGAGGTTCATTAACGCGTCGAAGCCAAAAATTCCGCTTCCGCCTTTTATGGAGTGAGCTGCTCTAAAAATACTGTTTAATTCTTCGGGGTCGGGAGCATCCACATCTAAGGTCATGAGCAACTGCTCCATGTCTTGGAGGTGCTCATCACTCTCATCAAAAAACACACCGTGAAACTGGTTTACATCAATGGTCATGGTTAACTCCCACTTGCCCTATTAAAACCGACGTTCGATTAGCCCAACACTCGTTTCATCACATCTAACAGCTTGTTCGGGTCAAAAGGTTTCACCATCCACCCTGTGGCTCCGGCAGCCTTACCTTTAGCCTTCATATCGTCGCCAGCCTCTGTGGTAAGCATCACAATTGGCGTCGAACGAAAATTAGATAACTCTCTTAAAGACTTAACCAGCGTTAAGCCATCCATGCGAGGCATGTTCTGATCGGTCAGTACAAAGTCGAAACGAGCCCCCTGGCACTTGTCTAACGCGTCTTGCCCATCTTGAGCCGTAGTTACTTTGTAATTCGCTGACTTGAGGGTCATTTCAACCATCTGACGAATAGATACAGAATCGTCAACAATCAATATGCTTTTGCTCATAATTCAATCACCTTTTGAATTGTCAAAACTGCTCTTACCTTGCTTTGTAGAGATTTTCGTTACCGCTAAAAAAGCTCTACATCACCCGCATCCATAGAAGTCGCAGAAACTGGGTTATGGTCTGCTTGCCCTTTTTCAGTAAGCGAGTGTTGATAGTTTTCTAGATTTTCTCGAACACGCGTTGCGCTTTCTGGGGACAGCTGCGAAAGTTGTTCAACAACGAACTCAATGATCTCTCGGGTATATGTAAGGTTTTGGCCATTTATATCGCCAAACTGAAGGCCGCGAATGGCGGCTGCTGTGGAGTCGGCAAGCTGTTGCCTGATGGCTTCAAGCTCGCTTGCGCCCTGTATATCAGCTTCTGCTTTTTTGATAATGCCTTTGAGCTGTTCGCTAATCGCATCTTTTGCGTTCACCACGTGAGAAATGTCCTGAGACGCAACGACTTCAGCAGTTTCCGTTAGTTTATCGATAAGCGACTTGATATTTTCTATTTGGGTTTTAATTACGTCACTAAACTGCGTAGAACGGGTAGATAGCGCACGGACTTCATCTGCGACAACGGCAAATCCTCGACCAGCCTCACCTGCACGCGCAGCTTCTATAGCTGCGTTTAGCGCTAGTAGGTTGGTTTGTGAAGATATATCATCAATGCCGCTTAACGCTTCAATCACGGTAGGCATGGCTTGCTGAATAGTTTGAACTTGGGTTTCTAACGCTCTTGTAGAGTCGGTCATTTGGGTAGTTGAGGCGATAAATTGCGTTAGTGTTGCATCGGTGTCTGACGCGAATGAACGCATTTTGTCGGCGTAAGCGCAGTCACTGTTATCATCGTCTTTTAGCAAATTGTTTATGCTAATTTCTTGCTGGCCAAGCAGGGATTGAAGAGAAATAAAGGATTCGCTTAACGTCGCCACCGCATCGCTTTGCGTTGAAAAAATGTCGCTAATATTTGATGAGGTGACTGATAATATGTCGCTCGCCTCGGATACTGCAATACTGATTGAATCAGAAGCTAGCGAAGTCTCATGAGAAGGAGAGTAGTACTCTGTTGAATCGTTAGCGTTAGGCGTTGCTGTTGCCTGACTTAAATTAGTTACTTTTAGTAGTACGAACAGCAGAAAAACCACGCAAGCGGAGCTAAGCACGAGCCCCAAATGTGATACTGACGTAAAGGATAAAGTCCAGCTCCCTAACATCATTAAAAACGCCACAACGAAAGCATTGCTCTTACTAGAAAAGAAGTTATCTAAATAATTTGCTGCAATGGCGACCACGATTTCACCTCAATTGTTACTTCTGCGTTAACAGCTGTACAAAACACAGTCAAATTATGGTCTAATTTTCACCTCTAACAATTATACTTTTGAATATTTTTGTTAACTTATTGCATTAATGACATTTGCGACATTCGCTAATATAAGTACGCCCATCGCGTATGGAATCTACAATAAGAAAAGTACTTGGAGGATTTGTAAAAGCGTCAGAAGATATAAAACTACTTAAAGCCGACTACCCGCTCCTAATGCTTCGAGTGTATCAAGTATAGCGTCTGAAATTTCTTCTAAGGGTTTTATGAAACTTGCAGCATTCATTTCTACAGCGGTTTTAGGCATGCCGTATACAACACAGGTTTTTTCATCTTGGCAGAAGGTGACAGCGCCTTTAGTGTGCATATTCTTTAAACCTTTTGCCCCGTCGCGCCCCATCCCGGTAAGCAATACACCCACAGCATTTGCCCCTGCGTGCTCAGCAAGTGAATCGAACATGACGTCAACTGAGGGCTTATGCCCTGATACCTTAGGGCCATCATCAAGGCTCAAGCGGTAATCGGCACCACTTCTCTCTACTTTTAAATGTTTATTACCTGGCGCTAAATAGGCAAAGCCTGGCAATAAGCGCTCTCCACCCTGCGCTTCTCGCACCGTTATTTCACAAAGGTTATCAAGACGCTTAGCATAGGTGGTGGTAAAACCCGGAGGCATATGTTGGGAAATAATAGTTGCTGGAGCATTGCGAGGAAAATGCATGATGACATCTTTGATCGCTTCGGTTCCCCCAGTTGAAGCGCCTATTCCAATAAGCTTTTCAGTGCCGGTATAGCGCATGGAAGCGTGCTTAGTACAGCGAGTTTCGGTGGGATGGCTTAACTTTGAGTGGGCCGCTGCCTTTATCTTTTCAACGATAACTGCGGCATATTCGGTCATACCTTGCGCCACACCTAGTTTTGGCTTTGCCATGAAATCAACCGCTCCCAATTCTAGGGCGCGCAACGTTGCATCGGCACCTCGTTCAGTGAGCGTGGAAATCATTACCACTGGGGTTGGCATCGCCTTCATCATCACTTCTAAAAAGCGAAGTCCATCTACCTTCGGCATTTCAATGTCTAGGGTAATAACATCGGGCCTAAACTCTTGTACCATCCGTTTTGCTACGTAGGCATCGGGTGCTGCGCCAACTAATGATAACCCTGGCGCTTTAGCGACGATTTCTGACAGAATTTGTCGTATTAAGGCAGAGTCGTCAACGACGAGAACTTTTATAGGCATGTGATTGTTCCGAAAATGAAATAACACCCGTCTTCGCTTGCTCAGAAAGTAGAACACGATGCGTAGATTCACGCTCGTAAAGCGTAGCATTATTGAACTCGCGAATTCGCTTCATATACACTTTTCCGTCTGCCGGAAAATAGTAAATTTTTCGAGCATAGGTAGACATCAAATCACTGCTAACAAGGGGAATATTTGCATTATCTAAATACTCTAAAACAAACTCTGCATTTACTCGCCCAATGTCTTGTTGCACAAACCCTGGTAAGACTTTTCCGCCGCCAAATGCTTTAGCCACCAGCTTGTTACGACGCGCGCCTAAATGCACGAGTTGGTCTATCAGCATATTCATAGCGTGCACGCCGTACTTTGTGGCTAAGCAGGCGTCGAGATTGGTAGTGAAATTGAGATCTGGCAACATGAAGTGGTTCATGCCCCCAATTTTCTTTTCTTGATCGAAAATGCACGCCGCAACACACGAACCAAGGATAGTTACCAAAGCTTTGTCTGCGGCAGTAGCATAGTATTGCCCCGGCAGGAGCTTCACCGCTTCTTTTTGAAGGCGATTATCAAAATAACGTATGGGGTTTTCATCCTGACTCATACTACAAGTTCCCTTTAAACAACGGGTCGATAAACGGTTTTCCCCATGGGCGCCACCAGTTCAGGGTACATAGTGAAATTTTCAGAATGCCCTGCTACGTACATGCCGTCACTACACATTAACTTCACCATACGCGCTAAAATTTTACGCTGCGTAGGACGGTCAAAGTAAATCATAACGTTGCGGCAAAAAATTACGTCTATCGGCGCATCTAAACACCAGTTTGGCGACATTAAATTGAGCGGCTCGAACTGCACCATTTTTCGTAGCTCATCTACCACCCTTACTCTTCCGGTTTGCGAACCTTTACCTTTGTAGAAGAATTGGGTTTTATAATCGTAAGAAAGCTGACTAATACTGTTTTGGGCATAAACGCCTTGGCGGGCCTTCTGCAACACTTTACTATCAATGTCTGTGGCAAGTATTTGTATGTTGGGCGTAAAGGTGCCAAACACAGACGCCACCGTCATCGCAATACTGTAAGGCTCTTCACCCGTGCTGCTTGCAGCACACCAAATACGTTTAGTTTGCGGTCGCTTTCGAAGAAAATTTGCTAGCGCTTCAAAGTGATGTGGCTCTCTGAAAAACGCAGTCAGGTTGGTGGTAAGCGCATTGATGAAGTGCTCCATTTCATCGTCATTGCTTCCAACATAAGCTAAGTATTCTTTGAAGCTATTTATTTCGAGCGTGCGCAGCCGCCTCGCAAGGCGGCTATAAACCATCGCGTCTTTCGAGTCGGCTAGGTTAATACCTGCTTGTTTAAAAAGCAGACCTTTTACCCGCTCGAAATCTCTTCGGCTATACGAAAACTCTCTTTGCGCGTCCGTGCTTGGTATGGCCGACATACACTAAAATGCCTCCCAATCCGACGCATCAGGCGCAGCTGGATTCAGCGCTTTAATTCGCTGCTTTGGCACTTCGCGCTCTTTAGGTAACCCACTGCTACCATTTAACGAGCGCACCTCAGAGGTCTGTTCGGGCTTTCGACTATTTCCTACTTTGAAAACAGATACTCGCTGCGCGAGTTCACCCGACTGCTGTCGCATACTGTCAGCGGCTGCCGCTGCCTGTTCAACTAAGGCAGCATTTTGTTGGGTCATTTCGTCCATTTGAACCACCGCATTGCTCACTTCCTGAATGCCTGTGGCTTGCTCCGATGAGGCAGCAGCAATTTCAGACATAATGTCGTTAACACGCTTTATGGCAGTGACGATATTGGCCATGGTTTCACCAGACTTATTCACCAATACATTGCCATCGCCAATTTTTTCCACCGATGCTGAAATTAGCGCCTTAATGTCTTTTGCCGCCTCTGCAGAGCGCTGGGCCAACGTTCTTACTTCAGAGGCAACAACTGCAAATCCGCGTCCTTGTTCGCCCGCTCTTGCCGCTTCAACGGCTGCGTTTAGTGCAAGTATGTTTGTTTGGAAGGCAATGCCATCAATTACGCCGATAATGTCGGAAATACGCTGGGCAGAGTCATTAATTTCCCCCATGGTATGCACCACTTGTTCAATAACTTTGCCGCCCTCAGATGCTACATCCGACGCCTGACTTGCCAATCCTTTCGCTTGGTCAGCATTCTCTGCATTTAGCTTCACCGTTCCCGTTAGTTCTTCCATGGCTGAGGCAGTTTCTTCTAAGCTTGAAGCCTGCTGCTCGGTACGGCTAGACAGGTCGGCGTTACCCGTGGCTATCTCGTTTGAAGCAGTATCGATGGTTTCAACAGCTGTGTGAATTTTCACTATGGTGTCGCGTAGTTCGCCAATAAAGTGGTTGATGGATTCACCGAGTACTTTGAAATCACCATCTAGTGGCTCATCTATTGTTTTCAATAAATCACCGTCTGTAAGGCTAGCCATAATAGATTTGATACTTTCTACTGCTAAGGTTCTACCCGTTACATCTGTGGCGTATTTCACTACTCTAAACGGCTTGCCGTTTTGGTCTAAAATGGGGTTGTAAGAGGCTTGGATATAAACTGGCTTTCCTGATTTGTCGAAACGCTTATATTCGCCGCTGGCATAAACCCCTTGACGCAATTGCTCCCAGAAGGCTGCGTATTCGGGGCTATTTTTAAAAGCAGGATCTACAAAAATGCTGTGGTGCTTACCTTTTACTTCGTCAAGGGTATAGCCCATCGCGGCTAAAAAGTTGCTGTTCGCGTTTAAGATTACGCCTTCAAGGTCAAATTCAATGACAGCCTGAGACTTACTTATGGCGTTCAACTGACCTTCAAAGTAGGCGTTTTTCAGTTTATCTTCGGTAATATTAGTTGCGTACTTTACTACCCTAAACGGGTTACCGTTCATGTCTTCTATTGGGTTATAAGAAGCTTGGATCCATACGCTATTACCCGACTTGCTTACTCGCTTAAATTCGCCAGAGAAGAATTTGCCTGCTTTAAGTTCAGACCAAAAACGCTGGTACGACTCTGACTGCCGGGTTTCTTCATCTACAAATAACTGATGGTGCTTACCTTTAATTTCGTCTAGGCGGTAGCCCATAGTGTTGAGGAAGTTGTCATTAGCGGTAATGATATTGCCGTCTACATCAAACTCGATAACCGCCTGAGATTTACTAATAGCGTTAATTTGCCCTTCGAAATACGCGTTTCTTAGCTTATCTTGCGTTACGTCGGTGGCAAATTTAACTACTTTAAATGGCTTGCCTGTACTATCAAAAATGGGGTTGTAAGACGCACGGATCCATATCTCTTTGCCACCTTTGGCAATGCGTTTGTATTCACCCGCGGTATGCTCTCCTGCCTTTAAGTTTTGCCAGAAAGCAGCGTATTCTGCACTTAGCTTGTAGCTTGGGTCGACAAACATACTGTGATGCTGCCCTTTAATTTCTGACAGGCTATAGCCCATTGCGGCAAGGAAATTTTCGTTGGCGTTTAAAATATTTCCCTCTAGGTCGAACTCGATTACGGCTTGAGATTTGTTAATGGCGGTAATTTGCCCTTCAAAATCTGCATTTTTCTGTTTTTGTGCAGTAATGTCAGAGGCAAATTTAATGATGTAATCCACCTCGCCGTTGTCGTCAAACACAGGGTTATAGGTAGCTTGGATCCATACCTCTTCGCCTTGCTTATTGATTCTGCAAAACTCACCGCTGTGTACGTCTCCGCTTTTTAGCTTTGTCCAAAACGCTTTATACTCATCGCTCTGTGCGTAGTCACTATCTACAAAAATACGATGGTGCTTTCCTACTACTTCAGCCTCGCTATAACCCATGGCGGATAGAAAGTTGTCGTTAGCCGATAATATTTCCCCATCTGTAGTGAAGGAGATCACAGCTTGGCTTCGCATAATGGCATCGACCATGCCTTTGTTACGTTTATTTTCTGTGTTGTCCTGCCATTCATTAACGAAAAGCTGAGTGCCGTTTTCGTCCGCTGTTATTGCTGATGTACTTACGCAAAAGCTATGTTCAGCAAGTGAAACAAGCTGCTTGTTACCACCTGTAGAATGGGTGAGTAAATAAGACGGATTTTCTGCTGTGCCTGCACTGACTGTAATATCGTCAATGTGCTTTCCTGATAATGTGGATTCGCCATCGCCGACAGAAAAGTCTTTAGAGTAGGCTTTTGCCATATGCAGGAATGCCGGTGTGCAGTAATGAATAACCCCAGACTTGTCGATAACCAACAAGTTTGAGGCACTCGCCTTTAAAATATTCGACTTTAATAGCGCGTCGTGCTTCGCTATTTTTAATTCTTCGCCGTTAAGAAAATTAAATACGCCCATAACTAATATTTCCCAATGTCAGGTGTTTCCGTTTAGTGAAGGACCTTGTAACTACGCGTCGTCGTTAACGCTATCAGGTGCAACTAAACCCAGCTCCTCGCTGGTTATTAAGCTCTCAATGTTCACCAGAATGACCATGTTTTCATCCACATCAGCTAAGCCGTGTAGATATCTGCTGTCAAAGGCTACGCCAAACTCTGGTGGCGGAAGTACTTGCTCTTCAGACAAGCGAATAACATCGGATACACCATCTACCACGATGCCAACAATGCGCTCTTGAATGTTCAGCATTATCACTATTGTGAAGTCGTTATAAGTGGCCTCGCCTACGTTAAACTTAATACGCAAATCCACGATAGGAACTATGTCACCACGTAAATTAATTACGCCTTTTATAAACGCTGGCGCATTCGCAATTTTGGTAACTTGTTCGTATCCTCTGATTTCCTTCACTGTTGTTATGTCCAAGGCGTAATGCTCATCACCAAGCACGAAACTTAAGTATTCTTTGTCTTGTCCGCCAGTAACCGCTTGATGCAAGGCAGTTTCACTCATGAAAGTAACTCCTCTATTTGGCTGGAGGTGTAGGTTGTAGCGATGGAGTCTGCATCAATGATAAGTGCGACTTTACCGTCACCCATAATGGTTGCCCCCGCTATTCCAGCCACTTTACGGTAGTGTTCCTCTAAACTTTTAATGACCACCTGCTGCTGGCCCACTAGTGCATCAACCAAAATACCAAAGCGCTTTTTACTGCTTTCAAGTAACACCACAATGCCCTCTGTTGGAGAGAGTGCTGCATCTTCTACTTCCATAAAGTCGTAAAGAGGCACTAAAGGCCAATATTGGTCTCGAATGTAAAGTACGGTGTCGTTACCCAAGGTTTTAAGCTGCTGCTTTGTGGGCTGGAAAGATTCAATAATATTTAAAAGAGGAACAACAAAGATTTGCTTACCTACTGACACACACATGCCGTCGACAATGGCAAGCGTAAGCGGCAGGTGAATGAAAAAAGCAGAGCCCTCTCCAGCGCTCGATTCAATATCAATGCGTCCGCCAATTGATTCGATATTGCGACGCACCACATCCATTCCTACCCCTCTGCCCGATACATCGGTAATAGCTTCAGCGGTTGAAAAGCCAGGCTGGAAAATCAACTGCCATACTTCTGAATCTGGCATATCGTCTGATACGGCAAGCCCGTTGCTTCGCGCTTTATCAAGAATTTTGTCGCGGTGTAGACCACCACCATCGTCAATAATACTGATGATAATACTGCCGCCCTTTTGCTCGGCACTTAAGATAACCGTGCCTTTTTCCGGCTTGCCGGCAGCCGTACGCTTTTCTGGCATTTCGATGCCATGATCAATGCTATTGCGCACTAAGTGAGTAAGCGGGTCGACAATCTTTTCAATTAGGCTTTTATCGATTTCCGTACTGCCACCTTGAAGTACCAGTTCAACCTGTTTACCCAACTTTCCTGCTAGGTCTCTTACTAAACGGGGGAAGCGATTAAAAGTTGCAGTTAGCGGAAGCATGCGCATAGACATGACCGACTCTTGAATTTCCCGGGTGTTGCGCTGTAGCTCATCAATAGCAAGCTGTAGCCGCTCGCCAACTTGCCCATCAACATCTTGTCCTATCATAGATAGCATTGATTGGGTGATTACTAGTTCTCCCACCAAGTTAACCATGGCGTCAATTTTTGTGGTGTCTACTCGAATTGAAGCCGACTCTCGGGCGGTGCTTTTTTTCGCAGAAGGTTTAGTTTTCTTCTTAGCCGTTGCAGGCGTAGCGCCAGCCCCCGTTTGTGGTGCTTTTACATCGTTAGATGCTGTTGCTAAATTTTGAGAGGGCTTGGCGCTTTGCCTTTGGTGATCGTTAGTTGTGTTTACAGCAGTATTTATGTGGCTAGCCGAAGGTACGTCTTCGAAAAAGCCAAAGCCTTGGCTTTCCTCTTTGTTGCCACTTTCAGCTTTTCCGGCTTCTGATTTTTCCGCTTGAGACTCGACAAGGTTACTTTGGTTTTCTTCATCATCAAAGAACCCAAAACCTTCATCAGCTTGTGGTGACGATTGGGTAGTTTCGCTATCTTGAAGATCGCGGTTATCAGATACGTCATCAAAAAAGCCAAAGCCATCATCGTCTGCTTCGCTGCTTTCGCTAGATTGATTGTGAACAGGCTCTTCATCGAAAAAGCCAAAACCGTCGTCAGTAGATGAACTAGCCTCAGAAGGCTCATCATCAAAGAAGCCAAAACCATCATCCTGTTCACTTTCGTTTTGCGCGTTTGCGCTTACTTCAGTAGACCTATAGTTGCCATCTGATTCAACACCAGTGGCTTGCCCGTTAATAACACCGTTGAGTATTTTTATGCGCTCATCGATGCCTTCTTGTGGAATTTCAGTTTCATCACGGTAGGCGTTTAAGGTGTCTTTTAAAACGTCTAGAGTTTCTAAAAGAACATTTACAATGTCAGCTGTGACGCTAAGTTCATTGTTACGGGCTTTGTCGAGTAAATTTTCCATCACATGCGTTAAGTTCATCAACGCATCAAAGCCGAAAATACCGCTACCGCCCTTAATGGAATGGGCTGCTCGAAAAATACTATTGAGTTCTTCAGGATCGGGAGACTCGACGTCTAAGCTCATCAATAGCTGTTCCATATCGTCGAGATGCTCGTCGCTCTCGTCGAAAAACACACTATGGAACTGTTCAATATCGATGCTCATTCTGAATCCTTCCAGACTTAAGGTATTAGAAGATGGGCTTAACCTAAGACACGCTTAGTAACGTCAAGAAGTTTGTTTGGATCGAAAGGTTTTACCATCCAGCCAGTTGCTCCCGCAGCTTTACCTTTCGCTTTCATATCGTCGCCCGCTTCTGTGGTAAGCATGACAATTGGGGTTCTGCTGTAGGCCCCTAAACCACGCAAATTTTTAATAAGCGTAAGGCCATCCATACGAGGCATGTTTTGATCAGTGAGTACAAAGTTAAATTGCTGCCCCTTACATTTATCCAGCGCTTCTTGACCGTCTTGTGCTGTGGTGACGGTATATCCGGCGCCCTTTAATGTCATCTCTACCATTTGACGAATCGACACTGAATCGTCGACAACTAAAATATGTTTGCTCATATGCTCACTTCTCCAAAATATGTCATTACTGACAGTGCTTCCTGTCCTTTCTTAGCTTAGAACAATTCAACTTCTCCAGCGTCCATAGAGGTTGCAGACACCGGGTTGTGATCATTTTTACCTTTCGCAGCGAGCCCTTTTTGGTACTCATTTAATGCGTTGACAAAACGCTCAATATTGCTGGCATCTAACGTTGCCAACTGCTCTTTAATGAACGAAATCATGTCTTGGGTATACTGGATATGCTGGCCATTTATATCGCCAAATTGCATACCTCGAATAGCGGCGTTTATCGACTCATCAAGCTGTGAACCTATATCTTCAATCTGTTTTGTAGTTACAAGATCCGCTTCTGCTTTTCTAATGATTTCGGCCAGTTGATCACTAATGTGTGATTTAGCATTAACAACCTGAGATATATCTTGCGAGGCTACAAATTCTGCAGTATCGGTGAGTTTGTCTACCAAACTACGAATGTTCTCAACTTGGGTTTTAATGACGTCACTAAATTGTGTAGAGCGTGTTGATAATGCGCGCACTTCATCAGCTACAACCGCAAAACCTCGACCTGCTTCGCCTGCCCTTGCCGCTTCTATCGCAGCATTTAGAGCCAATAAGTTAGTTTGCGCGGCGATATCATCAATACCGCTAAGCGCGTCAATAACCGTAGGCATGGCCTGTTGGATAGTTTGCACCTGCTCCATAAGGTGTTTTGTTGAAGAGGACATTTGCTCGGTTGAATCGATAAATTCGGTTAAGGTTCCGTCAGTTTCTTGTGCGAACGTACGCATGCGTTCTGAATATGATTGTGTTTGCGCACTATCAACGCTCAATAAAGCGTCAATGCATTGAATTTGCTGGGCAACAAGGGCTTTTAAGCTGCTAAAGGCATTGGATAAAGTTTCAACGGCGTCATCTTGGGTAGACTTGATGGACGATAAATTGCTGTCGCATGTGCTTAAAGACAGAGCAAGCTCATCGCTCGCTTTTTTGATATCAGCACTACCCGCTTGTTCGCTTTGCCCTAGGGAGTCGTTATTTGGATAGATCTCGTCAACGTCATCCGCACTTTTGCTATAAGCGAAAGCACTAAAGACAACTACGCCTGTTAGTACCGCAAGCGCTGTGAGCGCGGACACAAAAAAGAACAAAGCCCAAGAAGCAGCTATGCCTACTACACAAAGTACATATATGCTCTTTAAAGCCCCTTGCTGCATTGAAGGTAAGTTATTAGATGACAAAAAAACTCTCCTTGAAAAAACACTGCGACTTAACTTCAACAGTACTCTTTCATAATTAAGCACGTTACTTGGTTCACGAATTACAAAGCGCTGGACACACTATATGAGCGCCAATAGGCAAAATGCCTAGCGCAAGGACAACATAACGTTGTTAGCCAAGCTGGGTAACAACGTTATGATTAACTGACTTTGCACACATGAGATAAGCGTAGTACCCATTTTGAAAAGTAGGCAAGAACATGCATAAGTTTTTTATTAAAAAAGCGTTTTAGTGGCTATTTGTGTCTAACTTGCTAAGAAGTGTTGAAAATAGTGTTGATGAGAAAGCGCCAATAGATATGCACACTGCCACTGCTGAGAAAATAAAAAACACCAGGTTTAGGTTTACAGGAAGAAAGTCGATAATCGACGTGAAAAATTGTCCAGCGAAGACTGCCATCGCAAAGAACGAGAGATTCTTACCTCTATTTTCCTCTTGGCTTATTTCTACAGTCGCATGATTGAGTAGTGGTATTGATAGGCCAAAGCCTGTACCCGCGAACGTCGCTGCTAGCAATATTGCCTGTATTTCACTAAAACTCCCGAAAACAAACAACGCTGCGCCAAAGCAAAGAAATGAAAGCGAAAGTGTTCTTTTCTCTTTTATCGCTTTAACAAACCTAGGCAATAACGAAGCTGCAACCACAGCAACCAGTGATATATACGACAATATGTAACCGATATGCGCTTCCGAGTAGCCAAGCGCTTCAAGATGTTGAGGTAAAGAGACAACCATACTGAAAAATAGCGCCATCGCGCATACAGCAAAGCTAAGAATGGATTTGATACCAGAAAAACTGGACACAACGTCTTTCGCTTTATGAGCGCTAGTGCGATTTCTAGACGTTAATATTTTTTGCCTACTCGGTATGGAAAAAACAACTAGTAATGCGCATACTGCTGCAATGCCGTATAGTAAAAACGCCGCCTTCCAATGAGCCTGCGCTAGTATCCCTCCAATAAAAAGAAAGATTACGCCACCGAGCTCGATAGCCATTCCTTGTTTGGCAATCATTTTCAAGCGCGCTTCCCCTTTGTACCATTGAGATATCAGCGCCGTTCCTGCAGCCATAACACCGGCAGCAAACCCGCCTAATATTATGCGATTTGCAGCAATAAGAATTTCACTGCTAAGCAACACAACAGATAGGCCTAGCACGCAGTAGCTCCATAAGCTCAATAACAGCGTTTTTCTTGCCCCGTGTTTATCTATCCATCGTCCAAAAAGCGGAGCGAAAATGATAGCTCCAAGTGCAGGCAGCGTGATGAGTAACGATGGGTATTGAGTAAATTTTAGCCCTTTTGCTATAGCAATCAGCCCCGGTGCAACAGCTGCCCCAACCATAATTGTAAGGGTGGCGCATAAGAGCAATGTAAATTCACCGGTGCGGGAAAGGTTAATAGAGGTATTCATAAAGTGCTCTCTTGCTAGTTAAACTGTTCAGCAATGCTAACGTCTTGCTAGCAATCCTTTAAATGATATTATTCAATCTCACTAATCTCTAAATGGCATAAATCATGAACTTCAAGCACCTGAAAACCTTTATTGAAGTCGCACAGTGCAAGAGTTTTTCAACCGCGGCTGCTCGGCTACACACAGTGCAAAGTGCAATAAGCCGCCATATTAACGCGCTGGAAGAAGATTTAGAGGTTACTTTGCTGTTACGCAATACACGCACCGTGGAGTTAACTGAAGTGGGGGAAAATTTCCTGCTACATGCGCAAGCTATTGTTAAACACTGTCGTGACGCAAAAGAAGATGCGAAATTAATACAAAGCGGCCACAAAGGTCTATTGAGAATTGGTTACCTTAGTTCTGCATGCGCTCACTTTTTGCCAGACATGTTGCGGCAGTTTTCAAAGCAACACGAAAATGTAAAAGTAAAAATTATTGAAATGACTGTTGCCGAACAACTTCAGGCCCTTAGCGAAAACGCCATTGATATTGGCTTTTCCCGTCCCATTCCTGATGCTTACAAACCACTACTCGAAGAAAAGCGGGTGGCTTACGATCCAATACGAGTTGTAGTTTCAGATAAACACGAACTACACACATTAAGTGAAATTTCACCAGATATGGCTGGAAAGTATCCGCTAATATTGTTTTCCCGAGCCCACGCTACCAATCAGTTCGATAACATTATGGCTTTGTTTCACGAAAGAAATTTAAGGGTAAATGTAGTAAGTGAACCTCATTCCATGCAGGCTTTGTTAACAGAAGTGGCCAGTAGCAATTGTGTTGCACTCGCTCCTAGCTGTATACAAAACTTACAAACAAATGGCTGCAAATTTATTCCTTTAAATCCGGGCATGAATGTAGAACTCTGTATGCATTGGTCTACCCAAGCATCGGCTACTACCAACGCTTGGTTAACTTGGTACAAAGAGAACGAAGATATATTTAGGCTATAACCATATCTATGCATTTATAAGATAAGTCATCCACAATAATATCATTTCTAGTATAAATTGAAGGCACGTACAATTTTTCTATCAATAGGATACGGGAGATTGTCTTGCAGCCCTCTTTTTCAGAACTCACAAAAAAACAGCTTTTTCTTTTAGCATGCGCTGTTGCCGCTACTGCAGCAAACCTTTACTACACACAGCCTATACTGCCTCTAATAGGCGAAAGCCTAGGAGTTAAAGAAAGCGCACTTGGCACCATTCCCGCTCTTGCGCAAATAGGATATGCCATAGCGATCATTTTCATATCACCTTTAGGCGATGTCTTAGCAAGGCGAAAAATCATTGGGGTGCTCTCGGTATTGCTTATTATTGGAGCGAGCGCCGCATCTGTTTCAAGTCATATCATGATGCTTGGTGTAGCGTGCGTGTTAATTGGCTTAAGTGCCAATATTACTCAGCAGATTATTCCCTTAGTGGCGTCGATGATGAGTGGTGATAAAAAAGGGCCTGCCATTGCTACCGTTATGACGGGGCTTACCGTAGGCATTTTGCTCTCTCGTACCATTAGCGGCACTATAGCGACTCACTTCGGGTGGCGCGCGGTTTTCGTAATGTCTGCGCTTCTGGCTGGATTAGTGGGCCTAATGCTGTATCTCATTTTGCCCAGTCAAAAGCCTAACCTTTCTATGTCGTATACGTCGCTACTAAAAAGCTTGCTACAACTTTTTAAGAAATATAAGACACTTCGAAAGGCTACCTATACTGGCATGATTTGGTTTGCTGCTTTTAACGCATTATGGGCTACGTTAGCACTACACGTAAGCGAAGGTCCCTTCTATTTTAATGCCCAACAAGCAGGTATGTTCGGCATAGTCGCTTTAGCCGGTGTCGCAGGTGCCAAATTAGCGGGTAGATGGGTAAATAAATTGGGTGCAGCACAAAGCGTTTCCTACGCAATTCTAATTATCATCTCAGGGTTTGCCCTTTCAGTTTTTACCCAGAACATGCTTTGGGGGCTGGTCGCCAGTATCGTACTTATCGATTTTGGTGTGTTTAGCGCCCAAGTTGCCAATCAAGTCAGAGTTTTTTCCATAGATGCACAAGCACAAAGCCGTGTGAACAGTATATATATGCTGGGCTATTACATTGGCGGCGCTGTAGGATCATTTGCCGGTGTGAAGCTTTATTCCCAATTTGGGTGGAACGGTGTTTCAACGATTGCGTGTGGTGTTTTGCTCATAAGCCTTACTATTAATCGATAGAACTAGACTCAAATTGGTAATACCAATATGTTTTAATAGAAATATGACAAGATAAAAATAATCAACATTTTCATTTATTTATACGTGATAATAAAAATAAATATCATTGTTGTTTTGATCTATCTCAAATATGCACTTACATTATGTTAACCAATTTTATACAAATTGGTATTAAATTGGTTATACCTTTTGATAATTAAGTAAGGATTTAATAATGAAAGTTGCCTTTACCCTACCGTGTGCATTTCTAGCTATTGCCGCTACTAATGCACACGCTGCAACCTTTGTAATGGAAAAAAATAACACTGCGTTTTCTATAGATGGAAACGGTGGAGCGGTTGTTGGACAACAACCCTATTTATGGAACACGAATCTCAACAATGTTAACCAGCAGTGGGTGCAGATTAGTCATGGAGATGGCTATTACTCATATAAAAAACAAGATACAAACCTTTGTTGGGACGGTGGTAGCGGCGGCTCTAATGGCCAAGCTATAACTTTAGAACCTTGTGATGCATCGAATTACGACCAGCATTGGGAAAAAATAAAGGTGATCAGCGGTACAGAAATTTATCGCTTCCAGAAGCGGAACGCCTCTGGCTATTCGATAGACGGCGGAAACGGCGCAGCACGACAGCAGCCGTTGTATCTATGGTCTTCTAGCAATAGTAATGTAAACCAACAATGGGAACTAACTCGAACGGACGCAGATTCACCATCTACGGGCAATGCTGGAAGCTCTGTTTCAATTAATACCGCGTTTGACGATGGTAGCGGCCATGGTAGTTATCCTGCGACCAATGTTATTGACGGTAATACCGACTTTTCATCACGTTGGGCAGGTAGCGGCTCGCCAGTAAACTTAACGGTTCAGCTTAACGAAACCACTACGGTATCAGAAGTTGGCATAGCTTGGGGTCGAGGCGATACCCGGGCATACACGTTTGAAATATACGCACGACCGGGAACTAGCGGCTCGTGGACTAAAGTATTTGATGATGTGAGTAGCGGCTCTACGTCAAATATCGAAGTATTTGATATTGATGATATTGCCGCTCAACAAATTCGCATTAAAACATTTTCTAACACTGCAAATACAGCTTGGACGAATATCACAGAAGTTGAAGTCTATGAAGGCGGCTCTGCTACGCCGCCAACTTCGAATCCGTCATTAGATCCAAGTGCGCCACCGTCAACTAATTTCGATTTGTCTCGTTGGTATCTAAGCATTCAAACCGACGATGATGGCAATGGAAAGGCAGATTCAATTAAAGAAGACGAACTTAACGCAGGCTTTGAAGATAGTCGCTTCTTTTATACGGCTAACGACGGTGGAATGACGTTTAGAAGCGAAATAGATGGTTATAAAACATCAACTAACACTAGCTATACTCGTTCTGAGCTTCGGGAAATGCTACGGGCTGGTGACACATCTATAGATACGCAAGGCGTTAATAAAAACAATTGGGTATTTAGTTCTGCCCCCTCTTCTGCACAAAATGCGGCAGGTGGCGTTGATGGTAATATGAAAGCTACTGTTGCTGTTAATCACGTCACCACTACGGGTGATAGCGGGCAAGTAGGTCGTGTAATCATAGGGCAGATACATGCAGATTCAGATGAGCCTGTGCGCCTTTACTACAGAAAACTACCTGGGCATGACAAAGGCTCGATTTACTTTGCCCATGAGCCTGGTAATGGCAATGCCGAGCAATGGTATGAAATGATTGGTTCGCGCTCTAGTTCAGCAAGCGAACCTAGCGACGGCATTGCACTAAATGAAGTGTTCAGCTACGAAATTGACGTAACGGGCAACACCCTTACTGTTAAAATTTTACGCGAGGGTAAACCTACGCTAACTGAAGAAGTGGATATGAGTAATAGCGGCTACGATGTTGCAGATGACTACATGTACTTTAAAGCAGGTGTTTACAATCAAAACAATACGGGTGATGGTGATGATTATGTTCAAGCGACCTTCTATGCGCTTGATGTAACGCATGACTAAATAGCCTACAAAACATAGCCAGCTTAACTACAAGCTGGCTATTTTCTTTCTCTCTGTTTTTGCAATTCCAAATAGCGCAAGACTCGATAGTGCGCTACTTCGTGTTACCCGGGTAGCACTTCAAAATGGATAAAGGCGTGTCGCCATGACATACGTATTCGAAATTATTTACCCCAGCTGGACAGAAAAAACGCTCCCATTGTTTTAGCTGAGTGACTTCATCACCATATTTGACCGCAATATTATCTGTCGACTGGTTTAGTACTTTTTTCGGTCACAGACAATTCATCGTGCTCTTGTTCTGCAAGCTTTGCCCGTTCCGCTTTAGAGATGTACGCTGGCTTATTGCTTTTATGAAGTTTAGCCTTAGCTTTCTTATCTTTTTTCTTAAGCTTAGTGAAGATTTTCTTACGACGGTTCATGCTCTGTTCTTTAACTTTTTGCGTTCAATGCTCGCATTATACGATGTGAAACGCTAAAGCTGCCATACGAGTATTCGCAATATACATTTTGGTCGTAACGCGCGGCGCAGCCGCAGGGGCACGTTAGCGTGTGCCTGGTTCTTCAACCGCCGGAATCAAAAAAGCCCTCGCATTTCTGCAAGGGCTTCTAAGAATGGTGCCTCGACCCGGGATCGAACCAGGGACACGCGGATTTTCAATCCCTACAAGCCTTGTAGCAATGATGCTGCCTATTGATTTTAGCGGCCTGTAACACCGCTTCCCTGTGACAAAACACTGTGACAAAGCAAAAAATCGTCACACCTAATTTGAGTCGAGTAGTGCAAAAATACTTATTAATTGAATGTCTCGACCGTTATGTCAAAGAATAGCAGAAATCCAATTTACAAAGCTCGCTAAGATACTCTAGTCAAGTCGCGTCGATACAAAATCAAACTTTTCGCCAAACTTTTCTGGTTGGTCAACAGAATCACGATTATATGATATCTATAATGACCTTTTCAGTACGAAGATATAGAGACTGTAGATGTTCTGTTTGATAGTCTAAAGTCTTTTAGAGATGTTTTGTAAGAATTGTGCATATCTGGTTGTAAAAGGAGATTAATAGTATGCAGAAAATCCAAGACTCTAAGAATGAAGAACTTCGCAAAAATACTATTGAACATTATAACAAAATAAGCGCCGAGTTTTTCTCTTACTATCAAACAAAAGAAAGATCTATTTGGTCATGTATTGTCCTAGCTTTTACATTGTCTATCTCCGCACGTTTTTTTGAATTACCTTCGAGTTATTATCTTATAAGTCCTGTCATTACAGCCATATATATATGCATGTTTTATATTCTCTATAAATATATGCGAGAACACTTAGACAGAAGAGATGATGCGAAAAAAATTGTAGTCTGTTGCAGAAAAATTGTAGGGGAACTCTGTAGAACAGCGCCTTCAAACAAGTCAAAGCTGAAAAGATATATAAGTTACTCAAAATCATGTGACATACCAGATTTTCTCGCAGAAAGTGTAAAGTCTAGTTATGTTCGAGAACATTCCTTCCAAGTTAAGACTGTTTATACAACACTCTTTTTGTTTTTCGTAATCTCACAAATCCAAATATATATAAAGGTGGCCGATATCACTTTTAAACAAGAGGAGAAAAATATTGAAGCCAGCATCGATAGCATTGAATAAATTACGCGCGATTTCCAAGCAAAAAGCAGAGGCTTCATCGCCCATCTTTGGAATTGATCTAGAGAGAGCAAAATGTTTTGTGGAGCTGAAATACCCCTACTATACAAGCGCTGTAGAGCAAGCATTATTAGAAGAACTTCGCCACTTCCCAGAAAACAAAGAAGCAAAGATAATGCTGGATGAAGTGAGAAAGTCTGAAATATACGACAAAGATATTATTGATTTTCAAGACGATGAATTTGCACAAATAAAGTCCACAATTAGTAACTTTACGATGCTACCAGACTCCAGACTCTTTTCACTCTGGAAGGCTGCGATAAAATACTTAGAAACAGCCAATAATGTAACATTTGTAGAGTGTGGAGTTGCTGCTGGAGGAAGCACTGCAATGCTAGCCTACCTTATTAAAAGATCGGGAAAAACTGGCCGAGTGTATGCTTTTGATAGCTTTAAAGGTATGCCAAAAGAAGGTAAAGAAGATACATGTAACGGTACATTGGCCAGTGAACTTGGATGGGGCGCGGGAACATGCTCCGCACCGACATCAAGCCTATTTAATATAGCGAAGCAGTTAGACGTTACTGATCTTATTAAAGTTGAGCAGGGTTTATTTGAAGACACATTACCTGATAATAACTTGGATAGAATAGACTTACTCCACATAGACTGTGATTGGTATGAATCAACTAAAACGGTACTAAATAATCTCTACCCTCTAATCCCTACTGGTGGGTTTATACAGATAGACGATTACGGGTATTGGGATGGCGTAAAAAAAGCTGTTGAAGAGTATCAAATCGAAAATAACTATAAGTTTTCAATTAATACTATAGATGGTTACTCTGCATGGCTACAAAAATAAAAATAGCGCAGATAGGCTTTAGAGGCCTTTCAACCGACTATCCCGTAGGTGGAATCGAACATTGGATGAGTTCCGTCATATTTCGACTACACACAAAATATAGTTTTTACCTTTATCCCAAAGCAAAGTATTCTGTTGAAAGAAAACCGACTATAGACTTCACGATATCTCCAACTAACGCTATCTGGACTAAGAATTTAGAAACAGTTACTTATTCGTTGCTAGCGACAATCAAAGCTACGTTAAAAGCGGATATTATTCATTATCATGGAAACTTACCTGCGTTATGGTCTTTCATTCCTTGGATGTTTAATAAAAAAGTCATACTAACGTTGCATGGGGCAGACTGGAAACGACCTAAATGGAATAAGTGTATGAGTTTAGTGCATAGAATAGCACTCAAAACATCGCTATTTTTCAGCAACACGGTTATCTCGGTATCTAAATCATTACATGATGAACTAGCAGAGAAACACAACCATATTGGGTTTATACCAAACGGAATGGATGAAACACCACGAACCGGAAAAACTAAAAACATCAACCATTTTGGTTTTATTGGTAGGCTCGTTCCAGAAAAACGACTTGATTTATTAATTGAGGCATTTTCAACCAATGAGTTTAGTAATTGCAGGCTCTATATCGCTGGAGACAGCCCTTCAACAGAAAGTTACAAAGCACACATAATAGCCTCGGCATCACAACAAAAAAATATCCACTTTCTCGGTCAAGTGAGTGGTGATAATAAGAGAAGTTTCTTCGAAAAAATAGACACTTTATGTATTCCATCTGACATTGAGGGAATGCCAATTGCTCTACTTGAAGCTTGCGGATATAGGAAAAAATTGGTGGTTTCAAACATTCCAGAACACAAATTCTTTGATGAATACATAAAATCGGGGATTACATTTTTTAAAGGCGGCTGCACAACATCTCTGACAAACGCATTAAAAATAACACTATCACAAACTGAAAATGAAGAGCTTATTTTGAAACCTGATTTTTTTAATAAGTTTAGCTGGAATTCAGTATCTACATCCTACGATAAAATTTACCATGACACTTACACCAACAAAATTAGAAAAACTAGCTCAAAGATATAATACTGACAAAGGAAAACATTGGCATAATTATACTCCTTATTATGAAGATCTACTGAATCAGAAAAGAGACCGAACATTTTCGATGATTGAAATTGGCGTAGGTGGAACGACGTATGCTGGAAGTCCAGGTGCGTCTATTTCTATGTGGAGTGAATATTTACCATTCTGCGATCTTCATGGCATTGATATTGACATATCGTGCGCAAAACTGAGCTTGCCAAATACTACTATCCATATAGGAGATCAGGAGGATAAAGATTTTTTAAATGAAGTTTTTAGCCGACTTAAGTTTCCTTTGGAAGTAGTTATAGATGACGGGAGTCATATTAACTCTAAAACAATAAAAACGTTCAATATCTTGTTTAAAAAAATTGCACCTGGTGGAATTTATATAATAGAAGATACGCATTGTACCTATGAGAAAAAATTTGATAATAATCGAGACGAATTCGACAAATTTCTACTAAAAGTTATGCGGTCTATAGATACTGATGGCCAAAAGCTTACTGAGCACAACATGCAAGACTTCACAAAAATACCCAACAAAGTTAGAAATAGATTACCGTATCTTCAGCGTTGGGTTGAGAAAATACACTACAGCCGTGGCTTGTGCGTTATCTATAAAAGGTCTGTTTAAGATGAGAAACTTGGTGAACATAGACAGCATCAATAACGTCGTTAGAAAAACAGGGGTCACAGAGAGTTCTCAGATTAAAAACGAGCTATTTTTCTATAATGAGATAGCTCACAACTTTTCAAAACTTGTACCAAAATTAATTTTTACTGATGAAGAAAAATCCATTCTAGAAATTGAAAATTTGAGCGAAAATTACGTATTCATAGAACAAAAAAGGGGATTTAATCATCGAGAATCTTACAGAACAATTTCTACCTACATGGAAATTCAAGAAAAAGTCAAAGGTTCAAAAATAAAACTCTCATCATCAAAAATATCCAATTGGCCTTTGAATCAACCAAGAAGCTTAATCATTAACGAAATAGAAACATGGATATCTTCGTACACCTTCCCAAGCATAAAAAATAAAGAGATCGTCGCATTATTTAAAATTTTTTTCGAACAAAGCTCTAAAATTTATGATGAACTTGAAATGAATAGTATGGGTATAATCCACGGTGATTTTCGTTGTGACAATATTGCCTTACCCAAAAATAATGGCAAACCCAAAATAATAGATTGGGAGTCATTCGGAAAGGGCAGCATTTTAATCGACCTTACCGTTTTTTTATTGCAATCTGTAAATATTGAATATCAGGATAGAGTTAAAAAGACTATAATCAAAAGTTTTTGCAAGTATTTCATCAATACAAACTACGATGATGTGGAGCGGCTTTTACATCTAGCAAGTCCGCTCATATCTATTTACTTAATCAGATTCCAAAGAACAAAAGATAAAGAAGACTTGTATTTCGTGATTGAAAAACGCATGACCTATTTCTACGAAAGAAACTTAGAAAAAATCAAAGCTGCTTTATTGAAATAAATCCGGCCGAGTTGATAAATTAAGTCATTTCTATACGATTTTAATAAGTTCTATGTAAAGTGCTTTATCTACATCGAGCAGTAAAAGGGTTTTTCCATACATACATTCGTTAGCGTTTATTGTTTTTCCGTCATCATTAATCCTCACCAATGGATTATAAATACCCTCAATACAGGCTGCATGACATATTTTTATAATATTATTCATTTTCAAATCGAACGGAACTTGATATTTTTGACGCAGCTTCATATTTGCCTTTTTATCGAACCTAGCGAACCACCATTCGTTTTTAAAAAAACACCTTTCAAAAAATGATAGCTTTTTTCGGTATTCGACATATATTTCTTTTGGTAATTTTGACTCTAATGCGTCTGCTTTTTTATATCTGAAGCTATTAGAACTTTATACACATATCCTATATTTTTGTTATTAGTAGTGCACGCCCTTCTAGCAGCCGATTCAGCACCACTCAAGGTTTCTGATAACCAAATACCATTTATTGGATTTTTGTACTCTCCGAAGTTTTTATGCCCTAATTCAAATTTTCTTAAATTCTCTTTCGTAGTCCCATGAAAATAAACAAAGCTTTCAATATTAGAAGTATCCAAATATTCCTCGCAAAAAATTTCAAAAATTTAATTAATAACTCCGATCAAATAATATTATGATACTAGGCCACGGAGATTTCTATAACCATGATTGAGTTTTTCTGTGCCGTCATTTGTCAGCCTTCATATAATTCTCTACTAACCGCTCAAAAGAAGGTATTAGGCAGATAGCCAAAGCCGCTAGCAGCAATAACACCAGTAAGGCTAATTGAAATGCAGTCATCTACCAATCTCCGCCCAACCCTGACAGGTCGTTAATCCCAAAATCATCAAGTCCACAATCGATAGACGTTGTGTCTGTTATCCAGTCGGTGTCAGAATGTATATCACATCCACCGATCACATCAGTATCCATAGAACTAATATCGAGCGTGATATCCACACCTAGGTGGTCTGAAATATCAGTGCCGCGTGGATTTCCTTCTACGTCGATAGCACTAGGACAGCCTTTTACTCCACTTGGTAAAAGCGGTAATCCCGTTGCTTCGTTAACTCCAGGCGCATCATACTCGCTCTCATCGAGAGCTGAAGTATTAGCCTCTTCACCGCTTTCTGAGCAGTGTCCGAATAATTGATAACTTAGTAATGACATTGTGCTGTCCTCTTGTTAATTAATCAGCACAAAATTACGTTAATGAAAAATACCTCTAATGCAAACCCTTTCCTTTTAACGTCAATCAGCATAACTGTGGTATTGCATTTTATTGGTAAGTTAAAGATGTCGAGTCTTCGTTCATAGAGCGTTAGCCGCCACGCAAAACTAGTCAGCTCTCAGTTGCTGAAACCCTGTTACATTTTTAGTTCATACCTTTTTCCTATTCATAGTTTTACTAGTTAAAGTTTGCGACTTCTACTTAAGAAGTCGGACTCGACATGAATATTCTCACTCAAAAAAGTTTTTTAAATAAAATCTGATTATGCTTGGAAAGCATGAATTACTAGTTGCAAAGCAAAGTGATAACAACAAACTAAAAGTTTGTGTGAAAAAAGCAGTTGTGAAACAACTCAATAGCTCGCGCAGAAAGGCAATTGCGAAGCACATTTTCTTTTGAAGCTGGCGCATGTTCGCGGTTGCGAACTACCCCCTATTTTATTTTGCCCTAGCAAAATTTGGTGAATAGGGCGAAAGCGCTATGAGCCGAACCCCTTGCCGCAAGCAACGCTAGCGCAACGAATAGCTGTGTATGAAATACATAGATATGAGAGAAAAATGGGGGGTAGTGCGCAGCACGAGAACATGCGCCTTAAGCGTTGGTGCTAGCCGCGAATGCAGCGTAGAGTCGCTGCGTTGACGAACGTCAACATTAGCAGCGGCGGGCACTATAAGCGTTTCGCTCACTACAAACGTTGTGAGCTTTCTTTTTTCAGGTAGGTTACAACCAGGGAGCCGCAGTAGGTGTTGGAGAGTTTAAGAAACTCCCAGTTAAAAACCCGAAAGAGATCCTTAAACACTTAAATTTTGCGTTTGCTGTTCCTTTGTAGTTTCTCAATTAATACACAAGGAACGCAATGACGAACACTAATACACCTTCCCTAGACACCGAACACCAAAAATACTTCAACCTTGATATGAGATTTCACAAAAGTACGAATCCCGTTCTTAGAGGACGGCAAAAAAAGTATTTAGCGTTGTTGCTCGCCGCTAGGCATAGTTTTGTATCTGCCATTACATGTGAAGCAATATGGCAAATTAAGCGGCACAAGGTTTTGGAGTCTCTAAATAGAATAGTGAAAGAGGGACTTCTATCAATTGCAGAAACAGACAGGGCAGCCGATGGGCGTATATATGTACTAACCCATTCTGGAGCTAAGTTTGCGTCAGATCTGATGCGAATGGACGTCCCCTTCCGTTCTGCACAAGAGCCAATCACCCAAGTAAATCAAAATGCAATAATGCACAACTCAATTATGAGTTTTGTACTAAGCCTGGGGTTGCAAAATCAAACAAAGGATGGCACCCCAAAACCTCTTTGGGATGGCTATTTAACTGAACCTGAATTTAAACGGATTCACGGTTCATCAAATATAAAAAATGTCGATGCTTTAGTACAGCTAGCCAATGGCGAGGTGGCAGCTGTTGAACTAGAAGCCTCATTTAAGCGGAAGCAGCAACACGAAAAAACGTTACTGAAATTGCGTGATGCAATGCTAGGTGAAAATAGACTTTACGATAAAGTCTTCATTATTCCCTGCTCTCAAAAGATTAATAACGACACACAACGCTTTCACAAACAGCTGTTTGAGGAGATGCCTCATCGTTATGATCGTAAAACAAAACAGCCTTTGCTGAGTAGTGATGATGCCAACAAACTCCAAGAAAAAATCATCTATAGAACAAAATTTATTGACCCAATTGAACAGACATTTTATCGATGAACTATTGTCGGAAGAAAAAGAGCACCTTGCGGTGCTCTTAATATTTATTGATGAAGTTTTTTACGAAGCCGTTTCTCTTGTAGGTAGATTGCGAGAGCGAATAGATATATTAGAAGTATATATAACGCCCCTTTAATCCCCACGAACGGATAGGTGCTGTGTGGCTCAAACCCAGTTATAATTTGAAATATCCAAATGACAAAAATTACGTCACCGATGCTCATCAAGAATTTAGTAATCATGTCTAATGCAATGATTACGAGTTGTTGTTGTTGCTTAGTCATTTGTCCTCCTAAGTTGCTTATGACCCGCATAAGTAACTAAGAACGACTAATGGTAACTTTCGTGGAACGAGAAAACGGGCATAGAATGCCCGTTAGTAAAAAGTCGCTTTATTCGTCTGTCATAAACCGCAGAACAATAACTGCTGACAGTGCGAAAAATAACGACGCAGCAATACACACCCAGTTGTAGTAAAAATACTCATTTAACTCAAAATCTGCTTCAGCAACAGGCTTCCAATCTAGCAATACAGCGACTATCTCATGCCAAAATGGAAACAGTGCAAACGCGAGAAATATATACCCTAACGACATGCTATTTTTTGAAAATTTAATAAGTGTGTTAAACGCTATCTCTTTTGTGATCTTCATGTTGATACCCTTAGTTAGTCCTAAAGATATCTAGGCTTGCTAGAGGGAAATTTTTTGCACAAAAGAAAAAGCAGGCATTAAAACGCCTGCTTTTCTATTTTTTAGCTCTGCTAGTATCAACCATGATTATAGGCAGCGCATTCGTGACTATAACCAAACCAGAGTGCCTAGCCCTGGCTCTTCTACACAGTTAATCTCACGTTACGTGATTTACAGCAACTGCTGGATTTCCTCGTGTGGGCTTCCAATCATTGTTCCAGCCGCTAGGACGGCTAGTGATAGCATTTAGCGAAGTGGTCGTGAGCATTCCTCTTCAGTATGATTTAGGCTTCATTATTCAATAGCGCCTAGCCTAGGGAAATATAAAAGTTCGTTTTTCAGAACCATTACCATTGACTAAGATGGTTACAAATACCATACTATGTACCAAGTGGATTGAGCATTCTCGGTCGGCGTCAAAACCTCGGTGGATTCATCGGGGTTTTTCGCTTTTTGGGCTAGGATAAATTCTCATCCCAACGTCTTCAAAAGCAGTTCCTAAGCTGTCTCTTCCCCCTTCGCAGTAAAATTTTTCTCGAAGAATATCGAAAGCTCTGTTGTTTTGTTCAGGGCGAAGTGTATGAAGCCCTATAGGTCGCGCAACTAGGTCTGCTAGTTGTAACCCTGAAGACATAACTTTTTTGTCAGAGAAAATTATTTCATAGGGAAGTTGCAGATTTTGTTTATTGTTGCCATCACAGATACGGCGAAACTCTAGCTCTAAATCTCGATCCTCTTTGTCGCCTCGGCACTCCACAACTATATGCGTTTTCTTTTCGCTCTGGCCTTTCTCCGCAAGAAAACCGTTTAGCGCTTCCATACACATACCCAACGCTATGTGGTAAGCATTATCGTCAGGGTTCGAGCGCAGCTCTCGCTTATCAATGGTGGCGCTTATCAAGATAAAATTACCGACCTCGATTATTTCAGTCAGCTCGTTCAAAAAGTGCTGATGATGCGCTTTACCTTTAAATATGTTGAACGCGCCCTTTCGTCGCCTTATTTCGTTTTCGTGAAGCACCACTTGGTCATGGCCGAAGTGGTTGAACTTAAATTTCTCTAAAGCAGGAACAATCACTTCACTGTAGTGACGCTTGTGAAATACGCAAAATGCTAGAACAAAGATGGGATAGTTTTCATCAATACTCTGGAGGCTATGATCACCACTTTCATCCACGTACACGATGTATTTGGAAAAGTCACTTTCATCTAACGATTGGGGGTTGTGACTTTTTAGCTTTTTAAGATTTTCCTCATCAATCTCAAAAAGCGGCAACTCATGCTGGACGGGTTGTTTTTCATCTGTCATTACCGAGCATCCAGTTCAGTCAAAACAAACCATAGACAATTGAGAGCAAGATTCGCGTCTTCTTCGTCTATCGGTCTGGTACTGTGTTTATGGCTTTCATTTGGTTTACATCGTGAGTGCAGCAAACGGACGATATCAGCATTTTTAGAAATTAAATCCTGACCATCACGTTTTGGGTCTTTTACTTTATTGCGTTCAAGGTATTTACTGATTCCTTTGCCTAGATCTAGCGTTAAATTGTCGGCTAGATCACCAAACACAATACTTAGCACATCTCGGCACCTATCTACGGTATCTTTTGGAGATAGCTTATTGGCACTGACTTCAACTTGCTCCAGCGCACGCTTTAACTCCTCTCTTACAGGCGCAGAGTATTTATTGAAATCTATATCCGGTACAACGCCTAAGCTTCTGACTGCTTTAAGCGTTAGCAATAGCGCTCCATCGTATTGTTTTTCAATTGAGAGAAGGCTCCAGATACTATGATGTGGTGCCTCTCCAATTGTCACATTTGGAAACTTTGAAAGCCCTCTTAGCTCATTCAATGGCGAACGCTGGTAGGTAATTAGTTCAGTTTCTTGCGCAGCGCCGCTTGCCCAACCAACTAACTTTAAGTCTTTTCTAATTTGGTCGTGTACTCGCCAGACCTTTGGCTGCGTTTCGGTAGACAGCTTTACCACTCGGCCACGCCGAATTTTAGTAATAGGGTCGAAGCTGTCTTCTCGAAAGAGTAGAGGAGAGAAACCATCAACACTGTGAGTTGGTGCATCAATATTTAGTTCTTGAAAGGTTATCGGGAACAGGTTTGAGCGACCTTCAATCGGTATGCCTGAGCCTGAACTTCCCTCATAAACTCTGCCTGTCTGTTTACAGATTCCAAGCTCACGCATTTAGCGCCTCAATTGAATTTTCGATTGATTCGATGTCTGAATTCACGGAGCTTGAGAGTAGCTCACCTCTGAAAGCTTTGGCGAGTATTGACTGTGTAAGTTTATCCAGTCGAGCTTTAGCGGCGTCATATTGTTTTTCTACAATAAATGCGCTTGAAAATAGCTCTTCAACTCTTCTGTTTATTTCTTTCTGTTCAATTTGAGGGGGCAATGGTATCGGAATTTTTATCATCGAAGATTTATTCAATTTGACCTGATCCATACCAGTAAGAAATTGGTCAATTTCTATAGTAGGAGAGTTAAAAAAATGCATTAAATATTCAATGGTGACATTATTCTTACCCTGTATGACATGAGCGTGATTATTGACCCAAAATTTTCCTGTGGCTATCAACGAAATAGGCCTCTGTCGTGACTCTAAGTTTTTGCCGTCTTCAGCTAGCAACAAGTATCTACCGTCAAAAAGAAAGTCATCTATATCATCAATAACACCGAAAGCTCCGTAATATGGATACTCTCCTGACCGCTTGTCTCTATCGGCCTGTTTCAATGGTTTTCTTTTAGAATTGTGAATTTCTATTAGTTCCCCGACATGGTGCCACGTCCAGTTCAATGGGATATTGTGAGGTGCAGTTCCGCCATCCAAAACAGTCCAATCAATATTTTCTTTATAGGCAGACTCAACTCTGTTCAACTCTCTCCAATCCTTCGTCAACTCCCCCGAAGTCGCAGCAGCAAGCACAGACTGGCGGAAGCGTTTTAAGATAGTGGGGATTTTGTCGAGGCGTGCCTGGGCCGCTTCTACTTTCGAGAGCACACTATCGAGTTTGTCTGCGATGCGTTTTTGTTCTTCTAGTGGTGCGACGGGTACAGGGTAGTTCAATAAATAATCTTTTGGTACGCGCTTGTGGCCGACAGAGCCTGTCATTTGCACTCTACATTTATCCATAAAGTCTTTTGTTTTGACAAATGCGTGCAGGTATCTAGCTTCAATATCCAATGGGCGCATAACAAAGAATTCGGTACTTCCCGAGCCAATGCCGTTCGGCAACCCTTCTACAAGTGCACTTTTACCATTTTCAAAGCACGGTGTAATTTTAGCTAGTAATACATCCCCATCTTTGAAGTGAGTATATCCCTTTCTGCAATCTGACCAGTATTTTTCCTCATATCTTAGCTTGTCGGTAATACTTACAGGTATCAAACCCATTGGAACGAAACCGCAAAGAGTATCCTCAGGCACATCCTTAAACTTTTTATTGAGTTCGATTAAGTCACCAAGTAATTTTACCTTCCACCCTTTAGGCAACTCACTCATAGTACAACCTCTTCCGAAGCCTCTGCCACATCCAACTCAACCAAAATTGACTGTAAATCAGTGATAGCGCCTGCTAGCTCTTCAATTGCCTCGTTAATAAGCACATCTGGTTCAGGAAGTTTAGAAGCATCTTCTACGCTATCATCACGAATCCAAGCCAAATCTAAAGAGTCTTCTTTCGCTGCGATTTCTTCACGGGTGAATTTACGGAGGCGACAGGTATCTACATCACCCACATCACTGCCGTTTTGATGATTGTCGATAAAGGCTTGTCGTTGCGCCTCATCAACCTGAGTAAGGTCGCTGCCTACTGCTTCATAAAATTCGTCGAAATGGGCTTTGGTCAACACAGTACGTTTACCGAATTGCGGCATGTTTGCTCGCATGTCGTAAACCCACACGTTTTTGGTGTTGCTTGTGTCTTGATTCACATCTTTAGGCTTATCGAAAAACAGCACATTTGTTTTTACGCCCGCCGCATAGAAAATACCTGTCGGTAAACGAAGGATGGTATGCAGGTTACACTTTTCCATCAAATCGTTACGTATCTTGCGGCCTGTAGAGCCTTCGAACAATACGTTATCAGGTAGCACTACTGCTACTCGACCACCAGGCTTGAGCATGGTTTGGTACATGGCATGAAGAAAGGCCAACTGCTTATTACTGGTGTAATGTACCAAGTCGTCACGGGTTGGCACGCCCCCGCCCTGCTTCGTGCCAAAAGGCGGATTGGCTAGAATAAGCGACGCTTTTGGCAAGGCTTTACCTTCGTTTGACAGGGTATCGCCATAAAGCACACCTGCATTGTCGTCGTCAATCGCTAGGTCGTGCAGCATTAGGTTCATCATTGCCAAGCGGCGCGTGTCGGGTACTAATTCCATGCCGAAGAAAGTTTTATGCTGATACTTGTCGTATGCACTTTCCGAAAGGCTTGAGATGTCGTTGTGTTCTTCTAAATACTTATGGGCGGCGATAATAAACCCGCCTGTACCTGCCGTTGGGTCTACCACAACGTCGTCTAGCGTTGGGCGCATTAACTCTACCATGGCATCAATAAGCACCCTTGGCGTGAAGTATTGGCCTGCGCCCGACTTCTTCTCACTCGCATTGATTTCCAGCAAGCCTTCGTACATGTCACCTAGGCCTTCAACCTTGGCTGAGTACCAGTCTAGCTTGTCGATTTCGGTTACCAACTTATTTAATGTTGCGGGTTTGCGAATACATGTTGCTGCATCAGCGAAAATCGCTTTTGTAATTAACGAGCCATGTGAACCAAGGTGAATAAGTAGCTTTTTGTATTCTTCTAAACGTGTTGCTGCGTTGAAATTTTCAATATCGCTCCAGCGATAATTTTCAGGAATAAGATTATCCTGTCCTGTCTCTTCAACCATTTTCAGGAAAATTAGGTAAGTTAGTTCGTTCAGGTACTCGTGGTAAGTTACGCCGTCGTCACGCAATACGTGACAAAGGTTCCATAACTTGCTGATTAAATCTTGTGTACTCATACTACTGTCTCTTATTTGATTCTTTGCACAGCCTAAAATCAGGCTGTTGCTTTATCATCTGTGTAGCCGCCGTCATCATCGTTCACCCACAATGCACGATTAAACTGGGCGAGGATGTCGGTGATAGGCTGGTCGAAGAGTTTGTTGGCGCGATTGATGCCACCTAGCCGTTGCTTGAAAATACCTTCATTCAAGTTGGCTTCATCAACGATGATGTTAGCTTTCATTTGTTTGGCAATGGTGCTTAACCAGTCCCGCTGCGGCGTTTTCCACGGCTGGCTTGCAAGTATTCTATCTAATGCTCTATCTACTCGTTCTTCGTATGGGATAAGAGCTTCACCTATAGCGGCTTGGCGAATGTAACCAATGATTCTGGCAGCGATATCTTCGTTTCGTACTTCTTTCCATGCCGCCTTGAGATCTTCTTCTCTAAACTCGTTTTTTTCAAGTTCTAATGCTAATTGTTTCAAGCTTTCACGGGTTAATTCCCACGGGCGTTGAATAACTGTTTGAATTGCAACCATTCTATTGCTATTGGCATTAACGAAGTCATTAAAAGCTGTTAGGTAGTCTTCTGGCTTGTGGCCGCTGCCATAGCCTGTTGATTTATCGAGCACCTCGTCTTCATGCTCAGATACCACAATACGATTAAACCCACCCGTGCCCTTTACTTTCATATCAAGCAGCTCGCCTAAACCTGGATTATTTAAAAACCAGTCTGCAACTTCCTGCACAGGCTTTGCTTTTAACTCTTGCGCAAACTCTTGTGGCGGCTTTCCAACAATACGCTCGAATTCGCTTTGCTGAGTCTCAGTAAGGTAGCGCTTCTTACTTTGAAGCTTACTCAAAAATTGGTCTCTCGCGAGTTCCTGAAGCTTGCTGTCTTTACCCTCTTTAATCTCGCTTTCTAGCTTGCTAAAGGTAATGTCTACGTTCGTGACCACGGGCTTCATGGTGTTCACTTTTTCGAGCTGTTTGTAAATGTCTACAGCATCGTAAATACGAAACCGCTCTTTAGCGATGTCGTCACAGCGACGCGTAGCACGACCCAGCATCTGCTCGTAAAGAATACGACTGTTCACGCGGCGCATGAACACTAGATTGCAGATAGAGGGTACGTCTACACCAGTCGTTAGCAGGTCTACCGTGACTACAATGTTAGGGAGACGGTCATTCTTATAACGCCTGATAAGCTGAAGCGGCTTATCGGATGCACCCGTTATTTTCATAATAGCGTCATCGTCAACGGCACCGTGATAATGCTCACACGCGTCCTTAAGCGCCTCTACCATCTCATCAGCGTGTTTGTCAGTTACACAAAATATGAGTGTTTTTTCTTGAGAGTATGGGTCAATTGAATCACTTTCTATCAGCCACTTCGCTATCGCTTTGGTAAATTCTGGCGCTATTACTTTTCTATTGAACTGCGCAACATCAAAATCGAGTTCATCGGGTGTATGAATGAGTTCAAGTTGATTGGTTTGTGGGTCGTAAACCTGCACTTCTTCATTCACATTGTAGTGAATACCATCGGTGTTGAGTTTGGTATGAATTCTTACAGGAGGTAGATGGTCAACCAGGTAACCATCAATTACTGCTTCGGTATAGCTATAAGAGAATACTGGGTCGCCAAAGATATCGGTGGTATGTATGGCTGGCGTTGCCGTTAACCCAATTTTGAATGCATCAAAGTAGTCTATTACAGCGCGATATTTTGAAACATAGTCCTGCTGGTCTCTAAACTTTACCTCCGTTTCACTTAGCTCTCGGTCTAACAGGTAACCACGGTGACACTCATCCACTACGATACAGTCATACTGCCCTACTCTTGGCTTGGTCGCATCTTCTGACGGGTACATAATACGTTTAACCAAACCCTGTACTGTAGCCACGTGTACTTTTGTGTCGTCATCAGGCGTGGGTTTTGGATTTTTTTCTGGCTCCATGCCCAACACGTCAAAAGTATCTGCAAACGTGTTGAGGTTTTCCATACGCACTTCACCAAAATCGACGGTAGCCTGAACACCAAGAGCACTGCGGTCTACCAGAAACAGGATTCGGCGAAAGCGTTCTGCTTTTAGAAGGCGATATACCAGCGCGATACAGGTTTTTGTTTTACCTGTTCCGGTTGCCATTGCTACAAGTGCACGCTCTTTTTCATCTTTAATGGCTTGCTCAACGCTGAGAATGGCTTGCTTCTGATAATCACGTAACTGAAGTTCGTACTCAAAACCCATGTCATCTAGTTGCGCGTTGGCTTTTTGGGGTGTTTGGCGTAAATACGTTTTGATTTCTTGAGGGGAGTACCAGCCTTTCAACGCTTTGCGGCGATTAGTGGTATCACGAACGTCTAAGAACCATATCCCGCTTTCTTGCTCCAATTGTTTTAAATACGCGCGGCCATTGGTTGCGAATGTAAGCGGCACTTTAAATTTGCCGTATTCTGTCACCTCAATATCATCAGTTAACGATGCAATACCTTTTGCATAACGTTTGGCTTGGTCGATAGCGCCATATACATTCTTGGCATTTTTCTTTGCTTCGACAACGGCTACTAGCGTTGTACCGATAAAGAGCGCGTAATCAGCTGGCCCAGAATCTGTGGGCCACTCTGCAATAGCACGGTTTTTATTGGGTTCTGGGCGAGCGCCTTTTGAATAGCGTAAGTTCTCTGTATCAGCTTCCCAACCTGCGTCAATAAGTTGCTGGTCAATGATGACACGGGTTTCCGCCTCATCCATTTCAAAGTGAGATTTTTCAATACGCTGAAGCTCAGCGGCCTGCTGTTCTTTTGGTTGCGCTTTAAAATGGTCAAAGTTGTCTTTATTTTCACGCTCCACTTCAGCGCGATAATTGGCAAGCGCTTCTTCTTGCTCATGCGCCAATTGTTCCCATATCTCACGCTCTTCAGCCATTCGCTCTGCACGAAGGCGTTCAGCCTCGGCTTTTTCATGTTCAATTTGGCTAAGCTTTTCAGCAACTTTTATGCGGTCTGATGTGCGTTGCGATTCGGTAGTAATTTGCGACAGCTTCTCTTCAAGCTGACGAACATAATCAGATGGGTCTTCTGGCTTTACGAACTTAGACTTTTTAAAGCCTTTAGCTTTTTCGCCTCCAAAAGTTGAATGGAACCAACTAGAAAGAGAGTGACCTATTATCAGTGCTTTCAGTGCGTCACGATGCGTTGAACTATCAAACTCATGCGTAGCGTTATTGCCTAGAAACTTGAGGTCATAAAATGCTTCTCTTACATTCGGTTCTAACCTAAGTGTGTAATCTAAATCTTTAAGTAAATTGTGTTGGGTAACCTCTTTGCCGAATTCAACACCCACGCGGGCAGCAATATTCTGAGCAATCGCCTCACCCAATTGGCGCATTTTGATAAGTGTTGTGTTTGGGTCGGAGGAAAAGTTGCGTTCAGCACTTGCTGCGAGGTTATAAAACCAAACACCGTGTGCTTTAAGAAATTCAAAATTACTCGTAAATACCATACAACTTTCCTTGTCTACTTAATCGACCGCCCAAACTATATACTAAAGTTTAAGTTCGATTAAGATTTATCTAAATGCACTGCTTAACAAATAAACAGCTACCTCTTACAGTTATGAGCATATTTCTACTAAATAATCGTAACTGATCGTAGAGGTAACGTAATTATAAGCTAGATATTTAACACTTGTTTTATCTTGAGCAAACGCGCTTCAAAATCTTGTTTTTCGTTTTTGCTCAAGTGAACTGCCGAACGATCAAGCCGCTCAGCGAATTCGGATACACTTCTCAGAGCTTTACTCATAATCAGACCATCTACTTTAAGTTTCTTCACTAACGGAAGTTCCCTAATAGAGGATAAAAATTTTCGACCCGAAGGAGCTATATAACGTTCCAGATCGATTAGCAACGCATCTAGACGTTCTTTGGTTACTGAGCATTTCTCTTCAGTTTTTTTACTTAAATTCGCGTTGATAAAGTTATTTTGTGCTGTTTTTTTACCTTTAGAACGCGTCTTTTCGAAGTTTAACGGTCGTGCTTTTTCAGCTAAAACATCTTTGGTTGAATCTTGGGAGTTATAACTACTAGAGGAAGAAAACTCAGGCTCTTCATTATCGTCAATAAATTTAGTGTGCGTAGATTCTAACGCAGTACCCTTAAAGCTATTATTATTGTTATTCAATTCAATATTTTTTGCAGTGTAACACTTGTCTATTGCTTCAGGGTCTTCCGCTTCTGCACTACTTATTACAGAAGCCCCCCTTTCTTCATATTCAGTCGATACCTCAACCAAATCCTTTAAGAAATTTTGTAAAAGCTCATCTGCCTCATTTTCAGTATCATTAGAACAGTCTGGTACACCTGAATTCAAAGGTTCAAGCGAGCCTTCACTACGTACGTAACCCTGCCCATCAGGTGTACTGTTATATCCAAAGTCAAACGTCCTATATTTTTCGATATATAACCGCTCAAGTTCATCAAGCTCGTCCTCATCACACTCTTGAATAACAAAAAACGTAAACTTGCTGGCACCTTTGGTATCCCATGCATGTTGCAGCCCGTTATTGTGATGCTTACCTTTATTTAGAGCGCGTACGTGCTGTCGCAACCGTTTACCTATATTTCGGGCTTGACCTATATAGGTTGCAAAGTCATTCGAATAAATGCAGTAGATTCCTACTTTATTGTCGTTCTTTTGAAAAAAAGACTCCAAGTTTCTTTTGGCTGCGAATGCAAGGTTAGATATGGGGTGCTTCTGTTTACTAAATTGCTTCTCAGTTATGGGATAAGCTTTTTTATCTTTAAACTCAGGTTTTGAATATTTTTTTCTCGACTTTTTTTGCTTGGCTCTATCAACTATAAGAATGGGAGAGGCCATGAAACTCCATTTCGGAGTCTGCACTATAAATTCGAGAGAGAAATCTACTTTGGCTTGGATTTCTCTTAGCTCTGAATAGTCATCGGAAGATAAGAAACCGATAAGATTTCCGGAAGTAAATACGTTTGCATTTTCTTCGTAGGTATTATTTTGCCTGACATAACAGTTTGTCGGCCCTTTATAAATTTTTTGAAGTTCTTCGGGTTCAATACCCGTTTTATTTAGAATCCACTCACGCCCTTCAATAGCAAGTATTAAAGGAAGGCTATCTTGTATGTCCATTACTATTAACCGTTAAAAGATGGTTTAACTTTCTTCAAAACACTTAGTGATTAATTGCTTTACCCGCGCTAGTTGCTCTACCTTTCTTATTTCTATTTCCAAATCCCCCGTGCCCCAGTGCCCAATATTTCTCATATCCTTAATAAATCCATCTTCTAGTTGAACGGTATCTGGGTCTAATTTCAACCATAAAAGTACGCGCGGATCTTTGTTTGGAACAATACTTATACAGGCAAAGTTTTTGATTCGCTTGTAAGCCGTATACTGCTTCAAGTCTTTACGAGTAATATCATCGCTTAACGATTCTACGTAAGAGCATATCTCATCAAAAAATGTTAGTAATTGAGGACTACATTGAGACTTAGCCTTTTCTAGAGTCCAGTCATAAACCTGATTTTTTTTAACTGATGGTATTCTGTCACTATCAGCCGTTACTATTGGCCGTGAAGAAACTTGAGTATTTACAAGTTCTAGCAGCAATAAGTCATCGGAGAAGTATTTATACCTCATCAACTCAATGTTTCGGTCTATTTGCTTAATTGCATACTCGTCATAGCGATTAAAGTCAGATGCTATGCAAATTAGTCTTGCGCCAGACCATTCAATGGTAGTAGCCGTGTCGTTACCCAATTCAGACATTACTAGCAACTGAAAATCGGCTTTATGATCAAGCAACCAATCAAGATAAAACAAACCTTGGTTGATGACGTTCTCATTTGAATGACGTTTATATTCAATAATTACCGGACAGCCATTTTCGTCTAAGCCCAAGCTGTCTATTCGCCCGCCGTTAGATGTAGTGAACTCTGTAGCTAAGAAACGGATACTGAGAAAAGTATCCATGTTGATTTCAATCTGTTTTTGGAGTTCTCTTTCGAGTCTAGCTGATTTCGGGGTCAATTCTTCAACTGAACTTGGTAACGTTCTGAATAGTTTAATATCGCTCATATATGCTCCATGCTATGACTCACCACGAAGCATAACATGTGTTAAACAAAAAGCTCATACTCGTTCTTTCAAGGATTCATATTGCCATACAATTATCTTAGGCGTAGATTTATTAAATATAATCGATTAGCACGGAAGAATATTGATGTTGAATGCTTTAGCTAATATAAGTCTAAAAATTCGTAAGATAAAAGAAGATACACAGGACGTCGAGAAACTAGCAGAACTGATCATTCTTATTAAAGAGTTTAACGAGATAAATAGTCAAAAAGGATTAAAGGAATCTTACCCAACGTCAATAATTGAGGAAGCAGAGCAATTATTGAGTCAAGCTAGAGAAACTAAAAAATTGAAAACTTCTGAAGTTGAACCTATTGAATGGATTACTGATAGTTTTTACTGTGAAAAATGCAATTCTATTGAGCAGTCAGGATTCCTAGCGACTGAGAGCTTGCGTAGTGCTGAGAAGAGCTTCAATTCTGGCTCGTTTAACATCACAAGAACCAGAATTTGTCAAAATTGTGGTTTTGCATACCGAACACAAGAAACTTTAATCTCGTACAGTGATAAAAAAACAAGAACAGCTAAACAAGCAGTGCATCTCAATTATGACATCATAAACAACTTAGAGTCAGCTAAAGGGTTTATACGGAAGTGCGTATATTGGATAAATCATCCGTCTGGCGGTGATGTCTTATGCCCTCGCTTTTCGGAGAGAGTGTATCAGGGCAGCTCCGGATTCGAAATAGAGTTCGGAGCTAATAAATTATTAATTACTGTATTATTCAAACGCGTTATTGACGAACTTAATAGTGTTTTCTCAGGAAAGACTTGTGAACTTAGCGATGATTGGATTGATTTAATCATTAGGGGAGCAGTAGCAAACTATAAAGGGATAGAGTATCCCACTTGTTATCCCGTTACCGATACATGGTACTTAAAATTTGGCAATCATGGTGTAGATATTGATGACGCACGCGGTTTCATTCTCAGGCATCCGAAATTGAGAGAGTTTTTCAAGGCGGAAGAATACAAAATAGCGCTACAGCACGGCTCAAAACTTTAAAAATGGCCTCTTTCGAGGCCACTAGATCACTTTAGTTTTTTCTTCCATCGTGCTTTACACGCAATCATCCACGTTTCAGCATCAATACCAAAAACTGATTCTATTTCATCAGAAAAGTATTTGAGGAAGTTACGAATCTCTTCGTGGTATCTCAGTAACACAGTCAATGCTTCTCTGTGGTTCCGGTATTTGCCTTTACCATCAGATAATTCATCAATTAACGAAGAACTTAGGGATATCCCCAGCCATTGGCCTGTTTCACTGCGATGTAAGTAGATATATCGCTGATGATCCAGCCGTAAGTTCTCACCTTCAATTTCTAAATTCGCTAAAAGCAATATGGTTGAATCATCACCTACAAAAGAAGATCTTGATTGTCTTTTGTATTTTCGGATGATGCTAGGTTTTTTGTCTTGCATGTTGTTACTCCTGTTTGTACTCAAAAGTAACTAAGCTCCTAGTCGGGAAAATCTTCGCTAATATCGTCGAAGTCAAACTTCATTTGGTCTGAAAAGAATTCGAAGTCGTCCTCTGTCCACTCTGCATATAACAAAGGTTCACTCACTACTACACCAACAAGCTCTCGAATCAAAGGCAAATACGAAGGGTCAGTAATCACCTGATTTTGCAATACTACGTTCATTATCGAATCTTCGATATGTTGGTTATTTCTATACTGCGCACCGTCTATTTCATCTCTAAACAAGAGAAACGCGTTAGCTAGTGAGCCAAAAATGTCAGAGATAACAGCGGAGCACAGGTAAGTGTTATTGGTTGTCATAAAATTCCTTAATTTAATGGGTTTCATGACTAAGTAGTTCGCGTAAACGAAAAATTTCCGTCCGTGTGGCTTATTTCACTATAAGACTTAAATGATGGAGATAAGACATGACAAACTTGAAAGTGGTTGAAAGGTCTACACACTTTTTCTCAGATGACGAAGACTGTATTGCACTATACGAACATAATGACTCATATATCTACTATGTTCGAAATTACGTATCACAAACTGAGTTTATCATCATAAGCCATGCCCTTATGGATACACTCCCAGAGCAGGCCAGAACTTTAACTGGTGTGTACGTAACAATGCATTTTGGCGTGTTGAAGTATTTTCAAGACGAAGTAACGCACCACGTGATGACAAAAGGCTTGCTAGCGCACTTTCATTATCTTTTTAACTGCACAGTTTCACGTTTTATTGAACAACTGTAGCAATACTGAGCCAACTGAAAAGTTGGCTCTTTTTTTCGCCTAGAGCTACAGACAAAAAATTTACGTGCTTTTGGAAATTCTACATCGATTACACTGCTATCAAATCACGAATTAGGTAGCAACATTGTTTCAATCGCAACAGCCCCACAAGCCGGAAACACTTGGGTATAACCCAAGCGTTGCTGCGGGTGCTGCTCGACAAGAAATACCTAATACAACAATTGCAGCAAGCTCGATTCGCCCTATAGGTGTAAAAGAAGCTGCCCAGTTTCTTTTACTTTCAGAGCATGAGGTTATTGCGTTAGCTAACGATGGTTTCATAGCTCATCGATACTCAAAGAGTCTCAACAAATATTTCTTCAACTTGCGTGGCTTATCTTCGTTTTGCGAGTCTCTCGCCAATTTCGGGCATCTTCAGGAAAGCAAGAGTGATTATCACGTAGCTGAGACTTCAACAGTTGATTGTATTGCAACCGCCGATAATAGTTCACAAAGCAAAATAGACGACTCAAATAAAGCAGCGGAGTTCTCAGAAGTAGCGTTTGAACCAAAGGAAGTATCTCAACTATTTTCTCCCCAACCAGAACTTGAAAAGCAATGTCAGTTTACTGATGCAAACAATAAGCGAGCTTTGTCACGCTTAAATCACTTGCTGACCCGTAATAAAGAGCAGCTATCACCTCTTTTAGATGAATGGACTTTGTCAGATAAAGAGTTTTGCTTGGCTAGAAGTTTCATCGAATACTTTAAAGTGAAAGTGGTCAACGTAGATAACAAAAATTCTTTGGAAAAAAGAATGGATGTGAGGAGTGCGCACGAACTAAGAACACCGTTTAAAGAAAACAACTTCTACTTACGAGAAAGGCTGAAAACTAGCGACTACAAAGAGGCCGTCAAACTCGCAGCAGCAAGTTTGAAAGAGAAGTTATCTCTGCTAGATATCGACTTTTCTTATCTCGAACACTTTCAGGAGCAGAATTTTGATTTGTGGAATGAGGTTTATCGAAAGGCCAAAAGAGCAGTTCGTGATAAGAAGTCGTCTACTAAACAAGTTGAGCAAAGATCAAGAAAACTCGCTTTTTTTAACTACATGTTCGCTACCACCGATCTCCGAAATTTTTCCCAAGAATTAGTCGAAGAGATTAACGATGCAATTGTCTTGAACGGTAAGCAAGACAGTACCAGAAACAAGTATTTAATCGAATTAAGAGCTGTATATGACGAACTATTTGCGAAGCGTCTTATAAACGAAAACATCAAGGTGTGTTCTTTCCAATCAGGTAAACGTGAGTTAATTGAATTGTCTACTAAGCAATTTACTAACTTCCGCGACGAATATGCTCGATGCGCTACTGAAGCAAACCTGCTCACTTTTGCGTTTTACTCTGGTGCAAGGAAAGGCAATACACTCAACCATATTTGTACTTCGAGTATGAAGCTCAGCGATATTGAAGACTCAACAATAAGGAACAGTAGCTTCATAAAAATTCCTGCTCGTCACGCCAAAGGAAGCAGGCTCATCACGATTCATGTAACGAAAGCCCTTAGGGGGGTTATAGAGCGCCAGTTAGAATATCGTAGGAAAAACAATATTACGCATGACAATTTGTTTGCGCTGGATAATACAGGAGCAACAATTGAGTGTGATATGACGAGATGGGAGGCCGCTTTGGAAAAGGCAGGGATTGATAAGACCTTTAGATTTCATCATTTCCGTCACAACCGAGCCTATCAGATTCTACTTGAGGGCGGAAAATTTGAAGATATTCAGCAGCTTTTTGGCTTAGCGAGCACTAAAATGGCCGCTACAGTTTATGGGCACCTAGACATCACTCAAGGTGCGCTGAAAGTGAATGAAAAGGCGGCAGCGAACTAGTTCTATTATTTAGCTTTTAAATCATTAATGTTGTTACTTTTAGAGGAGCAATATCGATGGTTTATAAAAAGAGTAATTCAAAATACTGGTTTACGAAGTTTCAGGTCTCATTTGCTGACAAGGTTAAGCGTGTTCATTGCAGCACCAAGGAAACTGTTAAAAGCCGTGCAGAGCACTTTGAACACCGCCTTCGCGATGAAACGTTAGCTATACTGATGCGTAACTCTCAAGAGGTTGGCTCATGGAATGAAGCTTTAACACTTTATCTAGAATCCAGGCAAACAAACAAGACCATTGATGAAAAGACGAAAAAGCTAGCCTGGTGGTCTCAATATCTAGCAAATATTCCATTAACCGAAATTAATTCTAAGCTTATTCTGACGACGTTAGTGAAGAAGACCGCCGTCACTTTAGCAACGAAGAATAGATACCTCGCAGAGATCAAAAGCTTTTTAAATTTCATTCATAAAGAGTTGGAGTGGATTGATCGCGTCCCCCATTTGAAAACCCACAAAGAGCGAGAAAAAAGCTTCTATAAGCTTACTGAGAAAGATTCTGCTCGCCTCATTGATTGTGCCCCAGCCTTTCTGCAACCTATCATCATATTTGCCCTAGCAACCGGATTCCGTGCCTCTAATATCATTGGCCTGAAATGGACTCATGTCGATTTGGAGCATCAAACCCTGAAAGTAGATGCGGATTCTCACAAAAGCGGCTCTTCAGTCCTTATACCGATGAACAATGTAGTCTTCGAACTACTGAGTTCTTTGCATAACTCGAAAAATTCCGTATTTGTTTTTCTCAATTATGATAATTCGCCTATTAAAGACTTAAATAGGAGAATATGGGCTAGGACGACAAAAGCTGCTGGTCTAGATGGGCTGCGCTTTCACGACTTACGTCATAATTGGGCATCACGCCATGCTGAGAGTGGCACCGACTTATTAGCTATTAAAGAATTAGGGGGCTGGAAAACGTTAGAAATGGTTCAGCGATACACACATCCATCGCTGAGTTATTTGTCACAGCAAGCAAACAATATTGTAAAAGAAAAAAATGAAACCTTTGTCACAAAGTCAGGTTGTGACAAAAAATCGTCACACTTTGTGACAATCAATGGTCTGCTGATTGAAAAAGACAAGGCCCAGAAATGGAAAAACCTGATAGTTTTCAATAAACTATCAGGTTCCAATGATGGTGCCTCGACCCGGGATCGAACCAGGGACACGCGGATTTTCAATCCGCTGCTCTACCAACTGAGCTATCGAGGCTGAAACTTGTTAGCGTTCTAGGCGTTTACTGCCTGTCCTGCTGTGGGTGCGTATTAAACGGTTTTCGCCTTCACAAGTCAACCGTTTTTCTCGCTTTTTTTGCGCTTTTATTACTGTTTGCGCATTGTTTGCTCAAAAAACGCTTTTTTGCTTATTTTTCAGGCGGAACATAGCCTTCAATCGTAGGCTCTACATCGTCAAACAAGTATGCCGACATTTTTTCTTCCAAAAATGAACGGGCATTCGGCTCCATCATATTTAACTTATGTTCGTTAATTAGCATGGTTTGTTTCTTTTGCCATTCGGCCCATGCTTCTTTAGAAATGTTGTCGAAAATACGCTTACCCAGTTCACCCGGATAAAGTTGGAAATCTAAGCCGTCTGCTTCTTTTTGAAGCTTGCGACAAAATACCGTTCTTGCCATGTTATTTCCTTTCGTTCGCTATCTGCTTAGCAATTAATACAAGGCTACCTTTACAAGCCTAACGCATTAACTGCTGAATTATCTTGGTTGTGGGTGCCGCTAAACCAACTTCAATAGGCTCGTTCAACGAAAACCAGCGATATGCCGTTTCAGCTACGCGTTTTGTTGGAGCAGAGTTTACCACGGCCACTACCGGGGTGATATCTAAATGAAAATGACTAAAGGTATGGCGGAAGCCTTCAAGCTCCCGGGTCTCTTCAACTGTGATTCCCCGTTTGTTAAGCTGCTCAATACCCTCTTCTATTGAAGATACCTCGATAAAACCATACAAACCACCCCAGAGGCCTGTTGAAGGACGCTGTTCTAAATACACTTGGCTATTGAACTGTGCCACCATCATAAAAGTGGATTTTTCCGGTAGCGTTTTTTTCGGCTTTTTGCCCGGGTACTCGGTTTGCGCGCCTTGGGCATAGGCTATACAGTCGGTCTGAAGCGGGCACTCATCACACTTTGGTTTGCTTCGCGTACAGATCATTGCGCCCAAGTCCATCATCACCTGAGTATAGTTGGCACAGCGTCCACCTTCTGGGTTGGTAGGCGTGTTTTTCTCTGCCACCTCCCAAAGTTGGTTTTCTACTTTTTTTTGCCCCGGCCACCCGCTTATTGCGTAGTAACGCGCCAGCACACGCTTCACGTTGCCATCTAAAATAGGAAAGCGCATGTTGCGAGACAGCGACAATATGGCACCCGCAGTAGAGCGACCTATGCCGGGTAAATCCATGACTTCTTCAAGGCTGTAGGGAAATTCTCCGTCATACTTATCCACCAGCGTATTTGCCGCTTTGTGCAAGTTTCTTGCTCTTGCGTAGTAACCAAGCCCTGTCCAATGATGGAGCACATCGTCTTGGGATGCCTTAGCTAAGTCTTGCACCGTGGGGAACGACGCCATAAAACGCTCAAAATAAGGAATTACCGTAGTAACTTGGGTTTGCTGGAGCATAATTTCCGATACCCATACCTTATAAGGCGTTACTTCTTGCTGCCAAGGCAAGTGTTTTCGCCCATACTTGCCAAACCATGCAAGCACTCGCTCCGCAAAGCTTCCTGTATATTTTTGTTCTGTCATAATCATCTATATGGATATAGCTACTGTTTATTCTTTTACTAATAAAGCTTAATGCTTTCTGTCTAGCGACCATTCATTAACTAGCGCGCTATGGTAGCATGTAACTAGCTAGTTTAATGTTAAGGAGCACACGTGTCTGTGCAGCACCCTGTTTTGTTTTTTCCCGGTACACTCTGCGACGAGCGCGTGTTTCTGCCACTATGGCGCACATTGAATATTTCACAGCGCAGATATGTGCCGCTTCAATGGGCAGCGTCACAAGAAGAAATGCTGGCATTAAGTGAAGACCGTATTCTCGATGACGAAAAAGTGCACCTTGTAGGTTACTCGATGGGCGGGTTTATAGCTGCACTAGTCGCACAGCGCAATCCTGCCAATGTAGCCTCTGTTACGCTCATAGGCTACAACCCAGAAGGTTTGTCAAAAGAAGAAATTGCCAAGCGTAAGCAGCTGACTACCATGCTTAAGCAAGGAAACTTTAAACCCGACAATGATGCCTACCTCTCACGGTTTATTCACCCCTCACGTTTGGACGATGAAAATGTGGCAGGCGTTGTTAAATCAATGGCACAAGATTTAGGCAAAACAACATTGCTTAATCACACGCTAGCCACCACGCCACGAGAAAGTACCGTTAAAGCACTCGCAAAGATCAATGCGCCTGTAACCTTTATTACCGCCCAACAAGACGCAATTGCTCCAGCAGAAGCAATAAAGCAACTTAAAAGCGGGTTACCCAAAGCTGCTTTCCACACTGTTAGTGAAGCGGGGCATATGTTGGTACTTGAGCAACCTAACGCCGTAGCGTCTATTATTGCTAAACAAATTAGCGTATAAAATTACAGCATTTTTACCACTATAGCGTTGCATAAGCCGTGGGTAAGTGGATAATGCGCCACCAGAAAATTGGGTTAGAAAGGCATTGCAAATGAGGCAATTCAAAAGTCAGGCGGAAGCAGAAGCCGCTGGAGTATATGTAAGCAAGGTAAAAAGCTTCGTAAAACGCGAAGGTAGACTTACCAAAGCACAAGAAAAGGCGTTGGAAGATCACTGGCCAAGTAAGGGCATTGACTACGCTGACAGACCATTATCGCTGTCAGAGATTTTTGGCCGAAGTGCGCCTGTTGTAGTGGAAATCGGCTTTGGCATGGGTAAGTCATTAGTTGAGATGGCGGCGAACGCGCCAGAGAAAGATTTTATTGGCATTGAAGTACATCGCCCCGGTGTTGGCGCATGCTTAGCCGATGCTAGTGAGCAAGGCGTCGAAAATTTGCGTGTAATGGAGCACGACGCCGTTGAAGTGCTTAAAAATATGATTCCAGATGGTTCATTGTCGCGCCTGCAATTGTTTTTCCCAGACCCGTGGCACAAAAAGCGTCACCATAAGCGCCGTATCGTTCAGCCCGAATTTGTTGAGTTAGTTCGCACCAAGTTAGCTATTGGCGGCTGCTTTCATATGGCGACCGACTGGGAACAGTATGCTGAGCATATGTTAGAGGTCATGACCAACGCCGACGGTTACACCAACACTGCAACTGACGGTGACTATGTGCCTCGACCGGACTACCGTCCAATCACTAAGTTTGAAACTCGCGGTCAAAAGCTAGGCCACGGCGTGTGGGATCTAATTTTCGAGCGTACTAAGTAATGATTTTATCTCCTCAAAGCCAGCTGTTAGAACGTAATATCGCGCTTTTCGATGAAGGCCAGTGGGCATTTATCAACCCGGCTGACGCGTATTTCCTAGACGGTCTCAAATCGCATAACGTAACGGTTCTTCACCAGTATTTCGATATTTTTTCGGAGTGCGTGCGCGTCATACCTTCTGTGTCGTTTGATAGCAGAGACATTACGCGCACAGGCTTTGAGATAACGCAAAAGGTTGGCAATCATACCCATATTTTTGCGCCTTTCTTGGCTTTAGAAAAATCTCACACTGACGTGATGATTTTCTTACCTAAAGCAAAAACCCATTTTCAAATGTTACTGCGAATGGCTGCCAGTATGGTTGGCCAACATGGCCGTATTCATGTGGTTGGTGAAAACAAAGGCGGTATTAAAAGTGCCGCTAAGTTAATGCAACAATATGGCCCTACGCAAAAAGTTGATTCGGCGCGTCACTGCAGCCTGATTACCGTTATAATTGAAGAGCCTCATCTTGCCTTTGAGCCCGATGCTTGGCTTGATATGAATACCTACCACGTTGAAGGTACAGCTTGGGATGTAGCCTCTATGCCTGGCGTTTTTAGTTATAAAGAACTGGATGCGGGAACAGAGCTACTGCTTGAAAAGCTTTCGACGTCACTAAGCGGTGAAGTACTAGATTTCGCGTGTGGTGCTGGCGTTGTTGGTAGCTACATTATGCTTAAATACCCGCATTTAAAGCTGCATCTTACCGATGTGAGCGCGCTTGCGGTGTATTGTAGTGCTTTGACCCTGGCTGAAAACGGATTGTCAGCAACCTTATATGCTGCGGATGGTTTGCATGGGCTTTCCCATAAAGTTCAGCATATTGTCACCAACCCACCGTTTCACACCGGCATTAAAACCGACTACACCATTACGAAGCGATTTATCTCAGATGCAAAGGCAACCTTAAGCCGTGGTGGCACTATGCAAATGGTGGCAAACCGATTCTTACCCTACCCTGGTTTGCTCGCTGAGCACTTCCAAACGGTTTATACCACGGCACAAACATCTCAATTTTCTGTTTATCAGGCAGCTTTATAATTAAAAAAGCCATTGGCTTATGCTAACTTAGCTTTTCTACCTGTTGCTTATGCCATTGTGGATACTTCACAGTGGCACTCAGCGCTTTTCGTACACTTAACTTAAGCATTACGAGTGCACTACATGTACGCTCTGGGAGATTAACTGTGAATATTGTATTTGCTATTTCAGAAGTTGAAGAGTTGGTCAAAACTGGCGGACTTGCTGACGTTGGCAAAGCGCTCCCTCTCGCACTACATAGTATGGGCGAAAGCATCACGATAATAATGCCTTATTACCAAGTACTGGCAGAGCAATTGAACCTGCCCACGGTAGCCGAGCAGCAAACCCTGTTCACTGAAGGGCAAGTGTACCACTTCGATATTCGCTACATGCAATGGCATGGCATTCCAGTTTATTTTGTAGATGCACCCGACTTCTTTATGCGTGAAGGGCTATATGCCAATGCCTTTGAAGCATATGAAGATAATGGTGAACGCTTCAGTTTTTTCAGTGGCGCCGTCCTTCAAACGTTAAAAGCGATTGATAAAAAGCCGGATATTATTCACTGCCATGATTGGCACACGGCTATGCTGCCGTTTTTACTTACCCACGACAAATCAGGGTATTTCGATAGCACCAAAACAATATTCACTATTCACAATGCTGCGTTTCAGGGCGTACACAAGCTAGAAACCATCCCGTTTCTTCGGCATCACCCAAACATTTTGGCGCAAGTACACGGCGGGTACATCAACATGCTGCAAAGCGGTATTGAGTTTGCCTCAAAAGTGACGACTGTAAGTCCTAACTATGCAAGAGAACTGCTTACCGACTTAGGCAGTCACGGGCTCCACGAACGCCTTGTAAATCGTCAAGCCGATCTAAGCGGTATTCTAAATGGTTGTGATTACACCCAGTGGAACCCCGAAACAGATACCTTTTTGCCAGAGCACTACAGTGTAGATAACCTTCATCCAAAAACCGCCTGTAAGCGGGTTTTGCAGGAAAAGTCAGCACTGCCTGAGAACAGCGACATTCCGCTTATTGGAATGGTATGCCGCCTTACAGAGCAAAAAGGTTTCGGATATATACTGCCAATCTTAGATGACCTTATTAAACACAATATTCAAATAGTTATTGTAGGTACAGGCGATCCTAAAGTGTGTATGGATCTTGGTGAGTTTGCCCAACAACATCCTGACAAGTTCGCTTTTATTAACGGGTTTAGTTCAGAACATGCTCACTTAGTAGAGGCTGGCGCTGACTTTTTCCTTATGCCTTCACAATTTGAACCATGCGGATTAAATCAAATGTACAGCTTGGCTTACGGCACTATCCCTATTGTGCGCTCAGTAGGAGGGCTTAAAGACACGGTCATTGACTATAGCAACGATAGTGAAGGTACAGGTTTTGTGTTTGATGAACCTACGCCGCATGCTCTGTTAGCTTGTATTCGTCGTGCTCTGCTGGCTTTCTATGAAGATAAGGGCAAGTTTAGGGCAATGCAGCAACGGGGCATGAGAACTCGCTTTACGTGGGAAGCGTCTGCAAAACATTATCAGCAGCTTTATTTATCGGCGACAAATTAGTCGCTATTGTTTTAATTTTATCGTTTTACCCCCTTATTGGAACACTGACTTCACTATAAGCAGTGGCGATATAAGCGTATAAAAAACCGTAGTGAAAATAGGTTATAGTTCTGTAACCTTCTACATTAATTATTGTTTATAAGCGCCTTTCTTTTTGCCTACTTTTGCGCCACTATTAAAAAACGGATGACGTGAACGGTCAGTACACAAGGCAGGTATGACGGATAAGGCAGTAAAGCTTTCTATAAAAAGCCTCTTTCTTTGGGTGGTAATGTCTATTATTACCTTCTCAATTGCAGTGTTATCGGGCCTTGCTGTTTATACCCAAATAAAAACCTATCGCCATGAGCTTGAATCTAACGCAATGATGCTGGCTAAGTTGGTCGCTAGAAGCTCATCTACCTATCTATATGATGAAACCCCTGAACGTATAGAAGTTGCGTTAAGCAACCTTACAGCTGCAGAGCATGTACTCAATGCTCACGTGTACAAAGCCCAAAATGGCACATCGCAGCCAGAAATTTTTGCCTCGTACAATAAAGAGGGGCAGCTTTTATTAGGTGGCAAGGAAAACCAGTTAGCTTCCATGGTTATGAATCCAATACTGGCTGATAACGGGCATTACCTTGAACTGAGTGCAAAAGTATTCGACCCAGAGACCAACATCCAGTTAGGTTGGGTATATTTAAGGGTTTCCTCAGACAACTTTAACCAACTGGTAGGGAAGTCAATTTGGCTAAATTTAGCAGTAGCATTAGTGCTGTTAGCCATAAGCCTTTACTCTGCACTAAGAATGCAGCGCTTTGTAACTGGCCCGGTGGAAAGTATCGCCAATTTTTTACAACGCACGTCGCGACAGCGTGACTATTCAGCTCGCGCTAAGGGCTCTAGCATTAAAGAGCTCGATATTTTAGCTGATGCGGTGAACGTATTGCTGCTGCGCATGCAAGAATACATGCAAAAACAAAGACAGGCAGAGGAGCAGCACAGAAAACTTAATGCCAGTCTTGAAGATATGGTCAGCCATCGAACAACAGCACTTAAAGACGCGAACCAAGAGCTTATTCAAACATTAGAAAAGCTGCACCAGTTTCAGCGGCAAATCGTGCAGAATGAAAAAATGGCGTCCCTCGGCGATATGGTTGCCGGTGTCGCACATGAAGTTAATACACCAATAGGTTTAGGCGTAACTGCATCAACCATGATGTTAGACAGGTTGGCTGTTATTCAGAAAGACTTTGAAAATAAAACGCTAAAAGCCAGCGCAATGAAGCGCTTCTTGGAAGAAAGTAACGAAAACCTCAATATTATTTACCGTAACTTGAACAGAGCTGCAGAGCTTATCAGTAGTTTTAAGCAGGTTGCCGTAGATCAAACCTCAGAATCTAGTAGAAGTTTTTGCGTTGTACAGCTAGTTAATGAGATACTGTTGTCATTGCAGCCTCGACTCAAAAAATTAAAACACAACATCAACGTAAATTGCGACCCTACCCTTAGCGTTGAAACGAAGGCTGGCCCAATAAATCAAATTTTGATTAATTTAATAATGAATTCGGTTATCCATGGGTTTGAGTCTATGGATAAAGGCACCATTGATATTAGTGCCGAGTTGGTTAGCAGTGATAAGCTCAAGCTGGTTTATACCGATAACGGAAAAGGCATTTCCCCGGAAATCCGCAAGCGGATTTTTGACCCCTTTGTTACTACTAAACGTGGGCAAGGCGGTTCAGGATTGGGAATGCACTTAGTATACAACTTAGTTACGCAGGCCCTTAATGGTTCAATATCGATTACCAGCGAGGAGGGCAACGGGGTAGAATTTGTCATTATCTTCCCTGTTGTTAATGCGAAAACATGAGAATAGTTGTATAAAGTATGAACTTTTCTTGATTTTTATTGGCTAACCCCAATACCTTAACAGTAAGAATATTCACAAGTTACTTGCAATCAAGTACATGAATATTAAAATTTAACCAGTTAGTTGCTTAAATCGTATTTTAGAAAGAGTGTAAAACACCATGCAGACGCCAAATGTGTTAATTGTTGAAGATGAGGTGGTAACCCGTACCACGCTTAAGAGTTTATTTGAAGCGGAAGGGTATAATGTATTTGAAGCCGAAAATGGTGATCAAATGCATGATTTCTTCGAGAATCACGCTATCAATTTGGTTATCATGGATATCAACCTACCAGGCAAAAACGGCCTGATTTTAGCCCGTGAAGTACGTGATCGTAAAAACGTTGGCCTTATCTTCCTAACGGGCCGTGACAACGACGTTGACCGCATTCTAGGTCTTGAAATTGGCGCAGACGACTATCTGACTAAGCCGTTCAACCCTCGTGAATTAACTATCCGCGCGCGCAACTTACTGTCTCGTACAACAAACTCTTCAGAAGATGACGATTTACCAAGCCGTGTAAGCTTTAACGGTTGGACTCTTGACGGTGACAGCCGTTCATTGATTTCTCCTAACGGTAAAGAATTCCGTCTACCTCGTAGTGAATTCCGTGCCCTTCACCTTTTCCTAAGCAACCCAGGTAAGATCCTTACCCGTGAACAGCTAATTATGGAAATGACAGGTCGCGAGCTTCGTCCAAATGACCGTACGGTTGACGTTACTATTCGTCGTATTCGTAAGCACTTCGAGTCAGATCCAACAGATGAAGAATTGATTGTAACTATCCACGGTGAAGGTTACCGTTTCTGCGGTCAGGTTGACGGCTAAACCGCTGCCTGAACGAATATTGTGACTAGTCCTAGAATAAGTTGACACTTATTTTGTTTAGAACGCCCGATGTATCTCATCGGGCGTTTTGTATTTAAGGGCCAGATGCGGGCGTTTTTCATTATATATTGCCACTGACTCCGCTACCA
>NZ_JADOEK010000037.1:0-862 GCF_027563165.1 Alteromonas sp. PRIM-21 | reverse complement strand
GTAGTTAGTCTAACCTTCGGGAGGACGATTACCACTTTGTGTTTCATGACTGGGGTGAAGTCGTAACAAGGTAACCCTAGGGGAACCTGGGGTTGGATCACCTCCTTACCATTACGTCGATAGACGCCTTGATGCAGTGCCTACACAGATAGTCTTGTTTAAAATGAAGAACGACACAAGTTTATGGGGCTATAGCTCAGCTGGGAGAGCGCCTGATTTGCATTCAGGAGGTCAGCAGTTCGATCCTGCTTAGCTCCACCATCTACTTGACACTGAGTTTGTTGTTAACAAGCTTAGAAACTGAAGGCTTGTAGCTCAGCTGGTTAGAGCGCACCCCTGATAAGGGTGAGGTCGGCAGTTCAAGTCTGCCCAAGCCTACCATTTCCTTACTTTATAAAAGGAAGGTAACAAAGGTAGAAACCTGTCACGTTGGACCCGAAATCCTAATGAATATTTACTGTTTCAGTAAAGATTGATTAGGGTTTTTTACCCTGAGGGAGCATTTACGATACTTGAAAGAGTAATGTAGGTCCTCCTTGCGCAAAAGTCATGACAAAAAGCGTCATGATTTTGCACGATAGTTCTTTAACAATTTGGAAAGCTGATATTAATAGTAATCAATCAAAATTGAGTAACTGAGAAATCGAAAGATGGCTTTTTACTCTACTTGACTGAATTGCTTGTTATCAATTTATTGATAGCAAGGCAATTCTTCCGATTAGCTTGTCATGCATGCGACATAACTTAGACAGAAGTCAAAAGGCTGTTTGGGGTTGTATGGTTAAGTGACGAAGCGTATACGGTGGATGCCTTGGCAGTTAGAGGCGATGAAGGACGTGTAAGTCTGCGAAAAGCTGTGGTG
>NZ_JADOEK010000016.1:0-83713 GCF_027563165.1 Alteromonas sp. PRIM-21 | reverse complement strand
TTCAACTTGGTCTACAACTGCCAATTTAAAAGCGAGAGAATAATCTCGTTGAGTTCTTTTACTATCTGATTTCATAACACTCTCCAAATTAAGTTTGAAAAGTGTCAACGCTATTTAGGATGGGTCAAGAGCTTGAAAAAGAGCGCTACCGCAAGGTAGCGCTTTTTTATTTTTTCCTTCCAAGCATTTATCTAAGCTTCTCGCTGCTTCAAGGTGCGTCACGACTAAATGCTAAATGTTGCTGCCTAATAAGAAGCAACGTTTCTTATTTTTTGTGTGCTTGATAAAAAGTATATGCATTGAAACAGCAAGACTTAACTATACTAAAGGTTAATAAACACCTCACTTTTTTCACTGGAATATCGTATTATTTGTCTCTAATGTAGTAAAAGGCTATGGCAACACCGTGCCGTACAGGAGAGATAATGTTAGAACAGGTACCCATTGATGATTTGCAGCCTGGGATGTACGTCAATCAAGTACTTGAACAAACGGGTTCACTTAAAATGCGCTCTAAGGGCATTGTAAAAACTCAAGCTATCATTGATAGTCTTAGAGCTAAGGGAATTCTTACAGTAGAAGTAGACCTAGCCAAGTCAAAGCTTCCTAAAACGCCAGAAGCGCCAGAGCCACCAAAAGAAGAAACACCACAACCTACAAAAGCTCCGGTTAAGTCATTAGGCCGTGATTCAATTAATGAGGCGAGTGAACTTTACAATAGTGCGCTTACCATACAGAGCAGCTTTCTAAAATCACTTCAAAAAGGTGCAGTTACCGATCTTTCTCCCATGGAGTCGCTATCCCACAGCCTCATAGAAAGTGTATTTGACAATAAGGACGCGCTCAGCTGCCTTACCATGATCAAAGATACAGACCAATACCTTTTAGAACACAGCATCAATTGCAGTGTACTTAGCGGTATTTTCTGTGAGTTTCTAGGCTTCGACAGAGACACTACTGAGCAGGTAAGTTTAGGTGCTCTTTTAATGGATATCGGCATGTCTTCGCTACCTGATGAAATTCGCAACAACACAGGTGAATTGTCTAGCAACGATTGGGAAGTAATGAAAACCCATGTAGAGATTGGTGCAGACCTAGTTGAACAATGCGGTGATATTTCCGATCTGTCGCTACGCATCATTAAACAACATCACGAGCGCGTGGATGGTAGCGGCTACCCTAATGGGCTGGTCGGTGAAGAAATTTCTGAGTTCGCCCGTATTGCCGCTATCGTAGATGCTTACGATGCCATGACATCTAACCGCATTCATCAAAACAGCATTACTCCTACACAAGCACTTAAACGCCTTACGGCGACGGAGAACTTAGATCAGGAGCTGGTAAAACAATTTATACAATGTATTGGTGTGCACCCTGTAGGTTCATTGGTTCGCCTTAAAAGCGGAAAGTTAGGGATCGTAAGTAAAATTAACCCTAAAGATCCAGTAAGCCCTCACGTTATGACTTTCTACAGCGTTACCTCACAACATTTTAATGAAGTGAAACGAATTGATTTAAGCCAATATGATGATGAGATTGTTTCAGGGGTTCGCCCAGAAGAGTTCAGCTTAAACCTGCCTAAATTTTTCAAAGACGTTTTCGTAAATCAAATGCCGCTGTAAACCCATTTCAGGCATATTGTTGGCAAAGATAAATATTGCATAAAGGCCCTGGATACAGGGCATTTTTACATAGTAAGCACAGTATTTCTGATGGGTATTTCTACTTTAATCGATGAAACGACTACCAGTCAGTTAATGCCGCCATGGTAAAAATTTCATCTTCAAAAGAAAGCACTACGCGCTGCGCTTCAATATTCACAATTTGCACTCTATCGGCAATCCAGTCGCCCTCGCCTATCTGACGTCCATTTACTCTGACCCACCTATCGGCTGGTCGAGAAGCATACATGTGTGCACTAAAATTCATCGTAGGAAGGCGCGTTAACAAGCGAACGGGCAACTGATCGACACGAGGCAGGTCGTCCTTAACTGTGATTTTTGTTTCTTCCTCGGCGGGTGTATCGTCTTGCGCTTTTGAATCCAAAGCTGCCACAGCAGCGTTAAAGCGCGCCATAAGCTCTGGCGACACCGATACGTCAGATTGAGCTTCGGATTCGTTTAACACTTTTCCTTCGTAATCTTGCGAAGACAGAGTGTCGCTTGAATTATCACCCTGTGTAGCCGCTACATTTTCATCTGCTTTATTGCTTCGCGCAATGTCAGGCTGGGTATTTGGCTCAATGGCTGCTTCGCTAGAAGAGGGCGTGTTGGCAACTATATCGACAGCTTCGTCTTTAGGAACATTCGAACTGTCACTTTGTGTACCTGTCTGGTCTGTAGGTTGTGTTTGTTCACTTTGACTTTCCGAAGCAGCGGGCATTTCGCTACCTTTTTGCGTAGCGACAAGCTCCGAAGTATCATCGCTTTTGTCTTTCTTTGAAGCACTGGCTTCGGACGCTGTCGTAGGTGCCGCCGCGGGCGCCGTTAACATCGGCCACCAGCGTTTGGCGGTAGCTGCGGAAAAGCCAATGCATAAGCCGCCAAGTATAACTACAGCAAAAAGCGCTACTTGCTTAGTGTACAGCTTCCACGCCGACGGTAACCCTTCTACTGTTGGCAAAAACAAACTGCGATTAAACTGCTCATTAAGCGATTTATCAAACGTGGCGCTTGTATCGTGCTCTCCGCGAAGCAAAGCTTGGGTTTGCGTTCTGTGATGTGTTGTTGCAGGTGCTATTTCCACGGTTTGCTCAGGGTCTATTTCAACTTCTTGCACACCCATTTCAGACAGGCCCTGCACCATGGCGTCGCTGGTCACTAAGCCCGACTTTCTAATTTTAACCGGCCCGTTCTGCTTGATGATTTGGACAATCACCATGCCGGGCGTTAGATTTTCTATGGTAACGATATTAGACATACAAGCTCCCTAACCCGTAACCGAAAACAATGGCCAAAACAAACGCCGATGCTAGATACCATTTACGCTGACTTTGCACCCGTTGACTTACTACATCTGCACCTAGAATTTGCTCAGCCGCGGCCAAGAATATAGGCTTTTGCACAACCGCATGCTGCTTTGTGAAAGATAAGGTTAAGGCTCGGTCGCACAGCAAGTTAATTACCCTTGGAATTCCACCAGTAATTTGATGCACCGCGCGTAAGGTAGACTTACTGAAAATACTGATATCACCTTCGGCTACGCTTAAGCGATGCGCAATATAGGCACTTACCTCAGGCGCAGTTAAGGGCAGCAAGTGATACCTAGCAGTAATACGCTGGGCAAGCTGGCGCAACTCGTTGCGCTTTAACAGCTGCTGTAATTCAGGCTGTCCAATCAGTACGACCTTTAACAACTTTTCACGGTTTGTTTCAAGGTTGGTCAATAAACGGAGTTGTTCTAGTACTTCAGGCAGTAGATGCTGCGCTTCATCTACCATAAGTACCGTGTTAATGCCTGCTTGATGATTTTCGGCCAGCTTAGACAAAATTAAATCAGTAAAATATTTAAGGCTGGCCTTCTCTGGTGTATAGGGTAAGCCTAGTTCATCACAAACCGTAGCTAATAGCTCAAGAGCAGATAAGGTAGGGTTCAATATCATAGCTACCTGGGTATTGTCCGGTAGCTGCTGCAACAATTTTCTTGAAACTGTGGTCTTCCCAGTGCCCACTTCTCCGGTGAGCATCACAAAGCCACCGCTTTCCCTAAGGCCGAAGGTCAAATGGGCTAATGCCTCTTTGTGTCTTGGGCTCATATACAAATAATCGGGGTTAGGCGCAATCGAAAAAGGATTGTCATTTAACCCGAAGTAGTTCAAATACATGGTTGCTGAAGCGCCTATCTGTTTTAATTTTTAACGACGATTAAACTACCAGACGCAACCTTGAAGTGAAAGCGCATAACGATGTGGCGACGAATTTTATTTGTAACATTGCTATACTGCGCCACTATAAATTAAGACTGCTGAATACGGTTATACGCCAAATATCAGCACGTCTAACTTTTACTGACAAAAATTCGATTGGAATAGCATGCAAGTATATCTCGTTGGTGGCGCAGTACGTGACGCACTGTTGAACAGAAAAGTTGTAGAACGCGACTATGTAGTGGTGGGCGCCACACCGCAAGAAATGCTTAGCCAGGGTTATACCCAAGTAGGCAAAGACTTCCCTGTTTTTTTACATCCAAAAACACAGGAAGAATATGCGCTAGCTCGCACTGAACGTAAATCAGGGAAAGGCTACACGGGCTTTGTGTGCGATGCATCAAGCACCGTAACTCTGGAAGAAGACTTACTGCGCCGAGATCTTACCGTTAATGCGATAGCCCAAGATAACCTTGGTAACCTTATCGACCCTTATGGTGGTAAAAAAGATTTAGAAAACCGTATACTTCGCCACGTATCAGAAGCCTTTAGTGAAGACCCGCTTCGGGTATTTCGCGTAGCACGCTTTGCAACACGCTATGCCTATCTGGGTTTTACCATTGCCAATGAAACTATGGCACTTATGAAGAAAATGGCCCAAAGCGGCGAATTAAGCGCGCTAAGTGCAGAGCGCGTATGGCAAGAAACAAAGCGAAGTCTTTTAGAGAAAACACCCCATGTTTTTTTCACTGTATTGAACCAAGCTCATGGCCTTAATGACTGGTTTGCTGAACTTGAAAGTAAGCTAGATACTGGTCTGGAAACGTTAAAAGCGGCGGTAACCCTCGAAAAGGCTGAAAAAGAAAGCCTCGCCAAAAGCACTGATTCAGAAACTGCTAGGCTGATAATAAGGTTTACAGCCCTGCTCTCTCACCTTGATGAGGAAGAAGCTAAACGTTTGTGTGACCGTTTGAAAGTGCAGAACCAAGTTAGTGAAATTGTCAGCCTTGCCTGCAAATTTAAAGGCTTCCTTTTAAATACACAGATCTCTCCCTCCGATTTGCTTGCCTTATTCAATGGCTGTGATGCATGGCGAAGAGAAGAACGCTTTACATTATTACTTAGCGCTTTTGCAGCTTATGCGCAAAACCAAGGCGTAGACTGGCAACACCAACAAAAGCGCATCGAAGATGCGTTGGCAGCCGCCAACCAAGTAAATGTGCAAGACATCATTGCCACGGGCGTTAAAGGCCCCGAAATCAAAGAAGCGCTAAACCAAGCCAAGCTAAACGCTATTGCCTTTATTAATACATAATTGTGCTATAGCAATGATCGAAAGAAAAACGAACGGACGCTTTCTCTCACCTTTAGCGTCACCAGTTTCTTATTTACTTTTCATCGTACTCCTTACGCTTACTGGTTGCACTGAAGAGACGCGCATATTACCTGTTCACGAGTTCCGCTTTACCCAAGAGCCTGTGAGGAAAGCTGCGCTTTCAGAAGATGCCCGTCTTGCGGCATTCATTTTTGACGATTCCTCAGTGTCTGTTTGGGATGTTCATGAAAAACGAGAGCGCTACAAGTGGCGTAGTGAAGTGCTTGATGAAGAGTCACTGCATCTCATTGCGTTTTCTAAAGACAAAGCATGGTTAGCGCTCACAGGTTATTGGAGCACTACACTGATTAACTTGCACTCAGGTGATGTGGTAGGTAGTTGGTATTTTAGTGGTAAAGATCCTGGCGCCACAGCGTCATCAACTTCCCTATCCCACCATGGTGACAGTGCACTCGTTGGTATGACCGATGGTACCGTATTGCTACTAAATTTTGATAACGGCACTGCATTGCAATACCAGCACAATACAATGAATGTGCTCCATGTCGGCTATATTTCTGATGACTATGCGTTTTCTGGAGGAATAGATAAGCGCTGGTTTTTATGGGATTTAGATAGAAACGATGTGTTGCTAGAAAGGCAGTATCGCAGTCGTGTTACTGCTTCAGTGCTAGACAATAGAGCTCAGCGAGCTTTTATATCCGATGCGCTGAACAGCCATGAAATTATTAATCTCACCACCCATGAAGTTGTGGCTGAACTGCAATTTATGGAACGTTTCCGCTTTTTCCGAAAAGGGTTATTTTTAGAAAACGGAGACTACCTAATGACAACATCACCCAAATCAGTGGTGACGCTATGGAATGCTAACTCTGGCGAAGAGATAGCCTCATGGGAAATTAAACGCTATTCAAGCGAAGCCACCACTCACGCTATTACACTTAATGAGGATGGTGTTGTTGTTACCCTCTCCTCTGATGGCGTGCTTCAAAGCTGGGATTACCGCGCAATAGCCAACCCCCTTTAATTCCATTGGTCCAGAACTGTAAACTGACTACTACTTCGAAATTTCACGGGTTGAAAGTGAGGATAAAGTGAGTAAGCTCGATTTAACCCACTTGCATTTACTTAACGCCAACAGTGCCAACCCGTTAGCGCCAGAATGTGTATTTACCTACGGTGTGCGAATTTAACGCCAGTTTTTCTCAATGTTTTGGTGTAGCAATGCTACAATACGCCCCATTCATTTAGAGCGTTTTTTATACTATGACTTTCGAAGAACTCGAATTAGACGAAGCACTGTGTCACGCAGTCGCCGATATGGGGTTTGAAACTCCAACTAGCATTCAAGAACTGGTCATCCCCCATGCGTTAGATGGGCGAGATATCTTGGCTTCTGCTCCAACAGGTACAGGTAAAACAGCAGCATTCTTATTGCCTGCATGCCAGTTTTTACTTGATTATCCGCGCAGACAGCCTGGTGCTACGCGTATTCTTATTTTAACGCCTACCCGTGAATTGGCGTTACAGGTTTACGAACAAGCCCTAGCAATAACAAAGCACACGCAAATTGTGTGCGGCGTGATAACCGGTGGTATTAACTACGGTACCGACAAAGAAACCTTAAGCAAGAATCTTGATATTCTTGTGGCTACACCAGGTCGCTTGCTTGAACACATCGAAAAAGAAGCCGCAGATTGCCGCGATATCGAGTGTTTAATTCTTGATGAAGCTGACCGCATGTTAGACATGGGCTTCTCAACAGTAGTGAACCAGATTGCGGCCGAAGCACGCTGGCGCAAGCAAAACCTACTGTTCTCTGCCACCTTAGAAGGTAAAGGGGTTAAAACCTTCGCCCACGATATTCTTAACAACCCTGAAGTCGTTGAAGCTAATCCATCGCGCAAAGAAAAGAACAAAATTCATCAGTGGTATCATCTTGCTGATGACATGAATCACAAGCAAGCCCTGCTGGTAAATATCTTAAAGCAAGAGACAACTACATCTGCTGTTGTTTTTGTAAAAACTCGCGACCGCTTACAGATGCTAAAAGATTTCTTAGCGTCTAAAGATATTCCAGTGTGTTGGCTACAGGGCGAAATGCCACAAGACAAGCGTAATGCTGCTATGGCTCGCTTTAAAAGTGGTGAGGTACCAATTTTATTGGCAACTGACGTTGCAGCTCGTGGTATCGACGTACCTAATGTAAGCCACGTTATTAACTTCGACATGCCGCGCAAAGCTGACATATACGTACACCGTATTGGCAGAACCGGTCGTGCTGGTGCCAAGGGTACTGCAATATCTTTAGTTGAAGCCCACGATTTTGATATGGTGGCCAAAACCGCACGTTACATGGGCGAGCCACTAAAAGCCCGCGTCATTGACGAGCTACGCCCTAAAAATAAAACGCCTAAAATTGGCCCGAAAAAGAAAAAAGTAAAGGCCAAAGACAAAACCAAGGCAAAAGCTAAGCCTAAAAAGAAAAAGTAAACTCGAGCACATAGAGGGTGAGTGATGCGATGGCCGAAGGTTGGGAGTGGCTTTCGCAAACACGCGGTAAACACATCCATGTGCGCTCCGCTGCCGCATCCCTGCGGCAGAGGGTTTGCTCAAACCACTCCCAACCTTCGTCCTGAATAAGCTTATGTACTCGATGAGTGTGTTCGAGCTTATTTCAGGAGTAAAGAAAAAACGAGGAGTCTGGCACAATGAAATTCCCAGAAAAAATTGTTTTAGCTACAGGTAACCAAGGCAAGGTGCGAGAGTTTGCATCCTTATTCGCCGATTACGGTGTAGACGTTGTGGCGCAAAAAGAATTAGGTGTATCTGATGTGCCTGAAACAGGCACAACATTCGTTGAAAATGCCATTATTAAAGCGCGTCATGCGGCGCAAGTAACTGGCCTGCCCGCCATTGCTGATGACTCAGGCTTAGTCGTTGACGCGCTTGGCGGTGCACCTGGTATTTATTCAGCCCGCTATGCTGGCCCTGATGCTACTGACGATACCAATATCGACAAACTATTAGCTGCCCTTGATGGTGAGACTCAGCGTAAAGCGCACTTCTTTTGTACCTTGGTGTTTATGCGCCATGCTGAAGATCCCGTTCCATTGGTTAGCCAAGGTAAATGGCAAGGTGAAATCTTAACTGCTCGCTCGGGTAACGACGGTTTTGGTTACGACCCTGTTTTTCACGTGCCAACTCACGGATGTACTGCTGCAGAATTGGAAAAAGCTGAAAAGAACCGCATTAGCCATCGCGGCAACGCCCTAGCGATTTTGCTTGATAATATGAGAGCGACTTTTGCGTAATCCCCCGCTTAGCCTTTATATCCATATCCCTTGGTGTGTTCAAAAGTGTCCGTACTGCGATTTTAACTCTCACGGGCTTAAGTCTGACTTACCAGAAAAAGAGTATGTGGCGCATCTACTGGACGATTTAGCCATTGATGCAAAACGCATTGGCGACCGCCCTATTGAGACAATCTTTATAGGCGGTGGCACGCCCAGTTTGTTTTCAAGCAAGGCCATGGCAGACATCATAAACGGCGTTAAGCAGCGTGTTAATTTAAGTGACACAGCTGAAATAACCATGGAAGCCAACCCAGGTACCGTTGAAGCCGGCAAGTTTGCGAGCTTTTATAAGGCAGGCGTAAACCGGATATCAGTGGGTATTCAAAGCTTTCAGCCTAAGCATTTAAAGGTGTTAGGCCGAATTCACAATGAGAGCCAAGCTGAAAATGCGGTAAAACAAGCACACAGTGCGGGGCTGCCTACGTTTAATTTAGATCTTATGCATGGATTGCCGGAACAAAGCGTCGACAATGCCATGGCAGATCTAATGCAAGGTATTGAGTTAAATCCATATCACCTCTCCTGGTATCAGCTAACTATAGAGCCAAACACGCCTTTCTATTCAAAGCCACCAGAACTGCCAGACGACGATGTTCTCTGGGAGATTCAGGAAAAAGGCCATAACCTATTAGAGCGTGCAGGTTATCACCAGTACGAGATTTCAGGCTATGCTAAAGCCGGCCACCAATGCCGCCACAACCTTAATTACTGGCGCTTTGGCGACTACATAGGTATTGGCTGCGGTGCACACGGGAAGATTACTGATGCAGCGAACGGTACTATTCACCGCACCGTTAAAGTGAAGCATCCAAGAGGCTATATGGAAATGAGCCGACCGTATTTAGATACGCAAACGCTGGTTAGTGCAGACGACCTGCCGTTTGAATTCTTTATGAACAGGTTTCGTTTAGTTGAGCCTTGCCCGATGAGTGATTTTAATGACTTCACTGGTACTGAGTTAACGGATGACGTTAAACGCGCACTGTCTGATGCTCATCACCAAGAGCTACTTTCTATTTCAGATAGCCACTGGCAAGTAACTGCAAAGGGACGTAGATATCTCAACTCGCTACTGTCGTGTTTCGTTTAGCCCTACTTTTCTAAGTTTTGTACTTTTCTAAATCTTAGTAAAGACGTTAGAACGAATAAGCCTGCTCGCGCAGGCTTTTCTATTCAAATTAGCTTTTATTAGACAGTGTTACTCTTTTAACTGCGCCTAGTTTTCGCTTTCGTCGTGACTGGTAATGATATTGTAAGGCTTAAAGGCAGGTACGCTGGCGCGAAGGTTTTCTTCTGCAACGTCTAAACGCTTAAGCTTTTCACAAAACCACTCTGCTTTTTTACGCAATGTTGTGGCTTTGTCACCTACATCAAGCTGCTCACCTACGTTGTTAAGCTGGCGAGTAATTTCCGCTACTTTCTCTTGGTTAACCTCGCCACTTCCGGTATTAATTCCGCTAATTGCAGACAATATACCGCCAACAGAGGTCGAAATAGCTTCCTCAAGCTGTGCTTCAATTTCACTATCGACAAATTCATCCACGCTTTCCAGCGACCCAGGGCCGATAAAGTAATGATTGCTGGCGTGCCTAAATTTATCTTTCACGCGATTTTGAACGCGCTTCATAGCAGCGTTTAAACGTTCATAGCTATCGTGGTCGCTACCAACTAAACCTAAATACACGTGTTCAATGGTATCAATAGCCAAGTCTACACCTTCGGTAGCCAGAATAATCATTTTGGGAACCACATAGTGTAAACCTGAAGAGTACTCGTTTAGCCACTGCTTTTCCTGTTCGCTTAAGGTTTGCCAACGCCCGCCTATAAACAGCTGGTTTTGGTCGTTAATTTGAACCACAGTACGGGTTTTATCCATTACGCGCAGCTGCTCGCTATTAACGGCAATACCGTAGGCGAAATCGATGTTGCATGTATATTCAGCTTGCGCCGATGTGCTAAGTCCAGCGAATAAACAAATTGTGAAGAGAAGAGCCTTAAGGCGCGATATCATTTTCATACCATCATTGTGGCTAGCTTATTGGGAAATAAAAAGCCAACATGAGTCTAACGTGCTAAAAATCAGGTTGAACATGTCGAGATGATTAATTTACGCAACACGTAAATGACTCATTAATGAAAACGATAAATATCTGCATCTTTAACGTTCAGACCTAAACCAACAAAGCACGCATTATAGAGCGTGCTTTGTTGATAAAAAGTCTCGGCATCAGATACTAGACGAAAGACTAATAAGAAAGGATGTAGATCTTTCCCTACACCTATTCATCGGTGTAAGTACGCACCAAACGTACATATATGAATCGGTCTTTTTCCTTAATAGAATGGCTAGCGTTAAAGAACGCAACAACCCATGCTCGGTCTGGATCGTCCGCAGAAGGGGTAGAAGTCCAAAAGTCATCTGGCGGCGTTGCCGGAAAAAGTGAGCTATTAATGGCGGGTCTCACGCAGTCTCGTTCTGTTAACGTTGCCAACTCTTTAACGTTAGGCAAGCGCCACCCCAATAAATCATCGTTGCTTGCTTGCTGCGCTAGCTGTAAAGCTTGCTGCCACGTATACTTTACCGCTTCACCGCTGCACGTAGAGCCATCCCACGTTTGACCTTCCGAACAACGCATCCACACCAAATCTGTTGTGGTATCTAGTAAGGTACTAGTGGTAACCGCTTCAAAATTATCATCTGGTGTTGTTTCAAGCCCATCAGATAGACATTCCTGAGCATGAACTGAGACCGAAGCACCTATAAGCAATGCTGATGCAGCGAACAGGTTAATTGAAGTAATCATTGTTTTTTTCATCACTTTTTTGGCGATCGTATTAACTGTTTTACTCATGACTATCTCCCCGCTCTTACTAAACGAACACGTGCGGCTGACGACTTGTTAAGAAAGTTATCTACGCCCGAGTCAAAGTCTAATGCCCAGGCATTTTGCGCGTCGTCGCTATTTACCCCGTCAGCACTAGGCACGGATGTCCAATACCAAAGCGGTTCGGTTGATACTGCACCTGTATTAGGGAAATAATCTTCATCAATAGCAACATCATCGGCAATGCCCAAGTGCATTAAAGAGAACAGTTCATGATGAGTAGGTAAACGCCAGTCATAAAAGCCACACAAGCCTTGCGCATTTACCGCTTCAACATACGCAGAGGTATTGCAGTTAGTTAACAGACAAGTTGCGTTTGCCCCCGTCTCATCACCTTCAAAGCCACCATTCACCTCGTCGCTATACCAAGAGTATGTATAATCTTTGTCTTGAAATGCACCGTCGTCGGTTTTCACTTCCCATACTAGTCCGGTAACGTTATCTCGAACGCACGACCATGTATCGGCACTGGCATCCTGCTCATCACCGTTAGCGTTCAAGCGCGTGAAGTCAAACCCAGCTTTACCTCGCCCTGCTTTTTCTATTAAACCGTTTTGCTCAATAATATCAGCGCCTCGTTGCCCGTCCTGTCCAGGAAAGTCGTTTTGCTGCGCCTCGGTTAATGCATTATTGGTCGCTTGCTGCAAAAAGCCTGTATCGTTTAAAAGCGGCGTTGGCATTGGGCGTATATTTACGTTAATCGTGTCTTCAACGCTATTGCCGTTGGCATCGGTGACAGTAAGGGTATAGGCCACAACAGTAGAGGACGATACCGAAGGTGCTATAGCAAATGTGGATAGTGCATCATTGTCATCTACTGCGCTAATTTCGGCATTTGAAGCTGACGTAGTGCTTGAGGAAATATTTGCACTGCGCTCCCACGAATAGGTAAGCGGTAACGCGCTAGGTATACTAGTACTGGCCTCGCCATCTAGAATAACGACTTCTCCACTAAATACGCCTTGAGAATAACCCGCATCAACAACCGGCAAGGTTTCAGTTTCTGATTGAACGGATATAGTGACGGTATCAGTATCAGTCGCGCCTTCGCTGTCGGTCACTTCTAACTGAAAGGTAAGCTGCTGTGCATCATTGGCGATGGGCGTTACGATAGTCAACGTAGAAAGGTTAGTTTCCACGCCAGTTATCACATTAGTCCCGCTGGTTTGCGACCACGTGTAATCGGATATTTCACCTTCTGTAGCATCGGAATCCGCGTCACTACTTCCAGTGCCATCAAAAACAATTTCTACCCCACCAGGGAATGTATTAGCCGGCAAATCGTCCCATTCGGGCACCTCTATACTGGCTTCAGGGGCAATATTCACAGGCGCAACCGTGATAACCGTAAAATCACTGGCTGTATTACCGCTCTGATCATTAACCGATACGGTCAACGTGTATTCAGTAGCACTATCCACTAGTGGCGCAACGAAGCTTGCAGCAGAAGCGCTTGTATCTTCATGAGTAATCGTTAATGAAGGAGACGCACTCCAGTTGTAAGTGTATGTTCCGTCGCCTCCGCTTATTTCCGCGCTTAGCGAGTAGGTTACGCCTTCAGTTACTGTTGCATCAGGGCCAGCATTTATCACTAAATTACCATTGCCCGATCCCCCATCGCTTGAGTCACCATCGCTGCCTCCGCCACCACCGCAGGCAGCAAGAATAAATGCGCCGCCAAGAATGACTAGCCCACGTGCCACATTACGTGGTAAATAGCCTGAAAATGAAGACATAATTAATTGCATACATACTCCCATCGCACTTGATGCTGAAACCCCAGGCACAGTGCATGAAAAAACTCTATATAGATGGAATCGCAAAGCGGCTTTCAGCCTCTGCTGCGGCACAAATAGCGGTTAAGATAAGGTGTGTTTCAATTTACTCGCGACTAATCTCGCTTCTTGCTCTTCGGACATCGTAACTTGCAGAGCCTCGAGCTGCTTTTTACCTACCGCCACATCAGTCATGTCGTAAATCATCATGCTAATGAAGTCCACCTTTCCTGTTGTCGAGGTAAGTGGAGATAGCGTGATGTTTTGATACATAAATGACTCACTACCTGTAATCGGCCGGTAGTTAGGAAACTTGAACAAATACGGGCGCTGCTCCCAGGTCATGAAAGCGCGAGTTTTTAAGTCGAAGACGGGCTTAGCTTTTTTCATAAACCAGTCTTGCTTAATTGAAGGGAAAAGCGAAAATAATGTTTTGTCTCTTACCTCACTCGGTAAAAGTCCACTGTGACTTTCCATAAAGCCATTCCATACCTGAACGGTGAAGTTACGATCAAGTACAACGATCCCCACATCTACCGTTTGTAGCATGTCCATCATCCAATGGAATTCTTGTAACTCATCTAAATGCTGGCTCATCAGAAATCCTCCAACAAGTGGGCAAGCTTTGAATTCATCATTTTCATGGACTCTTCCGTGAACAGCAAAATCAAATCGCATTGAACGTTATAGCCTTCAAGCCCATAGCTAAGCTCTATCGCCAATGTTCGCTTCCACTTAATTTGATTCATACTAATAATTTCAGTGATGGCACGGTGCTGACCAAGCACAATAGGGTGACCTTGGCTGAAGTTAATATCCATCTGAGTTGCTAACCCAGTCAAACAGGTTCCAATTAGAATGCTAGCTGCATCCATAAGCAGCTCTAATTGAAGTTGGTCGTCTACTTCGCCTTCAACGTTTAAAATCTTAGCAACATCGTCAAAGCTTGAATCGCTCAAAATACACAGTGCTTCGCCACTTACCCCCGGCCCCAAAAAGCCTTGGCAAACCGCGGTAACTTGTTCATGGCTTTCAATATCAGAAAGCATCATATGAAGCTCTGAAACTTCAATGAGATTAACGTTAGGTATGGGTAGTTCTACGAAAACATTCATGGTGCGCGCGAGGTGGTCGCCTGCTTGGCCCATTGCGATATTAGTTATCTCTTGGTAACAATCGCGAATATCAGGGTCAAGGGGCGTAATTTCTTCTGGCTCTTCTTCCTCGGCGTGAAGAATATTATATTTATCAAGAACCTCAGCAAGCTTCTTGGGGTCCACTGGCTTGCGGATAAAGTCTAACGCCCCCAGCGACGTCACTCTTTCGTGCGCCTCCGGTTGAATGTCACCAGACACCACAATAACCTTAGTTTTAAGACCTCGCTGTTGAATTGCCTCTAACGTGCCGTATCCATCAAGAACAGGCATGTTCAAATCTAAGAGTAAAAGATCGCCTTTACCATCGGCGAGCGCAGTCAAAGCATCTTGGCCATTCTTTGCAAAGTGCACGGCTACGTCCCAATCTTGGGGAAGGCACTTAGCCACTTGCTTGCGCGCAACTAACGAGTCGTCACATACGAGTACTGAAAACATTAAGTTCTTTTACCACCTAGCTTTAACAACCAGCTGCCGCTGGTATTTTCTAGTAATTTCAACTGTATCGGCACGACTACTGTGAACTGAAGTAATGATTTTTGTATCAGGTACAGTAAGCGGTAGTGCCCTATTGATGTTATAAACAGATAACCTGTATATGGTGATACGAAACACCTCACTAAGAAATAGCACTTTTGGGGAATATTGCCAGCGTGTTTTGCATTTAGCTGTCAGCTTACGATAAAGCTATAAGTTTGAAGTCTCTGGCTGAAAGTTTAAACAAAAACTCCAAAGACTAGGGGGAGTATCAAAGCCGTAAATATCCCGTTAACACAAAGCCCAAGGGTAGCCATAGCGGCGACGTCCTCACCCATTTGTATTGACTTGGCAGTGCCAATAGCATGCGCAACAGTACCTAAAGCAATGCCCTGTGCCTGTCGGTCACGCACGTCAAATACAGAGAATACCCCGGTCGCTACAATAGCCCCCACAATGCCTGTAGTGATAACAAAAACAGCTGCTAGCGCTGGAATCCCGCCAATATGAGCACTAGCTTCCATCGCAAGAGGAGTGGTGATTGATTTAGCTAACATGGTCATTTTTAGGGCCGATGGTGCATCTAACGCAAAAAGCGTGAGCCATGCGGTAACAGGCGCAATTATTCCACCAAAGCCAATACTGACTATTAACCTCCATCCGTAGTGTTTTAAACACTGCCATTGGCGATAAATTGGTAATGCGAGCGCTACAGTGACAGGTCCTAAAAGCCAGTGAAGTAATGAAGCTGAATGCTGATACTTCACCACTTCAGTATTGGTTAAATAGAGAAATACAGAAACAAAGCCAGCCGTAAAAATAATGGGGTGTGCAATGGGGTGACCGTTACACTTTTTATTGATCCAAAGCGCAATAAGGTAACCGATAACAGTGATACATAGCCATAACAGCCCATTAAAGCTAATCACTTGATTTAATGCATCAATCATTCAAGCTCCCCTTCCTTTTGTGAAGCGCTGGAAGGTTTATCCAATTTGCTACAAAATAACTTCTGTGCGAACCAAGCGGTGACACCTAAGCTTAATGAGGTAGTAAGGATAATGGCAATGGCGATTGCCAGCCCATTGGCTTGAATATCGTCCCAATAAATAGACACCCCTAGTACTGCTGGAACGAAAAACAATGACATATGTTTTAAGGGAAAGGTAACAAACCTAGCTGTAGGCACTTCCAGTTTTGGAAAAGTGAAGAGCATACCAAGCAGCAGACAAAGCCCAACCAATGGCCCTGGAATAGGTAACGCCAACATGGTAACGGCGAAAAGCCCAGCATAATACGCAGCGAAAACTACTATGGCACCCACTACCGCGTTACTTACATTTCGCACTTTCTATCCTTGCCTTTAAGTATAAAGTACTAAGTGTAACGATTAGCGAGTTCCACCACCAGCGGGACCATGGTCGTATGATCTTCCTCGATTTTTATTGACCTTCTACATGCCAAAACTGATAGTAATATTTATGGGTGACTTTAAAGATCTCGCCACCTTGCATAACCACTCTTTGCTGGTTTAACCTTTGCTCTAAATGCGCCACGTGTTTGGCATTTACTGCTACTGAACGATTACAGCGCTTAAAATGCTGCTCGCCAAGACGTTTCAGTAATTCACACAAGGTTGTGCGAACCACATAACATTCAGATAGTGTTTGTACACACATGTAATCCCCTGCAGCTTCTATCCATTTAATATCGGCAGGATTTAAGCAACACCATCCATTTTCAGTTCTAATAGCAACCACATTAGGTTTGTTAGTCTTGCTTAACTGTTGGCGTAATGTCGCTAATAATGCGGGCTTAGATACACCGTACTGTTTGCACAGCCCTTTTACCATTGTGTTGAATTGGAAATCACGTTCAAAACAGTCAATTTTGCTTTTAACGTATCCGATAGCACGTATTAGCTGGTCCTCTTCAAAAGGCGGTGCAATAAAACCCGATGCGTTGTGCGAGAACGCCAAAAGTGCCTCTTCATCATTGTCGCCCACCGCCAACCAATACTTTGAAGCTAGATTACGACATGACTTTGAAACTGAATAGAAACCGATTGATTGGGGGTACTTTTCAGCCAAAGCTAAACAGTGGCCCACCGACTCAGCCCCAAACACATGGCTAAACAAATTTAGTTGCTTCAAGATTTTGCAAAGTGAAGCTTGCTTAGATGCAGATTGTAAGAATACTAATGAGATCATCTGCACTCCCTTTGCAATTTAATTGATGCTATAACTTTCTAGGCCCTATGTCACTGCGGTTTAAAGGAATAGCTGAAGAAAGATGAAAAAAAGGGGCTATGCATAACATAGCCCTAAGTCCAGGGCGAAAACTCAAATTAGCGTTTAGCGGTCAATACGCTTGGGCTTGCATTAACACGACGCGCAATATGCTGAGCATTTCTAGACGCGTTATGAGTAGCTGCAAAGGTCAACATATCTTGGCCATTACAAACCAAACCTTCGTGCAGGTGTTTTATATTCAAGCCTGTTGCTTTTACCGCGCGTTGGAGTTTAAAGCGGCTGTCGCTCTTTACGGCTTCACATACAGCAATTAGCTTATCTTCTATCTCGGCTGGGTAAGAGCTTGCATTTGCAGCAGTAGCAGTTAAAGAAAGTGTGGTTCCTAGTAAAGCGATTTGGGTAACACGGCGTAACGTAAACATAACAATTTCCTCTGATAGTATTAGGCAACGCGGTGACGACCTCTACTTGTCGCCGCACCCATAAGCTAGTTAAGTTTTATGATGTTTACGCTACAGAAGCGTTAAAATACGGTTACCTGAGTTGTAGCGATAAGCGCACAAAAGATAAGGTTTAACTATCTATCTAAACTGTTATTAGTCGCGCTTAACACATACTTTGAAACAACCTAAGAATTTTAAAATTGCTAGCTAATGTTAAGAAGCGCTAAAATATCGAAAAACGTAAATCTAAAGTAGGCATGTCGTAAGCCAATAGCATTAATTCAAGGAAGAGAAATGTTAGAGCAGCAGCACTATCACCATATAAGAGAGCACATGCAGCCAGGCGACATCATTGCGTTTGGCGGAAACAGTTTGTTTTCCCGATGGACAAAATTTACTACACGTTCCGCCGTTACCCATGTTGCCGTAATTACACATACCAAAGTTACACATACTAAAAATACGCATACTAAAGCTACGCATACCAAAGCTACACAATCCATGGTGCACGACCAGGAAAGAAGCCAGTATTACAATCATGTTATGGAGGCTACGTCTTTCAAGGGCAAACGGGGCGTTATGACAAACCGGCTAAGCGAGCGTGTTGCGTCGTATGACGGTGATATTTGGTGGCTGCCCCTATCAAGAGCATCGCGTAGTATATTCGAACAAAACAAACACAAATTCTTTGACTTTATGTGCGAGCAAGAGGGAAAACCCTACGACGTACTTCAGCTATTCGGTTCGGCTGTAGACGCACTCGATGATCACCCTCTATTTAGTAGTATTAGCTATAATAACGAGGATTTTAGCAGTTGGTTTTGTTCAGAACTTATTGCTGAAGGCCTAAAGACCGCGGGTGTGGTAACAGGTGTAAACTCATCCGAGGTAACCCCAGTTGACATCTGCCGGTTCAATATCTTTAAAAAACGTTATGTGCAGCTTAAAGGGGAAGGCCGAGTTATCGCAGGCTTTAATTCTTTAGTGCCAGACAATTGGGGTCAGATTGCCTAACCCCACCTTGCTAAAAGCCCATTTACCTGAGAAGGTAGTTCTGCCCTTAGAAAATACTGTCTTGGTGAATTTTAATAAACATACCCGTACCAATTTTCGAGTAGTCAATTTTATATTCTTTTCCATTTAGCGTTTGAATAAACACTAAAGTTTTTTCGTCACCGAAAACGTCGCTAGTCGTTACATCAACTAGTTCCATATCCATCATTTTCGCATCGCGCTTATTCTCAGGTATTTTACCTTCATATTGCTTAATGCCTTTGTAAGTTACAAGAATTGGCGGGTGCTCATCACCATTGATAACCAATAAATCTAACTTTCTAATTTTATGAATGATGGTGTTTCGACCACTTGTAATGAAGGGTTTTTCAGTCATTCTCATCTCCGCGACCGCTTACCTGCTTTTTATAATTAACATAGAATGTGAGGGTTGAGTCTATCACGATGTTAATAATCAGCACATAAGCATTTGGTTGATATATGTGTGCAAAGTATAAACATAAATTACGAAATGTGAGCAATAAATCGCTAACTTTTAGTGTTTGAGTAGGTTTATTTCAATTTTACTGCCATTTTATCCACGGTCTATAAACCAGATTATGAATAAGCTTCTCACAAGGCTTAGTTTCAGGAGACTTAAAAACACAGCTTTCAGCTTCGTTGATATCAACTTGAGCTACTATGTTAGAAACAGAAACCTCTAAGTCTAAGTCAGTATCTAACTGAGTCATTGGCAAAATAAATTCAACGCGATTAGTGAATGCACATGACTTTTCAGGTGCAGTCGACGCTGACTCAGATGCACACCCTACGCTTCCTAGGTGATAAGACCATTTAGGTGTTTCTTTACCGCTTTTTGAAACATCTAACCTTAGAAACCGGTGCCCGTTTTGACGACTCAAAAACATTGACTTATCGTTTAATGGCGTTGGTTGCGTAAGGGGGTCAGCATGGTTAACGTTAAAAGGTAGCCCCATAGTAAAACGAAGGTTAGTTGCTAATTTTAAGAGTTCCTCTGACACATCTAACACTATTTTGCTGTTAGCATCGTCTGGGTTGCTGCACTTATTGTGAAATTTCAACAGTGCTTCATTTGGCGTTTGCCACTGTGTTTGCTTGAACTTCACCCGTTGCCATTTTCCATCTATGCGCACTTCGGGTTTGCTAAGATAGAATCCGAAATAATCGATATTCCAACGCTGCTGACCAATGCTCATAATCATTGGGCACGCGCCTGTGTCTACACCCACAAGTTTAAAGGGTATTTCTCCAGCTTCGCGCCCTTTAAGATTAATCACGTCGCACCCTACCAATGTAAGCAAAGCAGCGAAAAGCAACGTATATACAGCTTTCATGCGAAAAGGTATCTTCATTTACTTCAATAATTCCTTCAAATATTCCGCAGCCAGAAACCGCTGCACTTTCACCCACCACATAATAGATAAAATGAGTGCATGACTATTAAACGCAATAGTGCTGCTTTTAGCGTTTGTGAGTCAAGGCTGACTAACATACAAAAAGAGTAAATAACCGTTATTGGACAAAGAAAGTGTTAGCTTTTCTTCCAGTGCTTTTTTCTTATGCTTTTTTCTAGTGCTTTCTTCTAGAAATTGGGGAGTGGGAAGTATTGGATTTCGAGTAGTGTTTGCTAATTCTATTCATAAAACAAGTAAAACAGCGACAAAATGAACAAAAATAAAGCAAACAATTCACAAAGCCATCAGCTAGGCGTGACAAGGTAAATAAAACTGCTTATACTTGCGCTCGCTTGTGATTGTTATGCAAAACAATTTGCGGACATAATTACGCAGCACATCTCAAAATGGCCCCATAGCTCAGTTGGTTAGAGCATCCGACTCATAATCGGCAGGTCCCCTGTTCAAGTCAGGGTGGGGCCACCATTTCTCTTAGCGCCACGTATTGATAACACCGTCCCTTTCCTAGGCTTACCGTTGTACACTACTACTTAAATTTGAAAAAGCGCCTTTATTAAAACTGTAATACCTCATCTGTAGCCTATCTTTATTATTAGCCTACTTTGTTACCGGTTTCTTATTAGATGAAGCACACCATGTCGCGCAAGGCGTTTTACTCGCTAACGGTTACCTTCACTATTTTGTCTGTTCTTGGCCAAGTCTCTACCAGCATTTATAGCCCCTTCTTTTTTGACTTAGCGACTATGTATGGCAGTCAGGTGCGCATAATTGAGCAAAGCGTAGCTGTGTTTTTAGTCGCCTTCTCAATTTCACAGTTAGCGTCTGGCATAGTGTGCGACTACATAAGCAAGCAAAGTTTTTTGTTCTGCGGAATCTTAGTATTTATTGCAGGTACACTTATGGTGGCGCTTGCCAGTGAAGAGTCTACTTTTCTTATAGGACGTGTGGTGCAAGGCTTGGGTGGGGGCGTTGGCGTATCAGTATCGCGAGGGCTGTCACGTCAAATATTTAGCGAAAAGCAGCTAAATACTTCACTTTCACTCATCAATATTGCCTTTGCAATTGCGCCAGCAATAGCGCCGCTAATAGGCACAATAATTGGCGAGTCATTGGGTATTTCCGCAATTTTTTATTTCGTGCTGGTAATGGGGCTACTGGCCCTACTTTTGCTATTTTCAGTGTCTAGCATTCTTAGACATTTTACGCCGCCAGTATCTGATAATGTTTTTAGTTATACGTTAGTACTTATAAAAAGCGCAATAGTAAAGCTTGTCTCGGTAGGCATGGCTAGCGGGCTTTTGTATGGCGTTGTGTTTTGCTTCTTAACCATCGCGCCTTCTATGGTAATGCAGCAGTTCGGGCTTTCTAAAACTCTGTTCTCGGTTTACTCACTGCTAGCCACTTTGTCTTTCGTTGTAGGCAGCGTATTTAATATTTGGCTGAAGTCTTTGTCGCCTTTGCAAAAGTTCAGGATATCTAGCCTCTGTTTAGCGGCATTTTCCGTGCTTTTTGCATTGACAGTCTTCTTAAACATAGAGAGTGGGTTAGTCAGTATTTTGGCTTACTGCTATATCACGTTCTTTTTCATCGGTATCGCTATGCCTTGTAGCGTAACTATTATGCTTGGTTATTCTGAAACGTCTGCCGGTTTTTTAGCAGCTCTCACTGGCTTTTTTCATCTGACAGGAGCCGCCATTGGCGCTTACGCTGTTACGCTACTAACTCTAGAGCCTACCGAGGCTTTTAGTATAGCAACTTGTGCGCTAAGTATTGCCAGTATCGCTATTTGCTTCACATTGAAAAAGGACTAGTTAATCATTCTTTCGATAATGCAATTGCAATAACGCGTTAAAAACCGCGCCGGCTATAGCCAATAAACGAAAACTTCTTGTACTAACCTATTTGGTTTCTCAAAACTCATCCCCATAATGTTGAAGCTTCCAAAAGTGGTTGGAAGTTTTTTTGTTAAAAGGATATTAGAAACAATGAAACGTACTATTCTCGCCAGTATCTTTGGCGCGCTTTCTTTAAATGCATTCGCAGCTTCGCCTTCATATGACTTCGTTAAAGCTGGATATGTACAAGCAGATATTGAAGACGCAGGCGACTTCGAGCCAACAGGTTTTCAAATTCAGGGCTTTAAATCACTAAACGAAAACGTCTACCTAACAGGTCGTTATGGCCAGCTAAGCGAAGACGTATCTGGTATCGATATTGATTTAGACTATGTGTCTGCGGGTATCGGCTACCGTTACGGCCTTACGCAAAATACTGACTTTTTTGGTGAAGTTACTTATGAATATGTAAACCTAGATGTTGAATTAGATTCTATCTCTGGTGAAGACGATAACGGCTATGGCATTACTGCCGGTGTACGCTCAATGCTTACAGAGCAGTTTGAGCTTCGCGGTGCGATTCGCTATATCGACATTGAAGAAGATGATACTGCTTTTGAAATTGGCGCAGACTATTTCTTTACGCCGCAGTTTTCATTCGGTGCAACTTATGTCATCGCTGACGATGTAGACCTACTAGGTGTATCAGCGCGCTACACTTTCTAATACGCTAGCATTATGAAGGCCTAAGCGCATTAAAGCCACGTTTTCAAACGTGGCTTTTTTATGCTCAGCGGTTATTACCCTTATTGATGAGATAACGCGGTGCGAATCTGCATTTTACAAAGTGTAACGTTAACATCATCAATTTTTCTCAGCCTCATGGCCTTGGATGCTCATGTGCTGTCGACAACTTATTAGCCGCGCCTTCTTGCTCCATATTAAGCGCAGTAATTGGGAAAGGTATTACAATACCCTCTTCATCAAACCGCTTTTTCAGCATTTTGATAAAGGCGCTTTTAATAAAGAAGCGATTAAAGTATTCACGGGTTCTCAGCATAACAGTTAAGTTAATACTAGAATTGTCGAAGGTGTGAAACAACACAAAAGGTTGGTAAGTTTCAACACCAAACTCATGCTGCTCTAAAATAGTATTGGCTACCTCTAAACAGACCTTTTCAACATGGTCTAAATCAGAGCTATAGTGAACGCCTACATCTACAGGAACCGAAAGTTCGCGCTCAGGATAGTAGTAATTAATCAGCTTTGAATTAGAAAGCTTGCTGTTCGGCATAATAACGATGTTATTGGGCAGCATTCTAACCCATGTAGAGCGCCAGCCTATTTTCTCAACAAACCCTTGTTCTCCTGAGTCCAGTTCGATGAAGTCACCAATGCGAATAGGCTTATCCATTACTAACTGAATGCCTGAAAAGAAGTTTTCAAGCGTGGGCTGTAGGGCTAGTGCTACTGCAAGAGACGTAATACCTAATGAAGCAACGATGGGCGTTATCGATACTCCCATAGTGCTTAATATGATTAAAATGGCGAGTACGGCAAACACTGCTCTTACTGCACCACCTGCAATAGCGCTGGTGTTTTTTACAATGGTTGATTGGTCGCGATAACGACTTAAGGAATAGGTAACAAAGCGCTCGAAAAAAAGAAACAGGGTAATTATAAGACCTGCTTCAATAACAATAGTTAACGCCTCAATAGCCCTTTCGTCTTCTATCTGAAATACTGAAACAATACTTTTCACTAACAGCAAAAAGATAACCCAAATAAGCAAATTAAGCGGGGCATTTAATGATAGAACTAGCACGCGATAAATATCAGACATGCTGCTGCTTTCAGAACGCGCCTTGGCTTTCAAGCGCACCAATATAAGGCGCTTAATGATGAAAAGCACAATAACAACACCGACTAATCCGGCTATTGCAAGTACCTGCTTATTTTCAAGAAGTTGGGTGCTATCCACGGCTGACGATGCTCCTGCGTAAAAAGTATGGTGCTTTTTTAATTAGCTATACGTTAATACGGGAAAGAAGACGCAAAAGGTACACCAATTGTTTTGTTTCTATGCAAAGTTCATTATGCAGGTCGTTTACCTAACATAATAAAAAAGCCCCATACTGTTTTCACAACATAGGGCTTTAATTTGTTTCATAAGCCTTTAGCAAGGCGCTTATGTGTAGATCACATTTCGCCTATTTGGCCCAGTTTCTAGGCGCTTTTGCTGACGACTATTTAAGTAAGTTCAAAGGCAATACTTTTCCTGTCACAGGGTTAAATTCGAACGTTACTGTTCCCGTGGTCGCATTACCGTTTTCATCAACGTTTGCGTCGCTGATATCACTTACAAACTGGTCAATAACAACTCGGTATGAAGTCGGGCCATTAGCCCAACCATTTACGCGAACACGATAAGTTTCGCCAGGAACAATACCGCCGCCGACTTGCTCGTTAGAGCCTAAGTTGCCTGAGCTCGACATAATATTGCCTTCAGCGTCTAGCAATTCAAAGTCAAGGTCTGGGACTGCTACTACTTCAACATCTGCGCTTAGTGTTGCAACTACACTCGATGCACTAGGCAGCGCGGTAAATGGGATATCAACATAGTCTACGCCATCAACCAATGCTTCATCTGCAGCACCGACTAATATAACGCCTGTGTGCTCTTCAATATTGTGGTAGACCACCGACTGTTCTTTTGGCTCAGACGTATCAAAGGTAGGCGTTTCGCCCCTTCCCGTTGATGAAGCCCCAGCTTCGTAACCGCTGATCCGTGCTTGAAACGTAAAGAGTTTTCCGTTTGGGTTATCAAACTTTATGTAACGCAGTGCAGATGTTCTATCTACATCCAGCGATTGGTCGAAACGGAACCTTGCTATGTCGCCGTTTTTGCCAGTGCCACCATTGTCTGCATTCAACACGGTAATACTGCTATTGCTAATGTGGGTAATATCGAAATCAACTGGACCGTAAATTCTCTCGTCGCCAGTATTTATCAACGCAATATCGAAGGCAAAAATGCCGTTATTATAGTTAACATTACCCACCTTGTAGTCAACTTGGTCACTCACATCCACCGTGTTCAAACCGGTTGAAGCAATTCCTGACATATTAGAAAAGCCAACCTGACGATTAGAGCTAAGGCTAATTGCGCGTACTACGTATTCATAGTCAAACGAATCTATGCCTTGACCGGCTCCACGTCCTAAACCTTGCCCTTTGTCGATGTAGTAATTGTCGCCCACTATAAATTCAACATGGGTAAAACCAGAGAATGTGAGGTCGCCGTCAAAGTACTCTCGGGTTGGTACACCGGTAAACAAACGTGCATTCGACCCTTTTCTGCGTTTCAGTACTTGATAAGCAAAAGCATCAGGTACGGTTTCCCACGTAATTTCAATCGCATCATCTGAAATAATATGCGCATCAATAGCGCCTGGTGTCGACGGCTTAGCTTGGGTAGCCGTAAACTCGCTTACTGCGGTTGATATAGTCTGTCGACCGCCTATTGGAGCCTTCGCGTTTGCTCCTAGCTCTCTGGCAGCAAAGACACGCTCAATGAGCGCATGGTGGCGACCCGGTGAAGTTAAATCTAGAGGATCGGTCGGATACAGGGCGGCATCTGCTATAAGCACTGCGTCCCTTGCTCGTACAAAGGTGTCTGGCGCAGACACACCTAACACATACATTGAGCCCAAGAAGATACGTTCCCAGGTTTCTTTGCCCAAGCTAGTTTCTTGAGTAGGATCACCCGTTACCGGATCTGGGCGCACGAATTCTTGGCTAGGCTGCACTGCCACCATAAGTTCGCGTAGGTCCCACATAGCTCCCGCGTAAATTTCTCCATCGCGATGCACTTCGAACGCGTTATCTCTTGTACCTAACTGCGAATAACGAATTTGGCTCTGTGCAGAACGAATAAACTCAAATGAGTCGGGATTAACACCCTGCTCTCTTAAGAATTTTCGTAGATCGCACGAGTTAACGGGATAAGTACCTAAATCCGGCGTTTCGCCTACTGTATACGCCCAAAGATCGGCTTGCCCTTCGTTAAGCGCGCCGCCTTCTGGCTCGCCTTCAAAGCCTGCGATAGGCGTTATAGTCGCATGGGTCCCCTCATGAATGGGAACAGAAAAGTCCATTGCTAAATTGTTAAATAAGTAGCCATGACCATAAGCTGTTGGATTAACCACTACCTCTTCACCCGCAATTTCCTGTGATAACGGCACTGCAAATGCGTTGTCTAACCCCAACAGCTTCGCCATAAATTCAGGATCTGCTGGATTATCTGGTGGATCCAGCACATTCGGTATATGTACCACACCGGTTAACGGTACCGCTTCGTTAGGATAGCTATTTGGAAACGAGCCATCACCCACGCCACGACTATGCACAGCATCGCCGTCTTTATGAAGGTAATCTAAATATTCGAGTAATGTGGTGATGTAAATAAACTGGCTGATGCCATCAATGTGGTGTGCCGTTGAAGGTGTTACATGATCATCTTCGACAGGTCTTGCCTCTATGGCAGCATCTTCACTGAAGTGATACGTGCCCGTTGCTGCCTGTGGGAACGGCCCTTTTGTCAGCAGCGCGCTTTCAATAAGCGCGTGCTTACCGGTAAGTAAACCTTCAACGCCTGTTACTAAGTTTGATTCATCAAACTTCCGTAAGTTGATGCGTTCCATTCCTTTTGGTTTCCCCGTGTAGCCACCTGCATCATCCTCTATTAAACATTCGCTTTGCATCGATGGCGTAACTGGCGGGAAGGTTGGAAAATAATCCGCAGTCTGCTGAACTAAGCCAATCTGCTCGGTTTGCGTAGCTTCGTTTTCACCTGTAGGAAGAATGGTTTTAACTCGGTCATTACGCGCCAGAATCTCTCCCGACTGCGCATCGATAACATATTCAAAGACACCAAACGGGTTCGTAGAGTAATAGAAAAACTTCCATGCCAGTTTAAGTTTATTGTTATCTTGTACGACTATTTTCTGTGGAACAGGCTTGGCGAATACGCCGAGGCTTTTCTCTATTTGAGAAAAAGCAGGGTCCAATACATCAAGAGCTTCTACTGGAAGTGTTCGCTTGTAAGACGCTAAATCGGCGGTTGCCACGCTGATGGCGCTATTAGCAGAAAGAACCTGTGTGTTTGCAATAGGCGTATTTATAGCAGTATCGGCGAACACTGCTCTTACCACCTGCGACTCGTCAATTAAAAGACCGACGCCTCTGTCTTTGATTTTTACACCATCTATAACTTGGTCAAATCTTACTAAATGACCACCCAATGCAGCTTTACTGCGGTGAGGGTTAAAAACGAAATCTCCATCACTCAGGCCGCCTAGAAGAGCTGAATGACGACTTATAAAGTCATACCCCATTTGTTCAGGCGACGCCCCCGAAACGTCAATGGCAATACCAAAAACACTGTCTAGATGGCCATTAGCCGTTCTTAACGTAGATGATGGGAACGAAGTTTGCAGTTGGTCTAACGCCATTTGAAACAAATCATTTGCCGGCGGGTTAACAACATTATCAGTGAGATTTATTTCAGCAATACGGTGCGATGAGGTATCTAAAGGAGCGTGTACCGCAGAGGCGCTTGCTACAAAAGGTAAAGCAGCTGCTATCGCAGCATAAATAAGGGTTCTTTTTTTCATTATTCAATCCTTAAAAATCGGAGCTACCAATGCGCTCAGCGTTAATACTGAACTTCCACTTGATAGCGTTAACCAAATTAGGATCGAGCAAAAAGAGAGCATTCACCATAGGGGTTAACCACTAGAGCGAACTGCACCAACCAGATAAGGAGAATTAAGCTTCCTCTCCGCTTAAATGTATTGATTATTAATAGGTTATAACTAAGAAAGAGACTGTAATTTGCTTTTATATTCTTGTTCAAGCCATTCAAAAGCACTTTCAAAACGTGTAAAAAACAAGTAATCCATTGCAACAAGCTCTGGGATCCGTTGATACATTATTCCGCGGATCACCGGCCCTTTGTATACATAGGCTTTTGCAACGAGACCCATTTCGGGAAGACGATTAATAATGTGCTTAACCATATCAAACGCTTCGGGCGTAGCGCCTTCTACTTGGCTAATGTCGGCAAGTAAGGCAAAAGGCTTTCCCTTCAACCCCATAACTAATTTGAAAAGCTCTGCTCGATAGCTTTCGGCGCTACTTTCATTAAAGATGCCATAAAGCTTAGTTGTAATAATCCCATTTGCGTGGGATATCGAAGCGTTGCTCAAATTCTTTGACATATCCAACGTTAGTTTTTCTAAACACTACTAAAGGATAGCTGAAAAAGTAACGTTGGCATTAAATTCGCGAAGTTCTCACTAAGATTCACTGAAAGTTACTACTCTTTTAGTGCTAGCAACCTGTCGTTATCAGGAAAGCGTGCAAGTGCTTGTTTAAGCACGTTGTTTGCTGACTCAAGCCTATTGCCTTTACGCAATGCAATAATATAGTTATGCACATACGCTTGTTGATGTTGGCCTACGTTATACCCTTTTTCAAACCAGGTTATCGCCAGTTTGTTGTTGCCTTCGATATCAGGGTGTTCGAGATAATAATTTGCAATCAGAAAGTAGCTTAACCAATAAGAAGGCCAGGTCTGGGATGCGGTTTCTAAAAACGCTAGCGACTGCGCTTTGTCTCCCACTTTAAGCATATCGTAGGCTGCACTTACATAAGTAAAAGGCCTCATCTCAGAAGACGTCACTTTGGGAGGGACCGGAGCTAAATACCAGTAATTTCCTCTTGCCCAGGTTCGTTCAAAAAGCTCAAGGGACATTTCGTGATTAGGCGTAAGGCCCGTATGTAAAGTGACTGTTCCCCTATCACTATCGAACCCGATAACAACGGCGTAGTGCCACTGGGGTATTAATTGGATAGATAAATTTTGAAAAACAATCACCGGGATGTCTTCTTTAACTAACGATATAATGGACGATAATGTTCCTCGCTCAGTATATGGCAAGAAACCAAATTGTCGTGTGGCGCTAACCATTTCTAGCTGCAGACTCCCTTCTTTATCGGGAATGAACAACTTAGGCGCAATGTCGTTTGGTGAGGTATTTTTTCCATAGTAACCAAACACTTCAGAAAGTGTGGTAGGTCCGCAATAAAACTGCTCTTGGGGAAAAAACGGCACAGATTCAATAGTGTGGGATTCGGGCAACGAGACGAGTCCCTCTTGCCTTAGTTTGTCAGCTTGAGGTGTAGACTGACAGCCTGAAAGTAAAAATAGAAGCGAAAGGCCTGCTAACATGCAGACCTTTTTAACTGAATTTATCATCCAATTAGCTGTTAACTGGACGAATAAACGGGTAAACGTCAGTTACACCAATGAGATCCAAAATTGCGATAATAGCAAGTACAGTAAGCACTGCGCCTACAACACCACCCGCTGGCGCTTGATTAATTTCATCATTTAGTTGCGCAATCTCGCTGTCGGTCATACCGTTGATTCTGGCAATAGCTTGGTTGCTATCTACACCTAAGCTCACTAGTTTACTCTGCACGTCTGAACGGTCGACCATGTCAATAAGCTGCTGCTTATTGTAGTGAGCGGCTTGAGTTTGCATTACAGAGTCTGAGCTAATTGCTTCTGCGTGAACACTACCAGACATTAGAACTGTTGCCGAAAAGCAACCAATCGCAATTTTTTTTAAAAACTTCATGATGTTTCCCTCTTTAAAATGCACAGTTTTATTCTTCTTTTGCGTTACCTAACGCACAGTAAACTAAAGTGAGATAAAACTTCGCACTGATTCAACAGGCGCAAACGCGACCTGCGGTTTATTTTCAGTAGGTAGGTGCTGCAAAATTAAGACCAACCAATAAAGTCTCTTATTTACATTAAATAAGGTTCTACGTTTTTCCATGCTGAAATAGTAGTTTAAGCGAATCTTTAGTACCAAAATGGATGAAAAATTTAACTTCTTCTCTCCTGAATTAAGCATTCACCATACACTCACTTTTATGTAATATTTTCTTTATACTGGAACGATTTGCTCAACGTTAATATAGAGATTAGGCGGTAAACAAATACAACGCGTCACTCTTTCTTGTGAACCCCGTGCAAAAGCTGTTCAAAATTTCCTCGACATAAAGCGCTCAATTCCTTATAGTGCGCGCGCTTTTATATATTAGTGGAGCGATAAACGCTTTCACTACTATCTCTTCTCATCGTTTTACCCCTGGATACCTGTTTTGATTACCACCGCAAATATCACAATGCAGTTTGGCTCTAAGCCATTATTTGAAAATATTTCCGCAAAATTCGGCAACGGCAACCGATACGGCCTTATTGGCGCAAACGGTTGTGGTAAGTCTACCTTTATGAAAATTTTGAGCGGTAAACTTACGCCAACCTCGGGCAACGTCTCGATGGCGCCGGGTACGAAGCTAGGTATATTAAGTCAGGACCAGTTTGCGTTCGAAGAATACAGTGTGGTTGACACCGTGATCATGGGTGACCGTGAATTATGGGAAGTTAAGCAAGAGCGTGACGCCATTTACAGCAAGGCTGAAATGAGTGAAGAAGATGGTATGCGCGTAGCAGATTTAGAGACCCAGTTTGCCGAAATGGATGGCTATACAGCCGAATCCCGCGCCGGTGAAATTCTAACATCTGCTGGCATTGATGAAGACTATCACTTCGGTTTAATGAAAGAAGTGGCTCCAGGTAAAAAAGTACGTGTACTTTTAGCCCAAGCCCTATTTGCCGAGCCTGATATTCTGCTTTTAGACGAACCAACCAACAACTTGGATATCTACACTATCAGCTGGCTTGCAGAGGAACTTAATAAGCGTAAGTCGACTATGCTTATTATTTCGCACGACAGACACTTCTTAAACTCTGTGTGCACACATATGGCCGATATCGATTATGGTGAACTACGTGTTTACCCAGGTAACTACGACGATTACATTCAGGCGGCCATGCTAGTTCAGGAGCAGCTTCATGCAGAAAATGCTAAAAAGTCAGCGGAAATTGAAGAGCTGCAAAGCTTCGTAGCGCGATTCTCTGCCAACGCATCGAAAGCAAAACAAGCTACCTCGCGTGCACGTCGTCTTGAGAAAATTGAACTGGCTGAAGTAAAAGCGTCTAGCCGTCGTAAGCCTTATATTGTGTTTAAGCAGCACAAGAAACTTCACCGCCTTGCTATCACCCTTGAAGAACTGGGACATAGCTATCCAGACCTTCCGTTGTTCGACAAGGCTAATTTATTGTTGGAAGCAGGGCAGCGCTTAGCCATAATCGGTGAAAATGGCGCAGGTAAAACTACGCTTTTAAAATGCCTAGTGAATGACATTGAGCCTACCGCTGGTAGCTATAAGTGGGCAGAAAATGCCGCAATCGGCTACATTCCGCAGGACAATGCCAAGTACTTTGCTGAAGATATCACTATGTTTGAGTGGATGAGCCAATGGCGCAGTCCGAAACACGATGACCTTCAAATTAAGGGCATGTTAGGCCGTTTATTGTTTACTTCTGACGATTTCAATAAGCGTGTGCAGGTATGTTCTGGTGGTGAGAAAAACCGTTTATTGTTCGGAAAGCTTATGCTTGAAGACATCAACGTATTGGTAATGGACGAGCCTACCAACCACATGGATATGGAATCGATTGAAGCGCTAAACAATGCACTTTATAAGTTTGATGGCACAGTGATTTTCGTAAGTCATGATCGCGAGTTCGTTTCATCACTGGCTACCCAGATCATTGAAATAAAAGACAAACAGCTGAACCACTTTGATGGAAACTACGAAGAGTTTTTGGCTCATAAAGAAAACGCATAGGTAACGTAAAAAGGGGCGTACAAATCACCAACATCACCTACACGCCTTTTAGGTTTGGATGGTAAACCCCAAAAAAACGGGCACTTAAATAAGTGCCCGTTTTTGTTTTTTTATAATCTATTTATTGGAAAAGTACTTGGCCACCGTTTCAGCTAAACGATCGAAGTAACTAATGATTGAATCTTTGATAGGCGCTAGCTCTTTTTCTGTAACTTCATCAAAGTCTTCAGGTGGGACAAATTCTTCAATGCGCACGTTCTTCATTGCGTCATCTTGTAACTCTTTAAACAAAGGTTTCGACGCTATGTCTACGGGCTTGTCTAAGCTTTCAATGCTGATATCAAAACTTGCTGACGCGATGTAATAATCGGTTCCCAAGAAGCTCCTAGTAAATAGGCCGAAACCTTCACTTTGATGTTCTGAGCAACCATAAGTACCGCATTCTGTAATGGCTACTGTTGGTGCCTCTTGAACAATAATAATTTTTGTAACACCGTCAGCTAACAGCGATTTTCTAAGTGCATTTTGATTTTCATTAAAAGACCAATTATTGTCTTGCTTCACCACAAAATCTAGTTGCCATGCTCCTTTAACTTTGGGTGATACATCAACCACTTCAAATCGGCTTGATTGCTCTATTGCTGTTTTAAGTTTAGTAAAAAGCGTAGACACTATCTGCCAGTCGTATGCGTACTCTTTCGTGAAGTTATTAAACTTAGTCGTACCAACATGGGTGTGCGATGGGAATTCATTAGCATTGATGAAAACCCCTATCTTTTGCTTCGGTACTTCTGTCGGCTCTTTAGCTTCATCGGCTTCGTCCTCGCTTACTTGCTCTGAACCATCAACCTCTTTATCTAGCGCATCATTGTTTGTTTGTTCACCTGAACTTGGTTTATCGGCATTAATCTCTGTAGGAACACTTTCATTTGGATCCACACCTCTTTGCGTTACACATCCTGTTGCCAGCATTAATATGGCAACCAGCACACTAAACTTTGTCACAAACTTCATAACACTTCCCTATTTCAAAGCTAATGAGCTTAATACTGAATTTAGACTATTCTGGTTTTGCACAAACCCTGCTCTCAGTGTATTAAAAGCAATTTTCACTATCGATAGAAAGTTACTTTAAGCATTCTCATATACAGTTTAACTTCCCTAAACACTTTAAATTTACCTGTAACAAACAACCTTCACACGGCTTCCAGTGATTTCGTTTTCTCATAAAGGAAAAGCTAACAATAGAGGGGATTATCGCCGCTACTGCAATAGTGAGTTAGTTGATTTAGTAGCCACTCATTTTGAGAAAGAGATAGCCCTTTTAGATTACACCTTTGAATAAACACTGTACGTGAAGAGCAGGCAAAGAATTGATCGAACCTGAAGTTTAGGCTGTATTGTGATTAAAAAGGAAATTAATTAATGACTCTATTAAAGTGTTTAGGCTCAGTAAGCCTGTCAACATTACTCGTGTTCTCCTCCACCGTTTCTGCACAGCAGTCAGCAAGACCACAACAGCCTCAAGGCTGGATGTGGGGTTTTGGTGTTGCCGCATCTCAAGACGTTTATACCGACTTTGATAACCGTATTGTGCCTATTCCTATTATTGGCTACACAGGTGAAAAGCTTAGGGTTTACGGGCCATTCATAGGTTACGAGTTATTTAGAGAAAAGGGCCTCACCCTTGATGCCCAACTTGTGCCGGTATTTGCAGGTTATGAAGAAGATGACAGTGCCGTGTTTACAGGTATGGAAGATAGAGACTTTAGCTATGCGGCTGGCGTTGGCCTCAACTATACTGCGGGCAGCTGGGTATATTCATTATCAACCAATGCGGATATTTTGGGCAAGTTCGATGGCTACCAAGCGTCTGCTCGAATAGGCAAACAGTTTAGAGTAGATAACTTCATGATAGAGCCATCGGTCGGCGTTACCTACCAAGACAGTAACTATGTCGACTACTATTACGGTGTACGTCCCGAGGAAGCTACTGCGTTTCGAAACACATATAACGGCGATAGCGCGCTTAATACAGAAGTCCGCATTGCTGTTTCTACCCGCCAGTTTTTAGGCGGTATGACGCGTTTAGAGGTTGGCGCGACTTTCTTTGACGATAGCATTAGCGATAGCCCGCTAACCGACGATGACACCGCATTAAGTGCCATGCTGGTTTATACGCGCTTTTTCTAAGCGTTTACTACCTTCTCACCAAAGATGTGTAAAGTTTCATAGCTAAGCTTTTTTACTAGTACATAAACGCTATTGCGCTTAGCCTTAAAAGCTATGAACACCATTAAAAATGCCCTCACTTTCGAGGGCATTCGCGTTATATTCACATTAGTATTTACGTTGACTTTTTGAAGGCAAGCGTCTCCCACAGGGGAACAGTAGACAAGCTATGTTTGTAACTTCCTGATGTTTCTTTAGTACTGTAAGACAAGTAAATAAGCGTCTTCGAGTCTGCATCATAAATTCGTCGAAGCTTCATGTTTTTGAAAAACACGCTTTTAGATTTTTTAAATATCACTTCACCGGAATCTGACTTATCAATAGCTTCTAGCATCTCTGCTGTGATTGGGCCGGTTTGTCTGCACGCTATAGAGCTGTCTGATGGGTCAGACAAATCTAAATTCGCTTCAATACTTGAAATATGACAGGTAACGCCAGTGACAACAGGGTCTTGAAGCGCATCAATTTTAATATCTTTTGTGGTAAAGAGCCCAAGCGACACGTCGCCAACTTCGCTATCACTACAGCCTGCTAATGTAAAAAGCGAAGCAGTGAGTAGCCCAAGCACAGAACCTTTGAAAGCGGTGCTTTTTATTGAAATCTTATTTGAAAAAGCACGGTGTTTTTTGAACTTCATCCCACGTCCGCTTGTTTTCATACCTTTATCGCCTCTATGCTAATTATAACCTTTTATGTACCTACTCGAATTACCGAGTCTGTGATCATTTTAGCCTAACAGGTTTAGCTGTATTTTATCCATAAGCGCATACTGTTTTATAAGTTGCTTGGCTTTTTCTATATCTGGCGCGAAATAGCGGTCCTTGTCGTAAAAAGGCACCTGCTTTCTTAGCAGCTGTATTAATTCCTGCAGCTTTTCACTCGTTGTTAAAGGTTTTCTAAAATCTAAACCTTGGCAGGCCGCTAACCATTCAATGGCTAAAATGCCCGCTACGTTGTCAAAAATGTCTCTTAATCGCCTTGCCGCAAATGTAGCCATAGACACATGGTCTTCTTGGTTAGCAGACGTAGGCAAAGAATCGATGGATGCGGGGTGCGCCAAGGTTTTATTTTCACTAGCAAGTGCAGCACAGGTCACCTGCGCAATCATAAACCCTGAATTTACCCCACCGTTTTCAACCAAAAATGGCGGCAAGCCGCTTAAGTGAGTATCTATCATTAGCGACATTCTGCGCTCTGACAGTGCGCCAATTTCAGACAGCGCAATAGCCAACATGTCTGCTGCCATCGCCACCGTTTCCGCATGAAAGTTTCCGCCAGACAAAATATCGCCAGCGGTCGCTTCGCCAACATTCGAACCATCAATGCTTTCAACAAAAACTAGCGGATTATCGCTAACGCCATTAGCTTCAGTCACTAGAATATCTTGGGCGTAGCGCATTTGCTGTAAACAGGCCCCCATTACTTGCGGCTGACAGCGCAATGAATACGGATCTTGCACTTTTTCACATTTTTGGTGTGAGTTACCAATCTCAGAGGTATCTAACAATGCTCTAAACGCAGTCGCCACATCACACTGGCTTTTATGGCCTCGTACCTCGTGAATGCGCGGGTCGAAGGGCACCCGAGAGCCTAACGCGGCTTCAACCGTAAGCGCACCAATACCGATAGCACTATGAAGCGCATTTTCAGTATAAAACAGCCCCTGAAGAGCAAACGCTGTTGATGCCTGTGTACCGTTTAACAGTGCCAAGCCCTCTTTGGGTGCCAGCGCAATAGGCCGCATACCAGCTATTTCTAATGCTTTGGCCGCACTAATACGTTCTCCTTTATAGAAGGCTTCACCTTCCCCTAAAAGCACTACACTCATGTGTGCTAAAGGGGCTAAATCCCCACTAGCTCCTACCGACCCTTTTTCAGGAATGGCAGGGTAAACCTGTGCGTTAAATAAAGTAATCAGCGCCTCTATTACGCTCAACCGAATGCCCGAATAACCCCGTGCTAGCGAATTAATCTTTAGCAGCATAAGTAAACGCACAGTGTCCTCTTGCATAAAGTCACCGGTACCGGCCGCATGAGAAAGTACTATACTGCGCTGCAATAACTCCAATTCATCGACATCAATTCGCGTATTAGCCAATAACCCAAAGCCCGTGTTAATGCCGTACACGGTTCGATTTTCTTCTATGACGTTCAGCACTACTTGCTCGGCAGCGTTTATGGCAGGTATCGCACTTTCAACCAGCGACAAGTGAATATGGTTTCGATGTACTTCTCTTAACTGTTCTAGGGTCAATGTGCCAGGAACCAGCATTAGCTTTTTAATACCGTCTTGCTCAGTGAAAAAAGACGTCTGGGACATAACTACGCCTCCCCGTCTAAGTTTTGGTGTGAACTATTTTGGTGTGAATGAAAGCTAGAACTTGAACCTTCATTGCCAGCCCCTTGATTATTAGCCATGGAATTTACCATAGGAAGGTCAAGGTTGTGTTTGGCGGCACAATCTTTTGCAATGTCATAGCCTGCATCGGCATGACGCATTACGCCTGTGGCGGGGTCGTTATGAAGTACCCGAGCTATACGCTCGGCCGCTGCATCAGTACCGTCACAGACAATAACCACGCCTGAATGTTGACTGAAGCCCATTCCTACGCCACCGCCATGATGAAGGCTCACCCAAGTCGCACCGCCTGCGGTGTTTAATAGCGCGTTTAATAACGGCCAGTCCGAAACCGCATCTGAACCATCGAGCATGGCCTCAGTTTCTCTATTTGGGGAAGCGACCGAACCAGAGTCGAGATGATCTCGACCAATCACTACCGGAGCGCTTAGCTCACCACTACGCACCATTTCGTTAAACGCAAGTCCAAGCTTTTGTCTTTCACCTAGTCCAACCCAGCAAATACGCGCAGGCAGGCCCTGGAACTGAATGCGTTCTTTGGCCATATCTAGCCAGTTATGTAGATGTGGATTATCGGGTATAAGCTCTTTAACTTTAGCGTCCGTTTTATAGATATCTTCTGGGTCGCCAGATAAAGCAGCCCACCTAAAGGGGCCAATACCCTGACAAAACAGCGGTCGAATATAAGCGGGTACAAAACCCGGGAAATCAAAAGCATGCTCAACGCCTTCTTCCAGCGCCATTTGCCTAATGTTGTTGCCATAATCGAGCGTTGCCGCGCCTGCCTGTTGAAAGCCCAGCATGGCTTTAACCTGTAATGCCATCGACTGCTTCGCTTTTTTAATCACACAAGCTTCGTCTTTTGTACGCTGCGCTTCGGCTTGATCTAGCGTCCATCCAACCGGCAGATAGCCATTAAGCGGGTCGTGAGCACTGGTTTGATCGGTTGCGACATCAGGAATGATCCCTTTCTCTAGCATATCGGGAAATACTTCAGCAGCATTGCCGAGCAAGCCTATAGAGACTGGTTTACCGTTTTGTTTGGCTCTCTCTAGTAGTTGCATAGCTTCTTCAAGTGAATGGGCTTTTTTATCTAAATAGCCTGTGCGAATTCTGAAATCTATGCGGGTTTCATCAACTTCCACTGCCACCATTGAAAAGCCAGCCATGGTAGCCGCAAGTGGCTGTGCTCCACCCATACCGCCTAAGCCGCCCGTTAAAATCCAGCGCCCTTCAGCATTGCCGTCAAAATGGGTTTTAGCCACGCTCACAAAGGTTTCGTACGTGCCTTGCACAATGCCTTGCGAGCCTATATATATCCACGACCCTGCCGTCATTTGGCCGTACATCATCAAGCCTTCTTTATCCAGAGCATTAAAGTGCTCCCAATTGGCCCAGTGTGGAACAAGGTTAGAGTTAGCAATTAACACGCGAGGTGCGTTTTCATGGGTAGGAAATACGCCAACAGGCTTACCTGATTGAACAAGTAATGTTTCGTCAGTATTTAAGCGCTTAAGCACTTCAACAATTTTGTCGTATGACGCCCAGTCTCGGGCCGCGCGCCCAATGCCGCCGTAAACTACCAAGTTTTGTGGATGTTCCGCCACTTCTGGATCCAGATTATTCATCAGCATGCGAAGCGGCGCTTCGGTTTGCCAACTTTTTGCATTTAACGTACTGCCTCTTGGGGCACGAATTTCTCTTGTAGGGACGAGGCGTTTCATAAACTTCTCCTAGGCATCTTTTTCTTTTACTGAAATATTGTTGTTATAAGAAGCAGTATCTTTATAAAAAGCGCCTTGAGAGTTAGCGTCTTAGGCGCGTTTACACTTAAAACTCCAAGTGTCCTCCCAGTCGGTATCTACTGCCAGGGTGGAACAACACGGCGTGGCTAACCACAGCGGCTGTCCCATTTTCATTACCCGTTCCACGGGAAAATGTCCTTCGAGTAATCTTTAGGCAAGGCTCTTTAGGCTTTATCAGTAACGCTTGTGCAATATCTTTTTCAACAATTACAGCTTCTACGCTATGGTCCGCCTGTGAAAGTGGCGCGACTTGATTCAGATAAAAGTTTGCGGTTTGCGCTTTAAAATCCTTATCTAAGTAGTCGTTAATCCAAGCTGGATTAACCCACCTGTCTTCATACTGAACGGGCAAATTGTTCTCACAGTGAACGATAATGCTGTGAAATACAGGCTCTCCTACATCAACGGCTAGGCGCTGTGAAATAGCATCACTGGCAGGTGCAGTTTCAAGCACCAATATCTCGTTAGTGTATCTATGCCCCCGCCGCTCAATTTCATCGCGAATACTTTTGATTTCTAACATTGAACTCATAGGGCGGCTATCTGACACAAAAGTGCCTATCCCCTGACTACGCATTAAGATACCTTCATCTACCATTTCACTTAACGCACGTCGTGCAGTCATTCGACTAACACCATGTTGCTGAGCAAGTTGGTTTTCTGAGGGCACTTGACTACCCGGCTTCATTACACCGCTTTCAATAGCCTCTAAAATTGCCGTTTTAATTACCCTGTATCGAGGTTGCATATCGTGGGTTCACAACTAAATTGTTAATAATATGCTAACAGCATACTTGTATATACAAGTATGCACAAGTACACTGAATTTAAAAATCTGCACATTGTTTCAGTGAAGGCACTGGCTAGAACTAGGCAAAGAGCTAGGCAATAGGTGACTTAAGGTGGAGCACATTATGGGTTATCAGTACGACACGCTTATTTACAATGTTCGCATAGCATCTATGCAAAACAATGGGTTGCCTTATGGCGAATTACCTTCACATGCCATTGCCCTAAAGGACGGGAAAATTGCTGCACTAATTCCCTGCGACAATTCACTGAGCGAAGTGCTTAAGCAAGCCAAAAACGTACTTGATGCCACTACGCTTATTTCTCAAGATGAAGATGAAGGTGAAGATGAAGGAGCAAACGCTAAACACCCATGGTTATTGCCTGGATTCATCGACTGTCATACTCATCTAGTGTACGGCGGTAACCGCGCTGAAGAGTTTGAGATGCGTTTGCAGGGCGCAAGTTACGTTGATATAGCCCAGCGAGGCGGCGGCATTAAAGGTACAGTGGAAAAAACACGATGTGCTGATGAGCGCACTTTGCGTAATACCGCTATAAAGCGAGCAAAGCGACTATGCGAAGAAGGTGTTACCACCATTGAAGTAAAATCAGGATACGGATTAGACTTAGACACTGAAGCGCGCATGTTGCGTGTGGCTAAATCTCTTGAACAACACCTTCCTGTTAGCATTCAAACCACTTATTTAGGCGCTCACGCCCTACCGAATGAATTTACTGAGGACCCAGACGGGTATATTGATTTTATTTGCAACCAGGCACTCCCTTATATTGCTTCGCAAAACTTGGCTGACGCCGTTGATGTATTTTGTGAAACCATCGGCTTTTCTACTTCACAAACAGAACGTGTATTTTCCAGTGCACAAAAGCATGGCCTGCCAATTAAAGCTCATGTAGAGCAGCTTAGCGACAGTAAAGGTGCTGTTCTGGCGGCTAAATACGGTGCACTATCAGTAGATCACATCGAATACTTAGCTGACAGCGATATCCCCTTACTTGCCCAAAGTGGTACCGTTGCCGTATTGCTTCCGGGCGCGTTTTATTATCTAAGTGAAGTGCAAAAGCCGCCGGTAAATGCACTTAGGGCCCACAATGTTCCAATGGCGATTGCGACAGACTTTAACCCTGGCAGTTCACCGTTAGCCTCTATACTTACCGCGATGAATATGAGTTGCGTGTTGTTTCAGTTAACCCCAGAAGAAGCGCTTCGCGGTGCTACGGTACACGCGGCGAGCGCACTCGGGCTACAAGACCGAGGTATTATCGATGTAGGAAGGCTGGCAGACTTCACCTTATGGGATGTCGAAACCCCCGCAGAGCTTGCCTACTGTATTAATGGCCACCGCCCTATTGCTGTGTACAAGGAGGGGAAACATGTTTAGGTGGCAGGGCAGAATAGACAGCGAAGATGGTGCTGGAGGCTTGCGCTGGCATCAAAAAGTTAACGAAATTGAGGATGGTGAAGATAGCGCCTTGACCAATACCATTACTCTTGTTGGTTTTGAAAGTGACTTGGGTGTGGCATTTAACAAAGGCCGCGTAGGTGCAGCCGCGGGCCCAAATGCTATTCGCCAAGCACTTGCAAACTTGCCCTGGCACTGGCCAAGTGCATCATTAGCTGACTTAGGAAATGTTACCGCCAAGGAGAACTTAGCCCAAGCACAAACCCAATATGCCGACGCCATTTGTTATGCGCTCAAGCAAAGTGATGGATTGGTCATTGGGCTGGGAGGGGGACATGAAATTGCTTGGGGTAGCTATCAAGGCGTTTTCAATGCTAAGCCTAAAACGTCTCGCATTGGTATTATTAATTTCGACGCCCATTTTGATTTAAGAAAACCTTCTCCCAACACCAGTTCAGGTACGCCGTTCAGGCAAGTGTATGAGCACTGCCAGTTACACGAGACACCGTTTCATTACGCTTGTTTGGGCGTATCAAAAGCAGCCAATACTCAAGCACTATTTAACTTTGCCAACATGTCTAACACGCGCTATTTAAGCGACGTGGCATTAAGTGATGAATCGCTCTGTATGCAGCGAATAGATGAGTTGCTATCTCCCATGTTAAAAGACATCGATGAGCTTTATGTCACCGTATGTTTAGATGCATTTCCAGCAGCACAAGCACCTGGTGTTAGTGCTCCCAGTGCATTAGGGATTTCTCCGGCTCTTGTTATTAACACGCTACACTTTTTAGCACAGCACCAACTTACTTATGGATACCGATGGAGATTGTGTGACGTTGCGGAAATGAACCCGAATTATGATATTGATAGCCGTACAGCAAAGCTGGCTGCACGGCTAATTTTTGAAGCGGTAGATGCAATAAGTTCGCACACTTGATGCGTTGAACATTTGCGTTTACTTGCCCCCCGCTCTTTCACATGCAGCGGCGGTAAACAACACGTCAGTAGAGCTATTTAATGCGGTTTCAGCAGAGTCTTGCAATACGCCAACAATAAAGCCCACCGCGACCACCTGCATAGCCACTTCATTAGGTATATTAAACAGGCTACAGGCAAGCGGAATCAGCAATAGCGAACCGCCAGCAACACCTGAACTTCCGCATGCTGATACCGCAGCAATAACGCTTAACAGTACAGCAGTAGGGAAATCTACAGAAATACCTAAGGTGTTAACCGCAGCTAGTGTAAGTACCGTAATGGTGATCGCAGCACCAGCCATATTAATGGTGGCGCCTAACGGAATGGATACCGAGTAGGTATCTTCATCTAGCTTTAAGCGTTTGCACAGTGCCATGTTTACCGGAATATTGGCGGCAGAACTACGGGTGAAAAATGCGGTGATACCGCTTTCTTTTAAGCATTTAAACACAAGAGGATACGGATTCTTTTTCGTTGCTAAAAAGACTAACAGCGGGTTGGTTACAAGTGCGATAAATAACATTGCGCCAATGAGTACCGTTAATAAGTGGGAATAGCCAAGCAAAGCTTCGAAGCCTGTTGTAGCAATAGTGTTAGCTACCAAACCGAAAATACCAAATGGCGCAAGCCTGATAACAAAACTCACTACGGTTGTTACGCTATCTGCCATATTTTGCAGCAGTGCTTTCGTTGCCTCGCTAGCGTGTCGAAGGCCTAAGCCTAGGCCTACAGCCCAAGTAAGAATACCGATGTAGTTTCCATTTACTAACGCATTCACCGGGTTATCCACCATATTGTAAAGCAAGGTGGTAAGCACTTCCGACACCCCTTTGGGTGCAGCTTGGCTAATGTCGGAGGTCACTAAACTTAAACTTGTGGGAAAAGCAAAGCTTGCTAATACGGCAGTTAGTGCAGCCAGTAACGTACCTAATAAATACAGCACTAGTACCGGTTTGATAAAGGTTTGCTCGTTTTGTTTGTGGTTAGCAATGGACGCCATGACCAAAACAAACACTAATAGAGGCGCTATCGCTTTAAGGGCCTTTACGAATAAACTCCCCAACAGCCCTGCAGATTGAGCAGCTGAAGGTGAAAAACTCGCTATCGCAATACCACATACAATACCGATGATAATTTGCAGTACCAAACTGCCATTCATGTAGCGCTGAAACAGGCTAGGGCGTGACGTTGAATCCATAAATGTTGGTCCATTATTATTTTTGACGACGCACCATAATGTAAAACCCCACACAAATGAACCTGTTTAGCCTTAGTTACTCGCAAATTACCGCACGCTTGCCGTTTATGAGTGTTTACATGCCTTCAAGTATCTTTTGCGTATAAGACGTCCACTCGTAAATAGGAATCTCTTCGTCAATATAATAGTCTGGCTGAATGCCCACTCCATCAATGGCCATGTGGGGAATGCGCAAACTTTTGGTTAAACTGTAATGCAAGGTAAAAGCACCGCTCGGCGAATCAGTTTTATACATATTAGAGATATCGAGCACACCCGCAGTGGTCTGCCCAAACAGCTTTACTTTCTTGCTTTGTTTAGCCGCCAACAAGAACTGCTCAGCGGTGCTGCCATTACTTGAATCAACAAGTACGCCTATACCTTTTGGCAAGGGTTCAATTTTATCGAATGTCTCCACCGTTACATCTTCACCAATATTGATGTAGCTGCCAATGTGTTGCTGAAGTATGTCATATCCGTCTTTAGCCCACTGCTTTTCTTCTTCACTGAAATGAGGGTTTTGCAAAAAGCCAAGCATTCTAGAGTTGTTAAGCTGGGTTGATAAGTATTCCACGCCTACAGTGCGAATGGGATTGGTATACAAAACAGGGAGTAAAGATGCATAGCTTGCATCACTACCACCACCGTTTCCTCGGATGTCGATAATGAGGTTTTCGGTTTTTAAAATCTTGTCTAGGTGCTTAGCAATTAGCGCGTCGATATCTTTTTTGAAGGCATGGTTGAAAGACGGTATGCGAAAAAGCACTGTGTTCTCAGAAAGTTTCTCAAATAGCGGGGCTTTTGCACTAAGTAGGCGCACATAACGCGTTACTTCAGGCGATGATTCTTGTCGCGGTTCCTTACGGGACATAACAATAAAGCTGTTTCCCAGTACCACATGATTGTTACCCAAGAACATCATGTTATTTATTTGTCGTGCAGAGTGATCGCCCATAAAAAACGTTACTTTTGCGGCATTGTCGTCTTCAGGGTCGTTAACAATGAACTTTACTTGCCCTGCCTTCCATGACGGATTGGTACTTTCAACGATATAGCCTTTATGGACATTGCCTTCTTTTTTTAACGCAACCGTATAGCTGGAAAATTGCCAAATCCCCTCAAGAGACTCATCACTTTTAGTTTCTAAATGCTGTTTAAATGCTGATAAGTCGAAATCATGTACTTTCGATTCGGTTACCGTTTCGTTTGAATTATTTGTATTTAGCGCAAGACCAATATGCCCCTTGCGAAAAAACGCGAGCCAGTCGCCAAGCACCGTGTGGCATTGCGCTTCGTTTTTCGCACTTTGAACCTGATCCAAGATGGCACTATTGTGGGCGGAATAAAGGTCCGGCCCTTTTTGCTCAACAGAATATTGAAAGCCGGCATCGTTATTTTCGAACGTCTCTTTTAGCCATTCAAACTCACTTTCGCACTGAAAGGTACTACCAAACGAACAGAAAGAGGCAACAAGAGGGAATATTGCAAATCGTTTCACTATTTATGATGTCCATATCTACTTTTAAGAACAATAAAGTATCATAAAACCATGATCTTGCGAGCATTTAACGCGCACATACTTGTAAGCAAACGTTTTAGCTACTAATTCCTAAGCGGTGAGTTCACCCCACCGCATAAGGTTTTTCTAGTGCACTTAACCCCACACCATTGCGTTTAATTACTTTGAGCTGAGTAGGAATACGCTCTTTCATGGCTTCAATATGGCTTATCACGCCAATCATTTTTCCGCTGGCATTTAAGTTGTCTAGTGCATCAAGGGCCACATCTAACGTTTCTGCATCAAGGGTGCCAAAGCCTTCATCTAAAAACAGTGAATCGATACTGGTTTTGTGGCTGACTAGGTCAGATAACGCTAAAGCTAGCGCAAGGCTTACCAAAAAGCTTTCTCCGCCAGATAGGGTTTTGGTATCTCGTACAACGTCACCTTGCCAGGTGTCCAATACACTCAAACCCAACCCTTCGTTTTCTTTTCGCATTACCTGATAACGACCGTGTAATTTATCAAGCTGCTTATTTGCAAGCTGCACTAAGTTGTCTAACGTAAGCCCTTGGGCAAACCGTCTGAATTTGTCGCCGCTTGCCGAACCAATTAGCGAGTGCAAGTAAGTAATATCGTCGTAATAGGCATCGAATGCAGCCATCTCTTCTACAAGCTGCAACTGCTTTTCACGGGCTTGATTGTTAGCGTTTAGCTGCTGTTCAATTTGCCCTAAGGAAGATAACAGGGTGTCTCGCTGCTGTGCTTGTTGAGATATTTTCGTATCAAGCCACTGTAAACCATGTTCTTCTAACTCGCGCTGCCACTGCGCTGCATTAGCATTCGCTGTTAGCGATTGCCGCGTAGTCAGCACGTTTTCTAGCTTTAAGTCTGCTTGTTGTTTTTGCTGCGTTAATCGCTTTTGCAATTCAAGCAAGGTGTTGCGGGTATCTTCGTCTAAAAGCGCACTGATGAACGCTTGCTCGTCGGTAAATGGGCTGCTCGCCAACTGACGGTTAAAGTGCTCTATTGCCTCTTTAAGCGCCAGCTCTTTTTCGATCAGTTGTTCGTTAAGCTGGGCAATTTCTGCTTCTAAACGAGACAAAATAGTGTCCGTTTGTTGCAGGCGAGATTTGCATTCATTTACGTTTCGCTCAGCCTTTTCTTGGGCGGCGTTTGCTTTATCCCTTGTTTCAGCAATATTGCCCTCAGGGAATACGGTTGTGCGCGAATCTCGCAGCGCCTTCAGACTGCTATCTAATTGCACAAGCTCTTCAGTTACGCCCTTTAGCTGGTTGCCAGCGCTTTCCATATCGCGGTTAAGCACAAGCAAGTTACTACTCACCTTTTGCAGCTCATCTTTAAGTTTGGCGTGCAGTTGATGATTGTGTTTATAAGTCTTAAGCGCTTCGGCTTTCTCATTTAACCACGTAGCGATACCATCAATAGACAGATTGTGAACTTCAGCATTGTGCGATGCCATGCTCTCACGAAGCGTTGCAATGCTATCGTTAACCACTTTGGTTTTATCCGCCAACTCTGCATTGCGTAAAGTGTATTGCTTATCCAAGGTTTCGCGCTGCTGCAAAGAAACTGCAAGTTCTGACTGCTTGGTTTGTAACGCTTGCTTTGCTTCGTTTTTGCTCTGCACTGCGGCATTGAGGGCTTGCTCGCATTGCTCTATACGCGCTAACTGTGCGCTAATGTCATCAAGTCGGGTTTTAAACTGCTCGGTGAATTGGGCTACGCTTTGCGATGTTTTAATGTCAACGTTTTCAAAGCTAGGTATATCAGCGCTAAGTACGCTTGAAATCTGCTGCCACTTTTCTAGCAGCGTATCTCGTTGCCCGCTTGCCTGTTCTAGCTGCTTATTAACCTGAGCAAGCGTGAATTCAGTGTGTGTAACGCTTTCTTTTGCCCGCGCCCCTTGCTGCTCAATATCATCTAACTGCTGCTTTAAGCTATCTCGCTTTTGAATAGTTTCAGGCACATCAATTTCCACGCTTGACGTGGTATGTTCGTTAGCACCACATACGGGGCATGGCTCGCCACTTTTTAGCTGGGCGCGCAGGTGTGCAACTTCAGCATCTAGAGCGATAAGCGCCTCTATGTCTTTTAAATTACTGCGAGTTTGCTTGTAAGCATCAACCAAGGCTTGGCGCTCAGTTTGCTGCTTAGCTAGTTGCTTCGCCAAGTCTTCCTTCTGCACACTCAGCGATATTTTATCTTGCTCTAGTGCCAAATATTGCTGTTGAATATGCCCTATCTGTAACACGTTATCCCAATGATGAAGCTTGGTATCGCGTTCTTGCTGAAGACTCGCTTTGCTGGTTGCATTAGCACTATTAGTATCAGTTGTTTTGTCAGATAGAGCAGCCTGAAGTGCCTTTTCACACTTGGCAACTTGCGCGTTTTTGTCATCGAACGTCTGCGTTAATGTTTTTAACGATTGATTCGTCTTTGTAATAGCTTCATCAAGTGACGAAAGCGCGTGGCGATCATCTTCTGCCCGTTGTTTAACTGTCGCTAATTGCTGCTGTTCACTTTCAATATGCCGCGCCGTTTCACTCCAGCCACTTATAAATTCCGCTATACCGCTAAGTGAATGATGTTCACGTAAGTAGGTTTCCAGTTCACCGAGCTTAGTCTTGTTATCTGCCGAAGCGTTTTCTATTTCTGTGCGCTTTAGCGTTAACGCGTTTATTGACTGCCTTAAACGTGCCGCGCTTTCGTTTGCTTTTTGCTGTTCAGTAGTCAGCTGCGCTATTTGGTTATCTAGCGGAACCACCTGCTCGTTTATGCGCTTTTCAAGCTCACTGCCTTGTTGCTTTGTAAGAACTAACGCTTGTTCAGCGTTAGTCACTTCTAGGCTGAGCTGTTCTTTTTGCGTTTTTAAATCTGGAAGCTGAGCTGCTTTCTCATTCAGCCTTTCTTTATAACGGGTTACGTCTTGCTGAAGGGCGTTTTTTTGCAAAAAAGGCAAACGAAGCTTTTCAGCGGGCTCACTTTGGGTTAGAAGATCAAGCTCTTGTTTCGCCTCATCAATGGCGTTATCAGCAGCGATCTGGGCTTCTTTCGCCTCTTTAAGCGCGTGTTCATTTGTGTTGAATGATTGTTGCCACTGCTGTTGTTGCTGTAATTCAGCAAGTGTTTGGTTGAAAGCTGAAACTTGGCTCTTGGTTTGTACTTGCTCTTCTTCAAGCTGGGTGATTTGCTCGTCGCTAAGCAAGGTTACGCCTTCCAGCTTTATCGCAAACTCTTTTTTCTTTTGTTTAGCCTCGCTAAATTGCTGATGTACTGCCTGTGAAATTTGGCCATAGATTTCCGTACCAGTTAGCTCTTCAAGCAGCTCGGCTCGGTCGCCTTCATTAGCATTTAGAAAAGCTGCAAAGTCGCCTTGCGACAACATCATAGACTTGGTGAAGCGAGCAAAGTTAAGGCCTGTTAGCTTTTCAATTTCTTCACTTTTCGGCCTAACTTGGCTAGCCAATACTTTGCCGCTTTCTACTTCGGCAAGCTCGACATCGGCGCTTTGCAGGTTACCGTCAACTTTCCCTCTGGCCCGGCGCATACTCCAAAACGCACGATATGCTTTACCCTTAATATCAAACTCAACCTCCGCCAAACACTCTGCCGTGCCGCGGGTCATGATATCGTTGTTTGACGTTGAAATTGGTCCCAAGCGAGGGGTTTGGTGATAAAGCGCTAAACAAATGGCATCAAGCAGCGTGGTTTTACCCGCCCCGGTTGGGCCTGTGATAGCAAACAGCCCGTTGTCGATAAACGGCGATTGAGTGAAATCTATCTTCCACTCCCCTTTTAGGGCGTTTAGGTTTTTAAGGCGTAAGGTCAATATTCTCATTGTACTATTCGCCCTTCCAATTGTGAGCTTGCTCTGGCTCTGCCTTGCCTATGCCTGCTGTTGCAGTATGGCTTCCATTTTGCGGCGATGCTCCAGCGCTGGTTTTACCTACAGACCCTATTAGTGACGCTTCACCTGATAAATCGGCATCCTCATCATTGGTATGCACCAGCTCTACCGCTTCATTAAATAGCTGCCTTATTCGGTTTATGCGTGAACAGCTTTTCTCTGACTCTACTTCTTCTGTTTCGCCGGCGTTCTGTTCAGAATCTGTAAGGGTATCTTCCGTCGTTTCGCTTGCTGAGTATTCTTCTATGCTCTCTAATGCCAAACGCGCTTCAAATACATCGGTTACCGACAGTTCGCTAAGCTGTACATTTTGCTTTTCCTTTAAGCTATTTACCGTGCGCTTACGCTTGCGTTTCAACTGCAAGATTTCAGCGTTTTTCCCCTCTAACAAGCCTTGGATACGCTGCTGCAAATCAGTCAGGTAGTCTTCTGTTTCAACTTCAATGCACAACCACACGGGGTTTCTAAAGCCATAAGGTTCTGAACTTTCGTTTTGCTCTTCGCTCGCTCGAGAAGCTTGTGCTATGGCGTCGCTTTCATTAATAGCTGCCTCAATCGCTTTTAAATCGCCTTTTATGACTTCCATCGCTTGAAAGCGTGGAACTGGAAGGGTTGAAATTGTGGGCGTAGTGCTTTCACATTCAAACGAGACTAGCACCACTTGTTTTTGTGTATTCAGTTCGTCAAAGCTAAGCGGTATGGGAGAGCCTGAATAGCGAATGTGTTCAGTTTTTGCTACCTTTTGTGGCCTGTGAATATGTCCCAACGCGATGTAATCAGCTGGCGGAAACCCTTTGGCATCAAAGCCTTCAAGAGTGCCAATGTAGATATCTCGAACACTCTCCGACTGACTCACGCCTAGAGCGGTTAAGTGCCCTGTAGCGATAATAGGAATGGCTGCGCTATTTTCGCTGCCCTTTTCTACATGCTTTTCTTCTATTGAGGCACGTAATGACAAGGCCTCATTATAAAGTGAGGCATAATGTTGCTTTATCGCATCGCCCAGCGCTTGACGTTTGTCAGTGGCGCTTTGCCCTGCTTCACTGACTAGCACATCACGTGGGCGAATAAAGGGTACGGCACACAATACGGCACCGGGCAGCCCCTTGCGATCATTCAGCGTGATGACTTGTTCGCTTATTTCGCCATAGGTACTGGCTATTACGTGGCTATTAAGATATTTCAGTAGCGCCTTACTTTCGTTCAATACCGATACTGAATCGTGATTTCCCCCCAGCACCACCAATGTACACTGCATGCCCTGTAGTTCACCGATAAACGCATGGTAAAGCTCTCTGGCATAGCTAGGCGGCGTGCCCGTGTCGAACACATCACCCGCGACAATAATCGCATCTATTTGATGCGCTTCTACTTGTTGAAGAAGCCATGTGAGGAAGGCGGCATGTTCGTTTTTGCGGCTTTTCGTAAAAAAACTCTGACCTAAGTGCCAGTCAGACGTATGCAATATTTTCATGTAGAAGTGAACCAGGCTTGTTGCATTGGAGATAGAGAAACGCATTGGGCGCAATGACGCTGCAGCTATGGAGTGTCGATTTTGATCAACGCACCGTACAGCAACTATAGAGATTTTATGGTTTTATGACAATGGTTTGGTAACTTGGTCGCCTGTCTTGATACCTCCTTAATGCCTAGCCTGTTTAAAATGCAAACTTTGCAAAGAATACCAAACGGAAAAACCTAGCGTGCGCACTTATTAGTCGGTACAACAAACAATCAAACTGGCTGATAAATATTGTCCCAATAGTCATCAAGTATTTTCACAGCATCTTTCAGCGTTCGAGCGACAAAAACATCACCGTTTTGCTCGACCAACTGCATAGCGACCAATTTTTCAATTGCATCGGTAACGTCGAAGTCGAGAGCGCAGTTGAGTTCTTCTAAAAAGTAGGTTTCTATTGCGCTATCAAGGTTTGCTAATGTCATTCCACCAGCAGCTATTTCACTGTCTGATTGCATCTTACAAAATGCCGCAGAGCCTTCACCGGATACACGACTGCATTTCAGTAAAAAAGTATAAGCTAACAAAGCTTCTTTGCAGTCTTCTTCCTCTGCCGCGTCAATTAACGTATGAAATACACCTGCATTGTTATCTAAATTCTTAAAATAAAGATTGTCAGACAAAGCTTTCATAAAACGTATTTTTCTGTTTTTAAACTTCGTCCATTCTTTAAAGATAAAACTACCAAATACGCCCATGCCAATACCAAAGGTAATTAAGCTTTGCTTAGTTAACTCCACTTCTTCGTTTTTAAAGCCCAGCCAAAACGCCAAAAAGGACGCCATTAGAAGTAGCGACGCGCCTAATTTAGTCACCAAGACGACGGTGCCGCCTATTGCAGCCGATGCACTTATAATCAACTTATCGAGCGGGCGCATTTTTACTTCGCTATTGGGAAACAGCATTTCTAAGTCTGCTTTAGGTACATTTTGAAAAAGCTTTACTATGGTTGAGCCAGGTTTGAAGGTTACGGGGGGTTGGCCCTTATCTTTAAAGTAAGCCTCATCTTTAAAAGTGATATAAACAGCTACTTTGTCATAGTTAGTAAACGACACCTGCTTTTTACGTAGCCCGAAAAAGGTACGTACAGTTTCAGTTTTTATAGACTCGCCCCGTCGATAAAACACCACATTTTCAAAGTCATCGAAGCTTACCGCGAGACGTACTTTGAACAAGGATTCTTCATTCAGTGCAGCTTCCAAATCATTATCTGTGACTTTCTCAAAATTTGCTGCGTTTAAGAGGCTGGCAAATTCCTTGGCAAACGTTTTTTGATTCTGCTTGCGTACCCTTTCATTCGAAGGCTGCAAATCACGTGTGTCTTTATTAGGGTCGAAATGGCTATAACTGTCTTTCAACGCCTCTAGTTGTTCATGGTACTGGTAGTGTATACGACTAACTAACAACTTAGAAAAAGTGTGAAAACCTGCAGAATCGTAAGAGAGTAACCCCTCACATAGATTAGCAACATCGCGTTTACGAAAAGGAATAAATCGTTCTAATGGCATCGGGTGGTCTTATCAGTTTTATTAATTCTAGCTCAATGCGGATAGTTACTTTACTGTAATAAAAACACAACCATTCTTGGCGGAATTAAGCCCAATGGATAATGCCTAGATCATGAAACCCGCCTAATGTCTAAACGAAATATTTCTTCAACACAGATAATCTATACTACACTTATTCAAAACTATGCATATAACTTCAGGAGACGTTATGTTCGTATCAAGCTCTCGATACAATAATGACATGTCGGCTCTTAGGGATGAGAGTCAAGGTTTGCTTGGTACGCTGGATGCGTTCAAAAATAATATGGCTTATGCCATCTACAGTACAGATGGGCAGTGTACCTATGCCTCTCAAGCATTACTTTCCATTTTGAATTATCCAAACTCCACTGTAGCTTCGTTTTCCCATGCTGCAATGCGTGTGGAAGGTATTGAAACCGAGTCTCAATACAAAGCGTTTTGGCAACAACTTGTGAATGGTGGCAGTTTTAGCGACACGGTTGCAAGAAAGTCAGCACTTGGTGAAACCAAATGGCTAAAAGCAAGCTATGTTACCGTGAATAGAAACGGTAGCGTGGACATACACGCTATTTATCACGATATTACTGAGCACGAACAAGCGTACTTTGAAGGTAAAGCAGTCACTGATGCACTAAACAAATCAATGGCAGTTATCGAGTTTGAACCAGACGGCACAATCATCACGGCGAATGAAAACTTCACTGCCACAGTAAAATACAGTTTGTCTGACATTCAGGGCAAACACCACCGCATGTTTTGTAAAGATAAATTTTATCAAGATAATCCCAATTTCTGGGATAACCTTGCTCGCGGCAACTTCTCTTCAGGTCAATTCGAACGCGTCGATGCTAACGGTAATACGTTGTGGTTAGAAGCAACGTACAACCCTGTTTTCGATGCCTCAGGTCGCGTTACTAAAGTTATTAAATTTGCTTCAAATATTACCGACGCAGTGAACGAAAAACATGCCATTGCTCAAGCGGCAGAGTTAGCGGTATCAACAGCAGAAGAAACCTCGCAGATTGCTGCTGATGGTGCCTCTTCCTTACAGCGCAGCGTAGAGACTTTCGACGCTGCTCTTTCAGAAGTTGAAGAAACCAATCTACTCATGCACGAGCTCAGTGAACAGTCGCTTAAGATTGAAACCATTGTTACGACCATTAGTGGTATTGCAGAGCAAACCAACCTGTTAGCGTTAAATGCGGCGATTGAAGCAGCACGAGCTGGCGATCAAGGCAGAGGTTTTGCCGTGGTTGCAGATGAAGTTAGACAGCTTGCACAACGCACTAGCGACTCGACGGTGGAAATAGAAAGCGTGGTTGCAGAGAACAGGAAACTTGCAGACAAGTCTACGAAGAAGATGGCCGGAGTAAAAGATAGCGTGGACCAAAACAGTCAGCAAATTGCGCAAGTTCAAAGCATAATTGATGAAATTCAAAAAGGTGCGTTGAATGTATCGGAAACGGTTTCGGGTATATTGCGTTAAGAAACGTTGGTGAGAAATACAAAGGGGCTATTGATATTCAATAGCCCCTTTCTTGTTAAGTCTCGATGGTATTTACTTTTTTAAGTCTATTAATTGCGCAATAACTTACCTCGACAGTACTATTTATTGTATTCGACACTGGCGATATGCTGCTGGTGAATATTCAGGTATTTTTTAATACTATCTGCGTTATTACCGTACTGATCGACGAATGCAGAGACTGTTAATCCGTTACATGTCATTTCTTTTGCAACGTACTTTTTGCCTAATGCTGAGTCTTTTATTTGATTGTGCAACTTCAATACGTTGCCCGAAGCCGCCGTTACGCAAAGGTTAGACGTTACCGAGTCGTCAGTAGGAGTAAATTTTACGGAAGCAAAAGCACTTCCAGTGAAAAGTGTTGTAAGAGTAATGATAGCAATAGCAGTGGTACGTGATTTCATAGCATAATTTCCTTTTGGAGACGAAGTTACCTTGTTGTGGCATTACGTCTTAGCCACATTCACAACTAACATTGCTATTACAAACACTAGGCCAAAATTGTAAAATCAATAAAATTCATACACTTATAGACGAACAAGAATTTACCGAGTCGTTTTGACCATAAAATAAAAACCACAGTTCTAGATAATTCACCAAATAGTAGTATTTTTGACCACTTCGAGTAGTAAGCAATATTCAAAAGTCAAAAATCCCCTTTACTTATCGATAAAATCATCAACCTGACTTATTTGACTTAAATAAAAAACTGTCTTCGCTTACAATGCGCCGATGACTTATCCCGTTCCCGCTAAGCAGGTTGAAACACTGTACGAAATTAAAAAAAGTAAATTCATTGCGTGTGCTGGCTTTGCCAACTCTCGTGAAAGTGCAATGGCATTTTTGGAAAGTGTTAAACAGCAGTACCCCGACGCCAGACACCACTGCTGGGCCTATATCTTTGGAAACCCTAACTCACCAAGTAGTGCGGCCATGGCTGATGACGGCGAACCTAGCGGCACAGCAGGAAAACCCATATTAAATGTACTTCAACACAAAGATATTGGCGATATCATGATCATTGTTACCCGATATTTTGGTGGTGTTAAGTTAGGTGCAGGAGGCTTAGTTAGAGCCTATTCCGCAGCGGCGCAACAAGCGATAGATGCCTTAGAAACCAGAGAAGAATTACGTTTAGAGACTCTATATGTAACCATCGACTTTAAACACGAACAGTTTGTACGTCATCTTACTGAGCAAGCAATAGGCACAATAGCGTCGTGCAATTACAGCAGCAGTGTATTTATGGAAATAAAACTTCCTAGCGTTGAGGTCGAACACTTCAAGCAGAAGCTAGCTTCGGTCGCTTTAACAGTTAAAAGTGTTTAGGTAATAACTCCACTTACTGTTTAAAGATAATATATTTTTTTAGTTTATAACTTTTACTAAGACTAGACATACCTCAATCAACTAAAGGTTAAGCTACAGTTCATATAAAACGGTGTATCGTAACATCTTCCAAATTTGGGTTACAGAAGCGTTAAAGAGGATGTAGACATGCAAAAACATTTAGCAATTATTTTTATCGCCATAAGCTTTATTGGGCTAGCGTCAACAGCAGCGATGGCTCAAGAACCAAAGTATCAAGAAGAAATTGAGCACGAGCGTGAAGCCGAAAAAGAGCGTCTGAAAGCAGAACGGGAGGCACGTAAAGAAGCCATTAAGGATCAACGTGAAGCCGAGAAAGAGCGTTTGAAAAACGAACGTGAGGCGCGTAAAGAAGCCATTAAGGATCAACGTGAAGCCGAGAAAGAGCGTTTGAAAAACGAACGTGAGGCGCGTAGAGAAGCAATAAAGGATCAACGTGAAGCCGAGAAAGAGCGTTTGAAAAACGAACGTGAGGCGCGTAGAGAAGCGATAAAAGATCAGCGTGAAGCCGAGAAAGAGCGTTTGAAAAACGAACGTGAGGCGCGTAGAGAAGCGATAAAAGATCAGCGTGAAGCTGAAAAAGAATACTTAAAAAACGAACGTGAGGCGCGTAAAGAGGCTTTAAAGCAACAGCGTGATGCTGATAAAGAGCGGATGAAGAAAGTTTAAAGCAATGATATGAAGAAAAAGCGCTACCAGTGAGATAAAACAGTCAATTTTTCTTCCGAAAGATAAAGAGAGTAAATTTAATAAGACTAATTTTCTCGTTTAACCAGAGTTAGGCAACATATACCCAACTCTGGTTTTTCATATTTAGCTTTTGTACGTACCGCGAATAGGGTAATTATTCTCAGGGTTGCGAATAAACTCTAGTCCAGATACTAGTTGCTCTAGATCAGGGCGAACAAAAGGCGCATTAGCAATTTCAGCAATATGAATTTCGTTATCACCGTTAAGCACAAACAATGCTGGTTCTGCAAAATTATGATCCGTTTCTTTTTCTGAACGTGGCTCAGAAATATACAGACCTAGCTTTTCCATATCACTTTGCGACAATCCGTATGCAATAGGAAAGTTTATCGACAAATCGTCTAAATGCTCTTCAAGCTGCGCTTTACTGTCGCCGCTTACAGCAACAACATCAATATTAAGCTCGCGTAGTCGACCCGTAAAATCTTCAAGTTTGTTTAAGTATTTGGTGCAAATCGGGCAGTGCTTACCACGATAGACAACCACCATCTTCCAGTCACATCCTTCGCCCTTGTCAGCTAGCGATATAGTTTCGCCAGTTGATAGCGTTGCCTTTACTTCAGGAAAAGTAGTAGCTGGGTGCATCTTTTGTGTATACATAAAAACTCCTTAACGATTAATTCAAATCCTTCAGCGTGCGGCTAGCAAATAAGCAGCTCAGCTGCACTTGAACTACACTAGGTAAACGGCACTAGGTAACGTTAGTACGCTTGTCTTAACTTTAAGATCGCCTTTTTGAACAATCGTTCAATTTTTATATATGAGTTTTACTCTTAGTAGAAATAAAAAAGCAGCGCCTAATGCGCTGCTTTAATTGTTACTAACTTAACAGAACGACTGATGATCAATTCACATAGCCTTCATTCGCTTTCACCGTAAGTGGGTGGTAGCCCGATTTGGCTTCTTCAAAAGCGCGCTTTGCAAACGCTTTGCCTTCTGGCGTTTTCGAAAGCTCTCGATAAAGCGGCTTAACCAGTTTATTTCGACCAATCGAAACCAGGTAACTATACAAACGTTCAAACGCAGGCTGATAGTTATTTTCTACCGCGATCATCAACCAGCTATGCGCAATTTCGTTGTTTTTCGTCGAGGTTAATGAAAATGCTGAATCAAGTTCAGCTAGCTGAGCTTTGCTTAACGTTTCAGGCATGTTGTTTAAGAAATATAACCACTCATGTACAGTCCACTGTGCTGTTTCAATATCCGCGGCTTTCACATCGCCTGAAAGCCACGCGCTTCGTGTTTCATCGATTTTAGTGAAAGCATCAGATTCTGGCTGCGGTGCGCCTTTTGGAATACCAGGCTCAAAGATCCAAGTATGAATTCGCTCTGCGTCTAGCTTATCTGGGTACTGCTTCAATAACGTATCGTCTAAGTAGGCGATAAATGTATCGGTGGTAATACTCTTAAAAGCAAAGTCTTTGAAGTATTGCATTAAAAATGCGTCAAAGTTTTCGCGACCAATCTTTTTTTCAATTTCACGTAGGAAAAGAGCGCCTTTTTCGTAGGGAATATTGGAGAAAACGTCGTCTGGGTTACGGCCTCGAAGATCGATGGCAAGGATTTCATCATTCTCATCTAGGGCTGCAATATCGTTCTCTAAATCTTGATAACCCAGCACGGCTTCTTTCTTGAAGCGATCATGGCCGTAGATCATCTCCATAATGCGGTAGGTTAAATAGGTCGTGAAGCCTTCGTTTAACCAAAGGTCGCGCCATGTAGCATTAGTAACGGTGTTACCAGACCAGCTGTGTGCCAGTTCGTGAGCTATTAACGACACCAAGCTCTTATCACCTGCGATAACCGTCGGCGTGATGAACGACAAACGAGGGTTTTCCATACCGCCAAACGGGAACGACGGCGGGAGTATAAGAAGGTCGTAACGGTCCCACTGATAAGGACCATACGTTTCTTCAGTTACCTCCAACATGGCTTCGGTATCTTCAAATTCTTTTGCGGCGCTTTCAAGAAGGGCGGGCTCTGCATACACACCCGTACGCTCCCCCATGGCTTTAAATTTCAAATCACCTATTGCTAACGCAATAAGATACGAAGGGATAGGTTGCGGCATGGTGAACTCATATTCCCCATCGCGCGCAGTGGTAGGGTCGTTCGATGCACTCATCACCGCCAATAGCGCTTCAGGTGTTTTAATGGTTGCGTCATAAGTTACCCGTACTTGTGGAGAATCTTGAAGCGGAATAAAGCTTCGCGCATGCACTGCTTGTGCTTGAGTGAACAGGAACGGGTGCTTTTTACCCGCAGTTTGCGCAGGCGTTAGCCATTGTACGCCAGACGCGTCAGGCGAGGTTGAATACGCTACCGTCACCGAGTCTGCCTCGCTAGGCAGTGTAATTCTAAGCGGCGTACCTAAATCCGCGTCCGTCTCTCCCATTTCAAAGGGAACACTTTCACCTTCAACGGTTACACTTTTAATGTCTAGAGCGCGGGTATCTAGGATTAGTGTATTGTTTTCAGGCTTTGTGCGCTTTATATCAAGAGTTACGTCACCAACAAGCTGCTTGGTCTCAAAGTTAGCGGTTAAATTTAGGTTTAAGTGGGTAACCTTGACTTCACTTGGGTTCGCAAATGAGTGGTAATCTACGCCAGAAGCAATGGCTGCATCAGCCCGTTTTTCCACATTCGCATTCTCGTCTGTAGCGTTTGCGCTTACATTAGCGGCTTGTTGTTTTGCTTCTGTTGCTGTGTCTACATTGCTATTGTCACTGCACGCGAATAACGCAGGCGCGCACAAGAACGTAGCCAGTAATCCGTACTTTTTCATATAACTTCCTAAAGAATGATTGATACTAAATTAGTGTATCAAGCTGTTATATGACTGGCGAATCTAATTCAATAAGCACGCCCGCTGCGGCGGGCGTTATTATCTGTGTTTATTCGCCTTAACATCTAAACCAATTGAAGTGAAATTAGGCTAGGCTAATTTCTACTTCAATATTGCCACGAGTAGCATTTGAATATGGGCATACCTGATGGGCAGTGTCGACTAAGCTTTGTGCTTGTGCTTTATCCATATCACCTAAATCTACGGTTAGTTTAACCGCAATAGCAAAGCCTTGCTCGATAGGGCCAATTGAAACGTCACCCGTTACGCTAATGTCATCAGCTAGCTTTATCTTTTGCGATGCTGCCACATGCTTTAACGCACCAATGAAACACGCTGAATAGCCTGCCGCAAACATTTGCTCAGGGTTAGTACCTTCACCGCCAGCGCCACCCAGCGCTTTAGGCGTAGACAATTTAAGGTTTAAATTACCATCGTTGGATTTTGCTGTACCTTCGCGTCCGCCGGTTGCTGTTGCGGTTCCGGTATAAACGACTTGTTGAAGCTTATGCATAGTTGCTCTCCTCAATAATGAACTGTTAATTTACTTTGCATGCAAAGTAAATTAACACCGAACCCAGTTGCGGATCAAGTACTTTGTATGCAAAATATAAATGGTATTCAGAGACTAGTAACAATAAGGGTTAAGTGTCATGTCAGAATTATTAAAGTTGGAAAATCAGCTTTGTCATCGTTTTTATACGCTGTCGAATGCATTCACTCGCGCTTATCGTCCACTTCTTAAAGCATTAGATATCACCTACCCTCAATACGTAACCTTAATGGCCCTGTGGGAAACCGATGACATCACTATTGCTGAGCTTCTTGAAAAAACAGTGATTGACGGTGGAGCCATGTCTTTGATCTTAAAAAAGCTAGAAGAAAAGGGCTTTTTAGTCGTGATTAAAGATGAGGTCGACAAACGCGTTAAACGTGTACAACTGACAGAAATGGGTAAGGAACAGAAAGCCCTAGCAGAAGACGTCCCCGCGCAAATGCTTTGCAAGTTCAATGGTATGAGTACAGAAGAAAGTAGAACATTAAAACACCTTCTTGATAAATTGGGCGGCTGCTTCGAAAACACCGATTTATAAGTCCCTTTGTAATCTTATTGTCACCAGACTATTGGCGTTTTCTGTTAATATTTTCATATTCAGCGAACAAGTGTGCGCTATAATTGTCCAAGATATGTCGATAGATAATTAAGAGGTGCGCATATTTCTACTGATTACAAAACAGGAAACGTGATGACAGACGTAAAGGAACAAACAAAAGCTATTTCTGCCAAAGCCTACTCTGTTTTAGAAGAGTGGTTGAATAGTATTACTCACGGTATTGGCTTTATAGCGGCTATCGTGGGTTTAATATTTATGCTGTACCGCGCTGAAAATACATTAGCGCTAACCACAGCCGCCATTTACGGCTCTACCCTCATTCTCGTTTTTTTAAGCTCCACGCTTTACCATGCAATTTCGCACCAAAAAGCTAAGGGGTGGCTTAAGTTATTCGACCACAGTGCAATCTATCTATTGATAGCAGGTACTTACACACCTTTACTATTGGTTTCAATTGGTGGCGTCTTAGGTATTACCATGACCGCTATCATTTGGAGCTTAGCGATAGGTGGCGTCGCGTTTAAACTTATCGCTCAGCATAGGTTTCCAAAAGTGTCGGTAATGACCTACCTATTAATGGGATGGATTGCTCTAGGTCTTATTTACCCACTCTATGTCGCCTTGCCAGGCGCTGGACTCTGGTTACTGGTAGCAGGTGGGCTGTGTTTCAGCGTAGGCGTGTGCTTTTATGTGGCAAAAAAGGTAAAGTATACCCATGCAATTTGGCATTTATTCGTAATTGGCGGATGCAGTTGCCATTACTTTTCTATTTATTATTTCGTCGTTTAACAAAAGGTTTTAGATAACGCAGCTATGCAAGAAGCTGAGAAAAAAGAAGTCAGTACAACAGAAAAACCGAATATCGCGTGGTTTTCTTTGCGCGCCGGGCATATATGCCTTGGTAAAAAACCTGTTGAAAGTGATTTTGAAAGACTTAAATCACTTGGCGTAACTCACATCGCTACGGTGCAGACCAGTGAAGAAAATGCACCGGTTATTCGGGACCGTTCGATTGCGGCCGGGTTAGAGTGGTTATGGGTTCCTTTTTTACACCCGTCTTCTGAGTCTCCCACCGAAGATGTACATCTACATCAATACCTTCATGAGTTGTCTCAAATGCTGACTGAGGGGGCTAAAATATATTTACACTGCGACGGTTCACAACACCGCTGTAGTCTTTTGTTCTACGCACTTTGCCACTATTGTCGTGTTCCATCAAACAGCGCTTACAATGCGCTGCACAGCTTTGGCGCTAGTGCGGCAAATAATCTTAAAAGATCAGAACTCACATGGGCTGCAGAATTAGGGCATATCGCACCTAAAATGTAGACCATCAAAAACGCGCGGCGATAAAAATATTAAGCCGCGCGTGCTGTTAGACAAAAACTATTTCAATGTGGGCTTTGGCAGCAAAGGCGAGATGATTTCACCAATACGACGAAACAGCTGCATACGTGTTGTGCCTGAACGCCATACTAATCCAATCTCTCTAAACCCCTGTTCTTCTGCTGGGAAGCTTTTAAGGCCAGTGTGCTCAAGAATGGATTGATTGATCGCGAGTTCAGGTAAAAAAGTGTATCCCATTTTGCTATTCGCCAATTGCACCAAGGTGTACAGACTGCTTGCTGCCACGCTGCTAATCTGGTCGCTATGCTGAAGGTTACACGCGCTTACGGCGTGCCCTGTCATACAGTGCTCTTGCTGAAGTAGAAAAATACTCTTTTTAGGCAAGTTCGAAATATCCACAGGGTTAGGCAGTTGCTCGGCCATATCTTCATGAGCGATAAGGTGAAACGGGTCGTGCCCCAAAACCATTTGTTTACACCCAGGGGTATCCATTGGCAGCGCTAAGATCAGTAAATCTAACCTACCGTCGGTTAACTGCTGTAGTAACTTCTCTGTAGTGTCTTCCTGCATTTCTAGATTGATTTCAGGTAGAAAAGTAGAAAACGCGCCCATCATACCTTCAAATAAAAACGGCGCGATGGTTGGTATAACACCTAGCTTTAACGTGCCTCGCTGCCAGTTACCCGCATTTTGCGCGTATTCAACTAGCTCACCGGCTTCTTGGAGTAGCACCTTACTGCGCTCAACAATATCTAAACCCAGTGAAGTAAACACAAACGTTTTGTGTTCACGTTCCAGAAGCTGGCTTCCAAAGTGTTCTTCTAGGTTCTGAATGGCCGTACTCAGTGTTGACTGACTTACATTACAGCGCTGGGCAGCACGATGAAAATGTTGCTCTTGATGTAGCGTCACCAAATAGTGCAGGTGCTTAAGATTAGGCCATTTCATGGATATCTCACAATGATTAAAAAGGGATTAGAAAATATTGGATTAATCTAACATAAAGATTAAATGCAGCCTAGGGCTGTTGCTTACGGTTAACCACCCTTACAAGTTATTATTTAACACCGCGTTTGTATATTAGCTGCCTGCTTCCTTCTATAAGAAGCTTTTAAGAATTTGTCATTCCCAACTGGAAAGCCCCTATAAGTAACGTTAGGATTAAAGAAGTGCGTTAATTACCACATATTTTTACAGCGAAGTAAGACCCGCTCTTGTATCATTCAATCAATTAAGCGAACCACTATTGAGGGCAGTATGAAAGGACATTATAAAAACATTTTATGTGTGTTGAGCGACTCACATCGTCAAGATGACACAGTTGCTCAAGCACTGCATATCGCCAAAGCTCACCAAGCCTCGCTTACCATTATGCTTTCTCTCGAATCACTCCCGCCTAATGCGAGTATGGTCATGGAGTCATTCTCATACGTGGACTCTCAGCAAACCATGGAAACTCAAGCCCAGCTTTGGTTGAAGCAGCAGGCTGAAAGCTGGAGTAAACAATATGAAGTGTCGACAGCAGTAACAGTGGGGCACCCGTTAATTGATATCGTTCGCTATGTAATGAATAACAATATCGACTTAGTTATAAAGCGAGCAGAAGAGAGCTTTTTAGATAAACTGTTTGGCAGTTTGGATATGCAGCTGTTTCGCAAATGCCCCTGCCCTTTATGGGTGATAAACCACAAACCTCGCAGCCAATACAAGAACGTAGTAGCCGCACTAGATCTTAACTATCACTACCCGAACCACGAGGTTTCAATAAGACGCGACCTTAACCGGGATATACTGCGACACGCAAGCCAAATAGCCTTATTAGAATTTGCTCAACTACATATTGTTCACGTATTTGATGCAGTACCGGAAAATATAGCCCGAGATGGCTTTATTACTGTCGATAACGACAGAATGGAAACTGACCTAGCGAAAATTCACGCTGAGCGTGAACAGGAATTAGAGAAGCTACTTTCTGAACTTTCTGATGAACTCGACGACAATGTCTGGGAATACTTACAGCCTAAGAACCATATTGTGCATGGTTACCCGCGTCGAGAAATTGCAGCTACAACCACATCGTTAGATACCGATGTAATCGTTATGGGCACAGTATCTCGCCTTGGCGTGCCTGGTTACATCATGGGTGATACTGCCGAAGAAACTATTCACCAGTTAAAGTGTGCTGTGGTAGGTGTTAAACCAAGAGGATTTGAATCGCCAATCTCACGAGATTGATAAGGTTAATTAACTATCGATTTAAACTAAAAAGGCCGCGCTTCATTGAAGCGCGGCCTTTTTGCATATAACAATAAGGTAAGCTTACTAAGCTACACCAAATGCTGCCTTCAGTATAAAGAAGAAGATAATTGAAAGCAGCGCACCTGCTGGCAAGGTCACAACCCAAGACACAACGATATTCCTAACAATACCTAGGTTCAGTGCAGATACACCACGTGCCAAACCTACACCTAAAACTGCACCCACTAACGTTTGCGTAGTTGAAATAGGCAAACCAGTACCTGATGCAATAACTACCGTACACGCTGCGGCAAGTTCTGCGGCGAAGCCACGGCTTGGCGTTAAATGTGTAATACCTTGGCCGATGGTTTTAATAACGCGATGACCAAATAAAGCAAGACCTGCAACAATACCTAAACCGCCTAGTGGTAAAATCCACCAAGCCAATGTGGCGCTTGAGTTAATCTCGCCACCACTGGTAACAACACTTACTACAGCCGCAAGAGGGCCAATTGCGTTAGCTACGTCATTAGAGCCGTGGGCGAATGCCATACAGCACGCAGTTACTACCATAAGCAGAGCAAATACTTTTTCAACGTTTGCTGCCTGTAAGTCTGCATCTTCAGAACCGCTGAATTTCATACGGCCTATAAACCATTTACCCAAGAAACCCAGTGCTACAGCTATGCCAATTGCTAGCAAATAACCGTTGACAGCACTAAGTTCCAAGCCTACGTGCTTAAGCCCCTTCTTAATAGTGACAAGGGACATAACAAAGCCCGCTAATGCCATATAAAACGGCACATAACGCTTGGCATTGGCAAACGGAGAAGCGGTTTGGAAGATGAGCTTGTGAGCGCTCATAAAGATAAGGTAAGCAATGATGCCCGATATAGCCGGTGTTACTACCCAACTACCTACAATACCACCCACTTTATCCCACGCCACTGCGTCCATACTGACGCCAGTTGCCGTAAAGCCGATGATGGCACCAATAATAGAGTGCGTTGTAGATACAGGCCATCCCAACCAAGACGCTACCGCTAGCCATATTCCAGCCGCAAGTAGTGACGAGATCATGCCTAATACTAGGTATTCAGGTATGTCTATAAAAAAGGTTGAGTCGATAATCCCTTTTCGAATGGTAGACGTTACTTCGCCACCTGCTAGGTAGGCGCCAGCAAACTCAAATATCATTGCAATGATAATGGCTTGTTTTATGGTTAAAGCTTTAGAACCCACTGACGTACCCATTGCGTTGGCAACGTCATTCGCTCCAATACCCCATGCCATGACGAAACCAACGCCGGCGGCAAGGATTATAAGAATTAGGCCATAACTTTCAAAAAATTCCACGGATAATCGCTCCCGATCTAAACGCGATTTAGGCTGGACGCTACTTGAGTAAGTAGCATGATCTCTTCACCCCAAGGGTTAGAGAAAGAAGTTAAAGACAAATTGTGTTTTATCATAAGGTTCGATTAAATTTTGCACGATCTGTTCTTGGCTGCGGCGCATGATAACGTAATCGTCATAGAAGCCATAGCGAAAATCACTGAAAAACGATAAAAGTATACGGAATTATTTGAATGCGATGATAAATTCACCAAATATTGCAGTTTTATGACAAATAAATTTCGCAAACATCCATATTTAAATACCGTTACGCAAAATAATACTGACCATTTGGACAGGATTACGTCAAATCTTCCAGTTTTTGCTGCATGTTTTCCAGCGGCGTATGCCTTACATCTGTACCGCGAGTAAGATAAACCACATATTCACACACGTTTTTACATCTATCCCCAATGCGTTCTAACGAACGCATTGCCCATAAAACATCCAGCCAATCCTGCATATCGTCTGTACTTTTCTGCATTTCTGACGTGGTGTAGGACAATAACCGCTTATACTCACTGTCAATGCGGTTGTCTTGGTCGTACACTTCTAGTGCCGCTGCTTCATCCTGACGGGCAAAGGCGTCGAATGTGCCACGCATCATAGCCGCTACCCTCTCACCAATAAGCAACATGCTACTTTTAATGGTATCTGAGCTTGGCAGCTTATTGCGCGTTACTAATTTGGCAATACGTTCAATCTCATCACCCATTCTTTCTATATCGGTAATGGCTTTTGAAATGGTCATAATTAAACGCAGATCACTGGCGGTAGGATGACGTTTGGCAATAATGCGCAAGCACTCTTCGTCAATTTGAATTTCCATGGAGTTAATTTTTAAATCATTTAACACCACTTTTTCAGCCAGTGCGGCATGGTTGTGCTTTACCGCTTTTAAGGTATCCACCAGCTGCTGTTCAACTTCACCGCCCATGGTCAATACCGAGTTACGCAAGTTTTCTAACTCAATATTAAACGTACCAGAGATGTGCGTATTTAAGGCTACTTGTCGCATGGCAATTTCTCCTCGCGGCTTAAGCTTGGTAAGTAGCATTTGATTAAAGTGCTAATCATTTCCGTTTGCTCGATCTGACAAATCGCTTTGCCCTCAAAGCAGTCAAAAGAGCTGCGATGAAACACAGTATCGATGCAAAATTCCTTATATGAACAAACACTCACTTCTGATTATCCATATCGACCCGTAATGTAGTCTTCCGTTTGCTTTTTAACCGGCATAGTAAACAGAGTATCGCTGTCGGCATACTCTATCAGCCTCCCCTGATGGAAAAAGGCGGTATAGTCGCTTACCCGCGCTGCTTGTTGCATGTTGTGCGTCACAATAATAATGGTGCACTGCTTTTTCAGCGAGTCCATCAGCTCTTCAATAAAGAGTGTGGTTAAAGGGTCAAGCGCTGACGTGGGCTCATCTAACAGAAGTATGTCAGGTTTTAACGCAAACGCTCTGGCAATCACTAAGCGCTGCTGCTGTCCACCAGATAGAACATGGGCAGATTCAAATAAGCGATCTTTTACTTCATCCCACAATGCAGCTTGTTTTAATGCGCCTTCAACGGCATCGTCTAAGTGTCGGCGAACCTTCACCCCTTGAAGCTTGAGCCCGTAACACACGTTTTCATATATGCTCATAGGGAATGGATTCGGGCGCTGAAATACCATACCTACATTAGATCTAAGGCGCGATACGTTTACTTTACGGCTATTGATATTTCGACCGTCTATTATAATTTCGCCCTCATACTTACAGCCGTCATACAAGTCGTTAAGGCGATTAAAACAACTTATTAGCGTTGATTTGCCGCAACCACTTTGACCAATTAACGCCGTAATTTTGTTTTTGGGTATTCGCATGCTGATGTCATTTAACACATGCTTATTACCAAACCATAAATTGAGGTTTTTCACCTCAACTGCAGTTTGTGCTTCACTAATATCATTAACGTTTAGCGTATTGTGTTCAAACAACTTCAACATGTTATAAAACCTGTATTATCCTTTGATATAGCGTTTGCGCAGGCGCGCTCTAAGTACCACTGCCAGTATGTTTAATACAAAGACCACGACGAGTAAAAGCAAGCAGGCGGCAAACATCATACTTGCACTTTTCCCATCGGTTTGGCTGTGGAAAGCACCGTCATAAATAAGCACACCCAAATGCATAAACTGTCTATCAAGATGAAGATAAGGAAATTCACCGTCTATGGGCAGCGTTGGCGCAAACTTAACCGCCCCTACAAGCATTAAAGGAGCAACTTCTCCTGCCGCCCTTGCAATAGCTAAAATTACGCCAGTCATAATGCCAGGAGACGCAATAGGCAAAACGGTGCGCACTATGGTTTCAATTTTAGTTGCACCTAATGCGTAGCTGCCTGCTTTCAACCCTTCTGGTACACGGCGCAAGCCTTCTTCTGTAGCAACAATAACTACAGGCAAAGTCAAAATTGCCATGGTCAACGCCGCCCAAAACACACCTGGACTGCCCATGGTTGGCGCGGGTAGTGTTTCGCTAAACAATAGCTCATCAATACTGCCACCTAGGGTATAAACGAAGAAACCAAGTCCGAATACCCCGTATACTATAGAGGGTACCCCCGCCATATTACTTACGCTCACACGAATAATGGTAGTTAGCGCGGTATTGGGCGCATATTCACTTAGGTAAATAGCCGCTAGCACACCAAAAGGCGTCACAATTATGGTCATTAAAAAAACCATGAGGACAGTGCCAAACAAGGCGGGGAATACGCCGCCAGAAGTATTAGCTTGCTTAGGGGAATCGGTTAGAAACACGCCAATTTCTGAAAACACTACCTGCCATTTTTCGAATGTACTTAAACGGCTTACGAAATCCACATCTTGAATGCTTGAAATGGGGATAACAAAGGGCGCACCGTCTGCAAAACTCACCAGCAAGGTATATTCAGCCCGTGTTTTTTCCAGCGCCTCTACTCGTTTTTGGTATTCATTAAATGAAGCAACTAAGCGCTCTCTTGCCGGCGCATCTTCTACTACGTTACGTTTATCAAATTGCGAAAGCGCTTCATGTATAGGCGCAAGATGACGAGTATTGAGCGCTTCAATTTGTGCACTAATCTGTGCTACTTCTTCTATTACTGTATCAATATTATCTAGGGTTTGCGGTGGCTTAGACGGTACAACGATATACTCAGGTACCGATAAAATACGCCTACCATCTATCAGCTTAATTTCAGCGCTCTCTTTAGCAAGTCGCGTGTCACTCACCTGGCCGCGGGATAACTGAACTTGAAAACCATAAGGATGCTGAGCATCCGAATACTTAAGGGTAATGTCGTTATTTGATGGCTCATCAAAGAGGTTCGCAAGAACTGAGAACGTGGAGCCGTCTTGATATTCGCCCTTTACCGTGTAAATAGGCTCTGGCCAAAAATAAGCGGTACCGCGAAAACTAATCAGTATAAGTACACTTACCAGCGCGATCAGCAATAGACTAGTGAAAAAGGCGGTTAAACTAATGACTAGCGATTGACGTTGGACTGGATTTAATCCAAAAGATGCTTGATTAGCCATAGTACGCCCTTCTTCTTATACGCTGTCGCAATAGCTCTGCTATGGTGTTTACTATGAAGGTAAACACAAACAAAATGCACGCCGTGAAGAATAAAATTTGGTAATGCGCTGATGAAACATCAGCCTCAGGAAGTTCAATTGCCAAGTTAGCAGTGAGTGCTCGCAAACCTTCTATGAGCCCCCAGCTGGAGATTGGCGTATTCCCCGTTACCATAAGTACTATCATAGTTTCGCCAAACGCGCGCCCGAAGCCTAACATTATTGCGGCAACAATACCTGGTAGGGCAACATGTAGCACAACATACAGCAAAGTTTGTAGCCGGGTCGCTCCCAATGCGAATGAAGCATGTTTTAAGTCGTGAGGCACGCCATTGATGGCATCTTCAGCTAGCGAGTAAATACTGGGTGAAATAGCTACCCCCAACGCTAGGGCTACCACTATGGTCGTTTTTCCAATAGGACTATCTGATTCTGCCGCTAGCAACGTAAAACCATCAACCCCCATCAACGAGAAGATGAGCGATGGCGCATATTCCACACTGACAAAACCTAAAAGAAACACGCCACTGATCGCAAAAAACAGTTCTGCACCATGCCTAAACTTCTTTGGTAAATGTTCTGCAACGGGGCGCTGCACTAAAGCAACCGCGATAAGTACGAAGGGAATAACAATAAGAAAAAAGGCAAAAGAGAATAAAAACTGCTCAGCCTTTGGTGATAACCAAATGGCCGCGATAAAACCGATAAGAACACTGGGAATAGCTTCAAGGAGCTCGATGGCAGGTTTAACAATGTTGCGCAATCGGTTTTTAGCGAAGAACGCGGTGTAAATTGCAGCGCCGATAGCAACAGGTATAGCTATAAGCAGCGCTAAAAGAGACGCTTTGATACTGCCTATTAAAAGGGGGGTTAAGCTGAATTTTGCCTCTTGAAAGTCAGAGGCACTGGTAGTTTGCCATACAGTTTCTTCCGTTTCATATCCCTCGTAGTGCTGAGGTTCAAAAAGCGATGCCCACGTAGTAATACCACTTAAATGCTTGCCCTCCCACACCGACAAGGTGTTGTCAGAGTAGCTGTAAAGCTTATTCCCATACCAAATGATATTATCAGCGGTGCGTTCTATTTGTTGAGAAGCCACCACATCGCCAGACACCCTATTTACTAGCAATACACGTGCTTTGTCAGTTAGCACAGCCACTAAGTTCATACTGGCGTGCTCTGTTACCGCTTTTACTTTTTCACCCGGAACCGCTATCTGATAAGTTTGCTCAAAGGTGAGACCTTTTTCACTTTTACTGAGCACCCAGCGGGTCAATGTTTGATTTTCTGAATCCATTAGGAAGAAGGTGCGGTCTTTAGCTAAAGGAAAAATAATTGTTTCATCTAATGACCCGGATATGCCTCCCGCGATAGGAAGCAGTAAAGCGCCTTTATCATTAAGCCGGTTAAGGTAAAGGGCGTCATCTACTTGAAGCAACACACTTTCGCTGCCCGGTAACAACACTAGTCTGTCTATATTGTAAAAACGTTTATCTACCACCTGCGTAGGGCGATGCCGATTTACCCAGCGAATGAAAAAGCTGTCGTCTTGAGCGATAGAGGCTACAGCCCACTTAGAAGACAATGCCATGCTCCAGCTACTGCGCTTATTCCACTCATCTTTGGGAAGCGCGAACGTAATGCTATTCGATAGGGCTGTTTGGGGTGCATTAGTGGCAATATCCACTGCCTTACTACCTGCCAAGTTAAAAGACCTTACCGGTAAGACCCGTACCTGCGCGTTGGGAGAAACGTCGACAATATAATTCTCCCCCATCACGCTGTGAGCCGACAATCTATGCTCGCATGGACGAATATATTCGTGGTTACTTACCAGATCTTTGCCTTGGAGCAATTTAAGACCTAATCGACAGTCTGATTTTCTAACCAGCATAGGCTGGCTATTGATAATGTCACCTGCACTTATCACCTTTTCATTGTCTGGTGTTTCAACACTTAACTGATGATGTAAGGTAGGAGTGTAAGCTAGGGGGAGCGCTTGGCTTATGAGATGGGTAATAAGAATAACCAGGGTCAACAAAACAAGGCCGCCAAAGCCCGTCACTACATAGCGCGACCAACTATCTCTACGCTGGCGTTTTTTGTTTGTGCTGTTGCTGTCGAAAGTCATGGGGCTGTTTAGTCATTTTTATTTTCGAAATTCTTCTTTTTTAAGAAGAATAACCCTAAATTGCACTGGTGAGCAGTGTAAGTTTTGTTATGCTAATAGCAAGCAAAAGTTTATAGCATTACCTTCGCGCAACCTACTCGGCGCTTATGGTATTACCCTACAGGAAGACGATCAAAGTTTTTCTCTACACGCCCAATAAGGAGCTTTGCATGCAATCACTGGTTATCAGCATCATGGGTAAAGACAAGCCTGGTTTGGTAGACGCACTCGCTAAGTGTGTATATAAGCATGAAGGCAACTGGCAAGGGTCAAGCTTTGCGCATATGGCGGGTATGTTTACCGGCTTTGTAGAAGTACATGTTGCCGATGAAAATAAGCAAGGTTTAGTAGATTCGCTAGACGCCATCAAAGACTTGTCTGTTCAATCTGTTGCTGTTGCAAGCAATAAAAATGACAACACAACTAAGCTAACCGTAGATGTAATGGGCAATGACAAGACAGGTATTGTTCAGGAACTAACATCCGTACTTAACCAGTTTAACTTAAATATTCTCACTTTTGCTTCTCATTGTGAAAGCGCGCCTAACTGGGGTAGCCTGATTTTCAAAGCAAAAGCTGAAATTGCGGTAACGGAAGACTTCGACGACGGCGCATTACAAGATGCACTAGAGTCGTTAGCTAACGACTTAGTCGTAGATATTACCGCAACGCGATAAATATAGGGGCATGATTGCGCGAGGGACTATCGCAGTGTCTCAGAATCATGCCCATAGGTAACGGAATCACCGCAACGTATTATGTAGGCTTTAGTGCCAGAATACGTGTTGTCACAGTAGTGTCACTGACTGGTGGCAGTCTTTGACCATTTTTATGAACGTGAATTGAGACATTATGGATAACGACGTTTTATATTATCCCAAAGAGCTAAGCTGGCTATCGTTTAACGAACGTGTATTGCAAGAAGCCGCGGATAAGAATAACCCTGCAATAGAACGCATTCGCTTTCTTGGTATTTACTCTAATAACCTTGATGAATTTTATCGGGTACGTGCGGCAGATGTTAAACGCCTCATCACTATTGCGCAAAACGACGGGAACGAAGAAGAAGCAGAGCGCCTCACCGAACTTATGGCGCAAATACAAAAGAAAGTAGTGCAGCTTTCTGAAAAATTTGACCAAATCCATAAAGACGTCGTCAAAACCCTTGCTCGCTACAATATTCATATCCTGCGTAAAGATGACTTAGACGATTATCAGAAGCAGTGGGTACGCAATTATTTTATCAACAAAGCATTGCGCCATATTGCACCTATTCTTATTGATAAGAAAACAGATCTACTAAGCCGCTTAAACGGAAACTCCGTCTATTTGTATGTTGCGTTACGTAGAAAAGAACGCAACCCTAAATTCGCCGTTATTCAAGTTCCCACTTCTGAGATGTCGCGCTTTATGCTGATCCCTCCGCAGAAAAGCCGTAAGAAAAAGAGCATTGTTATGCTCGATGACATGATTCAGCTGTGCATTGAAGATATTTTCCGCGGTTTTGTGAAATTTGACGAAATTGAAGCGTTTTCATTTAAAATGACCCGCGACGCGGAATACTCGATTAACGAAGAAATTGACGAAAGTTTCGTTGAAAAAATGTCAGAAAGCATGAAGCAGCGTCTCATTGCTGAGCCTGTGCGTGTTATCTACGACACTGACATGCCAGAAGATATGCAGACAGATCTTCGCAAGCGCCTTAAAATTACCAAGCTCGATACCATGCACGCTGCTGGGCACTATCGCAACTTTAAAGACTTCATAGGTTTTCCAAATGTGGGGCGGGATTATCTTGAACACGCACCGCTCCCCGCTATCGACAGCAAGGCATTTTCTAAACACAACACGGTATTTGATGCGATAACCGCACGGGACATTCTGTTGTATTATCCGTATCACCGCTTCCTTCACTTTACTGAGTTCGTGCGTCAGGCCGCTTTCGACCCGAACGTTAAAACCATACGCATTAATATTTATCGGGTGGCGCGTAATTCGCGCATAATAAACTCGTTAATTGATGCGGTAGATAACGGTAAAAAAGTAACCGTAGTCGTAGAGCTTCGTGCGCGCTTTGACGAAGAAGCAAACATTGAATGGTCTAAGCGCATGACAGATGCGGGCATTCGTGTGGTCCTTGGCGTGCCAACCCTAAAAATTCACTCCAAGCTGTGTATTGTCACTCGCGAAGAACGGGGCAGTTTGGTGAACTATGCACATTTCGGTACGGGTAACTTCAACGAGAAAACCGCGAAAATTTATACCGATTACAGCTTATTCACCCGCAATCAAGAATTGGCTAATGAAGGGGTGGCGGTATTTGATCTTATTCAATATCCTTATAGACGTTATAAATTCCAGCACCTACAGATATCACCTTTAAACGCCAGAACCAAAATTCAGTCGTTAATTCGTCAAGAAATTCAGCATCTGAATCAAGGCCAAGATGCCCAAATCACCTTTAAGATTAACAACCTTGTTGATAAAGAACTTATTGATGATTTATATCGCGCAAGCCAAGCCGGGGTAAAGATCCGCGGTATTGTGCGTGGTATGTGCTCACTTAATCCCGGAATAAAAGGAATAAGTGAAAACATCGAAATCATCTCTATCGTTGATAGATTCCTTGAACACCCTCGCGTGATGATTTTTGAAGGCGGCGGCGAGAGAAAAGTGTATATCTCATCTGCTGATTGGATGACCCGAAACATGGACAACCGCATAGAAGTTGGCTGCCCGGTTTACGATAAAGGCCTTCAACAGCGCATTGTTGATATAATGGAACTACAATTTAAAGATACCCTGAAAGCGCGAGTGATTGACAAGGATCAGAGCAACAAGTACGTTGCGAGGGGAAATCGTAAAAAACTTCGTTCGCAAATAGAAATATACGACTATTTGAAGACGCTAGAAGACAATATGTAGGATATAAAATTAGTACATGACCCAGCACGAATCAGTTTTTAATGATGTGGAAACCCGCGAAGTCAGCAAAGTCGCAGCACTCGATATTGGCTCGAATAGTTTTCACTTAGTAGTAGCACGTATTGTTGCTGGGTCTGTGCAAATTCTGCATAGAGTTAAACAAAAAGTTCGCTTGGCCGAAGGGCTCAACGAAGACTACATGTTGTCTGATGAGGCAATGGAGCGCGGGCTAGCTATGCTTAAGGTAGTAGCAGAAAGTCTTAAAGGTTTTGAGCCTGACTCGGTTAGAATCGTTGCCACTCACACGCTGCGTAAGGCCCGTAACGCCCGAGACTTTATTAGCGCAGCAAGAGACATCCTTCCCTACCCTATAGAAGTGATTTCTGGTGTAGAAGAAGCGCGTCTTATTTACTCTGGCGTAGCCCATACTAATCATGCAGACGGTCAACAGCTGGTAGTTGATATTGGCGGTGGTTCAACGGAATTTGTTATTGGCGAAGGGTTCACGCCTTTGCTTTGCCGCAGCCTTCAAATGGGGTGTGTTAGCTATACCAAACGCTTTTTTGCAAATGGAGAGCTAAAACCCAAAGCGTTCAACCGCGCCATCACGGCAGCGCAGCAAGAACTTGAGTTAATCGACAATAAGTATCGCAGGCTTGGCTGGGTCCAATGTATTGGTACGTCAGGTACCATCCGCTCGCTGTTCACTCTTTGTCAGCAAGACAGACCTAATGGCCACGATATTCCGGTAACGCTTAAGAGTTTGCGCAATTTAATGAAGCAATTCACAAGCGCAGGCCATATAGACAAATTAAGCTATCCAGATTTAAGTGAAGATCGTCGTGTTGTTATTGCAGGCGGTCTCGCTATTCTTATTGCTGTTTTCAGAGCGCTAGAAATTGAAGGCTTGGTTTACTCGCCTGCCGCCTTGCGCGAGGGTGTACTCTATCAGATGGAAGATGAGCTTCATCACGCTGATATACGCGGCAGAACAGCAAGTAGTTTGGCAACCCGTTACGATGTAGATACAACGCAAGCCACCATGGTGCTTAATACAACGCTGTCACTTTTCGATGATGTGGAAAAAGAATGGAAACTTAAAGGGCGTGACTTTAAAAGTATGCTTGGTTGGGCTGCTTTACTTCATGAAGTAGGCATGCAAATTAACTCTCGGGGTATTCAAAAACACAGTGCCTATATTCTTGGCAACGTGGACATGCCTGGGTTTACTCAGGAACAACAGTTGTTGCTCGCTACACTCGTGCGTTTTCATAGAAAGAAAATCCGTACTAATGAACTCCCTACGTTCAACCTTTTCGACGAGCAGTCGGTAAAACATTTAATTGCGTTACTTCGTTTGGGTGTACTGCTTAATATTAAACGCCAAGAGGGCTTTTTACCTGATCTCGTTGTTAACGTAGAAAAGAACGAGCTGGTCATTACTTTTCCAGAAGGCTGGTTAGATGAAAAACCTATTATCTCTGCAGACTTGTTAAGAGAAGGCCACTACTGGAAGGCGCTCGATCTAAAACTTACGGTTGTACCGGATATCTCGCAGTTACATCCCACTGTAGAGTAGGCATAGTCCGTAAAACAACACTTTAATCTGAATATTTTATAGGCAAATATCGGTATTATTTGCCTAAGATCCTAGTATACTACGCATTAGCATTACCTTATTTACATCTGCGATTAGTGTTGTCTCTATAGGTTCTTAACAGTAATTATGTTTCGTAGTATTTGGATATATTTGTTGCTGATCGTACCTTCATCAGCCTTTGCTTCGCCTGACCATGTTTATTTCCTCAGCGAGGTTACCCCGCCCTATTATTGGTATGACAACAATGGGAAAGCGCAAGGGGTTAATGTAGACCTTGCTAATGCTTTAAAGCCTCTGCTGCCTTTTAGCAGTTCTCTAGCACATATGCCCTGGGCACGCGCTTATCGTGAGACACTTGAAAAACCAAACCTTGTGCTGTTATCACTATTAAAAACCCCAAAGCGAGAAAGCCAATTTGAATGGTTAGGCGAAGTAAATCATGTTCAGGCAGCACTTATTCGACTGAAGCAAAGAGACACAGCACAAGTCACTTCATTAGACGAGGCGAAAAACTTTCGGATAGGTTCAATACGCGGCTATGGTTCAGCATCTTTTCTGCAACAAAAAGGCTTTGAAGAAAACAAAAATCTAGCTCTAGTTGCCGAGCCTGAACTCCTGTGGAACTTGCTTTATATGGAACGAATAGACTTTGCACTTGCCAATTTGGAGACTGGAAAGTATGAAATCAGTGACGCTGGCTTTGACCCCAACGATGCAACGAGCGAGTATGTCATTGAAGCATTGGGAGCAAATCTTTTTGTTGCTACTGGTCTAAAGACAGAGAAAGACAAAGTAAACTCGCTAAAAAATGCACTTTCTATTTTAAAAGCGAATGGCGAGTACGCTCGAATATTAAAAAAATGGGGCCTTGAACCGATTGAATTGGAACAGTAGCCCCATTTATCTCTAGCCTTGCGAAACTAACGTTTCTAAACGTTGATTTAGTTACTCGGCTTTGGCTTTGGCATCATCAAAGTGCGCGCTGTCGTATTTTTTAAACCACGCCAAAATATTTTCCACTTTACCAATCATTCTAGAAGGTTTAGAGGCAATACCATGAGGTGAGCCGGGTACTTTCACCAGTACACTATCAACCTTTTGAAGTTTTAACGCTTGATAGAACTGCTCAGTTTCAGACATTGGCGTGCGTTTATCTTCCACTCCAGTAATCAACATGGTGGGGGTAGTTACATTGCCCACGAGCGATAATGGCGAGCGCTTCCAATAGTGTTCTACGTTATCCCAAGGCTTGCCAGGGAATTGGAAAGGTATCTGGTACAGGCCCGAATCGGCAGTCAATACCTTCGATAACCAATTAATAACGGGTTTTGCAACCACGGCTGCTTTAAAACGGTTTGTAAGTCCAATGGCATAGGCTGATGCAATACCACCTGCTGAGCCACCCGTTATAAATAAACGTTCTGGATCGGCAATGCCTTTTTCAATCAGCGCGTCTACTCCAGACATATGGTCGGCAAAGTCGTACTCAGAGCTATATTTCCCCTGAAGTAGCAGTGCAAAGCGCTCACCATAACCCGTACTGCCTCTGTGATTATCATAAAACACCACATAGCCCTCGGCTGCCATGCGCTGAAGTTCAGCGGTAAAGACGGGGCCATAAGCGAGATTAGGTCCACCGTGAATTTCTAAAATTAGTGGGTAGGTTTTCGAGCTGTCATAGTTAGGTGGCAGGATGTACCAACCTTGTATTTCTTCACCGTCAATAGAAGATTGATAGACTATTTCTTTAACTTCACCTAATTGTTTGTGACCTAAAACGTCTTCATTAAGTGCCGTAAGTTGTCGTTCGTTTTTTGTAGTGACAAACAAATCTGCAGGACGGTCTGTACGCCCTTTGGTGTAAGCGACCACATCGCCTACCGCATGATAAGTACCAAACACATAAGGTCGACCAAGGGTAGTGCCACCTAATCCACTAGCCACTGTTTTCACTCTGCCCGACAGAGACACTGTATTAACTTGTACTAGGCCACGAACTGATTGTTGAAAGTAGATACGTTTGTTGTCTTTCCAGTAAAAATTAGACACCGAGTTATCAATGTCTTTGGTTATGTTTCTTTGTTCAGAGCCGTCGCTATTCATTACATACAAATAGCTATTTTTGTACATCACTTTTTCGTCGTCACGATACGCATAAGCAATATGCTTTCCGTCCGGCGATACAACAGGTGACGACTCTCGCCCTTTATCCTGCGTCAATTGTTCAATATTCCCCGTCATATCAACAGAAAATATATCAGCCTCAACTGGTTCATACTCCCAGTTATCACTGCGGTTAGCAGAGAAATAAATCTTCTCCCCGTTCGGCGCAAAACTTAACCGCCCCTTATGATGATAATTACCCGAGGTTAATTGCCTTGCCGTGCCCCCGTCAGAAGGGACAATAAAGATATGAGTATAGGCAGGGTCAAGCACGCCTTTGCCATCGGCTTGGTAACGCGCCTTAGTGATGTATTGGAATTTAGGCGACCACTTTGCGCCTTCCGGCTTCTTCGGCATTTTAACGTCTAGCGGCTTTTCCTTTGCATCTACACTCATGGTGAAAGCAATGTATTTACCGTCAGGTGACCACGTAATGTTACTGGGACTTGAAGTAACATTGGTAACTAGCGCCGTTTGCCCCGTGTCCATCCAACGCACGTAAAGCTGAGGTTTGCCCTCTTCATTGGATAGATAAGCGAGTCGGCTTCCATCCGGTGACCAGCGAACAGAGTAGTAACTCTTTTTTGAGGAAAGTAAGGGGCGGTTTGACTTGCCATCAACCGACGCTAACCAAACATTTGCGCGGCTACTATCTGACATGATGTCGTTTGAACGACGCACATAGGCGATATTTTTACCGTCTGGAGATATCTGGACATCACTGACGTATTCCAAATTAAAGATATCTTCCGATTGGAAAAATGCATTTTTCTCTGAAGTAGCGTCATCCGACTGAGAATTTGCAAATACAGGGGAGGACAACACCAGTGCACCAAGACTCAATAGAGTCAACGCCCCCCGATTCCGCTTAATTATTTGCTGTAATCGTCCATTTTTAAAAAAAGACATAGTTCACCTTTAGATTATGGTTATTGTTCTGCCGTCTTGTGTTGGCGGTGATCGCTCAATTTTTTCATCTTACTTAAATATTATGACCTATAAGAATTAAACGTTGGAATGCTTAAAGAAGACGATAAAACAAAAAAAGGAGAGCAATTGCTCTCCTTAACAACTTTCAGCTTAGGTAACTTAATTTAGGTCGACGAAGATTGCCAGCCTCCTCCTAGAGCCTGATATAAGTCAACGAGTGCTGCCAGTTGCTGCTGACGAGTTTCTATAAACTCACTGCGCGCTTCTAATGCTTCGCGCTGCGCCAATAGCACTTCTAAATACTCACCATGCGCTGACGTAAACAAACGATTTGCGATATCAACTGACGATTCCAAGGAAGAAATTTGCGCTTTTTTAGCATCCGCACTTTTTCCCAGATTATCCAACTTAGACAAACTATTCGACACTTCTGACACCGCTTTTAGCAGCGTCAGCTCGTACTCATAGGCGGCCTGGACCTGCTCGGCACTCGCATTTTTATAAACAGCTTCAATAGCACGTCGATTAATTAAAGGAGCAAAGATATCGCCAGATAGCGAATAGGCCAGTGACTCTGGTACATTAAACAAATACCGGCTATCAAACGCTGACAACCCTACCCCTGCTTTAAGCTCTAATGAAGGGTAAAAGTTCGCTTTAGCTACATCTATATTTAAGTTCGCAGCCTGCAGCGTAAGTTCAGCCTCTCGAATATCGGGTCGGTTTTCTAACAGTGAAGCAGGCACTCCAATATTAGGCTTAACAATGTCTTCGCTAAACAAAGCGTTGCTATTTCTTTGTATTGGCTGAGGCATTCGCCCCAGCAATAGGTTGATTGTGTTCTCTTTCTCCACAATTTCTTGTTTGATGAGAAAGCGTTCACTTTCATTTTTCTTCACTTCAGCGTTAAAGCGCGCTACAGGTAAAGAAGAAGCTCGGCCATATTCTTTAAGTGTATTAATGGTATGTATAACGTTGCGCTGCAGCTTTATTGTGGCATCAATATTCGCCAGCTTGTTATCCAAAGCTAATAGTTCGTAGTAGCTACGAGACACTTCAGAAACAAGTTGAGTGATAAAGAAATTCTTACTCTCAATAGAAGCTAAATATTCGAGTGACGCTACCTTTGAAGCATCCCTGAGCTTATGCCAGATGTCCACTTCCCAAGACGCATTCAACCCAAGCTCTAAATTAGCTAAGGGGTCAGGGAATGCTTCACCTTCTCTGATATCAAGCTGCTCTTCCACCGCGCCTTCTCGCGTATATTCACCCACTTTTTCGGTTTCAGCAGCGACACCTGCAGACACGCTTGGCAAATATTCCCCTTCCCGTGCATACACCTCGTTAGACGCCATATTAATGCGCTGTACAAGTACGGCGACTTCCTTGTTATTTGCTACAGCGGTTTCAACTAACGCTGTTAAATACGGGTCGTTGAACCACGACTCCCATTTAATTTTTGCTTCACCATTACTGGAGTTATTGCTTAATTCAGTGCCCAGCTCTGTACTAAGATCAGTACTTTGCCCTGTACTTGCTCTGAACTGTTCTGGCAAAGTTACATTCGGGTCCCGAGTTTCTATTGTCGGGATAGCACACGCTTGAACTAGAAGTGCACTGCCAATCGCCATAAAAAGAGGCTTTTTCAAAAGACGCGTGTTATTTCTCATCGCTTAGCACCTCATCGTTGTAGTGGTAGGTTTCTGTAAGTGGGACGTGATCTTCGTTTTTAATTAGCGACTTACCCTCTTCTAACTTAGCGAAAAGGTAATACAAGCCTGGAATAACTATGATGCCGAAGACACTTCCGCAAAGTGTACCTCCCAGTGCTGAAGCACCAATCGTACGGTTTCCTACAGCGCCTGCACCTGTGGCGATGACCAGAGGGATAAGCCCCGCCACGAACGAAAATGAGGTCATTAATATAGGGCGGAATCGCTGTTTTGCTGCGTCGACGGCGGCTTCTGCGATAGATAAACCCTGCTGATTTTTCTGTACCGCGTATTCAACAATCAGCACTGCGTTTTTGCCCAGCAGTCCAACTAGCATTACAAGCCCTAATTGCGCGTAGACATCGTTAGCTAGGCCCATTAGGTCAAGCAGAATAAATGAACCAATCAGGCCGCTTGGCAAAGACAATATAACCGCTAGGGGAAGCAATAAGCTTTCATATTGCGACGCCAATACGATATACACAAATAGCAGAACTACACCGAATATAACGATGGCTTCATTTCCGCGTTTCGCTTCATCAAAAGATAGCCCTTCCCAACCTATGTCATAGCCTTTGGGTAACGTTGCTGCGGCAACTTCTTCTACCGCTTTAATGGCTTCGGCAGAGGTATAGCCTTTTGCGGGCTCCGCTCGAATGGCTGCAGAGGTGTACAGGTTGTATCGAGTGATTTCATTTGGCCCTTGCGTTTTAATTAGCTTCATAAATGCAGAGTAAGGCACCATTTCACCTTCCTCATTTTTAACGTAGTAGTCCATTAAATCGCTAGGGTAACGACGATACTCTGGGGCGCTTTGGGTATACACCTTGTAGAAGTTATTGAAACGGGTAAAGCCTTGCTCGTAGGTACTACCAATCAAAATGTTAAGGTTTTCCATTGCCTTACCAATTGATACGCCCTTTTGCATCGCTGCTTGATTATCTATTTCAATTTTATATTGCGGATAATTAGCCGCGTAAAAAGTAAATAGCCCTTTGAGCTCTTTACGTTTTGACAGTTCATCCATAAAGGATTGGTTTATTTCATCAAACTCTTGGTAGTCCGTCGTGTTCGTTTTATCGAGCAAACGGAATGAAAGCCCTGATGAGGCGCCATAGCCAGGCACTACAGGGGGCTCGAAGTATTCAACCACAGCGCCAAGGTGATGGGTCTTAGCCTCAAGTTCTTCAATGATTTCCTGTACCGTCTGGTCTCTATTAGCCCAGTCTTTGAGGTTAATTAGACAAGTACCCGCATTAGAACCTCGCCCTTCCGTTAAGATTTCATAACCTGCAAGTGAAGAAACCGATGACACCCCTTCTACATCAAGAGCAAGGGTTTGGAGTTCTCGCGCCACCTCATTTGTTACTTCAAGGGTACTTCCTGGGGGAGTTTGAATAATGGCGTAAATTTGCCCCTGATCTTCTCCAGGAATAAACCCGGTAGGAAGAATGTGGTTAAAACCAATAGTGCCTGCGACAAACGCAAAGAGCGACAGAATAGTCACCACGCGACGGGTTACTAACGCTTTAATAATGTTAGTGTAACCACCGGTGAGCTTGTCAAACCAACGATTAAATACATCAATAAGCTTACTGATTGGCGTGGCTTTTTTGGTATGTGTATGCGGATTTTTAAGCAGCATCGCGCACAACACTGGCGTTAATGAAAGCGCTACAATACAAGAAATGATAATAGACGATGCCATGGTGATAGAGAATTGGCGATAAAAGACGCCCACCGGCCCAGTCATAAACACTAAAGGCACAAATACTGCTGTCATCACAAGCGTGATAGCAATAATAGCGCCGCCCATTTCACCTAATACCTGCTGCGTCGCCATATAAGGCGTCAAGCTAGCGCTCTCTTCCATTTTTGCATGCACAGCTTCGACGATAACAATGGCGTTATCTACCACTATCCCGATAGCCAATACCAACGCGAAAAGGGTGATCAAGTTAATGTTTACACCCGTTGCTTGCATACAAAAAAAGGTACCGATTAAAGATACCGGGACGGCCAATAAGGGAATTAAGGTGGAACGCCAGTCTCCTAAAAAGATGAAAACCACCAGCGAGACTAAGATAAACGCTTCAAATAAGGTATGCAGTACCTGTTCTATTGATGCATCGAGAAACTTAGACACGTCATAGTTAATTTCGTATTTCATGCCTTCAGGGAAGGTTTCTTCAAGTTCTGCCATTTTAGCTTTTACTTGAGATATCACTTCATTAGCGCTACTGCCGTAGTTTTGCTTTAACACGATTGCCGCAGAAGGGTATCCATCTTTATTTGAATAGATATCGAAAAACTCACTGCTAAGCTCTACGTCTGCTATATCACTTAATTTAAGCAGTTTGCCGTCACTATCCGCTCTGATAATGATATTTTTATATTCATCAGGCTCGTCATACCGACCTTCGTAAACAAGCACATATTCTTTAGACTGCGCACTTATTCCCGAGCTTCGTCCGAGTCGGCCTGGCCGACCAATAAGACTTTGCTCATCAATCGACTCCATCACTTCATCGACTGAAATGTTATACGCTCGCATGCGATCTGGCTTTAACCATATGCGCATAGCATACTGACGACTACCCAATATTTTAGCGCTGGCAATACCGTTAACACGCTGTATTTCTGGTATAACGTTGATGTTCGAGTAGTTATAAAGGAACTTCTCATCGGCGTCTTCGTCTGTGCTGTACACGTTGATGTACATCAACATGCTTGGCTGCACCCTTTGAAGTACCACCCCCTCTAGTTGTACCAACTGCGGGAGCCGGTTCATTATCTGGTCAAGCCGCGTTTTCACGTTTATTAACGCTTGGTTAGGGTCTACATCCAAGTCAAAAATAACTTGGATAGTAGCTTCACCGGCACTTGTGGCATCAGACACAATGTACTTCATGCCCGGCACCCCATTTATTGAACGCTCAATGGTTACCAAGGATGACTTTACAAGTACATCTGCACTTGAACCAGGGTATGCCAAAGAAATTAGAACCCTGGGAGGAGCGATATCTGGAAATTGAGAAGTAGGCAAGGTAAAAACTGAAAGCGCGCCTAAAAAGATAATCATAAGGGATAGCATGATCGCCATCACCGGACGTTTAATAAATACACCAAACATACTAAATCCCCTACTCTGCCTGAAGTGCAAGTTCAGCAAACGTATCGTCAGATGAAATAAGGTTTGGCTTAATGCGATCGCCATTACTTACTCGTCTCAAACCCTCAAGAAGAATAGTGTCATCTTCTTTCAGCCCTTCTGATACCAAGAAGATGTGAGGTAACTCAGCTGCAATCTCTATATGTCGTGTGGTAAGGGTATTGTCAGCATCTAGAACATATACATAGTTCTGATCCAATATTTGAAAAGTCGCCTTTTGGGGGATGACCAGCGCGTTGGGATAGTCGACGTCGACCAGTATATTGCCTGTTTGCCCATGTCGTAACATTTCATCAGGATTAGGGAATGACGCACGCATTTCGATGGTGCCAGTATGGTTATCAAAATCGGCTTCAATGGTATCTATTACGCCTTTGTAAGGATAAATTGTACCGTTTGCGAGTTTTAACCGAACGCTCGTTCCCTCATTCGCTTTTCCGCTTTGTACATAATCTAGGTATTCAGACTCTGGTACATTGAAGTAAACCCACATTTGACTTAAATCAGACATGGTTGTGAGAAGTTCCCCCTCATCGAGCAGACTGCCTGTTCTTGCTTCTAAGTGGTCCATCTTACCGGTAAAGGGCGCTTTAATATCAGTAAATGCCAAATGCGCTTCTGCTAGTTCAACTTCAGCCTGCGCTTTTTGATATTCGGCTTCCACAACAGCAAGCTCGTTAGGTGACACTATATTTTGGTCAACTAGCGACTTGGTGTTTTTGAACTCCATTTGCACAGCTTTTGCCTCTGCCTTAGCTCGCTTAAGCTCTGCTTCGTAGATAGTAGGCACTATTTTAAACATAGGTTTTCCCTTCTCTACGGTCTGACCTTCATCAACGAAAGTAGAGGCAAGGTACCCTCTTTCCATAGCCCTTAGTTCAATGTGCTGAATGGCGCGAATTTGACTGACATACTCCTTAACAAGAACTGTATCTTTGCTTATTGGGTGCGAGACATTGAATTCTAGCGGGCCGCTATGGTGAGCTTTGTGCTCTTGATGACCACACCCAGTTAAAATAATGGTAAGAATACTTGCTGCTAAAAGCGTTTTTTTGCTCATAATTTTAAAATCGTTCTTATAGGTGTTACCTATACCCAGGCAACAGCATTAGTACGGCATAGCGAGTAATTTACTGCTCGTTTTTGTTTACCGGTCAGTTTTATTGCCGCTCGGGCTTTTTTACTCGTTAGCTATGCACGCACGAATATATCCAGCTCTGAAGAGAACTGACGTTTGTGAAAATTTTGAAATTGAAGGGCTTTTCTCTCGAAAATTAAAGCAAGAGTAAAAGCTTAGACAGCAGGTGGCGCTCTTGTAAGTGGGGTGACGTAGCTCTTTTTAGTCCAAGAGACTAAATACGGGGGAGGGTTTTCACTAAGTGAACTAATAATCGCAGCGTTACCAAACGTATTGATAACGGACAAAAATAGGTCGTCTTGCCCATTTTCTTCTGCGCTACTTTCTATTGATAGGGTCGATACGGATGCATCAAGCTGATGCTTAAACGAGATGGGCTTAATATCTTGTTTAATCGTAAGCAAGCACGTAAACAATAACAGCGCTAAACCGTAGCAAAAGCGTTGAGTATTTATGTGTTGGAAATTCACCAGTTTACTTCCAATGCTAGGCTTCAATGATATCAAGCAATGACAATGGCGCGAAATGCTACACAGTCCCCTTTTTTTTGACAACAGGCTTTGAATTGAATGCGTTAATATAAACAAAAAGAGCGCTGAATAGCGCCCTTTGTAATAAACATGACCCATCCTAAATAGCGTTGACACTTTTCAAACTTAATTTGGAGAGTGTTATGAAATCAGATAGTAAAAGAACTCAACGAGATTATTCTCTCGCTTTTAAATTGGCAGTTGTAGACCAAGTTGAA
>NZ_JADOEK010000015.1:0-91983 GCF_027563165.1 Alteromonas sp. PRIM-21 | reverse complement strand
GATCTTCATACTGAACAAAAACTACAATCAAATAATGTTTATCTCCCTGATTATTCTTATGCAGGTTATCACTTTGGTGAAAGAGATATTACACATCGAGAAACGACCACTTACGTAGACGTTCAGGACTTCGGTGCAGTACCTGATGATGAAAAGGATGATACAAAGGCTATTTTAAGCGCCCTGAAACACGCCCATAGTATAAATGGACATGTCACAGTAACATTTCCCAAAGGGCAGTTTATCGTAAAAGACATTCTTAAAATTACTCGGGGAAATATTACGGTTAGCGGGAAAGGAATGGGCGGACAGGGCACTCAACTCTACTTTCCAATGCCTCTTTCAATCATTGATAAAACCCCTCACTTAGATGAATTAAGAAACTATTTGAGGTTACATAACAAAAAACAACGTAATGCTGAGATCTATATCGATGATTACTTTTCAGAATACTCTTGGTCTGGAGGAGTGATATGGATTCAAAAGGAAGGAACTCGACCAGTACCTTATCTAGAAGAATTGGATGAACAGCTTCCAATGTTAGCGACGGTTACCCAAGGTAAGAGAGGAACGAAAACTTTAGAAGTTAGCAACACATCACAAATTTCGGTTGGCGACATTCTGAGAATAGACTGGCACAACAAAAACGGTAAACAAGCCGGTATCATAAAATCAATTTATGGTGACACCGACCTGGTGATCGGTTCGCATCATTATGATTTTCCAGACCGACCACTAGTAATGCAACCCACCCAAGTTAAATCTATTCGTGGAAATACGGTTGAGATACGTGACCCTCTTTTACACGACATAAATGAGAACATTCCCGCTCACTTATCATCATGGGAACACCTAGAAGAAGTTGGTATTGAAGGGCTCTCTATACAATTTCCTTCGGGCGAAACCTACGGCCATCACGTTGAACAAGGTTTCAACGGGATCTATTTAACTAGTGTGTTTAATGGTTGGATAAGAGATGTAAGCTTTAACAATGCCGATAGTGCCATATTGACTGAAAACAACGGAAACGTGACTATCTCCAATATACACAGCTATGGAACACGTTTTGGTCATTATGGTATTCACCTTGGCAGCGTGCACAATTTTTTAGTCGAAGATGTCAAAATATCAAATCCGACTGTTCATACCTTTAGCATGAATACCAAGTCGACTAAAAGTGTATTTTTGCGGGGAGAAGCTTTCACTCAACCAACGCTAGATCAGCATGCAGGCGCTAATCACCAAAACCTTTACGATAACATGACTTTTCATATAGAAGCTCAGCGCGATGAAGACGGTCCTTACTATGATTTATGGTTTGGCGGGGGGGCAGGGTATTGGCAACCTGGACACGGGCGTTATAACACCACGTGGAACGCAAAAATATTTGTTGAAAGTGGTGCTGATAGTAACGAAACCGTAAGAATTTTAGGCCAAACAGAAGGGCCTGATGCAAGAGTTGTTGGTATATACGGAAACAGGAAGTTTGCAGTGGAACATTATCCTTCACCGTATATAGCTGACATAAATTCAAAAGTGTCTATACCCTCTCTTTATGAATATCAGAAACAAAAAAGACTAAAACGGTAGGAAAAATTCGGCCCAAGACTAGAAATCTTGGGCCATTTTATTTAACTCATCCGCTTTCTGAAAAATATAATCCCTGCAATACAAAATATTGCCAGGGTTGATGGGGCAGGTACCGATGTTGCGTCTATGTCGTCTCCGTCAAAATTTTGCGCAAACATTTCAACCAAGGTAAGTTCAGGCGATGATACGCCGTCTTCTAAAACAACAAAGCTAAACGTACCCAGTTTAAATGACGTACCGAGAACACTACTCCAATTGGGTGATAGGCCTAGTTGAAATATTAATTCATCGCTAACGGTATGAGCATTGTCAAAGTAAGAGTTATCAAACACACTGTCTGTGACGGAAAGCACATCGAATTCGAAAAGACTAGCATCGAAATCCCATATAACTTCAAGGAAGTCTATTTCTGGATTTGCGTTATTTATGAATACCTCTATTTCAACGATGTCCCCATTTAGGTAAGACGACGAATCATTTGAAAAGGTAATGAGCGATGCTTTCGAAGAAAAAGACATCACTAGACCAAAGATAAGAATTAAATTAGCTATCTTCATTTTTTACTCCTAATTTGAGCCGCAGCGTGAATAGGTACAGCGACGAACGAGACCGCGAGTATCTCTGTTATTTACAATGCCATCATTGTTGAAGTCATACCGGAGACTCAATTCCTCTCCATTGCGCATGGCGGCTGTGAAAAGTCGAATATCTCTTTTGTCAACTACAGAGTCATTGTTAAGGTCACCGAGTAGATTAATATTTATAAAAATACTTGATTCAGACTGCTTATTGTTTGAATCAGTAGCAACGACTTTTACTAAATGCGTACCTTCTGGCAAATCGAGTAACTCATCTGAATAGTTTTCAGCTCCCCATTCGAAAGGAGGTTCGTAGATTTCTCTAATTAATTGCTCATTAACGTAAAGTGCTAGACTAACAATCGTAATATCGTCATTTGCGGGAGAGGCATCTGCCGTTATTGCAAGGTTTTGGTATTCAGTAAGTAGTGAGATATCGCCTTCGTTTATCATTACAGAAGGCCCTGGTAAGCTAAGAACAACTAGTGTCATATCGCTTTCACCCTCAAGACCCGCGCTATCCTTCGCGACAGCTGTAAACGTATGAGTACCTACACCTAAAGGCGAGGGGTTTGGCTCATGACGGTCTAACCACCCCATAGCACCAAACTCATAAGGAGCGAAAGAATGCCCAAAGTTCCAAACTGGGCGAGTATCTACTCTTACTAATTCACCGTTTCTGTAAAGAGTAACCGACTGTATATCACGGCCTTCTACAGGGGATTCAGCGTCAATAGTAATCGCTAGTTTTTCATAGCCTTCATAGACTGTCACAGTTGAATTAGGCCACGTAACGACTGGCGGTTGCGGCTCGCCCTTTACTACTAGCTGCATCGACGCTGTAGACTCCTCGCCTTCGCTATCAATAGCAACAGCTGTAAACTCATAGGTGCCAGCTGTCAACGGGGAGGGATTTGGTGAATGAGTGTCAAGCCACCCCATAGCGCCCGTTTCATGGGGTTTTGAAGCATGACCGAATAGATAAGGAAGAGAAGTGTCTGTTCTAACTAACTCGCCATCAATGTAGAGAGACACTGATTCGATAGAACGCCCTTCTACAGCACTTTCTGCATTAATGGTAAGGTTGAGTTTTTCAAATCCTTCATCTACTTCTAAATTCTCTTGAGGAAATGAAACGATGGGGGCATTTGAGTTAACGTTAAGTACCATTGTTGCAATAGCGCTATCACCCTCGCTATCTACCGCTACTGCTTTAAATATATGGCGTCCTGCCTCAAGTGGGGTAGGGTTTGGCTCATGGGTGTCTAACCATCCCATAGCGCCAGTTTCATGGGGTTTAGACCCATGACCAAATAAGTAGGGCAGAGATGTGTCTGTACGTACTAACTCATCGTTAATATAAAGCGTAACAGACTGTATGGTTCTGCCTTCTACAGGGCTTTCAGCAGAAATGTTTAGACTTAGTTTTTCAAAACCTTGCTCTACAGATAGTGAAGGGGACGGGAAAGATACTAGCGGTGCATTAGCGTCAGACTCTATATCCAAATCGATAATTTGGAGATAAAGCGGCATTGCGTTACCTGAAGTACGCTCCATCAGGTAGTAGTAGACCTTGCCGTCTTTTATATAAAGTGTACCGTGATCGAAAACTGGTCCATCGGTGGCTTTATACACTCTGACAAAGTTATTGGTGCCGCCTTGGGCTTTCTCAACATAGGGCCGGCCACCTTCTAAACCTACAATATAGACATTGTCACCTGATGTATAAATCTCACTTGCACCGGTGAAATCAGTACTAATTATAAATTCATCAGCGCCAGCAGGTTTATATGAATGAATATATACTTCTTCGTAATCAGGTCTATTACGGTCTGTAGAACGCACTTTGCTGATTATATGAATGTCGCCTTTCTCTGTAACAGTCCAGTCAAAACTTCCCACAATGTAAACCGAGTTGGCTTCGGTGTGGCTTATATAGTCACCTGGTTCAAATACTTTAATCTCATCTGAATTGATGAGCGGCCACGTCATTGGTTCACCTTTGTGGTTCTTCCAATCACCGAAACCATCTGGATGGTCTGAATAGGCGTAATAGACACCGTTTTGGTATTTATACTTGTCTGAATTATTGTTACTTCGCTGTTGAAAGCCCACGCGAAGCTTGCCATTCACGTATTTCATGTTTCCATAAAGGCCCCAATTATAGTCGTTGCCTTTAAGCTTTTGGTTGTTTTCATTAAACTTAGTGAACGTCGACCACTTTTCCGTCTCAGCGTCATAGCGATTGAAAACATAAGCGCCATTATTGTTTCCGCCAAGGCGCATATAAAGAAGTAGCGTACCATCTACTGTGGTAAAAAACTTGGGATAGGTCAGGCGAGCAAAATTGCTTTTATCGCTTAGGTCACCGGTCATGGTGAGGTGTTTGTAATCATCATCCCCTTGACTGACCTCACTAGTATCTTTCACAAACTTATCTAGCGTAAATTCTGAGTGGGGAAGCTCAGCTGCTCCAGGCATGCTATAAGAATAGCGAAAGAAATCGTCTTTAAATTTGCCGCCGTGGTTATTGTTATCATATGCGTGCATGTCGAACACCATATGGATGGTGCCATTAATCGGGCTAACCGCTAAACCAATTGTGTTGTGCGACTCGCCAACGAGCGGGTCCCCTCTAAACCCTGTGTGCCTGTGTGGGAACTCTATCGTAGATAACTCACCGCTAATTGTATTGTAACGAGTGAGCATCACGTTTCTTTCGCTTTTCCCGCCCTTATACCAGGTCATAAAGACATAGTGCTTATAGGTTTTCACTGCATCACCATGTGCAGAGATGTTAGGACCGAAAAAATAGTCGTACTTCTCACCCGTATCAGGTGTACCTACGTTTGAAAAATCGAGGTTCCTGCCATCGAAGTGCAGTCCTTCATCGGTAATTTTTACTTGTTGTTCAAGTGTCACTTCCGCATTTAACGAAAACGCACCCAGTAAGGTGGTTGAAACTAACAATGTTTTTAGGCATTTCATAATTTTATTAGCTCAAGTTTGTTATTAAATGATGTGTGTTTATTACTAAATGTTAATACCGCAACATTTCAATAACATTCAGTTTCGGGCATACCATATTACATTGCGTTTACAAAAGCATTACTTTATGATCAATATTAGTCAAAAGTAGTCATTTTGAGCGAGTGGCCTTGGAACATAAAAAAGAAAAGAAGAAGAACTTTCTAGTACGACAATGCACTGTTTTAGGGAGCGTGCAAAAAAATATAAGCTGGATAGCTGCGACGCTTGCTGCCTTCACTTTTATCAGTGCGTGCAGCAACCAAAATAATTCAAAACCAGAAATTCAGGAAACTAAGGCAACGCAAGCCAATGAGCAATTATTCAGTCTGCAAAGCGCTCTCGGTAATCTTACCTTTGCTAAGAATCAATATCTGAAGATGGCGAATCATATAGAAAGTGAGCGCCATTTATATTATCGACCGGCCTGCGTTGAAGATACGTCAATGATTTGTGTGCCACGCTCATATGAGCTCGGGGGCATTTTTATGGATAAATATGAAAAATGGACTAACGGCTTTTTTCCTGGAGTAATGTGGAAACTGCTGTCTAAGAAAGACTATGTGGAATGGGACGGTGATGAGGAAAAGCAACTTTTAAACTTTGCCATACACTATCAGAAAGCGTTGGACGGTGATGCTACGCTTGATTCAACACACGATTTGGGTTTCATGCTTTATGATTCATATGGCGAAGCCCTAAGTTACGAAGGCTTGAGTGATGAGCTTAGATCTAAGTATGTTTCAATTTTGGCTAAAGGTAGAGAAACGCTCTCCAGCCGATTCAATGCAGAAAAAGGTGTTATAAAATCTTGGGATTTCGTCCCCCATATGAAGGTATCCGTATCAAGAAACGGTAAAGAGGTCGTAGAGTTACACCGAATTGCAGAGCCATGGACATATCCAGTTATCATCGACAACATGATGAACCTAGAATACCTGCTAGATAGCGATTCATCACATTATAAAGACATTGCAATAACGCATGCTAAAACAACGCTCAAAAATCATTACTTCTATGAAGAGAATGATTCTGAAAGGCGCTTTCCAATCGCATATCATGTTTTCGACTACGGAAAACGGAAACCGGGAAACTGGCAGGGGTTAGGTAATATTTCAGCATGGGCGAGAGGGCAGGGGTGGTCGTTATACGGTTATGTTACGATTGCCGACTATATGTCTGATTTAAACCTGAGCGACGCGGAACGCGAGGCTTTCGAAAAGCATTTAGGTAACGTGCTAAATAGCATTGAGCATTTGCTAGAAGAAGACTTTGTTCCTTTTTGGGACTTTTGGGCGAGCAGAGACAACGCTTATAAATATGCCGAAAACACGTCTTTAGAAACGTCTGTGTATTCGGGAATTTTAGAGCTCTGTGCGAACAGAATAGAGCCTCACATTCTGCCGTATAAAGGTTATCGCCCTCAAATACTAGATGCTTCAATGCTAACCGACGAATCGCTAAACAAACTCAAAAACCAGAAAAACTGGTATGGTTCTGACATTTTGCAGGGAGATAAACTTGTTCCTTGCGGACGCGAACCTTACCCAGCAACGCATACTAAAATTCCTAAAGACACCTCAGCCGCCGCTATCTACGCATCTGCACTTTATCGTTACGCAACTATAACGAAAGACGACAAGCAAAGACAAAAATATGGAGCCCTCGCTGACAAAATCATGGCCGAACTGACTTCTAACTATAGAACAGATAGAAGCAAAAATGGGCGTGATATGAGCTTCGAACTAGGATTTGTGCTTGATGAAGCTACGGGAGACATGGGGAACGCTGGAGAAATTGATACGCCTATAATTTATGGCGACTTTTACTTTGTCGAGGCCAACATTAGAAAGGTTGAGTTTGAACGTTCTCGTGGCGTAAAACTAAATAATTAATTAAGGAACTAAAGAATGATAGGCAGAAAAGCTTTCTTACTAGGTAGTATATTTGTTTTCGCTGCAGCTAATGCCTTTGGTGAGAGCACGTCAAAAGAATTAAGTGATCGTCCGAACATTCTTATGCTAGCGGTCGATGATTTAAACAGCTGGGTAGGGGCGATGGATGGCCATCCTAGTACCAAAACTCCGAACATCGACAGACTGGCTTCAGAAGCCATCACGTTCACTAACGCTCATGCTCCGGCACCGCTTTGTGGCCCATCAAGAGCGAGCATCATGACCGGGCTTCTTCCTTCAACAACTGGAATTTATGGGCACGTAAAGGATAACGACATCCGTTCTGCAAACAGAAAAGCTGCACAATCGACATTTCTCAGTGAATATTTTGCTCAGCACGGTTATTACACTGCAGCGGTTGGCAAGATATTTCATCAAAGTATAGCTGATGGAAGTTTCGAAGTATTCGGCGGGAGACAGGCTCAGTTTGGTCCGTATTCCCCAGAACCAATTAAATGGGATAGAAAAGGGACCAGTACTGACTGGGGAGCCTATCCAGAAAAAGATGAAATGATGCCAGACTATGATTCGGCTAAGTGGTTAGTCGAGCAGTTACAGCGTAAACACGATAAACCTTTTTTCATCGCTGGTGGATTCCTTCGTCCACACGTGCCTTGGACTGTGCCACAAAAGTGGTTTGATATGCATCCTATCGAAGATATCGAACTCCCTCCCTATTTACCCAGCGATCTAGATGATGTGCCCGAAATAGCAAAACGCATTTCTACCTATGACATGATGCCGACGACCGATTGGGCGATAGAATCTGGAGAATGGAAGAATATTGTACAGGCCTATTTGGCCAGCGTTTCTTTTGTTGACCATTATATCGGACAAGTGCTTGATGCTTTAGAGTCTAGCGAATATGCCGACAATACAATTGTCGTACTATGGGGGGACCATGGCTATGACGTTGGAGAGAAGAATCGTTTCGCTAAAATGGCGTTATGGGAAACGTCTACAAAAACTACACTTATTATTAAGTCGCCTAACTCTTCTTCAAAATTAACAAGTAACCGCCCAGTAAGTCTGGTTGACTTGTATCCTACACTAGTAGAAATGGCGGGCTTACCAGAAAATCCGCTTAATGAAGGGCATGATATTACCCCCTTAATTATCAACCCGAATGCGGAATGGGAGCATGTTGCTCTCACTACGTTTGGCCCAAACAACCATGCTGTAAAGAATGATAGATACCGCTATATTCGCTACGAAGATGGTAGTGAAGAGTTATACGATCACTCAACAGATCCTAACGAGTGGAACAACTTAGCTAGTAACCCTTTCTATTTTGATTTAAAAAATGAGCTTAAAGCTAAGCTACCAAAAGAAAATGCTGAATGGTCGCCTGTATCCCAGTATAAAAGTAATGAGTATTTTAAAGCGCTAACGGAAAAAGCGACAGCAAGTGAATAAATAAGTAGCACGCGCAAGCTATGCTGGCGCGTGATTGTCTAATCTAATACGTTTATTGTTTAAGCGTAAGCTTGATATTCTCGGGTGTGGCATGTTTGTCTCCACCATTATCCGCACCCGTAATCCACCAGTAAATCATACCGGCATCAGAGCTATCAAATTTGCCTGCTTGAAAGGGAACGATACCGTCCTGTTCAGCATATTCGAGCATTTCGTAGATAAGCGAGATACCATCATCTTTACTATCTTTGGCCCAATCCCAAGCATTAATCGGCGTTTGCAAGCCCACATTCTGATCGCCTATTTGGTGCTCTTCAACACCGAAGTCCAGTATTTGTTGCCATGTAAAAAAGTCTCCGCTGTTATCATTTGCGGGGTGATGAGAAACTACTTTCACGTATTGTCGTTTGCTAACTTCTGATTCTTGAAGGGCATAGCCAATAACATCAGGTTCGCCAGCTTCAATAATCCATAAAGGTCTATCTGCGGTAGCATTGTTGATTGCTAGCGTTAAGTCTTCAATTGCAGCTTGTTGTTCTGCTCTACAATTAAATAATTTTTCAACGTTTTCGAATGGACCAAAAACATTAAGTGCGCGGTTTATAGAACTGTCGAGCACTCGTTGACGTCTGCTCTCGTTTTCTGGATCTATTTGATACCTAGCTTTATTTCTGAAGGGGTCTAAATCGCAAGAGTGAGAAATATGAACAAGTCTGTCTGCAGCGCCGGCCTTATCAAGTAACGCCAATAAAACAGGAGTTGCGCCTATATCATCAGGGTCAGGTGAATTGCCGTCTATCACAACCGCAAGTGTGCCGCTAGGTAAATTGACGTGTTCAAGAGTCGAAGACTCGGATTGTTTATTGATAATAGATGCTGAATTACAAGCAGAAAGTGCAAAACCAGCCACTACAAGGTTTATAAAAGATTTCACGAGGGCCCCTAACACGTATCTCTTCAAAACCTGAGGCAGGAATGTATCCGAAGAAAGTTCGTGATTGCAAATGATTGATATTTGTCAATGGTAATCAAAATGTGTCACTATGTAAATATTGTTAACGATCGCACCAATGTTACTTACTGAAAAGAGTAGTTGAAATTCTATGGACACATTAAAGCAAATGAACTTTAAAAAATTGGGTATTGCATCCGTACTACTTACGGTGCTTTCCGGTTGTCAGGTTGATGCTTCAAGCACGCTTTCTATGCAAGAGAGGCCAACAAAACAGGCAACTACCGGAAGCTTCGGTGATCAAGGTGACGGCACTTATATAAACCCCATTTTAAACGCCGACTACCCAGACTCAGATATTGAGCAAGTGGGCGACACGTATTACATGATCACGTCGAAGCAGCATATGTCACCAGGTATGCCTATTCTTAAGTCAAAAGACATGGTGAACTGGGAAAACGTCGGTCACGCTTTTTCCAGTCTATCTTGGGCGCCGGAATACAACTGGGATCGAATGAATGGCTATTCTTTTGGAGTATGGGCTGGTGACTTAGCGTATCACGAGGGTAAGTGGTACGTGTATCAAATAGACTATCAACACGGATTAATGGTCACAACAGCTGACAATATTGAAGGCCCGTGGAGCGAGCCAATCATGATGCTTCCCAAAGCTGATGTGTTAGACGACCCAGCTGTATATTGGGACGAGGAAACACACGAAGCGTACATTATTGTTAACTCAGGTACTAAACAAAAAAGTGCAGATAACACCATTGAAGGTAATGAAAATCGAATTTACCGAATGAGCTGGGATGGCACTAAAATACTTGATGAGGGCAAGCTGGTATATACCGGAATGGGTGCTGAAGCTGCCAAAATTTATAAGAAAGACGGGTATTGGTACATATTCATGGCGCAGTGGACCATGGGAGACAAATCTACAAAGCCTGGCGTTAAAAATCCAAAGAATGATAGAAAGCAATTGGTTTTGCGGTCTAAAGAAAGTATCTATGGACCGTATGAGGTTAAAACCGTATTGGAGAAAGGTTCAGAATTTGGTAACCGTAGTGCAAGCCAAGGTGGGTTAATGCAAGCCCCTGACGGTAGTTGGTGGTATATGCATCAGCTTATTCAAAATGACGATATTCCATTCCAAGGTCGTCCACAATGTCTGGAGCCTGTTACTTGGATAAACGACTGGCCAATTATTGGTGTAGATGAAGACAATGATGGGATAGGTGAGCCTGTTAAACGTTTTGAAAAGCCGATAAAAGGTTACCCTATTGCGGCGCCGCGTTCAGATGACGATTTTTCTGCTGGCGATTTAGGCCCACAGTGGGAGTGGAACCATAATCCACGAGACAGTCACTGGTCATTATCAGAACGAGATGGTTGGTTAAGGCTTAAGGCTAGTAAGGTTTTACCGCAAGGCGATAAGTACGGCCCTAAAATTAACGAATGGACTAATAATGATGGTTCAGATGGCGATTTCTGGCGCGCTAGTAATACCATTAGCCAACGTATAATGGGCATTACAACAGGCACGGCTGTAGCTAAGTTCGATATTAGCGGTATAGCGCCAAATCAATTAGCGGGTTTTGTTAGGTACGGCGGTACGTTTAACTTATTAGGCGTGGAAGGCCTAGAAGATGGCACAACTCGTTTGTTTTACATGGATGGAATGAGTAAAAAAGAAGTTGGTCCAATAATCGAAAGTGACACGCTATATATCAGAACTTCTAATGCGAGAAATAAAGCAACGTACGAATACAGCTTAGACGGCAAAAGCTATCGGGCTTTCGGCCCGACGTTCACTATTAGCTTCGGTAAATGGACGGGTGACAGATTAGGCTTCTTTTCTTGGAACGAGAAAAAGGACGACGGTTACATAGACGTAGACTGGTTCAAATATGACTACGATGGTCCTAAAGGTACTCAACAGATGATGTTTTAGCCTAAACTTTTGGTGATAAAGAAAGGCTGTAGCGTAGTGCTACGGCCTTTTTTAATGAGAGAAAGTATGTAACCTGAATTAACGATCATTATTAGATGGCGTGAACCAGAAAAAAATACAACCGCGTTCGCGGTTACTTCTTGCCCACATTAGGTTTGATGTTTGATTTAACCGCGAACGCATATAAAAGCTTGTTATTTGTCTCATTTTTTATAAAATAACCGCGGACGCATATATTTGAGGGTCTTGTGTGAAATTTTCAGTTAAAGATGTCAAACAATTGGGTAAAGCCGCGCAACTAGTCAGGAAGACGCAAGGTCTTGATCAGATGTCTGTTGCCTCTTTGTCTTCCAATGGCACAACGTTCCTTAGTGAATTTGAGAATGGCAAGCCGACGGTTGAATTAGGTCGAGTGTTGCGAGTTTTGGATTCATTGGGGATCGCGGTCACCATTGATATACCAATTGAACAAGAGTCACTTTCAGATGCACAACGAAAACGGATGTCACAAATAATAGACGGCATTGATTTATGAACCGAGCTCTTGATGTATATGCGGATGATACGTTCGTTGGCAAATTGACTGACGAGAATAATATTTGGGGGGTTGAGTACGCCCCAGCTTGGTTAGCAAGCGAGAATCGCCACCCGCTGTCTCCTCATATTCCTTTACGAGAAGGAAAGCACATCGACGGTGCTACCTATCGACCGGTGCAGTGGTTTTTTGACAACCTTTTACCCGAAGAGAAAGCGCGTGATTTGCTGGCAAAAAACGTGAGAGTGCCAATAGAAGATGCCTTTGGATTACTCAAAGTTGCCGGTGCTGAATCTGCTGGTGCCATAACCTTGTTGCCGGAGGGCGAGCCGCTTGCAAGAGGTGAAGTACATTCACTTACTTACGAAGAAGTGAATGAGCGAATAAAAAATTTGCCAAAAGCGCCTTTGAACCGCGCCGAGCGTAAAAGAATGTCCGTAGCCGGGGCGCAGCACAAGATGCTGGTTATCTATCGCGACGGTGAAATTTTGGAGCCTTCGGGATTTTTTCCGTCGACTCACATTCTTAAACCTGAACATTCTTCGCCAGATGTTTATTACCACACCGTTAGGAATGAATGGTTTGTAATGAAGTTGGCAAAGCTTTGTGGTTTAGACGTCCCTTCGGTAGATATTCGCTATTTGCCGGAGCCGGTATACCTTATAGAGCGGTTTGATCGCGTAGGCTTGTACCCTGATCAACATCGTTGCCACGTCTTAGATGGTTGTCAGTTACTGAATCTTGCACCAAATATGAAATACCTCAACAGTACAGCAGAGAATCTTAACCAGCTGGCGCAGCTTTCCAGAATGAAAGCCAAAACAACGCTGGATATCTTTCGTTGGGCTTTATTTAATGCGTTAGTTGGTAATGGCGATGCTCATCTGAAAAACCTCTCATTCTTCATCAAAGACTCTGATGTAATTATGACCCCACATTATGATTTATTGTCGACGGCGATATATGAGCTGCCGCATAAACACATGGATCATGAATTATCCCAGCCTATGGGAAAAGCACAATTCTTGGGAGAATTGTCAGAAGCAAACATTTTGGAATTTGCTGAGGAGTTACATGTCCCCGCTTCTTTGGCGGCGGTTCAGGTGAGAAAAATGACAAAAGCTATCGAGCAAAATGCTAGTCGTTTAATAAATGTTGTTAAAAATGAAGAACAGCATTCTGGCAAAGCTGGAGAGGAGCGTATGGTTAATGAAATATTTCATAACTGCATCAAAGAAACGATCGCTAACCTCAAGCTTTAGCGCGGGTTTTGCGTTGTGACAACGGAAGTCCAAATTCAAATGCTAAACGCCTAGGTGTTGTCAGAAGCAGAACTTTATCAAGTAAAATACACCGTTAAGGCTCTGGCGCAGTAGTAGTGTCCGTGTTGGCATAAGCGCCTCATTTCTAAAAATGAGGCGCCTGTTCAGCAATCAACTTTCTTTGTTGAATTTACGCGTCTTTTAAATTCACGACGTACCGCCCAACCACTTTACCATTGAAGAATCTATCTAGATATTCTGGCGTATCATGTAGTGATATTTCTTGATAGTAGCTTTCTAGGTTAGGCAGTTTCATGTCTGTCGCCACGCGCTTCCAAATATGTCGCTTGTCTTCAAGCGGTATGTAAACCGAATCGACACCCAATAAAGAAACACCCCTTGTGATAAAAGGGATAACGTTCATTGCTATGTCAGGTGAAGCAGCGAGTCCGACAGAAGTGACTCCGCCACTAGGTTTAACTTGCTTAAGCAATCCCGTTAAGTAATCTCCACCGAGCGTGTCAATAGCGTGAGCCCACCTAGGCTTGCCGGCAATAGCGTCCTTTACTTCTAAAATAACTTCTCTGTGCAAAACTTCGCTAGCACCCAGTGACTTTAGCTTCTCAGATTGTTCAGGCTTTCCTGAAAAGGCTATAACGTCATAGCCAAGATGAGAGAGTAGGGCAATACTGATACTGCCAACACCTCCAGTAGCGCCAGTCACACCCACCGGGCCGTCACTGGGCTTCGCTCCCATTTTCTCTAATTTTTGTATGCAAAGCGCGGCAGTTAATCCTCCAGTCCCATAAATCATCGCTTCTTTCAGAGACAATGAACCAGGGCGCTTAACTGCCCATTCGACTGGTATTGATATTTTTTGACCAAGCCCACCAGGAGTGTTCATGCCTAAGTCATAACCAAACACAAGGACTTCGTCACCGGCACTAAAGGTACCTGACTTATCGCTAACTACTACTCCTGCTGCATCGATTCCGGGCGTATGAGGAAAGTTCTGACTTATTCGCTTATTGCCACTTGCTGACATAGCGTCTTTATAATTTAAAGACGAGTAATGCACGTCTATCAACAAGTCATTATCTGGAAGTTGACTCACATCTCGCTCAACTACTTTTTTACTAAAGCTATTATCGTTATGCTCTTCAACGAGCAGGGCTTTGAACGTGGTTGAATTGTTACTCATAACTTTTCTCCATAAATAGAATTGCATTTTAGGCTTGTTGCTTTAAGGCAATCGTCTAAGAAAACGGGCAAAAAAGCTTTTGAACCTTATTCCCATTCACAAAGGAGTAATCGTTATGTCTCTAAAGCGCACTATGTTACTTTTGTCCCGATCTTCTCTATATGCTTTGCTGCCGTGATGTTGAAATGCAATTACACCTTTGCTGTCTTTTGTATCTTTGACATGGGTCGTCAGTAGACCATTAATAAAGATTTTAATATCAGAGCCTTTACAGACTACTTTTATCTTGTTCCACGTTAAGTGATTATAAGCTTCACCTTGCTCTATGGTCCATTCACCTAAGTAGTTGGTAACAAAGTCTTCATCGGGGTGAGAATGGGTAGAGTGTTGTGGGTAAAGCCATTTTCTGCGGCCCTGATCGTAAAGCCCGCCTGTCCATTTTCTATCACTGGGGTCTATATCTACTTGATAGCCGATAATTTGTGTACCTTTATCGGTTTCGATAATTTGACCTCGAAAAATTATGCCTGAATTACTGTACTCTGACGTATCTGGCATCATTACTTCTGCTTCAAGTACAAAGTCTTCATAAATTTTTCTAGTTGAAAAGAACCAATTTTTTTCGGCTATAAGCTGCAGTTCTCCATCAACAAAATGTGCTTCGCCGTCATTGTAAACATTATCGAAGTTAGAGAGTGTCTCGTCTAATAAAGGCTGCGTAGAGGTGCACCCATTTAACATCAAAAGCGCAGCAAATAGACTAAAAAATGTAGAGTATCTCATGATTAAATCTCCAGTTAGCACAAACTATAAATTATTCCTGAAATACCAGTCCGCGCCACCTTCCTCTCGCGTAAGCCGTGCCACCGTTTTCAGGAATTTTTCCGTTCGTTACTGCCTTTGATTTAACGGTAATGATGTCACCTGGCTTTAAAGTAAGTGAGCCTAAGTCAAAATAGTTTTCTTGGTAATCTGTCTCGGTTTCACTATTGGTGTAGCTACCTATTTCGTTATTATTAAGTAGAACTATATAAGGTGATTCACCATCTATTTCGCCAAGCGTAACCAATATTACGTTTTTAAATGTTTTCTGAACGCTAGCCTTTTTACCCCACATTTTTTCAGGAACCTTAAGTTCTGATGTCGCCCAGACATTTCGATACTGAATCTCTCTAGCATCGATGCCTAACGCACTATTTCTGCGATCGTGATAAAAGGGAACATCACCAGCAGGCTCAAAGGTTTGGGGAGCTTCTAAAATAAGGCTGTATTTCTGTACGTCAACGAAGGTTTCTTTTAACGGAAGGGGCAATGGTGTGTGTCTGGTTTCGCTTGGACCCACCCCCGCGGGCTTGTAATTAGCGTCTTGAGTCAGAATGATTTTGTCTAGTTCGAAGCCATCTTCACGCATAGATAGGGTAATATTGTGTACACCACTTTCAGGTATATCTAACCAAATAGTGTTTGGTGTCCCGCAATGGTTGTCTTTGCGCCTTTGATTAGACGACCAAGTCCACTTATTTTTACCCTCACAAAGTTGCAATCTTTGGCTGCTTGAAGGCCACGTATTGTTTAACCCAACATGCAAACCATTGTCTTCGCTTCCTGTGCTAAAAGCCCGAGCCCAAACGAAGTATTTACCAGGTGTATCGAAATAAACGGGGTAGGTTAGCACAGCCAACTTACCTGGTTTTGCAGAAAAGTTTACGCCATGCTCCAAAGGCTCGGAATGGTTTGTTCTTGTGTCTGGCAATAACTCAATATACGCATTGTTGCTGGCGCCCTCTAAATGGATTGTGTCGCTATCGGCTAATCCATGTGTGCTATTACTTAGACTGTTAAAAACAATCCAACGGCGCGTATCGGCTTTATGTTGTGTAGAATAATGTTCAGCTTCTATCACCGCAGTTCCGTTTTCAACAGAGATAATGGAGTCTTGAGTGCTCGCAAAACTACTCGTTGCCGCACTTAGTGAAAAAAGTAGGCAAGTAAAAGCTGTGAACCTATTCATATAGTTAATCATTATAGCGTTCTCTTAGAGCCGTTAGAGCCCTTGGCCTCAAGGGTTATGCGAAATTGATATTGCCCAGTCGGTAGAGATGTCCACTGGTTAAGTACTTCCCCATTAGATTTTTCAGCCAGTTCAACTTTGTATTGTGCCGGTGGAATAAACTCTGCGGTGGTATTGAAAGGAATCGTGACAAATACATCGAACCCACTACTTGCCATATTCCAACTGACATCAATAGTTCCACTAGGTGTAGGTATGGAACCATCAGCATAGCCAAGTTTCGAAGTAAGTTGGGGGGAGATAACCGCTCTCTTGAAGCCAGGTAGCAAAGGCTTGACGCCCAAAATACCCTCGTAAAACCACCTTGAAATCGTACCGTAGGCGTAGTGATTCAACGAATTCATGCCTTGTGGGTTAAATCCGTCTTCTATTGAGTACGAGTTCCAGCGTTCCCACGTGGTGGTAGCGCCATTATTAATAGAGTAGAACCAAGATGGATAAGTTTCTTTAAATAACAGTGCATAGACTAAATCAGTACGTCCAGCCTCTTGTAGAACATTAGCCAGTAACGGTGTTCCGAGAAAGCCCGTTCTTAGGTGAGTGTCCGACGCCTCTAGTAACGAAACGAGTCTAGCTTGTGCTACTTTTACTTCGTTATCAGGTAAAAGGTTGAAAGCGAGTGCAAGAAGATAAGCTGTTTGTGTTTCCTTTCCTTTAACTACGTTTAAGTTTGAGTCAAAGAATTCACTTCTGAAAGCCTTCGCTAGCTCTTTGTGTTTACTCGCTAAGCGTTTAGCATCTTTATTGAAGCCAAGCTCTAATGCTGTTTTTTTGGTTAGCTCTACCGAACGAGCAAAAAATGCCGTCGAGATAAGAGAGAAGTCAGTGTCTCCTCGGTTTGCCCCTTTTCCTTGTTTTTCAGGGTAGGGTTGTAGCCAATCACCAAACGTCATCATGCTTGATATATTATCTTCAGTTTGGCTTTCGTGGTAATCAATCCAGGCTTTCATTGATGGGTAGCTGTCTTCCAGGATCTTTTTATCACCTGTCATCATGTAGAGCTCCCACGGGAGAATAGTCGCGGCGTCGCCCCAACCCGATGACGTCCAATTTATCCATTTTACAAAGGGGACGTAGAGCGGAACGAAGCCGTCTTCTGTTTGTTCTTCTCGCAAACTTTTAAGATAGGCAGACCAGAATCCATATACATCCGCCATATACATTGATGGAGCTATAAAAGCGTTGGCATCACCTGTCCAGCCTAGCCTTTCGTCGCGCTGAGGGCAGTCCAATGGGATATCGAAAAAGTTGCCTCTTAACCCCCAATTAATATTTTCAAACAGTTTGTTCAATTTTGGGTTGGCACTAGAGAAATTGTTATATAGCGCTACGTCAGAATGTTGTACGTTCGCTACTATCCAATCTTTTACAGGAACTTTGCTGTCGTCAAAACCAGATACTTCTATGTAACGAAATCCATGGAAGGTGAAAGTAGGAGTATATTTGGCAACGCCGCTTTTAGAAGGTAAGTAGTAATCCGTTGAATGCGCCGAACGATAATTCTCTGTGTAAAAGCTTCCTTTATTTAGTGCCTCAGCAAAGCGTAACTTAACTTCCTTTCCTTCTTTAACGGGAATGTTAATAGAAGGCACGCCCACCATATTTTGGCCAAAGTCAAAAATAACGGTGTCTTTATCAATTTGCTTGAATGATATTGGGGTTAACTGCTTTATATTACGAACGGGTGAGTGACGTTTCGGTCGTAAGAGTGTGTCAGGTGTTACCAACTCGGTAACAGCAGTGCTCCATTTAGAATCATCAAAACCTGGTTTAGTCCAACCGTCCATTTCGAACCGCTGGTCATATCGTTCTCCATCGTAATTACTCGCAAAACGAATGGGTCCCGCCTGTGTTGCTTTCCAAGAGTCGTTCGTTGTAACAAGTAATGTCGTATTGTCTGAATAAGTAATTTCAAGCTGAGTAAGAAACCGTGGCGGTTTTAAATGGTCGGTTTCCTTTAAGTCTGCAATTCTTCCCGAATACCAACCACCTGCAATGATGGCCCCAAGTACATTTTCGTTTTGGTTAACTAAAGAGGTTACATCATAGGTAAGGGTTTCAATTCGTTTTTCATAAGGTGTCCAACCTGGTGGCAATGCATCGTTGGCGGTGACGTCCTCACCATTTAAAAAAACCTTAAACACACCTTTCGCCGTTACATATAGCCTTGCTTTACTTACTTCCTTATCTAACGAAAACGGCTTTCTAAAATACTGCGGTGTAGCTAAAGTGCTTTGTGAGGGTGATTCAGTTGCTTGGGTTTCTTTCGCCCCTATCCATGAAGCTTTCCAGTCGCTATTTTTAAGCAGGCCTAACTCAATGTGCGCTACGTCGCTCCATTGCGAGGCGATATTGTTTTCGTCCCAAAACCTAACTCTCCAAAACACCTTTTCTCTTGAGGTGATTGGCTTACCTTCGTAATTTACCCATGACATGGCGGAAGACTGGACCTTGCCACTATCCCATTTATCTGGTTTACCCATTAAGTTTTCAAATGTTGACGCTACTTGTATTTGATACGCCAATTGTTGAGTAGACTTTTTATTGTCTAACGGTGCCTTCCAAGAAAAACGTGGAGTAGATTCATAATAGCCAAGCGGGTTCGTGAACCCTTCTCCTACAGTTAATGATGTGGGTTTATCATAATTAGAAGAAGAATGAGATGAACAGGCTCCTAAGAAAATAACCGTTACTGCGGCAAGCCAAAATACTCTTACAAAATTCATTTTTAGTCCTTGAACATCAATTTTCTTCAAAAGTCAGCGTTGTTGTAGCACTCTCGATGTAACCTGGTCTATGTGCGACAGCTTCTATTACACCGGGTTTAATAGGTTGCCCTTCTTTATATATTTGCCAATTTTGTGACGTTTTTTCTTCTTTATATCTAAAAGAAATAAAAGCCCCTGGGGTTTCGCTAGCAATTACTGCTTTGCCATTTTCAATGACTAATTCGGGTGCTTGGGTCTTAGGCTGAGTGCTTGCATCGTCCCATAAGGTAGTAATGAGCTGCCTCTCTGTTACTAAAGGATCGTCACCAATATCCTTTAACCACTCGTTCAGTGCACTCTCCATCTCTTTACGTTTATTTTGATAGTTTTTGATATAGGCAAGGTTTGATAGTTCGTAAGGATCATTGCAAACATTGAAAAGCTCATAAGCGTCCTTGGTTTTTCGAAACCATTGGCTTTGTGCTTCATTGAGTTTACCCGCAGCATTTAATGCAAGTAGCTCGCGCATACTCGGTATTTTCTCTCGGTATGCAACAGGAAGGTAATACGGGTCATTAGGACGATAATTGCGAATATATTTATAGCAGTGATCTCTGACGGCTCTTATTGTGTCGGTAAAGCCATCGAACCTATCGGCTGCAGCGTAAATATATTCTCTTTCATTTGCGGTGTTTAAAAAGTTTTCCCCTTGCATGTAATCAGGAATGGGAACGCCAGCCATAGCGAGTGTAGTCGGTGCGAAGTCCACAAAAGACACAAGACGCTCTTCTATCGTTCCTGCTTTCTTACCGTTGGGAAAGCGGATAATTAATGGTACTTTTAGCCCGCTGTCATAGATTAGGCGTTTTTGCCTTGGCATTGGACCGCCGTGATCAGAGTAGAAAACTATTATAGTGTTGTCTAACAAGCCGTCATCCTCTAACACATCTAAAATTGCTCCGATTTGTCTATCAGTTTCGGCTAAATTATTGTAAACCTTCCATAGGTCTCTCTGCACAATTGGCGTATCGGGTAAGTAAGGTGGGACTGGAAACTTGGTCTCTGGGTCTACATGAATAGGTGTAGAGTCTTTATCCGTCTTAATTCTATGATCGGTAGGCAGTGCCGAAATCTTGTCAGCGTCATTAGAAAAGTAATGTCGTTGTTCCAGCATTCTTATGCCGTAAGGTTCAAATAGGCCTGACTCATGAGTTGTAGTGAAATTGAAAATAGAGAAAAAAGGCTGGTTACTCGGGCGGTTGCGCCAGTGAGCGTAAATTCCATTTTCATCCCACGCTGTCTTTGGTGCTTTAAATTGATAGTCGTTTTTATAGTTGTTAGTGGTGTAGTAACCTGCCTCCCTCAGCAACTGGCTTAACATCTTTGTGTTTTGAGGAGGGACTGCTTCATACTTTGGCAGGCCTGTCTCTTCAGTGTTAGATAAAGTTCTCATATTGTTAGCGCCGAACCCATTAGGGTAGAGCCCTGTAGCTAACGCTGCTCTACTTGGTGCGCAAACGCCTGATGTTGAGAAAACGTTATTATATACAACACCCTCATCAGCCAATCTAGATATGTTCGGAGTTTCAATACTGTCGTCACCGTACATAGGCAGTAGTGGGCTCATGTCCTCTATTACTAGCCACAAAATATTCGGCTGTTCAGAGCTTGCGCTGGCCTGCATTGAATAGCTTAGCATGAGAGCTAAAGTTGCTAAAACTTTGAGCACACCAGGTTTCATTTTGATAGTGACCACACTACACCCCTTTCTCATTCGGCACTTTATAAGAAGAATCCAGATCAGTCTTTCAAACCCGATATTAACATCTTTTTAATCATAAATGTAAATAATAGGTCAAATTCAATCTTTTGTGAGTGCTTTCTACTTTCTCCGCTAAGGCAATCGCTGTTTTTATCAACCCTATTTCCAAAGCGCTTGTTTTTTGAATTATTACAGCATGTTGCTATTGTTCGGTGGAATTACAATACTTTTACGGAGTTACACTCAACTTTAAATTGTTCTTTATATCCAATAGAAGAGACCATCGTATTGTTTATAGTGTGAGTGAAAAAGATTGTAAATGACCGTTGTTTTGTTTAAAGTTGCTACGAGTATTAACGATGTATTAACGTTTCGAGGTTATATTAGTGAACCGAATAAAATCATTGCTTCTTCAGAGTGTGTTGGGTTGTGCGGTTAGCATCAGTGGCGTAGCCGCTGCACAGACTTTCGATAAAGCAGGCTGCTTCGAGGTTGAAGCAATAGATCGTGTTTGGTCGGGGCACCGCGTTGCGTTTGATTATATCGGAAAGGGTGACCAGCAAATTGTGGCTTATTACGATGCTAGCAGACAAATGAGTGTCGCTTATAAACCGTATCCTACAGGAAACTGGATATACCAAAAGTTAGACAGCTATTTAGGGTGGGACAGTCACAACAGTGTTGTTATTGGCCTCGACGAAAAAGGGTATATTCATATCGTTGGGAATCTACACGTTAACCCTATCGTCTATTTTAAAAGTGAAAAACCTTATGACGTGCGAAGTTTAAAACGTGTGGACTTTATGGCTGATAAGGAAACAGAAAGTCGAATGACTTATCCAGAGTTCTTTAACGATGCTGAGGGGAAACTCTATTTTAAGTACAGAAACGGACGAAGTGGGAGCGGTAACGAAATTTATAACGCTTTCAATGCCAAAGACGGAACGTGGCAGAGGTTACACGACTCTCCGTTAGTTGATGGAGAGGGAGAAAGGAATGGTTATTTCTGGGGGCCCGTTCTTGGTCCAGACGGTTACTTTCACCTTTCGTGGGTTTGGAGAGAAACGCCAGTCGCAGCCTCTAATCACGATATTTCATATGCCAAGAGTAAAGATCTTGTGAATTGGCAGAAATCAGACGGTACTGCAATCTCTCTTCCTATGAAATTGAGTAATAGTGAAGCGGCTGTTCCGCTTCCTCAATTTTCAGGCATTTTAAATGGTCACACACCTATTGGGTTCGACCATAAAGCTCGACCTTTAATTTCATATCAAGCCTATGATGAGAAGGGAGATAGCCAGCTCTTTATAGCTAGAAATGACAACGGGAATTGGAAAAGTTTTCAAATATCTAATTGGAAAGACTCACGTCAAGAATTGAATATGACTGGTGCCCTTCCTACTACTCTTACAGTCAAGAAACCAGCGAAGCTCCTTGATAGCGGAGATATAGAGGTATATGCGGATCTAGACGGTACATCTTACGCTTACACACTTGATGCTGATTCGTTAAAGGTTAAATCTGAGTCGACCGGCTCACAAATTCCATCAGCTTTGCTTGCCTATGATAAAACTAACGACATGCCCTTATATACAAAGGCTTTGAAACAGCTTTCGCGAGAGCAAAATCATCTTACTGCTGGAAAACGCTTCTACCTAGCATGGGAAGCCTTGCCGCCTAACCGTGATAAAGGAAGGGCGTTTATACCAGAGCCAACAACATTAACTGCACATTGCCTTGAATAATATGCAGAAAAAAGAAACAAGCGGTTTTAAATTTTTAACTTTTACTAGGAAATACCATGAACAAACTAAGGTTTAGTCTTATAAGCGTACTTGGTGCTCTATTCACATCTCTTTCTTCTAGTGTAGCAGCACAGGACAAACCCAATATTCTATTCATCCTTACAGATGATTTGGGCTTCAACCAAGTCGGTGCCTATGGCAATACACCAATTAAAACGCCAAACCTAGATGAGCTTGCTTCTAATGGCATACGCTTTGACCAAGCGTATGCGGGGAATACAGTGTGTTCTCCATCGCGTGTTTCTTTATTTACAGGTAGAGATGGTCGTTTGATGACAAATAATTCAAACACCGTTCAGTTAACCGAAATGGATATAACTCTAGCGCACGTATTAAAACACGGCGGCTACGACACTGCATTATTTGGTAAATATTCAATTGGTTCACAAATGGGAGTTACAGACCCTCATGCAATGGGCTTTGATACTTGGTACGGGTTTTACTCAATCCTCGAGGGTCATCGTCAGTACCCTCACATAGTTTGGAAAGACGGTAAGAAAGTTCGCGTCCCTGAAAACGAAGGAGGCAAAAAAGGCGCCTATGCTCAGGAACTTTTCACCAAGGAAGCCATTGAATACATAAAGCAGCCACGAGAAAACCCATTCTTTATCATGCTTGCTTACTCGTCGCCACATGCTGAATTAGGTGTACCTGAGAAGTTCAGTGAGCAGTACAAATTCGCTGAAACACCCTATACAGGTATGAGAGGTGGTAATCCAGCAGACAAATATGCCTCATACTACCCAGAACCAGTTGATAAGCCAAACGCGACATTGGCAGGCATGGTATCTGCACTTGATCACTATATTGGTCAAATTGTTACACAGTTAGACGAAATGGGTGAACTTGATAACACGCTAATCTTCTTTACGTCTGACAATGGCCCGCATGATGAAGGCGGCGCAGATCCTGAATACTTAAAAGCCTCTGAGCCCTATCGTGGTATGAAGCGAGATTTGTACGACGGCGGTATTCACGTTCCAATGATTGTTCATTGGCCAGAGCGCATTAAAGCAGGTCGGACAGACGATACACCTTGGCTATTTGCAGATGTTATGCCCACTGTAGCTGAGCTAGCGGGCGTAAATCTAAACATGGTCCCTAGAGTTAAAACTAACGGTAAATCAATTGTAGGGCTTTTAAAAACTGAGCCCAGCGAGATGGGCGAGCGTGTCCTTTACTGGGAGTTCTCTAAGCAGGTGGGAGATCCTAACTCAGGCGTAATTGGCGATACCTACCAGGCGGCTCGCAAAGGCGAGTGGAAAGCGGTTCGTTACGGCTACGATGCACCACTTGAACTGTTCAATATTGAAAAAGACCCTGCTGAATTGCGTGATCTTTCTAAGAAAAATCCAGATATTGCCAGCGAATTTTTGGCGTTATTTGAAGAAAATAAAGATCAGTAGAGAAGGTGACGGTGATAGATACTATGCGAAAACGTCAATTTTTACTCAAGAAAGCGCAAATAGCGTTTAGTGTAGCTTTAATAAGCGGAGTAACTCTATCTGGCTGTGCTACGCAAACGAGTAAAGTAGGGCCTACAGCCACTGAAAACACTCAGTTTGTAGAGTACTTTGCAGATAACGCAGTAGGTAACCCTCTTGCTATTGTTCAACATCCAGCGGCCATACACCAAAACGGTATCACTTATGTTTCTTATCAAGGACCTAAAGAGGATCCGTTTGTGGCCACTTATGACCACAGAACCAAAGAGTGGAAAGGTCCTTTTAAAGCGGGAACCAGCGAATTGGGCCGTCGTGATGGTGGCAAAAAGTTCGATAACCATGGTAAACCAACCATGCTTATTGATAACGAAGGCTATATCCACATTTTTTATGGTGGCCATGGCGGACATAAATCAAACGGTCACAATCCTTTAGGTAACACGCATTTTGGTGCAAACAAGCATGCGGTTTCTAAACGTCCTTACGACATTACTGAATGGGAAGATCTAGATAACATAACCCCTTTTGGTACTTATAACCAAGTTGTCAAAATGGATAACGGCGATATTTACCTATTCTTTCGTCACGGTGCTCACCGCAGTGATTGGGTGTATCAAAAGTCTGTAGACAACGGGCGAACTTTCTCTGCGCCTGTGTCATTTCTTAAACACAAACGGCGTACGGATATTGAAGCTGTGGATAGCTGGTATGCCTGGGTTGGGAAGGGAGAAGGAGATAACCTAATTGTTTCCTACGACTATCATGTTTGTTGGGATAACGGCGCAGGTGTTAACGGTCGTGGACATACAACTGAACGTCACGATGTTTACTTCATGAATTTCAATACCAAAACAAATGAATGGAGCAATGTAAAAGGTGAGTCTTTGACTCTTCCCGTTACGAAAGAAGTCGCTGATGAAAAAACACTGGCGATGAAAACCGGTGAGCTCTGGACTTTCAACGGTACTTCGCATCTAGACAGCAAAGGTTACCCACATATCGCAATAAACGCGGGAATTGATAAAGGCGCTAAAACCGGCGGTCCGAAACAAACTAGGCATGTTTGGTGGGATGGCAAGCAGTGGTTAGGCGGCAATAAAATTATCGAAGGGTACGAAGGTGTATCTCGCGGAGACTTCCATGTTAACGACCCTGAAGATATTCGCTACCTCGTTGCTTATGAGAAAGACGGGGACGCTGTTTTGTCGTGGTGGAAAAGCAATAACGACGGGAAATCATTTTCCGAAGAGTCAACTGTGCTGAAAAGCGAAAATGCGAGTTTCGCTATTACAACGCTAATTGAGAACGCTCACCCTGAGGCACAGATGCTAGTTGCCGAAAAAGAGAGTGATGAAAATATTAAAATTTATTTGGTCGGTGAAGATGGTCCGATACCAAGGCCGCTGAACAGCTTTAAATCTTCGAATAATGCGTCTATGTAAGTCAGTATCCAGATTATTGGACCAGGAAATTTGCTAGTAGTCTGCAACAAATTAGTTGGGAATAACTATGAATCACAAAAAACTAAAATTATCTGCCATCGCGATGAGTTTAGCATTAGCTATTAGTGCTTGTTCTGGTGAATCACCTGAACAGAAGACACAAAGCGTAGATGTCGAGCCTAAAAAAGAAATGAAAACATCAAAAGATGTGACTGAGCAGGACATTCAAAAAACAGCACAGCGTATCGGGAAAAGTGTCGCAAATTGGCAAATTGCACAGTTCGGTAACCTAAGCTATATCCCTGAGTCGCATCGCGCGAAATCTGAAAATGCAAAATTTTGGATTCAAGCCTCTTTCTACATTGGATTAACTCGTTGGATTGACGAAACAGGTAACCAACGTCTGCTGGACTTTGTAAGAACAGTTGCAGAGAGAGAACAGTACGAATTAATACTAGAGCGTCCTTATCACGCAGATGATCATGCTATTGCTCAAACCTATTTATGGCTTGCTGAAAAGACAGGAATGAAATCAGCTTATGGGCCTACTAAACAGGTTTTCGATATGATTTTGTCTAACCCCCCACAGGTCGGTCTGGACATGGGTAATTCAGAGTCAAGCACTGGCAAATACCATTTAGAAGGAAACTGCCAGTTAAGATGGTGTTGGGCCGATGCGTTATTCATGGCGCCTCGTGCGTGGGCACAAATGACGAAAGTTACCGGTGACCCCAGATATCTTGAGTACGGAGACAAAGAGTTTTGGGCATCTGCAGACTATTTATTCTCTGATGAATATGGTTTGTTTTATCGAGACAGTCGCTATTTTGATGCAAAAAGCGACAACGGAAAACCGGTCTTTTGGGGGCGCGGAAATGGGTGGGTCTTTGCTGCTATTCCGATGATTATTGAAGAATTACCTGACGATCATCCCTCTAAAGAGCGATACATTGAGCTCTATAAGAAGAATGCTGAAGGACTTATGGCACTTCAGAAAGAAGACGGTTATTGGCCAGCCTCTTTGATGGATCCTGATAAGGTGAAGACACCAGAGGTGAGTGGCACAGGGTTTATAACTTTCGGTCTAGCCTGGGGAGTTAATAACGGCATCTTGACTGACCAGCGTTCAAAAGAAATCGTAGAAAAAGGTTGGAAAGCAATCACTGAAGCTGTTACCGACGATGGCCGTGTTCACTGGGTTCAACATGTTGGAAAGAGCCCTGACCCTGTAAAAGAGTCTGACTCACAGCTATACGGTTCTGGTGCTGTGCTACTAGCGGCGTCAGAAATGCTTAAATGGAATAAATAGAAACGTTTTTACTTTAGCCCCTGACTTTACGCGCGTTGGTCAGGGGCTTTTTTGTATCTGCTATAGGTTAAATAAAAGCGCGTTGAGATTATTAATGTAAAGATTAAGGAATTTAAAATGCCTTTATCAAAAAGAAAAATAAAACAAAAACTGTTGGGTGTGACAAGCTGTGCAATTGTTTTATTTTCGATCGCAAGCTGTGCTAATCAGAACAAAGAAGAAGTGACAGCTAAAGTTACAGAGCAGGAAACGCCACCGAATATATTGTTAATATTATCTGATGATCATGCGTGGAATGATTATAGTTTCATGGGGCATGAAATTGTTAATACACCAAGCTTAGATAGTTTGGCCAACGAAGGGGTGACGTTCAGTAAAGGGTATGTTCCAACTTCACTTTGTAGACCTTCCCTTGCAACAATTGCAACAGGCGTTTACGCCAGTCAACACGGCATTACTGGAAACGATCCCTCTAGAGAAACTCCAGGAGGAAAAAAAGGAAAGGAATACCAACAACTTCGTTCGCAGATTATTGCAAAGATTGACGAAGTTAAAACTTTACCAGAGCTATTAAGGGAAAAAGGCTACGCATCTCTGCAAACCGGCAAGTGGTGGGAAGGCAGTTACGAACGAGGCGGTTTTGATGAGGGAATGACAAAGGGATTTCCGAACCCAGTTGGTCGACATGGCGATGAGGGCTTAAAGATTGGTCGTGAGGGAGTGGATACTATTACTAGCTTTATAGACAAGACTCATGAGGCAAATAAGCCGTTTTTTGTTTGGTACGCGCCGTTTATGCCGCACTCGCCACACACACCTCCTAAGCGAATTTTATCTAAGTACGAAAAGTATGACCTACCAGAGTCTATTGCTAAATACTACGCGATGATTGAATGGTTTGATGAAACGAATGGAGAATTGTTTAGCCATCTCGAAAAACGTGGTTTGAAAGATAACACGCTGATTGTTTATGTCTCAGACAACGGGTGGATTACTAACCCAAAGCAAACTGATAGGTTCTTACCAAAATCTAAGCAGAGCCCGAATGAAAGTGGTGTTCGAACCCCTATTATTTACTCATTGCCAAATAAATTTAAGTCTTCGTTTAGACAAGAAAGGGTAAGTAGTATTGATATAGTCCCTACTATTTTAGGTGCTGCGGGTATAAGTGTTCCAAGTGAACTGCCAGGTATTAATTTATACGATAATTTAGTAACGGGTGAAGATATCGACAGAGAATTAATATTTGGTGAAGGTTTTGCACATGATATGGATGACTTAGACGACGTTGAGTCTACACTGCTTTATCGCTGGGTCATTAAAGGCGATTGGAAATTAATTGTTAGCTATGATGGTAAAAATGTTAGTTACCAGAAATATCATGATGAATTTTTGGTTGGCCCAAGACTCTATAATCTCGCCAACGATGAATTCGAAGAGAAAAACTTGGCTGCACAATACCCTGAAAAGGTTGGCGAGCTGAAAAAAGAAATCGAACAGTGGTATGCATTGGTAGAACGTAAGCTAATTCAGTAACACCTTCAATAACACCCATGGGGCTTGTGGGAATTGCCGCAAGCTTCTTTCATTCCTTCAATGATCACTGCGCAATCGATAAATGGTGATGGTATTTGCCACTATCACACTTACTTCAAGCAAAATTCCTCCAACAGAGTCTAAATAAATGTTGTTCGCTAACCAAAAAACGGCCCCGCAAATAAAGAGTTGTCTCATTCTTATGCCAGAAGCGTAAAAGATAGCGTAAGTGCCAAAACATGCGCCAAAAATGGGGCAAACGTCTATTAGCCGGTTAACGTTAAAAGCGCCCCAAACAATATTTATTGCTATAAATACAATGCCTATAAACTTGTGGTTAGTTTTGACCGATATGATCGTGCGAAAAAAGTTGAGAAAATTAGCGATAGTTCCAGTGACGGAACCTAAAAAGAAAAAGTGAGCCGTTTGAAATGAAAACATAACAATTAGGCTTATTTTAAGTTTTATATCGCTTTTTTGTGTAAAAGAGTAAATCGCAACTAAAAAAGCGAGCACACCAAAAAGCTGACCAAGGGAAGTAAAAGACATGCTTGTGATGTACCCACTTAACAGTTAGAAAAAGGCTCGTAAACATACAAATACGAGCTTAGGTTCGTTCAATTAGTCGCCAAATTCGCGAATTAGGCCGTTAATCGTTTCTTTAGCATCGCCCAAGATCATTCGCGTGTTATCCTTAAAGAACAAAGGATTGTCGACACCAGCGAAGCCAGCGTTAGCTGAGCGCTTCAACACAAATACAGTTTTTGCACGATGAGCTTCAATAACCGGCATCCCGTAAATGGGACTACCTTTCATCTCTTTGGCAGCCGGGTTAACAACATCGTTAGCGCCAATTACAATAACAACGTCATAATTTTCCATTCGAGGGTTAACGTCGTCCATTTCGTAAAGCTGGTCGTAAGGAACATCCGCTTCCGCTAACAGAACGTTCATGTGCCCTGGCATACGCCCTGCTACCGCATGAATGGCATAATCCACTGTACAACCGTTTTCTTCTAGTAAGGTGTGAAGCTCTCTAACAGCATGTTGCGCTTGAGCTACGGCCATTCCATAGCCGGGCACAACGAGTACGGCTTGCGCCGCCTCAAGCACATAAAAGGCATCTTGAGGTGATAGCACTTTTATTTCGCCAGTAATAACCTCGCCTTGCTCGATAGGTTTGGCAAACCCAGATAACAAAACGTTCATCAGCGATCTGTTCATCGCCTTACACATTATATTCGTGAGGATCAATCCTGAGGCGCCAACCAGTAGGCCGGTTACAATCAAAATTGTATTGCCTACTGCAAGACCTGCTGCTGAAGCGGCAATACCTGAATAGCTGTTTAGCAAAGCGATAACTACAGGCATATCTGCGCCACCTATAGAGATCGTTGCCCATAGGCCGAAGCTCAGCCCTAATGCAATAATACAATACAGCCATACTTCATTAGACGGTTGTGTAACAAAGAGATACCCCACGGCTACCATAGCCAGCAAATGAAGGATACTTAATTCCCTTAGCCCAGTGAAAATGAACGCCTTTGAAGACAGTTTTCCAGAAAGTTTTCCCCAAGCAACTACGGATCCTGAAAACGTAATCCCGCCAATGAGCAGCGTTAAAAGAACAGTAATGAAAACAAAAGCCTGGTTATAACCCGATGCACTGGCGTCCATACTGCTAACTGTTGCCCATCCTAGTAGCAATGAAGCAGCGCCACCAAAGCCGTTAAAAAGAGAAACCATTTCCGGCATTTGTGTCATCTGCACACTACGTGCTTTCCATGCGCCATACAGTCCACCGATAAGGACACCAACTATAATGTAATGGTAACTGATGATTTGTTGGTCGAGCAGAGTAACCATTACAGCTACAAACATACCCACCGCTGACACGAAGTTGCCTTTGCGTGCTGTTGAAGGATGACTAAGTAACTTAAGACCAAATATAAAAAGCCCTGCTGCTAGCACATAAGCAAGGTTAATAAGTGTTTCAATTGTCATGTTCAGCGCTCTCTTAGTTATTATCTTTCTTTTTAAACATGCCAAGCATGCGATCGGTGACAAGATAACCGCCCACAACGTTAATACTTGCTAACGTTACAGCTGCAGTCCCCAGAATTGTTGTCAACATACTGTTATCAGAACCAGATGAGACTAGAGCACCGACTAAGGTAATACCTGAAATAGCATTAGAACCAGACATCAATGGGGTGTGTAACGTGGCAGGAACTTTACGAATGAGTTCAAATCCAAGAAATGCAGCGAGTAATACAATAAACAGTAGGTAAATAGTTTCCATTATTAAGCTCCTTCGTACGCAGACAACAGCATGTCATTTCGAATTTTTCCACCATGAGTAATCACAGCACCATTAAGAATGTCATCTTCAAAGGTTAATTCGAATTCAATAGGCTCGTTCTTTACAAACTCATCCAGCAAGTTGTAAATGTTGTTTGCGTACATATCGGTCGCAGCCCGAGATACGCCCTCACTCCAGAAGCCGTCTCCTATAATAGTAACGTTATTTAGTACAACGGTTTCACCTGGCTTAGAGCCTTCTACGTTGCCGCCAGAGACCGCAGCCATATCCACAACAACGCTACCTGGTTTCATAGACGCCAGTGTTTCTTTTGAAATCAACACGGGCGGCTTACGACCGAAAAGCTGCGCTGTAGTGATAACTATGTCTGAACTTGCTATGGCTTCTTTTTGTGCCTGTGCGAGCAACGCTTTTTGCTCGTCAGAGAGTTCTTTAGCGTAACCGTCTTTTGTTTGGCCAGTTTCACCTATATCAACGTTAAGGAATTTGCCGCCTAACGACTCTACTTGTTCAGCTACAACTGGGCGCGTGTCATACGCCAGCACATTGGCACCAAGGCGCTTGGCTGTCGCAATAGCCTGCAGACCCGCAACGCCTGCTCCAATAATAAATACTTTGGCAGGTTTAATTGTACCGGAAGGTGTCATCATCATTGGTAATATAGAAGGAAGTGTGTCCGCGGCCTTCATCACCATCGCATATCCCGCCAAACTCGCTTGAGAGCTCAATGCGTCCATTTTTTGTGCTCTAGAGGTTCTGGGGATCATTTCTACTGAGAGCGCCGTCAAATTGGCCTTTGCTAGTTTAGTTACCAACGCTTCGTTAAAAAATGGGTCTAAGTGTCCAATAACAACTGTGCCAGCAGGCAGCTTTTCAACAATTGATTCTCTAGGTGTGTTGACACAGGCTAGTATATCTACTTGCTTAGCTATTTCTGTTATATCAGCAACAATGTTAGCGCCAGCTTTCGCGAAGTCTTCATCTTTATAGTGTGATAGCAGGCCAGCACCTTTTTCGATATAGACTTCGATGCCTTTTTTGACAAGCTTGGCGATAGTTTGTGAAGACACCGCGCAGCGCCGCTCCACATGAGCGTGGTGCCTTTGCTCTAGGGCTTCGTTTAAAATTAGGATTTTCAATTAACTCTCCTTTTCAAAACTGTAGGAGAATGAGGTAACTCATTCAGTAAACTTCTCTGTCGTTAACTGATATGTTTTAAAGAAGCCCGTTCCTTAACTATGTTAAGCATGGCACCGGTGCTTTGGTGTTGTTAGTATCACACCGGCTACTCTCGGATAGACATAAAAGGTTTTACTCTAAGTGAAAAACCTTTGTTAGGTCTGTAGCTACAGGTTGGTTATCTTCGTGAGTGTCCATTATGTCTGCCATATACTGCCACCACTTCTTAACTACAGCATTATTTGGCAGCGCATCCATGGTGTGGTCGTCCTCACGCTTTAACACAGCAAAGAGCTTATTCGAGCTTTCCTCATAGAAAATACTGTAGTCTGACACGCCTGCATTTTTAAGCTCTTCTACCAGCTCGGGCCATATTTCGTCATGACGTTTCTTATACTCTTGCTCATAACCCGGCTTTAGTGTCATAACAAAGGCAACTTTTTCCATCTATTAGTCCTCCAGGCTGTTTAAGTATTCTTTCCATTGCTCCACAGTGGTGATCTCACTGTCACCTTCCCATGCAAAGCCAGCTTTGTAGTTCAACTTACCTTCTGGTGATGTTTGAGTTATTAGCCAAATATGACTTTCATCTTTCTTTTCAGAAGGTGTATGAATGATGTTACTAATTTTACTCGGCGCGATAACGGCCGCGGTGCCTAACCCTTGGTTGTCAATTTCTTCCCAAGCGGCAATCCATCCTTCTTGTTGATTTTTATACACATCGGCTTTTTCGTCGTGTGTAGCTACACCTATGGCAATAGGGAGAGAGGCCGGGGTATTATTTAGATAGAAAGTCGAATCGACGTTGTACATCCGAGAGCCTAGCGCAAGCGACACGGTTTTAACTTCTTTTACCATGCCAATAGGCGTTTCAAATTCGTAGTGAAGGGTAAACTTGACTTCGTCAGCATTGTTTTCATGAATTTCATAACGAGTGAAGTTGTGGGCGTAGTACGGTGTTTCGTTTATCCACACTGCTGAGCCACCCACGCCACGACTAATACCCGTATGGTAAGGGTCGTAACCTTCTCCTCTGTCCTCGTGATACGACTGACCACTGAAGTGCATGTCATACCACTTGTCGATAATCGAATAATCGACCTTCTTTAGCCATGCGTCGACGCCGCTGGCGTGGCCAGCTAAAGGTGCGGCAGGGCCATAAACCCGAAACGCTACCTTATCATTTTCCCATGCAAAATCGTCCCGTCTCTCAGGTACGAATTTAGCATATGCCTTGACTTGGTTAGCCATTGCCGGCGCGCTGTCTTTATCAGTTTTTTGTACTTCAGATGAGCACGCTGACATGCCTGATAATCCAATAGCGATCGCCGCGGCTAAACAAATTTGCGTATGTTTAAACATCTACTCTTTCCTCTGTTTGATGGCAAAGCAAGTGCTTGGACATTGTTTACAAGCGTACTCATTTATTCTTTTCAATCAATGAAGTGATTGTTAATGAGCGATATTGCATTATTGTGAGACGGTTTGCAATGGATTTAGAACGCGTTTTATAGAATTAAACTAACTGATATTATTTTAAGTTATTAAAATAGCGTTGTTTTCGGGTAATTCTGTCTTTCCTATAAAGTAATTCTAATGTTAACGAAAATATAACAAATATGTTGATATTGGTTAACTTGTGATCTATCGTGATTTTTGGTGATTGATAATGATTGTTTAGGGAGAGAGTACATGACGTTAATCGGTGCGAAGAAATTACGGCTAGCTGTAGCTATTTCATCTGCGATTACTTGCTATTGTGCAGAGGCTGCCGCACAGGATGCAGATATATCAACAAGTGCTGACCAAGAAACCGAAGTGATAGAGGTTAGAGGAATAAGGAGCGCGCTAGCTAGTGCATTGGCTGAAAAGCGCTCTGCCGACAGTATTAAAGAAGTTATTCAAGCTGAAGACATCGGTAAGCTACCTGACCAGAATTTGGCAGAAGTTTTAGAAAATGTCACGGGTGTTCAAATCGACCGAACTGCAGGTGTAGGAACTGGGGTCCAAATACGAGGTACGAACGCAAACCGTGTCGAAATAAATGGTGTATCTACTGTTGGAAGTGGTAACGGCCGCTCTGGGATTAGTTTTGACGACCTACCAGCAGCGCTGATTTCATCTCTGGAAGTCATTAAGGTGCCGACTGCGGAAACTGTTGAGGGCTCTGTAGGTGGAACGATAAATCTACGTACACTTAGAGGCCTTAGTCTAAAAGAGCAGCTGATTTCAATTCGTGCACAAGCGGAGAACAGTGATTTGGCAGATGCTACTTCGCCGCGAGTTTCCGCAACCTTTGGAGATAGCTTTGACACCGATTATGGACGAGTCGGTTTGGTTCTCACCGGTAGCTACGCAGAGCAGCAAGTTGCTTCGTTTGACCCACGTTTCGACAGGGACAGGGAAGTACTCCCTGATTCTGGCAGCGCTAGTGCAGAGTCTTTCCCTTTTTTGAGAACGCAGTTTTTAGATCAAGTCATTTCCCGATATGAATATGAAACCAAGAATTTCACAGGCTCCTTTGAGTTTGAGCCTATGGATAACCTGAGGTTATATTTTGATGCGACAGTTAATCGCCAAGAACGAGCACAGAAAAGTTCCCGCGCATTTATTTCAGGAACCGGTGGATCGGCTGTTGTTGACAATACGGATAACACAGCGTTTGAAACCGTCGACTTAGGAACAATTGATGGTCCAAATGGGCCGTTAGAATTAGGTGAGGTTCAAGCAGTCCTTACGGGAACATTAGGAGTAGGTGTTGATGCAAATAACAATAATATCGACCCAAATTTAAGAACAAGCGTCAATACAGGCTCACGTATTACCGACAGTGATGTATTCGCTACCGGTTTCGATCTTTTGTTAGATCGCCTTGCTCTTAAAGGTGAAGTATCTTATTCAAGTTCAGATTCAGTGTTTCCTCGTTTAAATACGACACTCGATTTTATCAATCCGAATGGCCCGCAACCAAGTGAAGGGTTAAGTATTGATAACGGTGTGCCTGTTGAATTTGATGCTTCGGGCGGCACACTTCAATTCGGGATAGCTCAAAATGCTGAATTTGGACCTTCTAGCCAAGACTTGTTGAATCCAGCTAACTATGCACTTCGTGGTGTCGGTGTGGGTAGAAGTACTCAAGAAAACTCCGAAACCGCATTTAGACTAGATGGGGACTACGACATCTCCGATTTAAATCCGTATTTTTCGGGCATTAAAGCAGGTTTGAGATGGAATAAGAATAAGGCAGAAAGTAACGATATAAACACCACGTCAAACTTTTCTAACCCTAACTCAGCATTCTATAGACCTAGGGCTGATCTGTTTTCAAATATTGTTTCTGCTGGCCCTTCAAACTTTAACGATGCTGATGGAAGACGCTTGTACATTGCTGACTACCTTACCGTAGACGGTGACTTATCGTTTAACAACCCAGACCAAGTTTTGACTGCGATTAATAACGCTATCGCTGAGAATAATGCTGCTCAAATTGCAAATGGAAATATATCAGAGCCATATCCGTCATTGGCACAACCTGAGCTTCAGCTAGATTCATTTTTTGACATTGAAGAAGAGACAACAGCGTTATATTTGCAAGGAGACTACTTCTTTTATATCAATGATATGACATTTCGCGGAAATGTTGGGGTTCGTTACGTTAGTACAGATATTACTTCGGTAGGTAACAACATAGAGAACGGTGTAGTAACAGGCCTGCGCGAGGAAAGTGCGTCTTATGACTATTATCTGCCAAGATTCAATATTGCGTCTGAAGTTATCGATGATTTAGTAATTCGAGCTGGTGTTGCTAAAGATATTCGAAGACCCAACTTTGATAACCTTTCCACGTCCATAAATTTTCCAGGAGGCGCTGGTGCCGCAGTAACAGTTGGAAATCCCGCTTTGACTCCTGAGGAGGTTATTTCTTACGATCTATCTGCCGAATACTACTTTTCTGACTCAAGCTTTGTCAGTGTAGGTGTCTTCCATAAAGAAAGAACGGATATCTTTGCCGAAGTCCGTGATAATCCAGAGGAACCTATCGGGGAAAATGGTCAAATTGAGCGTGATATTACAGCCCCATGTGAAGGTGGCGGTATATTTAACCCCACTGTTACTGACCGAAATGTTTGGTCGTCGGTTCCTGGTACGGGAATTTGTGTTCCACTCCAAACAACAATTAACTTGCCGAATGAGGAGACACAAACTGGTATTGAGGTCGCGTTTCAACATGACCTTTCTGAATATGAGGAGGAGCTTGGATGGGCTTCTGGTTTTGGGGTAATCGCAAACTATACATATCAGGAAGCAGGTGCAGGTATTGAAACGTTCCGTCCAGCAACAGGAGATGGAAACGCGCTGAATAAACTATTGGGGCGTACAGATGCTGATCAATCTACACCTACACTTGCCGACGATATTGTAGAGGAACGGATTGAGTTGGAAGACTTATCTCAAAACGCATACAACATTACGTTGTTTTACGATAAGTATGACCTCAGTGTGCGAGCACGATACACGTGGCGTTCAGCGTTCAAAACTGGGGACTTGATAAGCTTTGATATGCCGCGAATAGTTGATGATAGAGCACAGCTTAACATGAGTGTGAGTTACGATATAAACGACACCTTTACCGTTGGGCTAGACGGCATAAACCTACTTCGCGAAGATCGTACTGAGTGGTGCGTAAATGAAGGTGCGTTGCTTTGTGCACAAGGGTTAACTGACAGACGCATAGTGTTAGGGGTTACAGCAAACCTTTAATTAACTTTTCAATAATTAAGTAATTCTACAAAATCCGCCTCTAGCTTATCTAGAGGTGGAGTTTTTGGTTTTCGGTGATTCTCGAATGGTAATGAAACCGGGGCAGAGCCCCGAATCTGAAATATGAGTCTGTCGATGATGTTACATCGATGGGAGCGATTTCATAAGAAGTAGTAGCTAGCGCTATTTACTTGCATATAAATTCTCCACAACCACACAACCAGCTTTAAAATAACGCGCAATTGTGGAGAAACGTACCACTTGCGAAGTACTGTTCGATTTGCAACTCGTTAAAACCCATTATTTCCAACTGTTTTCTCATCCCTATGCCCAAATATCCATTTCATTAAAGGGTTGTGGAGAGTCTAATACGTTAAGTGTACACAATTTCGCTATAATGGTGAAAATGTGTATATTTAAAAAGGTTGTGCTATTATCTACACATAACTTCGTCAATATGGAGAAAAAGTGTATATGAGCTTCGCGTTGAAGGTCACTACTAGACTACATAAAGCCATTAAAGACGGACATTTTGGGATATTTACAACTCACGATATCGCATTGGCAACAGAAGAAAGCGTAAATGATAATTTTCGAAAGAAGCTGTCTAAGGGCGTTTCAAGTGAGTGGCTATTGAAAGTTTGTCGAGACATGTATGCCTTGCCTAACAATGAGCCAACAAAGCGAGGCGTGCTTGAATACATTGCATCTCGTCTGCACTGGGATAAATTCATATATGTCAGCTTAGAAAGCGAGCTTTCAAGACAAGGGATAATATCGCAAGTTCTTTTTGGCTACCTTACCGTTATGACGCAAGGGCGAAGTGGTAAAATAGAGACGCGATATGGAACTATTGAGTTCACGCACACTAGCCGTAAAAAACTGACCGAAGAAGATGTATATTATGACCCTGATGCACGAATTTTTCGGGCCAGAGCAAAGCGGGCGATTGCTGATTTAAAGCGGGTCGGACGAAATGTAGATATGATTAATGAAGAGGTCGTAAATGATTAGTGTTTTAGTCACCCGAGCAATTGAAAACAATTCGCAATTGATAGGGTTAGAAGATGTTGTAGAAAAGGAGATAGTGCATCATGAATTGCTTAATATTCTGCATAAAGAAGGGTTTTTAGAACATCTCACGTTTATCGGTGGAACAGCCCTGCGTCTTTGCTATGGCTCTAACCGCCTGTCAGAAGATTTAGATTTCACTGGAGGAAAGCATTTTTCATTAAAGGACTTCTCGTCACTATCGGCTGATATAGAGTCAAATTTGCAAAATAAATTCATGTTGGACGTCAATGTGCGCGAACCTGCCATAGACCGCGGTGACACATCGACTTGGAAAGTGACTATCATCAAAAATCCAAAGCGGCCGGATTTACCTTCTCAGAAAATGCACATCGATATATGTCGCTATGATTCGTTTGATAAGGTGCGACGCCCAGCTAAAAATTTCTACGAATTAGATTCACCTATTGAGGGTTTGCCAATTCCTGTGCAAAGCGCTAAAGAAATACTTGCAGACAAGCTCATTGCGTTGGCGTTTCGAGAGCGCCGGATTAAACCACGCGACGTGTGGGACCTAGCATGGCTAAACCAACAGAATGTGCCAATTGAAGCTTTGCTGGTGGAAAAGAAACTTGAGATGCGAGGTAAAACTCAAGATGAATTTCTCGATAGTTTAGAGAAGCAACGTGGCTTGGTTTTAGCTTCGGATGAAACAAAGTCAGACTTTAAAAGAGAAATGTCCAGATTTGTCCCTAAAGATATACGAGAGCGTACTCTAGACCGCAAAGAATTCTGGCCGTACGTGGGCGAAACGATATCAGCACAAATTGGAACCATTGGTGCGGCTCTGTCCGGTGACGGCAAGAAGCGTAATGCTTCAGATATGAGTATGTAATTCAGTTAATTAAGAAATCCCTCGGTGTTAACCCACAACAAGGTTAGATCCATTTTGACCCTCTGATATACGCTATTTTCCGCCATTTGTAGCTAGTGATTAATAATTAAGGACCACAGAGTAGCCCTAATAATGTAGGTAATTAGCACCTTATTGCATGTTAATAACGTTATAAATATAGATGCTGCAAACTCACCTAACGATATAGCCGCACTTAAAAGTACTGAGTAGCAACTTGATTAAACAGGCGCTCCAGCTACTCGGTATTACCGAAACCGTTTTCGCTACTAAAGTATAATTGCTTATTCAATTTTACATAGAAGTTATGATTTTTCACTTTTTGACTATAAATGATCATTTTTGATTCTAAATTTTTGCATGAGTGGTAGTGTTAAATCCGTGTTAATTAATTGTTTATTGTTGCCTTCATAGTTGAAAGACACTGAGTGGCTGATAAGAACAATATTTTTAACATCAAGGCAGTGCCTACCTCATTTATTAAATTTTAAGGATAAAAAATGAGTCACACATTGAAACATAGTTTAATTTACTTAGCGTGCATGTCTGCACTTTACGTCTCTCACGAATCTCAAGCACAAGACACCCCAGAGGCAAACGATGTCGAAGTAGTTGAAGTGTTAGGAATAAGATCATCTCTAACAGGAGCTCTGGATAATAAACGGTCAGCAGATAGCGTTGTAGATTCAATTTCAGCAGAAGATTTAGGCAAATTTCCAGATCAAAACATCGCTGAATCTCTACAAAGGATTTCAGGTGTTTTTATCGACCGTCAATCTGGTGAAGGTTCAAAAATTACAGTTAGAGGGTTCGGGCCTGAATTCAATACTGTACGGTTAAATAATCGAACTATAGCAACTATTGAAACTGGTGAAGTAGATTACTTCTTCTCCGATGTAAATCTGTCAAGAGCATTTGATTTTCAGGCGCTGGCGGCAGAGGTTTTGAGCGGAGCTGATGTGGTAAAAAGTCCCACTTCTGATATGTGGGAAGGGAGTTTAGGTGCTAGTGTAAACATGCGTACTGCTCGCCCACTCGATAGTATCGGTTTTCATATGTCAGGCTCTGCACAGGCCCGATATCAAGATTTAGGGGAGGAATGGGGACCTCGAGTATCTGGACTGGTAAGCAATACATTCGCTGAGGACTCGATGGGGTTGCTCTTCGCTGTATCTTATGAAGATAGAAAAACAAGGTTAGAAGAACACCGTGGTGGAGCATGGTCTTACTATAATGGACCAACTGTTGACTCGGATGACGTTGTTGAGTTTCGTTTCCCCCAGGAGATGGGGCAAAGTTTTACTATAGATGATAGAAAGCGTTTAAGTATTAATAGTACTTTTCAGTACGAACCAAGCGCCGATATGGGTATGACGGTTGATGCTCTCTATGTAGATTTTAAACGAACCACCACCACACAGGGCATCAACGCGCCAATGCAGTTTCCATTCTTTTCTGATGTGAAAACAGATGAAAACGGGACGGCTACATCATTTGTTAAGACATTTGGTCCCGTAGATTATCGTTACGAAGAGGGCGGCGGCGATAGTGAGACTATTGCGTTGGGTTGGAACGGTTTTCTTTATTTAGATAATGGCGTTTCGTTCAATGCCGATATTTCTTGGTCGCGGGCTACAGCTCGAAACGATGCAACAAGGATTCAAGCAGCAATCAAAGATACTAATCCGTGGAACGCCCCCTTAGAGCCCGGGAGCCTTGACGACCCTAGAGCAGGTGAGGCAAGCCCCGATTTTGAAACAAATATTATCACATGGACAAATGCTGATGTTCCTTCATGGTCTACTTCTCTCGATTTGGCGGACCCTGCAAATGCCCGTGCGCATGTCGCTTTGACACCCTCCATTGAGTTAGAGGATGAAGTTTTTGAAAGTAAGTTTGATGTCGGGTTTGAATTGGATTCCGGGGCTATCCGTGGTTTTCAAACGGGAGTATTCTACAGTGACCGTAAGAAAGCTGCGTTGCCTTTCAACTCTGGTATTTATAGACCTAACTCTCCAGAGGGACCGTTCGACCCAGGGTATAATTCTGCAGGCACTTTATTTGCAGACTCAAACTTCGTCGCGCCATTTGACCCAACCGATGGCGTTCAGGCGCCATGGGAGGCGATAAATGTACCGAATGGCCCAAGGCCCAATATGGGAGGTCGCTTTTTCGCGTTGCCTTCAGATATTTTCACTCCTATTTCAGTACCGAGTCTACTTAGTGACTCAGGCGCAAGTTTTCCAACCTCGTTTTTGTTGACTGATAAAGATGGCTATTGCGAGGCAGTTCGTCAGGGGTCTGGAAATAATGACGTTTGTTCTTCACAGGCGCGTCCTGATTTAGCTCGAGATGTACAGGAAACAACTTACGGTGCCTATGTGAGGCTAGATCTTGATGGTGAGTTTAATGAATTCCCTTGGTCTGCAAATTTAGGTCTAAGGTATGTTGAGACCGATACCTCAGCATCAGGCCCATCAGTAGAGTTGATAAGAATTGACCCAGTGGACGCTGATGGCGCTACATCGGGTCTAGACTATGTCACAACAGAGAGACAAATAGTTGAGAAGAAGAATTCTTATTCTAATCTGCTCCCAAGTTTAAACGCAAAAATATCACTGAGTGACAACGTGGATTTGCGAGCGGCAGTAGCTAAAGTCATTACGCGACCTAACTTAGGCGATATCACGCCAAATCAAAGTTTTAGCGGTTTATTTGGGCTGTCCACTCGTCGTTCCAACAACACGGATTTACAACCTTACGAAGCATGGCAGTACGACGCTTCTTTAGAATACTATGCTGACAACGGTAACGCGTTTTCAATATCTCTGTTTTATAAAGATATTGAGACTTTTATTTCAGAAAGCACTGAACTTGTACCCTCTGGATTTAGTCATCCCGCCTTTGGTGAAATTATTTTCCGAGACACGACAGATAGAAACCGAGATGGTGGGTCAATTCAAGGATACGAGCTTGCAGGGCTAATGTACTTTGATTTTCTTCCTGGTTTCCTCAGTAATGCAGGTATACAAGCAAATTATACTTTTGTAACGGGCCAAGACGATGAGGCGCTAGCGTCGCCCCAAAACCTTCCACTAGCAACTGCGCCTGGAAATGGGTTAGAGGGATTTACACCTCATTCGTATAACGTAGTTGCGTTCTATGAAGATGATGACTTTTCTGCGAGGGTCTCTTGGAACTGGAGAGATCAATTCTTAGTTAAACGTGCTGGACTAGCGGGCATAGCAGAGCACTTTGATGCTTACGGACAGTTAGACTTAGGATTTGGCTACGCGCTAAGTGAAAATACCAAAATTACACTTGATGTGAGTAATTTGTTAGACGAAAACACTATTCGTTTCGCAGATGTAAGAGAGCGTGTCATTTTGAACGAATACACTGGCAGGCGCTTCCTTCTAGGCGTTCGTTCAACTTTCTAAAACTGAATCGTTTCAATTTATTTTCAATTAACCAAAAAAAAGCGCCGTATTGAAGACGGCGCTTTTTAACACATCATTATATTCTACTGTTCAATCGTCACTGAATATTGCCCAGCTTCATATATACGACTTGGTCTCCCCTGTAATGAAACCTTAGCTGAGGAATTGTTTGGTACCTCGAACTGCCAATGGATAGTATTTCCATGGCGTTGCCAATTGCTCACTATTTTCCCATAGCCTGTCTTATAACTTGCTTCAACCCATTCCAGGTCTTTAGGGAACACAGGTGACAGCTCAAAATGTTGATAGCCTGGATTATCGTTGTGAGGCCGAATACCGCCTAAACCCTCGTAAAACCAACCGTCATACCCACTGTGAAAAGGGTGGTTTAATGAGCGGCCTGGCGGGTTTCTACCTTCCGGGTCTTTAGTTGGATCCCATACGCCTTTACGCTCCCATAGGGTTGTTGCCTTGAGATTATCGAATTGCCACTGATAACCAGGATAGCCCTGAGCTGTAAATATACCAAAAGCAGTATCTCCGTAACCGTAATCGCTCAGTGCGCGATATACATAAGTTTGACCCAATGCGCCAATAGAGCCGTGACCATTCCAGTTTTCCACAACATCTTTATTCAGTGCTTCGGCAACAGAAGCCCTTAAGTGTATAGGGGTAATACCGAATCTAAGTGCCATGGCGTCAGCGGTTTGGCTCCCATAATGCCCGGTTTCTGGGTTATAAAATTCTTTGTGATATTGCGAGGCAATCCTTTCGAATAAAGCACTATAGTGTTTAGCTTTTTCCGGTTTATTCAGAAGCGTAGACATTTTAGCCATTAGGTCGGCGCCATGTGCTAAAAAGCCAGATGTCGTCATCGTTGGTAGAGTATATTCAGGATTACAGCGTTTGCGCGTCATCCCGGGTACTCGAACTGGATCACACCAGTCACCATAGCCATCGCGCAGAAGGTTATCGGTTAGTTGTGTCTCTGCAGCGTCCATGTATTCCACCATACTCTCGTACTGTTCGGCGATTACTTGGATATCTCCATGATGGCGATAATGCTCCCAAGCAATAATAACTTCAGCTACAGCCCAATCGTACTTTTCGCCATGTGAACGTTTGCCAGGTACGACTGCCGGAGCGATGTGACTCGATGTCTCGAAGTCACCTAAATATTTTTCCCAGAGGTTTTGCATGTCGTAATTGTAGTTACCAGTAATCAGCGCTGCATGTGCATCACCTGTCCACCCAGCTCGCTCTCTTATTGGGCAATCCATCGGTAGCGCCATTAAATTTCCTTCGTAACTCCACAGCGCCATGTCATGAATTTTGTTTAGCAAGTTACTAGAGCTTTTAAATTGCCCAGCAATTTCAACGTCGCTTCGAACTAGATGTCCGTATACGGCATTTAATTCTGGCTCAAAGTCTATGCCAGTTAGTTCTAGATAACGAAAACCATGCCATGTGAAAATCGGACTCCAGAATTGCGCGTCTTCTCCAGAAGCTATATAGGTATCAACCTGTTTTAGAAGTGGTGCACCTCCCCCAGACTTTTGGCTTAAATTACCGTCTATGTCTGCCCATTCTCCGTAGCGCATATGGACAGCTTGCCCTGGTTTTAAATTTAAAGCTTCTAGGTTTAATGTTGGTATACCAGTGAAGTTTTGTCCGAAGTCGAAAACCCAAACATTCTTTTGCGGTTGATAAAGCTTAATAGGTTCTAATTTTTTTATTGCTCTTATTGGCGGCAGAAGCTGTGGTTCCAATGATTCAGTAGGCCATTCATTCAAGGCTTCAACCGGTTGCCAGTTAACTAGGTTATTTGCAGATGTATTTACGTTCCATTCTTCAACAGCTTCATTGGCGTCGTAGAGCTCTCCAGAAAAAAGCCCTTCTTTTAAAATAGGTGAAGGGTGTGATATCCAGTTTTCATTAGACGCTACAATTTGACTGCTTCCATCTTCATAAAAAAGTTCTAATTGGGCTATGAATTTCGGCTGTCCATAGGATAAGGTTTTATGATTTCTCTTATCCTTAGCTGCGTCTGGGTTAAACCATTTGCTAAAGGCAATGTTCTCGTCATACCAGCCGCTCCCAAGATGGACGGCGATAGTATTCTGACCGTTTAATAGTAAACCGCTTACTTCATCAGTGTTATATAAAATACGCTTATCAAAATCAGTTTGACCCGGGTCAGCAAGTCGATCATCAACCTTCTGTCCGTTTAAGAATATTTCATAGTACCCTCCAGCTGTGCTGTGAAGTTTTGCTCCCGCGATTTTTTTGCCAGTTTCTGTAGTAAATGAGTGACGAAATAAGCTGGCAGTTGGCTGCTGTTTTAATTGTTCAACAACGCCTAGTTGTTTGTTAAAAGCGGTCTCTGTTAGTTTCTCTGTGATATTTGGATGAACATTGGCTGCATATTTTATCCAATCCATTCGGTCTTTTGTTACTTGTGCGATATCACGCTGCTTAACTTGCAACCACTTTGCGCGCCAGTCGGATTTGTTAAGTAAGCCCATTTCCCAGGTTGAGGGAGTGCTCCATTCGCTGGGCTGTTCGGCGCCCTTTGACCAGACTCGAACTCTCCAAACGGCTTTACTGTTTGCCTCTAGCGCCGTGCCTTGATAGGGAACGTTAACAGAAATACTAGATATGACTTTCTCGCTGTCCCAAAGATCTGGCAAGTCAGAAACTAATTTGTCCTGACTAGTAGCGACTTGTATTTGGTAAGCCTCTTGTGATTCAACATTGGCATGCCAAGATAGCCTTGGAGCTTCGTTGTGAACGTTAAGCGGACGGATATTATCTTCAACTAGTAAGTGACTAGGTTGTGGCTGTTCATTGTATTGTACTTTGCTGGAACTTGATTCAGGTTCAGGAAGGGTACAAGCAACTAATATAAGTAATGAGGCGACAAAGGTAAGGTGTCTTAACATGTAATTTTGCTCTTCTCATAACAATTCAAAGGTTCATCATGAATAGGCAATCTTCTTGAAGATTGATACCCAAGATTTGTAGTTATTTTTCAAAATTAGTCGTCGCAAAAGAGCACTTTCAATATGTAAGGGCTTTGACGTAACTCACTACTTAAGAGCTGCTATCAAAATTCTCTTACGGTGTCAAAAGTTTTACTTAGAAAGAGTAGTAACTAGGTGCCAGCAAGCATCCACCGAGGCACCTAGTTAACTAAATTGCAGAAGCCTAATTCTTTAGGACAGGTAATTAGCCCTTCATATCTTCAAGTTCTACGCCTCTAGTCTCATAGACATAACGTATAACAAATACAATCGACAGCAGTGAGAAAAGCGCATAAAGGCCGTAAGCACCTGAGAGCCCTATACCTGCTAGCAACATTGGGAATGACCAAGTTATTAGAAAATTTGTTGACCATTGGACTAAACCACTAACAGCAAGGCCTGAACCTCTTATCTGATTTGGGAACATTTCTCCTAACATTACCCACATTACAGGCCCCCATGAGAAGTTAAAGCAAAAAACATAAAGGTTCGCTGCAATCAAGGCTATTGGGCCCCATTCGTTTAGAGATAATTTTCCATCAACAGACTGTTCAGCATTTAAAAAGGCAATGGCGACCACGGCAAGCGTAACTGTCATGCCAATAGACCCCCACTTTAGTAACGGTTTACGGCCCACTTTGTCGATCACGGCGAGGGCAACAATACATGCTGCTATGCTTATAGCCCCACTTATAACGTTTATTAATAATGCGTCAGACTCAGAAAAGCCTACTGCTTGCCATAGTACGGCTCCATAGTAAAAAACGACGTTTATACCCACAAGTTGCTGTAGTGCAGCTAAACCAATGCCAATCCATACTATAGATTTCAGCTTCCCTGAACTTTTATCAATTAAATCCTTTAACTGAGGCTTATGGTCGTCAGACAGTGATGCCTCTATTTCTGTGAGTTTATGCTGCGCTTGTTGTCCATAAAGCTTGCTTAGTACCGAGCTTGCCGCCCCAGTTTTCTGCTTGACTACTAAAAAACGAGGACTCTCAGGAATGAAAAGAAGCATTATGAAAAAAAGCGACGCCGGCACTAACTCCATCCAGAACATCCAGCGCCAAGCTTCAAAATCCAACCACAGTTTTTGAGTAGACCCTGATGCAATATCAGCAAGAAAATAGTTACTGAGAAATGCTGTGAAAAGGCCCCCTATAATAGCTATTTGTTGAATTGAAGCGAGCATACCTCTGTATTTTGCGGGTGATACTTCTGCGATGTACGCGGGCGCCATTACAGAAGCGGCGCCTACAGCGAGACCTCCGATAATTCGATAAAGAACAAACTCGACACTGTTTGTTGCAACACCTGAACCCCACGCACTTATTAAAAAGAAAATAGCCGCAACGAGTAGTAGAGACTTGCGGCCATATTGATCTGCTAAGCGTCCAGCAAAAAAAGCGCCGACAGCACAGCCTAAAAGCATACTGGATACATTAAAACCCGTGCCTACACTTTCAGAATTGAAAGCGGTTTGTAGCCCATCAACAGTGCCATTTATCACGCCACTGTCGAATCCGAAAAGGAACCCTCCTATCGTCGCTACAATAGTTATGAAGAGAATAAATCCAGTGTTTGTCGATTCACTGGAAGTATCATTGGTTAACGTTGTGTCCATATTGTTTTCTCTATTGTTGTGGTCCTAATCTAGGAGATGTTGATAACCGGGCTTTCTGATTCACTTTCTAAATAATCAGGTTGCGCTGCTTGGCGGTACTCAACAGGAGTTTGGTCAAAGTGTTTACGAAAAAGCGCATACATATATTGAACAGAAGGATAGCCACAGCGCTTTGCTATTTCGCTACTGTGCGCGTCAGTCTCCTTTAGCATTCTGCATGCTCTGTTTAATTTTTCATTGTGTATTTCGGTGTGAATACTATGACCCCGCTCTTCTTTAAATCGGGCCTCTAAGTTAGACCTTGAAATGCCTACGTGGTCCAGCACTTGGTCAACTTTTATACCCTTACAAGCATTCATTCTTATAAAATGCGAGGCTTGCATTACAAGAGGGTCTTTGATGGCTTTAAACTCTGTTGACTGCCTCTCTGCTACGGTAACGGGGGGAACGAGTAACTGGGAGTTCTTAGGCGCGTGTCCTTTTAGTTGCCTGTGAAGTAGCTTCGCAGCTTGAAAACCCATTTCGAGACAACCTTGTCTGACAGAGGACAAACTAACTCGGCTCAAGAATCGCGTAAGTTCATCGTCATCGATACCAATAACGGCAAATCGCTCTGGAATCAGTAGGTCTAAATGGTCACATGCTTGGAGTAGATGCCTAGCACGGGAATCTGTAACCGCTACAATCCCGGTAGGCGCAGGCAAACTTTTAAGCCAATCGGTAAGCCTCTTTTGAGAATATTGCCAAGTCTCGGCCCTCACAGCATGACCACGATATACATAACACTCATATCCATGCTGCTTAGTAAGAGCTAACATCGCGTTTTCGCGCTCTTGCGCCCATCGCTGCCCTTCACTAATTGGACTGCCATAGAACGCAAACCTTTCTATACCCTTTTGGCGTAAGTGTTCAAATGCGGCTTCTACGAGCGCAAAGTTATCCGTGGCAACATAGGGCACATTGGGGTAATTGCTTTTGTCTTGATAAGAACCCCCTACGCCAACAACTGGTACAGATGTACTAGTCAATGCGCGCTCTATCGCAGGGTTATCGAAGTCGGCAATTATGCCGTCACCGCGCCACTCATCTAAATGCTCCAGCCGAGTTAAGAAATCTTCTTCTAAATACAAATCCCAATCTGCATCTGATGTTTGGAGGTACCGCCCAATCCCTTCGATAATTTGTCTGTCGAATATCTTACTCGCATTCAGAAGTAGCGTAATACTGTGCGCTTTTTCGAACATGTTAGCTTCCTACGTATAAACAAATTACGTAACGTTTATTATGATTATTTGTTTAGCGATACTAAACCAGGATGTTGTAATTAACAAAACGATTACAAAATTTCGTAATTGATATAAACGCTTTTAGTAATCAACATTCGTACATCAGCGCTTATTTTATGAGAAATGTCGATGTACATAGGAATAGACTTAGGCACCTCTGGTGTGAAAACTGTGTTAACCAACGAAGCTGGAGCGGTTGTTTATTCAGTAAGCCGTCCACTTACCGTATCTATGCCGCATCCTCTTTGGTCGGAGCAGGATCCTAACGACTGGTGGCAGGCCACCTGTGACTGTCTTGATGAGTTGAGTGATAAGAACAGTTTATCTACCGTCAAAGCAATCGGCTTGAGCGGTCAAATGCATGGTGCGACGCTGTTAGATAGCGAGGGGAGCGTTTTAAGACCCGCTATATTGTGGAACGACGGTCGAAGTAGCGACGAGTGCGAAGAGATAACTCGCTTAGTGCCAGACTCATCTATCCGTACCGGAAACCTCATGATGGCAGGCTTTACTGCCCCCAAAATTCTTTGGGTAAGAAAAAATGAGCCGGAAATCTTTTCTAAAATAGACAAGGTACTGCTTCCTAAAGACTTTTTGAGGTACCAGCTTACCGGGGAGTTTGGGTCTGATATGTCGGATGCTGCGGGTACCGTTTGGCTTAATACCGAGTCTCGTAGTTGGGATGAAGAACTATTAAAAGCCTGCGGCCTGAGCATCGATAACATGCCTTCTCTTTATGAGGGCAGCAGTATTACAGGGCACTTAAAAGACTCATTAGAGGCACGCTGGGGAATGCAGGATGTCGTTATTGCTGGTGGTGCTGGCGATAACGCCGCTGGTGCAATTGGGTGTGGAATTTATGAGCCTGGTCACGCAATGCTATCGCTTGGAACATCAGGTGTATATTTCGCGGTAACTGATCGATTCACCGTAAATACTGCTCAGGCTGTTCACAGTTTCTGCCATGCTATTCCTAATCGTTGGCATATGATGTCGGTTATGCTCAGCGCGGCGAGTTGCTTAGACTGGTATGCAAAGCAAAGTGGTTATGCTGATGTTGGGTCTATGATCGACGATGTACAGAAAAATACAAGCCACCACGACACTCAAACACCTGTTTTTCTCCCATATTTAACGGGCGAAAGAACACCTCATAATAACCCTTCAGCTAAGGCCGCATTTTTTGGGGTATCGGCATCGACTGAGCGGGTTCATATGGCACGAGCTGTCATAGAAGGGGTTTCGATGGCACTTGCTGACGGCATTGACGCGGTGCATCAAAGTGGTGTCACTGCAAAGTCAATAAGCCTTATAGGTGGAGGCGCAAGAAGTACTTTCTGGCGTCAGCTCCTCAGCGATATCAGCGGTTACGAACTGGAGTACAGAGAGGGCGGGGATGTTGGTCCGGCTCTTGGGGCCGCTCGACTGGCACAATTAGCTGCCAATCCGGATGCCGACCTTTCAGACATATGCTTTAAGCCAAAGCTTGAGGCGACATACACACCAAACAAAAAGATTCATGACAATTACCTCAATAAGCGGCAGAAGTTTAGAGAATTGTACTACGCCGTCGAGACATTTTATTCGTAATGTTGCGGTTTGAGGTAAAAACTGTAAGTGACTGTTACGTATCAATATGGTGCGGACTACAAAGGAAATACTATGAGCAATTATTTTGAAAGCATTCCTTCTATACAATATGAAGGGCCAGATTCAACGAACCCTCTTTCATTTAAGCACTATAACCCTAAAGAGGTAATCGGTGGCAAAACAATGGAAGAGCACCTTCGTTTTGCCGTGTGCTACTGGCATAATTTCTGTTGGGATGGCGCAGATGTATTTGGGGGTGGCACGTTCGACAGACCTTGGCTAGCAGCAGGCGATCCCATGGAGCGAGCCAAACAAAAAGCCGATGTAGCGTTTTCATTTTTCGAAAAGTTGGGAGCGCCATTTTATTGTTTTCACGATATTGACGTAGCACCAGAAGGCGATTCTATCCAAGATTACATTCGCAATTTTGGGGAAATGACAGAAGTTTTAGCACGTAAGCAAGAAGAAACGGGTATGAAACTCCTGTGGGGAACTGCTAACGTATTTAGCCATCCTCGCTATATGTCTGGCGCGGCAACTAACCCAAATCCAGAAATCTTCACCCGGGCCGCTACCCAAGTTTACCATGCGATGAATGCGACCAAAGCCCTCGGTGGCGCAAACTACGTTTTATGGGGAGGCCGTGAAGGCTATGAAACCCTATTAAACACTGACCTAAAGCGCGAGCGTCAACAATTTGGTCGCTTTATGAATATGGTTGTTGAGCACAAGTACAAAATTGGTTTTGATGGGTTATTGTTGATTGAGCCAAAACCTCAAGAACCTACGAAGCACCAATATGATTACGATACAGCAACCGTTTATGGTTTCTTGAAGGAGTTTGGCTTAGAGAAGGAGTTTGCTGTAAATATTGAAGCCAACCACGCGACCTTGTCTGGCCATTCTTTTCATCATGAAGTGGCTACTGCCTTCGCGCTTGATATCTTCGGTTCTATTGATGCAAACCGTGGTGACCCGCAGCTTGGTTGGGATACCGATCAGTTTCCTAATTCAGTAGAAGAAATGACGCTTATTTGTTACGAAATTCTGCAGAACGGCGGTTACACGTCAGGCGGATTCAACTTCGATACAAAATTAAGACGTCAAAGCCTCGATGCTGAAGATCTTTTCTTAGGCCATATTGGTGGTATGGACACCTGTGCTCTTGGTTTGAAGAAAGCTTACGAATTGATATCTAACGGTGTGTTGGATAGTAACGTTAAGAGCCGCTATGCAGAATGGAATTCTGTGTTCGGCAGAGAAATCTTAGACGGTAATATGTCGCTAGAGTCTTTAGCTGAACACGCGAAAGTCAAATCTTTAGACCCTAAACCAGTATCTGGAAAGCAAGAAGGGCTAGAAAACATAGTGAATCAGATTATCTACAAATAATGCTCTACCGAGCAATATTTAAGCCTGATCAAGAATCAGGATTCATAAAGACCCTCATTTTTGAGGGTCTTTTACTTTTCCCATAAATTCAGCTTTTCGTTTTTACAAGAAGTCTTCCCGCATTGGGCTAAACATGTCAATGAGGACACCACCGGTTTCTGTAGTGGTGCCGTGCTCAACATGTGGATCGATCACGCAGCTATCTCCTGCCTTCAATACCTTGAGTTTACCGTCAATGAGGAAGTTGAATTCACCTTCTTCGCAGTAAACAATTTGTGTATGACGATGGCTATGGGCGTAACCTTCTGCGCCTTTTTCAAACCACACTTTCACGGCCATAGCATCGTCATTGTATGCGAGTATCTGACGCTTGATACCGCCACCCATATCTTCTACAACACCTAACTTTTCAGACATTTCAGTTTTCCTTCTTAAAGTGTTTTAATGATCAATTACGTGATTTCTGCGCATCTACGGATGCTAGATTTTCTCTAGTTCTTTTCTAAAGTATGTAAATTCACCGTTGAGCCCCATTTTTTGAGATAAAGCCAATCCGAGTTGTAGCAATTCGTATCGACCTTTCACGCTAGGGCTTCGTGCTTTTAGCACCTCAATAGCTCGTTTGGTATTACCTGCTTTGTCTAGCGCTAAGGCCAAAATATACAGATAGTTGCTGTTTGTCGGCTCGATATCGGTGGCAATGTTAAAATGCGTTATTGCGGCATTTAAATCTTGGCTGCGTATTAAGCGCATTCCTTCTGCGTAATGCATTAACGATGAGTGTCGATTAGCATTTATACCTTTTTTAAGCGTTGCTGCCTCTAAAGCGCTATCTCCCAAAGAGCGGTATAAATTTGCTAGGTTTATGTAATTAGGTTCAAAGAAGGGGTCACGGGATATACCTGCCTCAAGAAAATCTTTTGCTTTTTCAAAGTTACCTTGATTAGCTTGAATAAGACTAGCGTTTAAGTTTCCTTCACCACGCCAGAGGTTCTGTTCAGATGCTTCGTATAACTCGTCTAATACTTTTGCGGAAATAATGGCCAATTCCCCCGAAGCTATTAGCTGTTCAGCAGCCGAAACTCTAACCGCTTTATATTCATCCGCTAAAAGCGCTTTTAGAAGCTCGACGCGTCTGTGTTTATCGACAAGAAATGAAATATCGGAAAATGCTAGACGAACTAGCGGGCTCTCGTCATTGGCCAGCATTTTGGCATACTTATACGCTAGAGTTTGAACTGAAGCGGGAAGCAGTGAAACGACAGTTGCTCGTTTTATATCAGGCAGTGCTTTGTTTTTTGCTAAGGAAAAGTGACTATTGAGTGTCAAGGTGTCGCCACTTAACAATACCATATATTGCATTTCAGCTGGGTGTGAAGGCGCTGTCGGTCCATGCCACTCGTCGATTTTGTCTTGCGCCCATCGCGGGCCTTTGTCTTCGTGGCAGCTATTACAGGCGTTAGGCGAGCCAAACTTTTCAGTAAGGTGCGGTGCTGGGACCTTGAAACTATGATCTCTTCGTTTATCAACGCCCATATAAGTATTCGTAGGCATATGACAATTTACACATTGTGAGCCTTGGCCATTGGGTTCGTGCTTATGATGCTCGACGTCATCATATACTGTTGCTTTGTGGCACTGTAAACAAAGGCCATTCCCTTCGACTTTCACTTTCGCAGTATGAGGGTTGTGACAGTCGTTACAGTTTACTCCAGCCTCAAACATTTTACTTTGTAAAAACGAGCCGTAAACATACACTTCATCCTTTATCTGGCCATCAACATGATATTGCGGGGTAGTTAGCAAAGCGGGTTTAAATTGTGACAAAAAAGGTTCAGATGGTGTGATACCGTCGCTGAGTGGCGTGCGAAGTGAATGGCACGCAAAGCAGCGTTCCATAAAACTATTGTCACGCTTTGGACCTTCCCATGTGGCTATCTTTTTGTCTTTACCTAACAGCCAGTTGCCAATATCTTGCTGTTCGCTCTCAGAAAGAACCGAGTGAGAAGAGCCGTTACCAGCATAATGATCGTCGTCAACGTGACCATGGCAAGATTGACAAGAAACGTTTATCTCATTCCACACTGTATTGAATGTGTCTTTTTCACTGTCGTAGTTTCTTTTTAATCCTGACGAGTGACAGTCCGCACACATACCATTCCAGTTTTGCAAAGGTTGAAGCCAATGCAGCCTATCCTGCCTGCTTATCTCCTCGTCGGGATATATGGGGTACCATTTTTGACCGCCGATCGACTTATCTCTTGAGTCCCATGCAAATGGAAAGACCTGCATTTTTCCCTGCTCAGTTTTGATAAGGTATTCCTGAAGAGGAAAGTGACCGAACACATAGCTGACTTGGTAAACCCTCGGTTCTGTTTTATCTTCTTGAAACTCTATAAAGAACTTTTTATCTTTTTTATAGAATGTGGCTTTTTGATTGAAATGCTCAAACGTAATGTCATTAAAATCCCCTAAAACCGTGTTTTCTGAGGCGATAGCCATTGCTTTACTGTGGTCCGATTCAAGCCAATCGGTCAGCTCCTTCTCATGACAAGCACCACACAGGGGCGCCTCGTTTGCAAAGGAACTGAAGGAAATACTAATAAGAGTGAGTAAAAAGCACAGTCGTAACATCAATTAAGAAAGCCAAAAGCAATAAAATACAATCATAAAATATCACGGTAGAAGTACGAGCGCTAACATTCGATTAACTTTTGTTCTCTTGTGACGTATGTAAAGCGCGGAATCAAGTAAATTCCAAAAGGGAATAAAATTTAGATTTAACTTAATATGCTTATTAATGACAGATAAAGATGATATCATCATTTTGAAATTCAACTTTATTCAGGAGTAGTCATGAAGATTGCCTTAATGATGGAAAATAGCCAAGCGGCGAAGAACCCTGTAATTCTTAAAGAATTGACGTCTGTGGCCGACTCGCTAGGACATAGTGTTCATAATGTAGGTATGGAAAGTGAAACTGATCATCACTTAACTTATGTACACCTTGGGATTATGGCCGGCGTTCTTTTGAACTCTGGCGCTGTAGACTTCGTTGTCGCTGGCTGCGGTACCGGGCAGGGCGCTATGATGTCTTTGAACGCGCAACCTGGTGTTTTCTGTGGTTATTGTATCGACCCTTCTGACGCCTTTTTGTTTAACCAAGTAAATAACGGTAATGCGTTAGCGCTTCCTTTTGCGAAAGGTTTTGGTTGGGGAGCTGAGCTGAACGCCCGTTATATTTTCGAAAAGGCTTTTACTGGCGAGCGCGGAGCTGGTTATCCGGTTGAAAGACGCGAACCTCAAGTGCGCAATGCCGGTATCCTGTCAGAGCTAAAAGCGGCATTGGCATGCGACGACTATGTCGATACATTGAAGAAAATTGATCAGGAATTGGTAAAAGTTGCAGTGTCTGGTGAGCGCTTTCAAAAGTGCTTTTTTGAAAATGGCAAAGACGAATCTATCAAGTCATACATCAAAACGCTCGTGTCATAAGTCAACTGTAGGCAGTGTAAGGAGTGGACAATACGCCTTACACTGTTTTTATTCTTATCCAACGGGTAGCGTACTATTTGGATACTTGATTCTTTTCTGACGAGGGCTAGCAAGAAAATACGCAATGGTCAGTGGACCCAATCGGCCAATAAACATCAGAAATATGATAACAAGGCCTCCAGTATTAGATAACTCTCCGGTTAAACCGCGTGATAATCCTACCGTACCTAAAGCCGATATAGCCTCAAAAATAATATCTATAAACGCCGCATTTTCTGTTATCGATAAAATAAATATAGAAAGCCATGCAATTACAGTGGATATTAACGTAAGCGCCAACGCTTTTCCTCTCGTTTCACTCGACAACGTGCAGCCAAATATCGCTGGAGAAGGATCGCGTCGCAGATAGCTGTAGGCCGACATAATAAGAACAATAAAGGTGACAAGCTTTATGCCACTGGCAGTACTCATAGAGCCTCCACCGATGAACATTAATAGCAACGTTAGCCAAGTAGTTGCATTTTCTAATGCACTTATATCCACAGTATTGAACCCAGCCGTGCGGGGTGTTACAGCTTGAAACCAAGATGCCCACCATTGTGAAGTGGTGTCCAAATTAGCAAGCGTATTTGGGTTGTCTTTTTCGATAGAATAAATAAGGAGTAACGCTATTGCGTTTACGATAATAGTGCTACTTATCATTAATTTACTGTAGACAGACAATTTGTGCCACGTACGCTTTTTAATAAGATCTATCCAAACTGAGAAGCCCAAACCTCCTATGATAAACAAACCGGTAATAGTGAGGTTTACTACTGGGTTACCCACATAAAATGAGAGACTATCTGAGCTTAATGCAAACCCAGCGTTGTTGAAGGCTGAGATTGTGTAAAAAAATGCGTGAAAAAGTGCTTCTGCAGGTGGTTTACTCTGAAGCCAGAATAAAGCCAAGATAGTGAAGCCAATCATTTCAATGATAAACGCAAAAATTAGAACCGACCTCGCCGTAGAGGCGAGGGTGGATAAATCTGTTTGGTTAAATGCTTCTTTAATTGCCGACTGTTGCAAAAAGCTTATTCTTCCGCCAAGCGCAATTAGCGTGACTACCGCAAAGGTCATTAAACCAAGCCCACCTATTTGAATTAACAGAGCAATTACTGTAAGCCCCAAGGTGGTGAAGGCAGTCCCTGTGTCTACAACTACAAGTCCTGTCACCGTAACTGCAGATGTCGCTGTGAAAAGACTGTCTGCGAACGTGATTGATTGTGTAGTCATACCTGGTAGTAAGAGCAATAATGTTCCTAAAATTATCACAGCTAAAAAGCTCAGGGACAGTATGAGTGGTGGAGCCGCTTGGATTTTATAAGCGCTTTTTGCCTTACGTGATAAAGGGCGACGTTGCAAATTCCAGCGTGTCATTATTTTAGCCTTGGGGCAATCCGAACTAAGGCCTCTTTGGGGCCGAATAAGATTAACGTATCGCACTCGCGAACAATATAAGAAGGCGGTGGGGATTTCATAACCTCTTGCCCTCGCTTCACCATTAAACAGTGAATTGAGTTCTCGAACCCTTTTATGAGCGAGTCAATTGAGGTTGGTTGAAAAGGAGAGGGGAGGTGTATATCTACAATATAACTACCATGACCAATACTCAAATAGTCACTTACCATTGGATAGTTTAAAGCCTGTGCTACTCGTGCTCCCATCTCCTCTTCTGGGTGAATAATTCGTGTCACTCCTAGTTTAGAGAGGATAGTATGGTGGGCTGAAGTATTAGCTTTTACCCAAATATCCTTAACGCCCAAATTTTTAAGATGAAGAGTGCACAGAAGGCTGGCCTGCATATCTTCGCCTATGGCTACAAGTACGGCTTCGCTCTGACAGAGATTAAGTTCTTTCAGGGCCCTCTCATCTGTAACGTCACATATGAGTGCTTGAGTGAGCTCACCTGCGTACTGCTCGGCAAGTTTCTCATCTTTATCTATACCTGTTACGGTATGGCCCATATGTATCAGCTCGATACTGGCGGTTATGCCAAATCTTCCTAATCCAATTACCGTGAAATGTGCCATTTATTTACTCCGTGTGACTGACGAGGAAGCGATATCCGTTCCCTGCAGAAGTCTCAATCGAAAAACAATTTGAATTTAGAGCAGAAAGTTTTTTCCTAACGTGACTGACCAGAATTCTTACGTAATGTGTGTCTTCGCTATTATAATTACCCCAAATAGAGCGAATGAGTGTTTGTTGGTTAACAAAGACCCCGACTTCCCGTGTTAAAAGGTCGATAAGGTGCAGTTCTTTTGGGGTGAGTGAGATGTCTATGTTGCCTAGTGATATTAATCCGCTATCCAGGTCAATTGTTAGGTTCTGTATCTTTCTACGTCGTTCCGCGGTAGGAATGACGGGGGTAATATCCCTTAGAAGAACTCGAATGCGTGCTATCAATTCTTTTATACTGAAAGGCTTGCTAACGTAGTCGTTAGCTCCAGCCATCAACATACCTACTTTGTCATCTTCTGAATGTCTAGCGGATAAAATTAGAACAGGCACGCTACTTGTGCGTCTAATTCTAGCTAGAATTTCTTTACCGTCGCCATCGGGAAGGCCAAGATCCAATATTATCAGTTCTGGCTTTTCTTTAAGCGCTGTGATGAGTCCGTCTTTAACATTAGATGTTTCAAGGGGCTTAAACCCCTCGGCCTTCAGGGCAATACATATCATTCTGCGAATGTTTGCGTCATCTTCAACAATAAGGATTTTGTTCATGACGATTTTTCACTTAGGTTTGGGATGGAAATAATTGCACGACAACCTGGCGCTAAGTTTTCGAGTATTAGCCTACCTTTGTGCGCCTCTGCTATACCTTGGGCGACGTTTAGCCCTAAACCAATTCCTCCAGTACCGACATCACCATCTCTTGATGAAGAAAAAAGCATAAACGGGCGTTGTGTGTCGCCATCTTTAAGCCCAATACCACTGTCTTCTACAATTATATTTGTGTATTTCGAATCGCTTTTTACTTTTACAAGCACTTCTTGTTCGCTAAATTTAAGTGCGTTATCGATGACATTAAACATAGCTTGTTCTAAAAGTGGGCCGCTTGCATAAATTTGACGAAGATGCCCCGAAAAGCTAGTCACAATACGAGGATTGCTAAAGCGAGTTAATACGTTTTCAATCAGCGAGTTTATTGAAATTCGCTCTCGCCCGGCTATCAACAGATCGTTTTGAATACGCGTAGCTTGCAAAATATTCTCTATGTAAGCATGTAATCTTTTGCTTTCGACAATACTCCCCTTTATCAAATCTCGCTTATCGTTTTCGGGAAGCGAGTGATAGTAGGTATCTAAGGTTTCCATGGAGCCGATTATTGTTGATAAAGGGGTGCGTAGATCGTGAGAAACTGACCTTAGCACGTTTGCTTGGAGTTGTGCTTTGCGAAGAGCGGTTTGCTGTCTCTTGTAAAAAGAAGAGAACTCACTGGCTAATACAGCCACCACGAGAAACGTCGCTATATTTATTACATCGTCAACATCGCTCATTCGTACCGAATAAAATGGCGCGGTAAATAAAAAGTTAAAGCTTATAGCACCTATAATGGCCGCTACTAGTCCATTCATACGTGAAAACAGAATGGAGCAAGTTACTGCACCCAACTGGAGTATGAGTAAAGTTCCTCCAATAGGTAAAAACCAATTTCTTAACAGCAAACAAATAAGTGTAAAAATCACCATTATGCCTACGGTTATGATGCCATCTCGCATTGGATGAAGCGCCCCGCTAAAAATAAAAGGTCTTACAGAAATGTATCAAGGCTGATAAGAAAATACGCGTAAAAATTGCGTAAAAAATGGGAGTGACTGGTAGAAGCAACAGGGACAGGCGAGTACATTGCGCACTCGCCCACCAATTATTAAATCAATTAGAATCTGTAGTTGACTGCTAACTGATAGATACGACCTGTATAGGTTAGGCGACTAATAGCACGCTCGTCTGTTCCTAAGAACTCTTCACCAATCTCATCCGTTAAGTTGAAAGCACGAAGGAATAATTTAGTCTTCTCGTTAAGTGCATAAGAACCAACGAAATCTAAACGTCCAATCGCTTTTCTGGTACGTGCATTGGTACCTAGGAACGAGTTTGCACCTCTAAGAGTTTGATCGTCACGCCAGTTATAAGACAAGCGTAAGCTTATACCGTCGTTTTCCCAATACGTAATCACATTGAACGATTCAGGCGAAACACGTGTTAACTCAACTTCGCTGCCTTCTTGGTCTAAACTTGTATAGTTAAATACGCCACCGAAGCCGTTCCATGGGTAGGGTAGGAAATCTAGTTTTTGCTGGATTGCAACTTCGTAACCTTCAACAGTGATGGTGTCAGAAACATTGATTGGAGCGACAATGTTTACTTCCCTCAAGTTTTCATTTCCATCATCATCAATGATAGGTGTTGTCTGAATACAGCCAAACTCTCGACCATTGGTCCCTGGGGTACGTTCAATATCGCCAAGTAGTCTATCGACAATTGGGTTTGTACCTGGGTCAGGGCAGAAACCTTGCTCAGAATCAAACAAGTTTGTAATGTCTTTCTTAAAATAACCTACAGAAATTGCACTACCTTCGCGGTTATACCATTCTAATGAAATGTCGTAGTTTTTTGCCTCGTAAGGACGTACTGTCGCGGTCGGCAGGTCTAGACGAACTGTTTGGTTACCGCCCCTTAGCGCTGCGGTTGGGCGCTGAGCAAGCAGATTTGGACGAACAATGCCTTCATAGTAAGCAGCTCTTAACAATACATCATCATGAACCTCGAAGGTGATGTTTGCCATAGGAAGCGTATGTTGATAATCATCCTCAAACGTGACTGGCGCCGCTACGCCGTTACGACCGCGTTCGTCAACTTGAGTTTCAAAACCGTCAAAGGTGTTATCTGTTTGTACATGGCGTACACCAATGTTCCCGCGATAGGGTATTGAGCCCAATTCGCCACCAAAATCAGACATGACGTACATTGCCAAAATGTCTTGCTCTGCATCGAAATTAAAGCCTAAGTTAGTTGGCAAACCGCTGTTTCTATCTTGTTGGTCCCAAAAACCAGTCCTATTGCGTACTAACCCTGGAAATGGTGTGCTGAAAGAAGTTGCAGTTGGAATATTATTTACGTCAGTTTCAATACCTTGTTGAAGCATTTGCAGAGCTAAAGCATTATCGATGGTTAACCATCCCGAAGTATTATCGAACGTGCCTGGAATATTACCGCCGAAATAATCATTTTGCTGTGACGATAAGGTGTTGTCGGTCAGGAACGCATCAGAGATATTACTTGTATCAATGCCTGCCAAGCTTTGTCTCTGGTCAATACTTTCTAAAGACTCTCGTGAGAATCGCGCACCGAACTTGATAGTTTCAAAATTAAGTTTATCACCTAAGCCGAAGTCTACAAATCGTTCTGCATTGAATTCAGCGCTGCTCAATTCGCGCGATAGATCGCGGACACGCCCCGTCACTCTGAAAGATAAGCGACGACCTTGGTTTGCATCAGAAACAGAGTTAATGCTTGAAGAGCTTAGATTTGGAACTTGCCATACTAAGTCATTGTAAACGTACGGTTGATCATACTGTCCTTGAACAACAATATTATCTAGATTCCCGTTACCTGAATCAATTGTACCATTGAATCCTGTTGGTACACTATCTACGCCAGTTCGACGACCGTCAGCGTCCGTAAAGTTGAATGAATCACGCCAATCCTGATTCGACAAGAATGTATAGCCGACGTTCTGAAACTGATTACTTGCTTCAGAGTGTGTGATTTTGCCATCAAACGCCCAATCTTCTGTGAAATAATCTGCATAAAGAATAATACCTTCGGTTTTTTCTCTAAAGGTAGTTTCGCGATTTTCATTTTGGAGTGACCCGTTAGTGAAGTCGTATTTAGATACTGCATAAACTAACGGGGCTCCCTCTTCGTCTGCCGTTCGGTCATAGGCAAACGGTGCTGTATCCATATCTAAAGTAACACGTGCGTCAAAGTTATCTCTGTCACGGCGACGGGTATTAAAACCGGGACTGATTGTTGTAGCTTCTTTGGTACCTGATGCCAAGTCTCGTTCTGAATAAAGTAAATGAGCACCAAGTTTAAAGTTTTCGTTTACACGATATTCGATGTTTCCTGAGAAAGAAATACGGTCACCATCGCTGTACTCACTAACATTTCGACCTCGAGCTGGCGCGGTAAGCTGCGCGTCCTCTTCCAATCCCCACTTTTCGCGATACTCTGCGATATTAGTTGCGCGAACATCACCATCTACGGTGTCAACAGAAGTGTAGTCTATAATATCGAATGTATCGCGTCTGAATGTTTGGCCTGAACCAGCGAGTTTAAATGCAACACCCAGCTTATTGTCAATTAGGTGCTTTACACCTGATATTCTGAAGTTAGGGTCAACGTTTTCCGTTAGATCTTCATAACGTCCACCTAAACTTATAGAAGCTGTTCCATCTCGCTTAGAAAGAGCCTGTTGCAACTGTTGATCTACCGTACCCGCTATACCGCCAGCTTGCATATCCGCTGTTGGGCTCTTTACTACAGTAACGCCATCAAAAATACTTGCTTCAAAAGCAGCAAACGGGTTTGGTTCCCCGACTGAGTTAATGTTGTTGGCGCCAGAAGGTGTAGCAAAAGACTGTCCAAATGCCGTTGTTTTAACGAAACCACTACCTAAACCACGAAGGCTGATTGTACTTTGTCTTCCTTCCTCGTCAGAGTTCAACTGAACACCAGGTATCGCCTGCAGCGCTTCACCAAAATCTAATGCTGGCAAAGCATCGATATCGGTAGCAGAAATTGCATCGACAATAGATGCAGCATTGCGTTTGGTGTTAAGGGCATTTTCAAGTGACGCTCTTACACCCGATACTTCAATAACTTCTACATCGTCATCAATCTGATTTTTCTCAGTACTCTGCTGTGCGTTATTGACTGCAGTATTAACCTCTTGAGCTAGCAGTGTAGGAGAGCTAATGGTTAATAATAGTGCAGCTGTGTTGCCCAACAGCTTTCTATTAATATTTGATCTTGTGTTTTGCATCGACCTAGTCTCTTGGTTGTGTGATTTAAGTGTGTGTCTCTTAAAAGTCTTGTAAAAGATTTGTGAAGCAATATTAACCGTACAAAACAATCAAAACAAGTCATAAAGCATCATTTTCATTTATTTTGACTTTATTGGGCGTTTAGAGGTGTGCGAGACATGACTAAACAACGCAGTTCCAGGCGCATTTCTGATATGCGTATATTCTTTAGTCTATAAAAGATAGATGGATTTGTACGACACGTAGTCGACCTTTTCCCTATCTAGTTACCGTGTTGATATTAATATCCATAAAAGCAAGTGTTGTTGCGCATTTGTTAACAAATTAAGCCTATGTCTAATAGACCGCTGGTGATTATAAATGCTTATATGTTCCCGGATATTAACAGGTGGCTTAATAAGTTAAGTTAGCACAATAAATATCGATAAACTATTTACGTCATACATTTCAATTGATTACGAGACTATCGGACAGGTCTGGTACTTTTTAAATTACCTTGAACAACCTTGCTTGTGTAAAAAAAGACCCAAAATGATTGAAAATGACTTGATCTTGAGCGGTGGGGTGTTAATGTTATGTTAATTCGTATTTAATAAAAATTGAATATTGCGAATTTATGAACAGAAAGCACATTACAAACTAATCTTTAAGGTAAAACCGATGGCTACTAAAAAACACTCTAAATCGGCATTTAAAGTCAAAGCTATAATGGTTGGTTCAGCCGCTGCGCTCATGATGGTAAGTTCACCAACTCTACTGGCGCAAGAGGTTAAGAATGCACTGGATAGCGCGAAATCTACACAAGATACCAAAGCCAATGAGGTTGATGAAGCAGATGTAGAAATTATTGAAGTATCAGGGTTTAGGGGAGCTTTAGAGCAGTCTCTGTTTACCAAAAGAGCGGCGGATTCTGTGGTAGATGCCATTTCAGCGTCCGATATGGAATTACTTCCAGCTTTAGATTTAGGTGAAGCGCTTCAATCATTGCCTGGTATTCAGTTAAATCGTGATAGCGGAAGTCGCGACGGTGAAATTAGTCTTCGAGGCCTGCCCGGTAGTTTCGTTCAAACTACTGCTGGTGGACAATCAATAGCGACTCCTAGTCGAAGTGCTGGTGCAGCGGGCGCTGCTAATCCATTTGGCGCGTTTGAAGCAGGTATATTTGACGGCGTAAATGTAATAAAAAGTCCAACAGCCGATCTACAAGCGGGTGGTATTGCAGGAATAGTAGACCTTAAATTCCAAAGAGCATTAAGCAAGAAAGATGGTTTTTTGAAAGTAGACTTAGGAACTCGTTATGAAGATTTGTCTGACGAGTTCAATACTACTTATCGGTTTCAAGGTGTTAAACACTTTATGGACGGTCGTCTAGGTATCGCTATCAAGGCAGCCGGTTCTGAGCAAAATTATCGCCGTGATACTGTAAATTTCTCACAATATACCGACTTGGTCACTTTCAACCAAGAAACAGGCGAGCAAACGGGTGTTAGGCCCGTTATAAGTGAAGAAGCTATTGACGCCTATCGCGCTCAGCATGGGTTAGAAGATAACTCTCAAATACGTGTCATTTCTCGTGCGGGTCAAGCGGCAGAAGTGAGAAATGGTGACCGTCATTCTGGAGCGGTAAACATTGAGTTTAAGGCTACAGATAATCTTAAACTCGGATTAGATTACATCTACACCAAGCGAACGCTTGATCAAAGCAATTTAGAAGACTCGCAATTTCTGTTGCGTCGACAAGCCGATAACGCCCAGCAGCAAGTCACGTTATTGGGTGCGCCTTCTGCTTCGGGGTTCGCTGGACCCGGTGAACCTCAAACCTATACTGTTGGCCATGCCAGTATTACCAACGTGAATTGGCAACCGGCTAATCGTTTATTCCAGTTTACGGAAGACGCTAAAGGTCTCTTCTTATATGGCGACTATGTAAAAGAAGATTGGAAGATAGACGCTAAGTTTTCTAAGTCAGAATCAGAAAACTTTTTTATCAATGAAGGCCTTGATGTACGCCATCTCGTTGATGGAGCTAGACAACGTTACAATCCTACAGGCGTTGATATCGAAATTAATACAGGCAATGGTGATTTGGGACAGGCATTAATCAATGTGCTAGACCCATCTGCTCTGAACTCTTTCTCTTACGACGGTAATTGGAGAGCACCTAGTATTTCACAATTTAATAGCGGACTTGATCGTGCTGTTAATGACGATAGACGCGTTGATTTCTATGTGAATGGTCGAGTTGATAACCCTATTCGCGAAATGGATTCAGGTGAACTAAATATATTACGGTATACCGATCTCGGGTTTAAAGATGTTTTTCGTTTAGATTCTGTGAAAGGCGGTTATCGATATCAGACTGAAGAACTTATCAATAACGACCTTCGTATAGGAGCTGGTGGCATAAATGTCGACGCATTAAATGCAGAAAACTTATTCGGTGATGCTAAGTTGTTTGTTGAAACGCAAGGAGAATTCTTCAATGGGAATTTCCCTGGGGCCTTTGGTCCTGATACGGGCTGGCTAACTATTAATTCAGAGAGTCTTCGCCCTCTACTCCAAGAAGGAATTCTAGACCGTTTGCCCGAGGCACAGCTTGCTTCACCTACAGGTTGGGCTATAAGAGAAGCTGGCGGAAGAAACCAATTCTATGCTCGTAACTTTAGTACGACGCAAGATATTGATGCAGCATATATCATGGGTAATTTCAGTGGTAATCTGGGTCGCGTTTTTTACTCAGGTAACCTAGGTTTGCGAAGAATTGAAACGAACAACGAATTTGTCGGAGCATTTGTTGACGCAGACAATGTTCTTCAGACGCGTACATCAGCAAATAGCTACACCCATAATTTGCCATCGTGGAACATTAAGTTTGAGTTAACTGATGATGTTATTTTGCGTATGGCGGGATACGAAGCTCTTGTTAGGCCTAATCTTCGCAGTCAAAACCCAACGACGATTATCACGCCGAGTGAGAACGATGATGGTGATGTGACTGGGGTGCGCGTTGACTTACCATCTTCCGACGTAGAACCGTATACTGCTGATAACTTTGATGTGTCTTTAGAGTGGTATAACCGAGAAGGCAGTGCTATTTCAATTGGCTTTTTTGAGAAAGAAATTACTGGCTTATTCGGACGTGAACCAATTTGTGGTGATGATATTCCAAGTGATATTAGCGAAGGCTTATTTGGTCCTACAGGCCTTGTTGAAGGCAGTGGGACGGGGGGCTTAGAGTGTCGTGAGCTATCACCCTTCACCGATTCTCAAGGGAATGTTAATGAAGATGGTCGCCGTATCACTGTAAATCGTTCAATAAATACAGATGGTTCTATCAAGGTGTCGGGTTATGAAGTCGCAGTACAGCAGAAACTCGATTTCTTGCCTTATCCATGGAATGGTTTCGGTGGTGTTGTTAACTATACTAAGATTAATACTGATGAATCTGATGATGGAACTACGCTTCTAAGAGTTTCGCCTGAGTCCTACAACATAGTGGGATATTGGGAAAATGACGGTATAAGTATTCGCCTTTCCTATAACTGGCGTGATGCACAGCAACTATCGCAGAATATTATTCTTGATGGTACTAACAGCGCCTTCCTAGGAACTGATGCACGATTTGAAACGAGCAGAGGCCGTTTAGATATGGCTGTAAATTACCGTTATAACAGTAACTTAAGGTTTGATTTCCGAGCATTTAACTTAACTGAAGATCAAGGTTATGAGTATATTGGCGGGAACGAAGATGCGGTTAACCGCATTCGTTACGCCGGCCGTACTTACAGCTTCAACGTAGGATATACATTTTAAGGTAAGCGTTTAACACAAACGGTTGTGTGTGCCAAAGGTCAAGCATGTAAAAGTGTTTGGCCTTTTTTAATATTTTAGGTGAATAAACTAAAACCCTCGACTTAGTGTTCCCTTGGAAAGTTTTAGCATTTTTAAAAGGGGATGGGCGTAACGATACGTTAGTAAATGCATGTCATTATCAGACTGCGCCTTTCTAATTAGTGAACTCCGCTCTGACTACCGAACTTTCGCCATTCCAGTTTTTCCGGCCTGATACTGTTTTGCATAACGAATAGCCATAGTTTCGTTTTTCCAGTTGCCTGAAAGAACTATTTCTGCCATAGGTACATTGGCTTCCATCATAGTGAGCACACCCCCAGTGCGTGTGCTGTGACATGTAAACTTACCATCAGCATTTAATGTTACACCTATCGCTTCATACCGTTTCAACAGTGCTTGATATTGCATAGGCGCTTCTTGGATCGTTTGCTTTGGGGATAACTTCCTAAAAATGAACCCTTCAGAAATCTGCGCTTTTTCAAGCCACTTCTTAAGCAACGAGGACGTTTCATTAGAAAAGAAACCAAAGTGTCCATCACCTAGTTGGTCGGTTTTCGAGCGAGGTGCGAATACGGTTCTTGCTTGCCAATCGATATGCTTAACTTCAATGGCCAATATATTCGATGCTCGAAATAAGGTATCAATAGCCAAGTTGATCAAAACTGCATCGCGTAACCCCAGTAGAGAGTCGGTATCAACAGCACAACTTGCTTCGCGAACGTGGTGTAGTTTTAGAGGTTTTGCCTGCTTCTGTACGGAAGGCTTTTCTTTTAGTTTGCCGTTTACATATCTATTAAATAACTTTGAATGCTTCCAAGGATCTGGCAATTCGCTAACTCCTATAAAAAAGCGTATTGCAGCGAGTTTACGTTTAATAGTGTGATGTTTTAGCTCTGTGATCATTAGACCATCAAAGAATGCCTGACATGATCGCTTTGTTATTTTCCAGTCACTTGCTAGAGCTGGTAATTCGTTTTTACGGCAAAATTGTAGGTATTGGTTAAAATCTGATTGATATGCTTTACGAGTATTAAACGACATCGTTTCCCATACAGAATCGCGCAACTCTGTCAGGTTTTCTACAACGCTTATTTTATGTTCGTTGTTAAGAGCGAAGTCGTTCTGAGATAGAGAAAGTGTCTTAGTCATTTCATTATTCGATATAACTTTAATTATCTATAATAATAAAATAGCACAACAAAGAGAGTAAATAAAGCGTTACATATAACGCTTGCACAAAATAACAATAGTAGGGTAGCTACAGTCGTGATATAAAAGCGTTATAAGTAACGCAAACGCAGGGCAGGGTAGTGAGCAACGATACGGTTTGGCAGGAATATATAGAAAATAATTTTGATAAATTCATTTCATCTTTAAAAAGCGACGATTTTATAAGTGGCGAAAAAGAAATTATAAGCGATGAAGATATTAATTTTTTAGAGCCTAAAAAGACTTATGATTGCCTTAGAAAAATAATTACTCAAGATGCCATTAAAAAGCTTCAAAATAGATTTAGAGCGCACAAACACAGAGAAAAAAGAGGAATAAAAAATCTTCAATTAAAATCACATTCTCTTAATATGCTTGATAAGTTTAAAGCGCAGGTGGGCGCCGACACATTGGAAGAGGCGATAGACTTTTTATTGTCACCGGACTATCGCGAGTATGAACACGATGTGGACCTGGCTAAGCAGCGGTTAGGCGAAGGAAACTTTGATAGCACCGAATTGATGCTCGACAGCTTTACCAAAAGACTGAAAAACTACGACAGAGAGCGCTTATCGTTAATGATCGCGCTGGCGTTCAACGAAGGCTGGAGAGCTGCAAAGCAAACAAAAAAGCGTACCGGCAATCCCCGCCAAGAAGCGCTCAACCAGTCAGACTTATATAACAGCGTAGTGAAATTAATAGCAAGGAGTAATAATGTTGATTGAAGATAACACATGGAAAATTTTTGCGCCCTACAACATATTGGTGTCGCTTAGAGGGCTAATGGACGAAGTCTGTAACCAGATTGTCGAATATAGAAACAGCGTGCCCATTGTGCCAGTACTGTGCCTGCCTACAGCCGCTAAGGAAATATCGCTGACACCGCTCATTATGCAATCTGCCTACCATCTACAGAGAAATGACAAGGCGGTCTTTTATCCAGTATCGGAGCTGACCGCTACACGAAATAAAAATGAATCAAAGGGGCGCATTGATATAGGTCTATTCAGTAAGAGACACGCCACTTTTATTGAATGCAAAGCTGTAAGAACCAGCGCAACCAACAACAACAACAATAGAATTTAAAAGGCGTTAAACAAAGCAACGGATCAGCTTCTCGATATAGATATGGAGACACTGCTATTCAATTCACCAAAAGATACAATTAGTAATATTCGTGCGAATAACAAGCTTATACCAATGGTCGCAATCAATGTGACATGCGATAAGAATAGGGTAGAAGATCGAGACAGTCTATTTTTGAAAAAAGTAGAATCAATTCGTGATGGTTTCCGAAATTCAATGATAGTACAGGTCAGATATAAGCCGCACTTTATTCGTTATAATGGTGACATTGATGTAAAAGTTGAGGATAGAAAGCTAATGTCTATTGGTCATGTTTTTATTTTAAAAGAAGTTTTCAAAAGCTAAATTTGGTGAGTCTCAACTTGTTCTGACATTTTAGATAATAGAAAGGTATCAATTACGAAGGGCTGTTGTTTACGTGAAGTAGAAGTTTGCACTCTGGGGGACAGAGGTCGGCTATGAGTAAAGCGGACATTGACCACAACCAATGCGCTGGTCCGCTTCAGACAAACAGCAGACGTTCAGGGCTCTCTGCTCTTGATTCCGATATTTACCATAAGCGGAAGTTAATATGCTTTATTCTGACTGACTCTTCAGTGGCATAAAGCAGTTATTCAGACCACAATAGTCCACAGGATGCGCCTCCAAAAGCCGAATGTTGAATATTACAATTGATAACCAACCCTACAACTCCAAATTTTTATTACAAAGCGATTTACGAGCCACCTCCCCATTTTGTCAAAAGAAGTCGAATGATCGTCATGGGGGTAAGTAAATCCGGGGCATTGATTTATAAACCCAAATGCCCCAGTGCTGCTAATTCACCTTATAGTGAACGAGTCTATAGAGTACAGGTAGTACAACCAGAGTTAACAAGGTAGAGGATATGATCCCACCAATGACCACCGTTGCCAGAGGTCGCTGCACCTCTGCGCCAGTACCTACGTTAAGCGCCATGGGCACGAAACCAAGACTCGCCACTAACGCTGTCATCAGCACTGGCCGCAAGCGAGTCATTGCACCATCAATAATCGAGTTTACCAACTCGCCAGTCTCTTCCATCCTCTGCCTGATAAAAGACAGCATTACCAGACCATTCAATACAGCAATACCAGAGAGCGCGATAAAACCAATCCCTGCCGATATTGAAAGAGGCATATCTCTGATCCAAAGAGCAAAGATGCCGCCAGTTAATGCCAAAGGGACGCCTGTGAAAATTATCAAGGCGTCTTTGACTGAGCCAAATGCAATCACAAGTAATGCAAGGATCAGGAAAAGCGTTGCGGGCACAACCAAGCTCAGTCGTTGACTTGCACTTTCCAATTGCTCAAACGTTCCACCATAACTTATCCAATAACCACTCGGCAGTGCCACATTGGCTGCGATTTGCTCTTTAGCATCATTGACAAAAGAGCCTAAATCACGATCTCTCACATTTGCTGTGACGACGATACGGCGTTTTGCGTTTTCTCGACTTATTTGACTGGGTATATTGGTATATTCAAGCTCAGCCACCTCGGCGATTGGCACATACTCACCATCATTGGTCATGATGGGTATATTTCCCAGCGCTTCTAAATCATTGCGAATCTCTTCAGGATAACGAACAACAATCTCAAAGCGTCTGTCGCCTTCAAATACCAAACCAGCTTCTTTGCCGCCAACTGATGCACTTAACCACGTTTGCAAGTCAGTTACGTCTAAGTTGTAACGCGCCAGCGCATAAGGCTTCGGGTTCACCGTGAAGATGGGGATCTCATCTACTTGTTCTACTCGTGCATCAGCAGCGCCCGGAATATCTTGTAATACGGATAAAACATCACCAGCTGAATCCCGCAGCTTATCCAGATCATCACCATATATCTTGATCCCTAAATCTGCCCTAACGCCACTAATTAATTCGTTAAAGCGCATCTGTATAGGTTGCGTAAACTCATAGTTATTGCCGGGTACATTTTGAAGATCCCTCTCCAATTGCTCGACAAATTCCGTTTTCGATAATGCAGGGTTTGGCCATTCATCAATTGGTTTTAGCATTACAAAAGTGTCAGTGACGTTGGGTGGCATAGCATCAGTAGCCACCTCAGCAGTACCCGTTTTAGCAAATACGGTGTTTACCTGTGGGTATTGCATAATGACCTGTTCAAGCCGTTTTTGCATATCGACAGCTTGTTCAATTCCTGTGCCGGGCACTCTCATTGCATGAAGGGCTATGTCACCCTCATCTAGTTGCGGCACAAATTCAGAACCTAGGCGCATCCCAAACCAAACACTGATAACTACGAGTAATGTTGCTGCACCTACTACCAACCATCGTAATTTTAATGCCCACTCCAGTACAGGGCGGTAAACTGATTTAGCCCCAGTGATTATTGGACTCGCTTTTTCACTGACTTTGCCTGACATAAACATAGCAACAGCTGCGGGCACAATGGTGATTGAAAATACCATTGCCGCTAGCAATGCCAATATTACGGTAGCCGCCATTGGGTGAAACATCTTCCCTTCGACACCTGTTAAGCTAAAGATAGGAATGTACACAATCGTGATTATCATCACGCCAAATAGACTTGGGCGTATCACCTCATTCGTTGCCTCAAATACGACTTCCAGCCGTTCTTTAAGAGGCAGTATTGCACCCGTTCGCCGCTGCGATTCACTTAATCGCCTAATACAGTTCTCGACGATAATAACCGCTCCGTCAACAATCAGTCCAAAGTCTAACGCACCTAAGCTCATTAGGTTCGCGCTAACGCCCGTTTGTACCATGCCTATTATTGTGGCAAGCATGGCAAGTGGGATGACAGCGGCGGTGATAATTGCTGCCCGTATATTGCCCAGCAATAAAAATAAGACAACAATAACGAGTAGTGCGCCTTCAACAAGGTTTTTTTGTACTGTATTGGTGGCTTTATCCACGAGCGTAGTGCGATCGTATACACTTTGGATAATTACGCCCTCTGGCAGGCTTGCTTGGATTTCATCCACTTTATCAGCCACGTCTAGCGCAACAGCTCGGCTATTTTCGCCTATTAGCATCATAGCTGTGCCCAACACCGTCTCTTGACCTTCTCGTGTTGCAGCGCCCGTTCTAAGCTCCTTACCGATGGCGACCTCTGCAATGTCACTTACCGTGACGGGAGATCGGTTTGTAAGCGTTACCACCACGTTACCGATGTCCTCAACGCTCGAAAGTCTCGCTTGTGAACGTACTAGTATTTGCTGGCCGTTGCGTTCAATGTACCCAGCGCCCTGATTAGCGTTATTTCGATTTAATGCCCGCAATAAATCGTCAGTACTAACGCCGTAATTAAGCATAAGTTGAGGATTAGGCTTCACATGATACTGTTTGGTAAACCCCCCAATAGCATTAACCTCTGTTACCCCTTTCACCAAGGCCAGTTGAGGTTTCACCACCCAATCGTGTAACTCTCGAAGCGCCATTGCATCAAATTTTCTGCCATCGACAGTTACTGTGCCGGGCTTCGCGCTAAGCGTGTACATGTAAATTTCACCCAAACCTGTGGCAATCGGCCCCATCTTAGGCTCAATACCATCGGGCAATTGGCTTTTGATAATGCCTAGCCGTTCGTTTATGAGGTTTCTGGCAAAATAGAGATCCGTGCCTTCTTCAAAAACGGCCGTCACTTGTGATAAGCCATAGCGCGATAGTGAACGTGTGTAGTCCAAGTTTGGTAATCCTGCCAAAGCGTTTTCTACCAAAAAGGTGATACGTTGTTCAGTTTCAAGCGGTGAATAACCTTCTGCTTGTGTGTTGATTTGTACCTGAACGTTGGTGATATCGGGTACGGCATCAATAGGCAGCTTTTGATAACTGAATAGGCCTAATCCAATCACCAAAAAGGAAAGCATCAGAAAAATACCGCGCTTTTCGATTGCGGTACGAATAATGGAAACTAGCATCTTAAACCTCCCTTAGAACTACACGCCATTTGACAGGGAAATATCAGTTGTAGTGAGGCATTAATGATCATGGCCTGCCTCCGATTTTTCCAAATCTGCTTTAATTATGTAGCTATTGGAAGCCACGACGCGTTCGCCTGCTTCAAGGCCACTGATAACCTCGATATAGTGACCATCTGAGACACCAAGCTCTACCGCTCTGGGCGCATACTCATCACCCTCAACCACAAAAACAACTTGTTTGGCTTCATACTCTTGCACAGAAGATAGAGGAACCGAATGACTTACTGGCTTAGTTGACGTCGTAACTTGTGCTTTGACCAGCGTACCGAGTGGCCAATATCCAGTACTATTATCGACAGCTACATTGGCAAGAGAGTGTGGATTGCCATCAGCTGAAGGCGTAATATATGCAATCTTGGAGGTTTGGTTGAAACCTGCGTGGCTTAGTTCAACTGACTGTCCAACCTTGATGCTGCTAAGCATTTGTGAAAAAACGGTCAGCTGTGCCCATACGTTTTTATAGTTAGCTAACGAAAAAAGTACTTGCCCGTTTGATAACTCACCATTATTCGCATGTCGCGCAATCACATTGCCATCAAAAGGTGACGTGATGGAATAACTTTTTAAACTCTCATTGGACTCAACAACCGCTAAAATATCACCTTTCTTAACGGAATCGCCAATGTTGACTTTTACATCTTTAATAACACCGTCAAACCGTGCTCTTATATGACTTAATGAGGCGGGGTCTGCACTAATTCGCCCATAAAGCGTACTCGTTAACGCAATATCGCGTGCGAGCACGGGAGTTGCAGAAATACCATTCTGAATTGCTGTTTCATTGCTCATTCTTACGACTTCACCTGCGTGATTGTCTTGATCGCTGGAACTTACATCACTGTGTTTACCTCCTGCGATTGCGGTTAGGCTATAAAGGCTAAGGGTGAAGATAGAAATAAGTACTTTTTGTATTGTGAATTTATTCATAATCATGACTTCTTATCGAAATGTTAGATGACTGCTGCCAATTGCTTTTGTGACTTGGGTGAAATGAGTCATCATTGTGCTCATTCGTCAGCGCGAGACCTGTGAGTGTTTCAATTTCTGTTTTGCTTAAGTGAACTTGAGACGCTGCCTCTATTAATGTCAGCCGGGTTGTCAGAAATTCTTGTCGAGTAGTTACCCATTCCAAGTAGCTGAAACGGCCCTCCAAATAGGCGTTCTCGACTAAATCTAACGCGCCCTTTAACGGAGGAATCACCTTGCGCTGAAGTGTGTCAATCTCTAGCAATGCTCGTGTATGTTCGCCTAACGCTTGATTAACTGAATGTAATAGGCTTCGAACGTTGCTTTGTCTTTGCTGCTCTATTGCGTCAAGACGTGCCCTGTTTGCTTCATATTCACCAAGGTTTCGTTCTTTTTGAAACAATGGAACGCTTACTCCGGCAACCAGTGCTGTTTCATCAATACCTTGCATTCTGCGAAGCCCCGCTGACCACTCAATATCAGCGCGGTTATTCGCTTGCACTAAACGAAGCTGCGCCGCTTGCACACGGCTTTGTTTAGCGTATAGGTCAATGTGAGGGCTATTTTGGATTGCGACTGCCAGCGCATCAAACGACTCAATCTTATTAAAAGCAAAAAGATCGCCTTCCACACGCTTAAAGCTCGGTACCTGCTCCCCCCACATGATGGATAAACTGCGCAAGGCAAACGTTAGGTCCTGTTGAGCTAGATTAACATCGAGCTTTGCTTGGGCCAGCGCAGCTTGGGCACGTTTTTGTTCTAACAAGGGGGACGCGCCTGCTTCAACGCGTTTCGTTACGGCATTCAATGTATAAAGTGCAAGTGCCTCTGCATCTTTTATGACGTCTAAGTTCGCCTGCAATACGAGTACTTTGATGTAACGACGATTAAGCTCACCGAGGATATCTAAGGTGAGTATTCGCTTTTCAACATCTTGCTGTATTCTTCGTTCAGAGAGTACATTCAACCTTGCTGCTGGCTTATCATTGAGCTGTAACACTGATGATAATGTCAAGGTAACTTCAAACTCTTTGAGACCTGATACCTCGCCAGTTCCCAAAAAGTTCTCTAATTCAACCCCTGCATTCAATGCGGGTTTAAGCGCCGCCGTTTTTGACTCTCCGTCTATAACACGTTGTTTAAATTTAAACTCATACAGACTTGGATTATTGGCAAGTGTTAGTCTAATAGCGTCCTCAAGAGTCAGCGTTTCTCGTATGGGCGCTTGGACACTTTTGTCTACAAATCTGTTGGTTTTCGCCGCATGAGCGGTCGGTGGACTGAGTAATAAGCCCAGTATGCAACTGCACACAATGGCAGATGCATGCCCGAAAATAGGAAACATTTTCATTGGAATATCCTAATAATTTATCAATATTTAGCATCGCGAGTGTTATCAGCGCGGTGCTATCGAAAAAACGTACTAGGAAGTAATTTTGGGGGGGCGAAGTAAGCGGTTAATAGGTGCGTCAATTACCGCATCTAAATAGTTGAAATTGTGGACTGAAACCACTGTTTTCAGACTGTTGATATGACTCTGACTGACCCATTGTGCATGTGTGCCATGGCAGTGGCCGCAATGGTGACAATCAGCAGGATTGTGGTGCTCTGTACTTACTTTATCACTGGTTTCATTGGCAGACAGCTCAGACTGCACTTGCTCGTGCTCAGAATGCTTATGCTCGTGTTGCAAGTGCTGAATGTCTATTGCATGAAAATCTAACGAATTCGCCACAGCAGAAAACGACTGAAAGAGTATCAGCGAGATCACGATGTAACTTATGCGTTTTAGATTTTTCATGTATGAAAGGTTACCAAGCCTAATTCACTTCGTCACGACATTGTTCATTAGCAAACTCCAGCTCAACTGTCGTATGTTCAAATTTATACTTTTCTAACGAACTGTGTATGTTTTCTTTGAGTGATTGGAGGTGCTCAAGACTGACATCTTCATCAAGAACAAGATGGACCGTCATTACGTTACGCTCACCGTCTAGAGACCAAATATGAAAATGATGAAGATCACTTACCTTATCGTTTGCCAGTAAATCGCTTCGAATCTTTGAAAGCTGTTCTTCATCGGGCGTTGCTTGCAAAAACAGCATTAGGGTTTCTTTGAGATTGCGGAACACATTGAAAAGGATGAACAAAGTAAAGCCAATGGATAAGATTGGATCTAAAATAGGCCAAGGCTTAAACATTAAGACGATGGACACGATAAATACTGCTACCCAACCAAGCACATCTTCCAGCAAATGCCAGTTGAGGACTCGCTCATTTAATGAGTCTCCCTCACTCAGTTTATAAGCCGCAAAGCCGTTTACTGCCATCCCAAAGATAGACAATAAAACCATCCCTTCAACTTGGGGCATTTCAGGCTCAGCCAAACGAGGTATCGCTTCAAGCAATATCCAAATGGAGCCTACCGTCAGCACAATACCGTTAATCAATGCACCGAGTAAGGAAAATCTTTTGTAGCCGTATGAGAATGTTTGATTAGAATCTTTATCGCTAAGCTTGTTTAATCCCCACGCTGTACCAATGGAAAGACTATCACCCAAATCGTGCACTGCGTCAGCCATAATAGCGGTGCTGTTGGTAAGCCATCCACCAATGAATTCAATAACAGTGAACACCACATTTAAGAAAAACGCCCATCCAATACGTTTAGACGCGTCGGTTGAATTCTCTTGCGAGTGTGAATGGTTATGACTGTGCATTTCTAATTTTTTCCAATATGGCTTTGTTTTCGGGTGAAATAGACATTGACTTGAATGGACTCACGTTTGCCCCACCAGTATTGCCCTCAGGCAATAAGCCAATTGGAGTTTTAGTCAGCGCACCTAGCATTCTAAAAATTTGTCCAAATATCTCTTTAAGGTCGCGGCGTTCTATTCCAAATTTAAGCATTTCATAATGCACTCGTGTGTGGTGGTATGTTGAGTGCTGACCGATGACATGAGCATCCTCTAAGGCCTTAAATCCTGCTTTATTGTCATTGTTCGAAAGGGATTGATGCGCGGCGCTCAGTTTTTGAAGTATGTAAGGTTTTGCTGCTTGAGTGAAATTCATACGATCTCTCCATTCGTCGAGCTGTTTTCACGGAATTCCTGTCTGGCGTCTTTTAGAATTAAGACTGCGCCTCGTAACACAACGATAGACACAATAAAACCTATGACCAAATCAGGCCAACGAGTATCGAATAGATAAACCATCACACCCGCCAATATCACTCCTATGTTTGCAATGACGTCGTTTGCCGAGAATATCCAACTTGCTCGCATATGCACCTCGCCATTTTTTTGTTTTCTGATTATCGCCAAACATATAACGTTAGCGATAAGTGCAACACCGCCCATGCCCATCATAAGCATAGATTCAGGCCCACTTCCAAAGGTTGCGCGACGAGCTATGTCAAACAAAATTAATAGGCCTAATGCCAATTGAAAATATCCACTTACCTTTGCAGCATTGGCTTTGTGAACAATTGTTTTCCCTACTGCATATATACCAACACCGTAAACGACTGCGTCAGCCAACATATCAAGGGAGTCTGCAATAAGTGCTGTTGAGTCAGCGAGTAACCCTACACTCATTTCAATGATAAACATCACAGCATTGATGCCCAATAGCCAGTAGAGAACTGCCTTTTGTTCTTGGTCTTTTATCTCAATTTCGCACCCACAACCACTCATAAAAACACTCGCTTTACTCACCTATAACGCGAGTGTAAACTCTATACTTGGTATAGAGTCAAGCTTTAGGCAAGTTAAAATGAAAATTGGGCTTCTGGCAGCTAAGACAGGGTTAAGTATTCAGACAATTCGTTTTTATGAGCGTAAATCACTATTGGCTGCACCTGAGCGAACGGCATCGAATTATCGAAGCTACTCTGAAGATGCACTGAAGCAGTTATTGTTTATAAAGCAATGTCGCGCATTAGATATGACAATCGAGGAAATTAAATTAGTACTGGAAACCCGAGCAAACCCAGAGAATAGCTGCGAAAACGTTAATACTACAATAGATAAGCATGTTGACGATATCGAACATCGGATAGCTGAATTAAAAGTACTACAAGAAACACTGATTTCAATTCGTTCTGCTTGCGATCATGATAAGAAGGTTAAAGAGTGCGGGGTATTGCATCAATTAGATAGCATTGCAGAAGTGTGTTCTTCTAGTACGGAGAATTAGTCTCGAATTATCAGTTTTATGTTGGAGCTTTGTCATAGGTATTCGGCTAAAGCAGCCATTCAATTTTTATTAGTAGCATGACCGTTGATTACCTCATTCGTGTCATTAAAATCTTAATGAGCCAAGGTCTGCTTCACGTGCACAAGAGACTGTCAATTTTGGTCTAGCTCTATCTCTGAAAGTGTCAGGTTAAGTGACGACTAATCCAGTTTAGCGTGTTAACACCAAGCGACTTTGTCGTATCTTAATTACCAAGCGATTCTGTCGGTCATTTTTTTATGTGCCTGTTAGTGTTTTGTTTTTTGAATACTAGAAGGCATGTTGAGGATGATTGTGATGGATTCTAAAGCTCAACTCACCGTTGATATAATAGCTAAAGTGGTTGAAGGTAAAATATCGATTGCCAATGCTACCAAGTTACTCAATAAATCCCGACGTTCAATTGAACGCTATATAAAACGCTATCAAGAAGTCGGTATTCAGTTTGTGGTGCATGGTAATTGCGGTAAATCACCCCCGAATAAAACGCCTATTTCGATAAAAAAAGCCGTTCAAGCGTTAATTAAGGATAAGTATTTTGATTTGAATTTACTGCACTTAGCCGAGCAGTTGGCTGAGAATGAACACATTGTTGTTAAGCGTGAGACCTTACGTGGTTGGGCGCACGATATTCATCATGTAAAGCGAGCTAAGCGTCGTCGTAGCCATGTTCGTAAACGCAGAGAACGTATGGCCGCACCGGGCTTAATGATGCAAATGGATGGTAGTCCGCACCGTTGGTTTGGTAACAAAAAGCATTGTCTCATTGCGATGATAGATGATGCCACCAGTGAAGTTTATGCTGAATTCTTCCCATCAGAGACCACCGTTGGATGTTTGAAAGTCATGCGTGACTGCCTTGAAAAGAAAGGTGTGTTTAAAACACTTTATGTGGACAGAGCCGGAATCTATGGTGGGCCTAAGCGTTGTAACTTCTCACAAATGCAACGCGCTTGTGAGGAGCTGGGCATTGAAATTATCTTTGCCAATTCCCCACAAGGTAAAGGGCGCGTTGAACGAGCGTTCGAAACCTTCCAAGACAGGTTGGTGCCCGAACTTAGGTTGAACAATATCAACGATATCGCCGCTGCCAATGCTTACCTTAAGCATGTCTTCATTCCGCAGTTCTGGCAGTCGAAAGTCCAAGTGAAATCAAAGCAAGCACCTGAATTTACGCCTCTGTCAAAACACATCAACCTTGATGATATCTGCGTCATTAAAGACCATCGTAAAATACGTAACGACCATACCTTCAGTTATGGCAACAAATTCTACCTCATTGATTCACCGCTCAAGCACTCCATTGCCAATCAGAAAATCGAGATAAGGAACACGAGTAAAAAAGGGTTTACCGCTCACTTCGCTGGTCGCAAACTGAAGATCTCGGAAGTTAATGAGCCAAGCAAACTGGCATCAGAAGACTTGGCAGTACAGAAGAAACTTGAAGTATTAGCGTTAATCGAAAAGCTCGGAAGCGTCAGTGCTGCATCACGCCAAAGTGGCGTCTCACGAGACACTATTCATCGGCACTTAAGAATGGTTAAGCGAGGTGGCCCTGATGCGCTAAAACGGCAAGAAACGCCTAACATACGGCATAAAAACTGTGTAGATATGGAAATCGAGAAAGCGGTAATCGAGTTCTCTCTTGAACATCCTCACCTTGGTCAGCAGAAGGTGGCACATAAGCTAACAGAAGCATTAGGCATTGATGTTAGCCCAAATGGCGTGCGCAGTATGTGGTTGAGAAATGATATGAATACAACCGCACTGAGAATTGAGAGATCACTAGCTTTGCATGAATCAGCATAATAAATAGCCAGTTGTTTAACTGACTACTTTTCAATTACAACAACTGTTGCCCTCTTGAATTGGAGGGCACTTCACTGTTCCATATGAGCAATAAACGCAGCAGTCGCCGCTCAAAGGCTTTAGCAGTGTTTTACATTTAGTGCATTCATAAAAAAATTGGCATGCAGTGGTTGGCATTTCTTCTTGCTGGCTGTAATCGCAATGTGGGCAAGTAATCGTCGATGAGAGTTCTATTTTCGCCATAGTTTTGTGTTCCTCTGAGGGTTTCAATATCGTTCAACTAGCGACGGCCTTACGACTTCACTAATGAAGGATAACCAGCATTCTTTGTAGCCTTTGTTAGTGCATCAGGATTTGTTATCTCATCGTCAAATGTTACAACAGCAAGTTTATTTTCAAATGTCACTTCCACTTGTTTAACGCCTTTAACGCGCTCAAGTGCTTTTTCTACTGTTATCGGGCACGTTACACAATCCATAGACGGAACTTCTAACGTAACAGTTACATCTTTTGCAAACGTCGCCGTGCTGCTTATCAACAATAAAGTTGTAATCAATAACTTCTTCATTTTTCTCTCCAATTAGAGTTAAGTGGTAGCACCTACACGACCCATATGATCCAGTAGTTGCTGGTAACAAAAACAAACGCCAACAGTGTGGTAAACCAAAATACTGCTTTTCGTCGTGTTCTTACCTTTGGGACTGCACAAGCCTCGTCATCCGCACAGTTTTCAACAGGCTGATGTATCTTCCACCCAGCAAAGCCAAATAAAACTACAACCACGAATATAAAAATAGGACGATAAGGGTCTAAGAGTGTTAAATGACTAATCCATGAACCACTTATACCCAATAAAAGTAAAACAAGAGGCCCGGCACAGCAGGCACTTGCACCGATTGCTGCGGCAAGCCCGCCTAAGATTGATAGTTGACTACTTTTTGCCATATTTACGTTTATTACACTGTTCTTTTAAGCACAGCATAAACTCCGTATATGGGTACGGAGTCAAGTGATGAGTCATTTTACGGTTGAAGTGACTGAATGATTGGGCAATCTTTATCACTTGGATTAGTTTTACAGTCTGAAATGAGCGAGACAAGGCTGTCTTTAAGGTTAAGCAAATCTCTTAACTTATCTTCAATTACTGCAAGCTTTTGCTCAGCGAGTTGCTGAACATCTTCACAATTACTAGCACTTAATATTAATAATGATGATATTTCCGCCAATGTAAAACCTAAATACTGTGCACGCTTTATGAACAATAGTCTTGAAAGTGCTTGTTCTGTATATTGCCTGTATCCCTGTATCGGTTTGATGGGTTGTTCAAGTAAGCCTTTGCGTTCATAGAAACGAACGGTCTCTACACCAACATTTGCCTCTTTGGCGAGTTTACTGATTGTATACATTGGCTACCTTTAATATTCTGGTTAATTCAATAATATACAAAACGTCTAATTAACTCATGCTTCAAAGGAAATATTTGCATATTTATTGAAGTGGATAATACTAACTGTTACCTTAAATGCGACAAAGTCGCTCGGTAATTAGACCGACATAATCCCTTGGTAATCACACTAATCCAGTTTAGCGGACTTCTTCAAAGGCGCTACTTTACATCTTCTTCTATTGGAATAGATTCCCAATAGTTGTTCCACCAATCGAGCGGCATTAGTTTTATTGATACTTCAAAGTGCTTTTCAAACAACCGATAAGTCTTGTCAACGTATTTGCAGGATCTATACAAGTAGTCGGGGTCGAGCGGCACGTCTAGTAGAGCAGGAATCAAGTGGTGCTTATGTAGTGGATTTTTGCAACGAGTCATATTGTAAACTGAAACATGGGGCCACATGCTATGCGCCACTTGGCTAAAGGGCGTGTAAGCAAAATTATAAAGGTCTTCGCAATCTGCCTCTTGCGCCATTTTCCTACAATTTAAATTCGACCACGTTCCAACATCCACTTCGACAAAAAATTCATTGCGTTGTGAATTAATCCAATGCTCTCTAAACTCTATCATTTGTTGAAGATCTTCTTTGTCTTCTTGATATTCCTCCTTTTCTAACAGGAGCTTGTAGTGTTCGATAAGTAACTTTGCTTCACCCAGACCATGCATAATGTATTTATGGGGTCGCTCTTCCAAATCATCCATCATCCACGCAAGCGTGATATATAAATCGGTCATAGAGCGTAAGAATAATGGTGCAGAATGTCCGTTCCATGTTGAGGGAGCTTGAGCCAACTCGATGGAGAGAGTAATTTGTCGAGATAAAAGACCACCAATGGCAGATAATGCCTCCAGTTTATCCGCGGGAATTTTAACTTTAGTCCAAACTTCATCGAAACTGTCCACTAGATAATCGACGTAGCCACTTACTAATTCTTCAATATCCATTGTCGCATCCATCTAAATCAAAAGCCTCATTCCAAAAAGTCTCTGGCCAATTGTTTTTAGGAACCCCTATTTCTTTCAAAAAAGAAGCTGCTGCAAATCCGTTGATATGAGCGCGAGCAAAACTTGCAACACGCTTTGCATCATCAGACTCTGGCGCTTTGAATATTGCATTGAAGTCAGGCAAGTCGATATGAGCAGAAATTTTCATTCGCCCAGATATTATCTCTGCGTAAACCGCAGTAACCTGAACTTTGGTCGCTTTTGATGACAGTCTATCCAAAAGCGCCTCTACATCCTCTTTCAGCATTTCAATGGCATCTTCACGGTCAACACCATACTGGTGCTCAGAAAAAAGAAACGCTAATGGATAGCTCTTTAATAAGTGATACTGATGTTCGAGATTACTTAAAACGTCGTTGAAATATGGTTTCGTTCTTAATGTCTCATACAATTCATTCTTTTTTGAATCTGACAGAGTTGTATAGCTACCCATGTATTGAAGCGGCGCAATTTTTTCACCCTCAAAGCAGTTATACGCAGTATCAATAAAATCAACAATGACTTTAGTTGCATTCCTATCGCCAAGACGAAGATATAATGACGACATCCAAATTAAGCACGGAAGCCGGTCGTTTACAAACGATGTTTCTCTCATCTTGTCGATTTGCATTAAAGGGGGGATGAACTTTTTGCCCACTTTTTTATGATCTTTTAACACCTTTCCTTGGTGGTTACTTTTTTTCATTCTTTTTTTCTACTTCACTTAAGTGATTTTGCAGGGAGCGGATATCTCAGCTCTACATTCTTCGTATGAATTTCACGTTGATCTCGCCTGATATCATGAAAATACCAAATATTAAATTTTCGCTCATAGTCCCAAGTGTCGTGTTTGAGCGAGTCCCAGCCTAAATATGATGCAATATGATTCGCCATATCTCGCTTTCTATCAGAGGTTACTTTTCCTTGAAACGCGCTCATAACTGCTCCCAACAGAAAGTCAGCCAGCTGTATTTGCTGAGAATCTTTTGAGTCTTTAGTCACAACTGTTTGAATCAGAGCATCACCGCCTAATTCTTGTTTTAGGATATTGTTAGCGATTGTATGAAACGCTTCGTCAGCCTTATTGTATCGCGACGGTAATGGGTCGACTTCGACTCGAAATTCTGATAACTGATTAGGATGTGCTTTTTTAACTGCTTTTATTTTTGAAGAAATAAGAGTTGTGAAGTGTTTTCGCATTGCAAGGTCGTAGTCACCGTCATGAAATGATTTATCTACCAATCCTTTTCTAATAACTATGCAATGAAAAGCCAGCCACGCGTGTTTGAAAAATACATCGGCAAGCTCTTTGTAAAAATCAATGTTATTTTTCTGATGAGCACGTTGCCATTTAATTTCGTTTGTATATCGATACTTTTCCCTAAGATTTCTGATGATACGAACAAAATCGCCGCGACGTTGGTACTTCATCCACAAGGAACCAAAACCGTAGTATACCTGCCCATCTATACCAGATTCGTCACAGGCAATATGCCAAATTAGCTTTCCTTTTGCCATTTATACACGCCTCCGTATGCATAATCATATTAAACAATGCAACATATAGTATTAGCAAGTTTAACTTTTAGTCAGGTAGGCGATGTTGTGAAAATTTGGACCTATTGACCCGTTAAGCGCTGATTGCACCAAACATTCCTGAACGACCGGAGTACGTACTTTTCTGCCGTTTAATTACAAATATTCGAACGGCTGCTATTGGCACTAAATTGCAGGACTTATTCGCAATTTCCTTAGTAGAGAGCAGGACTCGGGCTCCTAGACTTAACAGTGGTGAATCAATGGAAATATTATAAACGGTATTACTGGCTCTATAGTATCGATAGTATTTCCTTGAAACCAATTCTTTGTCGCAACATGTGTTAAGGCTTAATGTCTAGCGTTACTTTTTTGAGGTATCAGTCTTTTAGTCGTAACAAAAAAATAATACCTACGTCATCATTTTTTGGCCTACTAAAAGCCCATTTGAACAGTAAAAGGAAGTAATAAATGAAATTAATGTCTATTGGATTTTTTTTAGCTATTCTAGTGTCATTTTCTAAGCTAGCTGTAAGTTCGGAAGTCGTTGAGTGTTATGATTGCAGCCATTCCGATAAAATTGTGTCATGGGGTATGTTGAACTTAAAGGTTGGTGAAAAAAAGCATATTACGCTTGTTGATATTTACAATAAAAATGCTCGTTCTTTTGATGTAACTCTTTCTCTCACTCCCACTCTTCCAGGGATGCCTGAAGTTCCGGTTGTGACATACATGCTTTCCTCAGTTCCTTCGGGTATTTCAACAATGATGACGGACCTCAGTAATGCTTCGAACTCTCTGGTGGCCGAAGCTGAAGCAAAATCAATTCCGAAAGAAGTTATATCTTCACCCTGGGAATTCGTTAATTGCAGCTATTGTCGTGCTGGTGTAAGCGACTATCTAAATAATAGCTTAGAGGGAAAGATAAAAACTGTAGAAGCGACGGCTATCTCCATAGCTCAGGCGCTTAACTTGATTAATACTAGTGTGCCAAACCAGTTTCAAATTCCACTTGAAACTGGCGGCAGTATTTTAGTTGAATTAACAGTAATTAACTCTCCAATAAAGTTAGAAGTTAAAATACTCAGAATTCTTGATACTAACAATAATGAAGTACAGCAAGATGTAACTAAGTTGAACAATATGAACATCAAAGCGGCGCTAGAGGCTCACATAGAAGATATGAACAACTATTTGAGCCCACTAGGATACGGCGTAAACATGAATTCTTTAATTTTTAGTGGTGGATTTTACAGAGGAAGGATAACGATAGAACGCTTCGATTATAAATAGCGATACCTATCTTTGCTGTACTAAATCTTTCCAAAAGCTACGAAATTTGTTTTTAAGCAACTAAAGATACTTCTATTAAAAAGCTTGGCCCTTGTTTGGGCTTAGCTTTTGGTGTAGCCGTTTACAAGGATAATAGGTTTCATAGTTTGAGACTATTTTGAGTTTTTATAAATCCGTGGATAACCAAAGATTACTGCATATGCTGCTCGTCTAAGCGTACAATTGAAGCTAAAGCGGCCACCTGAAGAACTAGAGGCTATGAAGTACTTTTATTGCTGCAACTAAGAACATCAGCACATAAGTGTAAACGTCCGGTAATCCCACCTAACGCTTAGCAAATTGCCATGGCAATTTGCTCGATATCAACGTCGGCCTTACTGAGTTTATCGAGGCCAGTCATCACATACTCGAACACATTGAGATCATTAGCTTTAGCGGTTTCGATGATGCTGTAGAGAACCGCACTGGCATTTGCGCCCGTGGAGGTCTGGCTAAACAGCCAGTTTTTTCTGCCTATCAAGAACGGTTTAATCGCGTGCTCAGCGCGATTATTATCGATATTCAATAGTCCGTCGAGTGTATAACGCGCCAGCTTTTCCCATTGATTCAAGCAGTATTGTATCGCTTCGCCTAATTTGGTTTTCGGTAGTGTCCACTTCCCATAAACTGAGACAGACGTAGTTGGAGTTTTTAGCGATGAATAATGCAGGGTGCAATCAAAAAGTTTAACTTTTCATAACCTTAGCTCATCAGTGTGTTGGATTAAATCGATGTTATTAGGTAGGTTGAGGTAGTAAATATTATTATGATTTAATATCCGATGGATGCATTTGAACTCATAACATATCTAAAGCTTCAAGTTAATCTCAAGCTTTATAAATTTTCGGATTCACGCATGACAATTACACTTATCATGCGTGAAAAAAACAAACAGTGGGACTTTCGATAAAATCACTATATGCCCATCGCGGTAACTTAACCAAACTATATTTTCGCTAACTGGGCTTCGCGTTTTTTATCCGCCTCGGTAATCGGCCTCGTATAGAGGTTGGTGGCTTCATTCAAACACTTCCACGCATGCCCTTGCCTATTTGCTTTACGTTTTTGCGGCACGTGAGCGCTTAACGGACGAATTGTGGGCACATCCTCGTAATTACATAAAATAACGGGCTGCGCGGCATTAATGGTATTTACCACCGGCTTACCGTCACTCGCGCCATAGTAGAGAGACAAATTCACCGACGCATTGCGTGTCTTACGTATATAAAAGCGGTGGGTGTGCTGTGTGCCCATTATACGCGCTTTTATTTCATTCAGTTGTGTATCGTTGAGACCAGACTTGCTGTTATACAGATACAACACAGCGCGCTCAGGCGTTAGCCGTTGGTCAGCGTTCTTGTAGGCCCAGTAAAAATTCACGCTTTTAAGCGCGGTATCTGTATCAGGGCGACAACTGATAACATCGATATGCCGATATAGCTGATAAGAGATAATTTCGGCGCCACGGTGTTGGTGCAAGAACTCGTGCTTCTGCAAATGATTACGTCCGTGTGAGCCATCAGGCTTTCTATCCTGCACGCAGTGTTTGATAGCGGTTTTGGTACTGTTAATGGCGATAATAGTATCAATGACGTCATCATGGTTCTCTAATAAAAGAATACCAGGGTATTTGCCTGCCACCCGGCCTGAAATGTCATGAGAAGGACGATGAAAACATTTCAAAGCATTAAGGCAACGCATCTGTGCTTGGACGTTGAACATATCTCGGTGGCCAAGCATTAGCTCACCGGCAGAGAACGCTTTAAAGTCCTCTTTAGTGACGTCATCAATATTGGCAAAATAAGCAGTAGGTGCTAACCGCATGGCACTATAAAGCGACTCATACAACGCATCCAAAGTTGTGAGCAAACTATTAAAGCGCGCAAAGTCATTTACCATCACCATATCCTCTTATCAATCAAACCTAACCCTATTGTATTATATTTACAGACCACCTTCACATAAAATCCACCCGCGGAAACACCAAAGTGGCATCCACCCTGCCCCCCGCTCTACCAAAACAGCCGAAGGCGCGCGCGAGTTGAGCAAGAGGGGCACCTCGGTGGTGGATGAGGGACATGTTTTTTGGTATACTTGCTTGAAGGTGGTCTGTAATACTAGATGGTAAGTTCGTTTTGCATGGTAATCGTTGAACAGAAACATTGGATTGTTCTGGCGTGACGGTTCTAGAGACTATGGGGCTTTCAAAATCAACCGTCAGTTGCGAACTTTCATTGAGGTAAAGTATAACGCAACTTGTTTGTTGGCCAGTACTGTATTCTAATGAAAATGAGTAATAATCCTTCTCTATTGTAAATAAATCGACATTAGAGTTGTCAATGTATAAGCGCTGGAGAAGTGGACATTAAACGCCGTTAAATCAAAATAATTATCACCACTTGAGAGGCCGTATCGAGGCTCAAATGTGTCGTCGCCATCGCCGAACATACCCTACTCTATTCTCACCATCGAGCCAAAATACGCTACTTTGCGCAGTGTCTCATATTGATTATTGACTTAAAACACACATAAAAGCCTAACAATTGTTTTACTGAACGCAAGTTCTGAGTGGCTATTCCCCTCGAATTAAGATAATAAGTGCACAACTCTTGATTAAATAGTTGGAAGAGAGCGACTGCCTGTTGGTTGAACTTTGTAGTGGCAAAAAACAGGAGTAGTTACTAAGAAATATACGCTCTTAAACGAGGGACAACGATTCAAGAAAAATGCCTATCTAAGAGAGGGCTTAAGTTACTGAGAGATTAGAAATCGTTTAAAAGGCAACCATAGTACGATCCGCCGATAGGTTCGACGTAAAAAATCTGCAGTACGCAATACCTGCCGGATGTTTGCGTACTACAAAGCGACCAAGCTATTGTATATCAGCACTCACCATTGCCTTCGCTAAGTCTGTCGTGAATGAAAAATGGATGCCCAAATAAAACTGGCTCGCGGTATTCTTAAGTACCCTTAAGGCAGCACACGATGCGTCTGATTATCCCTAATCGCATTAACATCAAGCGTCGCCCCGCCACAGCAAACAAGAAGAAACTGTTCGGCGATTGCTAAGTCGGTACGCTTTTAGGTAAGCAAGGAACAAGCATATTAGTCAGTCTTGTCGAACGGAAAAGTAAGCTGTTTTTAATAAAAAAGTACCAATAAAAAGCGCATATTATAGAAAAGTTCCAGCCATGTTCACACATTCATAGTGGACAATGGCAGTGAGTTTTTTGGTCATGAAACAGTAGCAGAGAATTACGAGACAGGCGTTTACTTCGCGAATTTTTATTCATTATGGGAGCGAGGACTAGTTAAAAACTTCAAAGATCTACTGCGTCAGTGCTAATTAAAAGGTCACGATTTACGGACGATAAAAGATAAGCTGGTAACTGAGAATGAAAAAACATTTAATGATAGACCAAGAAAGTGCTTCGGCTTTGAGCTGCCCATTGCAGTGCACAATGTATCACTAAACGGCCTTAAAAAATTATAAATTTGCACCAGGGTGAACGGTGCCAAAAATCAATATTTTCACGTCGTTTTTTGAAAAAATATTACTCTTTAAACATTTTGCTCGTACCGAGATGAATAAAGAACGAACTTCCTGATTAAAATAATGTTCAAAGCGTTACTTCTTGTTCCACTCAGACATACTTTTTGATCGTACCCCCCACGTTACTTCTTAAAAATAAAATAAAAAGGAACGCTTTTTTTGGGGGTACAGAGAACGGTACAGAGAACGGTACAGAGAACGCGCTTAAAAAAGTCCAAAAATGGAGTTTTGCTTAATTTTTGTGCGCCCGTACTTTAGAATCCAAACTTTGAAAAATGATAATTATATTCACAATAACTGAGGCAAAGACCGGTCTATATTCACCACTGAAAAAGCCTTTGTACCTAAGCCTTTTTAAAAGAAGTCGGCGACTATATCTTTATCCATTTACTCATCGACCTTAAGGAAAATTTTTCACGGTCTTTTTGGATGCATAAAATGACTAAAAATATTGCGCTGTTTTCCATTCTTGTGCTTATCATTTAGCGGAGCTTTGACTTGCAAGTTATATATGGTCTAGCATTTTATATAACATGACTGAGAGATATAAAATAAGAACTGCAAAAGCACATTATTGGGTACTTGGTTCAGAAATTGGCTGGCCAGCGTCCATGTCATTTCTATCCATTGCAACGAAGGCAATTAAAGGTATAAAGGAGAAGATAACTTATTTGTGAAGGGTCGATTGTTGAAATACCAAAGACCGCTCTTTGTGTTTTCAAAGTGATTTCTGATTGTATAATATGTTAGAGTGAAATTATAAAATATCGCTTTGTCAATCATCCCAGTATATGCTTCTGAATTACTGTCTGATGTATTTGGAGAGCTCCCTATTTATTCGCTCCGCCAGTGCCGCCACCTAAAGCTTTTGAACCCGCCGGATATTGATAGCTCACTAACATTTCCCCATCTATAAAAATAGCTTTAAGACCAGTCTTCACATTGTAAGTTTCTGCTATGTTGTGAGGCTTACCATCTTTAAGTGTTGGCCTACCAGATTTCCCGTCTAGGTGAAGTTTAAGCTCATGATTCCCTTGGACAACAATATACAGCCTAAAACTCAATGGCTATTTGTAATCTCCAGCAGGACGATGTATTGACTTGCCTCGATCATTTTGGAAACTAAACAAAATTCTGTTCTCTTTATCGCTTTGGTCTTTTAGAAATATTTCATCAATTCCACCAGCGGCCGCTAGAGCTGTATTCGATTCGGTACGCAATAGCGAACCCGATGATGATTTATTAACGCTGGTGGGTATTATCGCAGGTCAAAACATTCAGGCTGAAGAGCTGCTTATCTCGATTAGAAATGAGATCCAATCAACCAATCGTTAATAGTAAGTCATCTAGCCCCTTTAAATAGGGGCTTTCTGATTTCAATAGCCCTATTCCTAAGTTAGACTCCCATTCTTCCTTGCTATATTACGTAAGACCGCCTAACATTAACCATCAAGAGTGACACTATATCGGCCTCTTAAATGCCATTCATCGCAAATTCTTGCCTATAAGCTGCATTTCCCAACTGGTCAGAGCAGTTAACTTTGCAATTCGATGTTATTTTTATGGTTGGGTGTTTTTTATCCAAATTATACTTTACTGTTCAGAACAACATCTGGCTAGGACAACGACTGTGAAGACCATCTCAAAATTTAGAGTTCGTCAAAAGCTTCAAGTTATTTCTAAACTTGGGGACAGACATGTTGTGCTTGGACAAAAGCGTAGTGGTGTAGCCGAGTGTTTTTTTATTGTCCGCGATAATTTCGAACGCGTATTACAATCAAATCCATCTATCACTGTAGATGCAGAAGTGCAACGAAATAAAGAAACAGGTCTAGTTTCTGTTGTGAATCACAGCGATGAGAAACTACCGCTCTATGATTTTGCTAACAATATAACTCAGAATGTTGGTACATCAACTAGCTGCTAACCATTCCTAACAATTTGTAACGGATTACTGTGCCACTCTTATTAGGAAATCACGATAAAAATATTATAACGGCAACTGACGTTATAGAGACTGAGCCTTTGTCATGGTCGACGAAGGAAATTGTGATCCCCGGCTTGGAACAAGATAACAAAGCTCAAGCTATTACCTTTGAATTTGCTGAAGGTAAGGGCATGGTCGTTATCGAACGAGGCGGTAATGCAATCGCCAACTTCAACTACACTATACTTCCAGCACACCACCCTCTTGCACAGGCCTTTAAACCTCAAAGGCAGGTTGCCCAGATTGTTAGCGCACTTGTTGACGAAGACTATCGAGGTTTTGGTATTTCCCATTTATGCTACTCGATGCTCAGTCAACGCTATATTGTATGTTCAGATGAACAACAAACAATTGAGGGGGCGGCCCTGTGGTATTTCAAAATCCCACAGATTGACCAAATTTCTTTGCATATCGTTTATCGTTATGATCAAACAGACTTTACAATTGACACATGGGCAAACCAAGATGCATGGTCTGGGGAACGAGGGTTAGTTAACTTCGCCATTGATAATGGCATTCCCGCTTCTCATTTTGATGACCACAGCAAGACAGTTTTCGTTGCGGTATCAGAAACTAAGTCGACAACCCATATTAAAACTAACTAATTCCTAAATTTGTTTCTAATTTAACTGAAATATTCGTGATTTCTCTGAACCTTGGCCGTCTCTTACTACAGGAAGTGACGTTTATCGTTAATTATTCGCTATTGCGTATATTTACAGATATACCTTATATGGAATATTTCCCTATTTATGAAAGTTAGGACTCCCAACGATGTAGGTTCCTACATCACGTCTATTCGTAAAGCATATAACCTGACACAAGCAGAGCTCGCTCAAAAAATAGGTAAAGACCAGCGGTTTATATCAAAACTTGAGAACTCTCCTTCCAGTATTTCCTTTGGAACAGTCATGATGGTTTTAAATGCATTAAATATCGATATTGACTTTTCAAGCTCCGATACTAAAAACCAAAACAAGTTGAGTGGTGAACTATATAGGGATAGTTTAAACAAGGAGGGTAGCAAACCTTCTTTACACACCTGGAGAAAACCACACAGGAAGCCCAAGGTAGTAAGCAAAGTAAAATAATAGGAGATAAGTGAGCTAACAAATCATAAATACACCAATAATAGCGAAAGTTGCGGGTGGTTTGTCTTAAATACTTATGGCCACTCTTTTATACAAGTCAACAGTACGCCATAATGTCGATAACAATAATCCAAGATGTAAATTATGGCCAACGCGTTCTACAGAATAAAAGAAGGTGAGTTTGTTAGACAGCTGGAAACTCAATCCATCACAAAAGTTATAGCTCAAGAAAGTCCAGCCAAACCGCAAAAGTTTTTGTGGTGGCCATTAATGCCAATACAGAAATAGCTTATGTAATGCGCCATGGGCGCTCAGACGAACCTAGAACATGGTGACTCGATAACTTGGCTAGGTTTTTACGTAAGAACGGCGTAGCATCATTTGAGACGCTTTTGGGGGGGTAAAGTCATAGTCGATAAGACATTGCTGGCAGAGTTATTTTGAAACAAGACTTGATAGGCTGAGAGCGCTCAATGAGCAAATGTTGAAAGAAGAATAAAAGAGTCGAGATAAAGAGCCAGAGCGGATAATTGAAGAGCTTTCTGGAGTGCCGCCTTTCGCCTTTGGCTAAGATAAACAGTACACGCACGACGGCGTAGACAAAAGCACCCTGCGAACGATATCGACCATCTGTACTACTAAAGGAATCTACGTACTGAGTTCACCTGGCGCTGCGGATGCTCTAAGAGCAGTTATTTTAGAAAGAATCTGGGAGCATGAAAAGCAAGATGAAACCCAATAAGCAGGAACTTGAGTTAATCGTAGGCCATGCTAGCAATGCCCACCCTCTAGGCATGCTAGCTAACATAATTTTTATTGGGGTCTTGGGAGCAGCGTTGCTTGGCCTGTTATTTAAAGGCAAGGGGATGATAGGCGTTGCCTTATTTGTAGTAGCCGGTTTTGCCTGTCGCCAATTTATATTTTTTCTTCTTAAGTTACACCTCAAGAAAAAGTATTGGTCAGAGTAAGCTAATAACATTAAGAAGTAAGGCCTCGAACAAAATTAGTTACAGGCTCTCTCCGTCAAAGCTACGGCAGAGTCCCTTGACCCCCCTTAACCAATAAACCCTCTTCTGATCACCGCAACATAAGAACCTTGTGTCCACTTCCCCTAAACTGAGACAGACATAATTGGAGTTTTCTGCAATGATTAACGCAGGAGACGACTATGAAAAAATCACGCTATACAGAATCTCAGATCATTGGGGTGTTAAAGGAAGTTGATG
>NZ_JADOEK010000050.1:0-309 GCF_027563165.1 Alteromonas sp. PRIM-21 | reverse complement strand
TTCCCCATGTGAGAGTAGGACACTGCCAGGTCCCATTAAGAAAAACCCGCCTAACGGCGGGTTTTTTGCTTTATATAGAAGCCACTACATTTCTATGTATACGTGCGAACAGAATTTAGTGAAGTTGATAAGTATCAGCTTTACGCAGTAAACGTTACTGCAACCAGTTTTTCCTGGCAGCCATAGCGATACGGTACCACCTGACCGACATGTCGGCCCAGACCATCCCGAACTCAGAAGTGAAACGTATTAGCGCCGATGGTAGTGTGGGGTTTCCCCATGTGAGAGTAGGACACTGCCAGGTCCCAT
>NZ_JADOEK010000049.1:0-344 GCF_027563165.1 Alteromonas sp. PRIM-21 | reverse complement strand
TGGAAGGGTTGTTATAGACGATGACGTTGATAGGCAGGGTGTGGAAGCGTTGTAAGGCGTTAAGCTAACCTGTACTAATTGCCCGAGAGGCTTAACCATACAACGCCCAAGAAGCTTTAGGCTTTTGGAAGTGTTGTAGACAAGCTAAGCTCTGATAAAGAGCCGCAAGTAGAGTGAAAAGTAGTTACTCACTGATTGAATTAATATTATCTTTCTTAAATTGTTACCAGTTTTTTCCTGGCAGCCATAGCGATACGGTACCACCTGACTCCATTCCGAACTCAGAAGTGAAACGTATTAGCGCCGATGGTAGTGTGGGGCTTCCCCATGTGAGAGTAGGACAC
>NZ_JADOEK010000014.1:0-100399 GCF_027563165.1 Alteromonas sp. PRIM-21 | reverse complement strand
GTAAACATTAGTGAGAAGCAAATATACTTTAACGGTGTATATAGCAGTGACTTTCTATATGTAATTCTAGCAACTCTCATTGTTGAAGCTTTCTCTTTATTCAAAAAGTGGTGTCTTAACAATATATTCACAATTAATCAATAACAAGCACTATCGGTCAAATATACTGTTGTATATTCACTCGAAGCGATTACCAAATAGTAAAAACTTCTCTAGCAAGGCTAACGTTTGTTACAAATAACTAATTAAAAATTAGTGAGAGAATCGGCGAAGCCATATATAAACTCTTTATCTAACTTCTATATTACTTCTAATGTGTGCACCAATGTGATTATAGGACCTTGTAAGTACAATGTTGCTCTTCAATGACAATAGTGGCGCATGTATGTACTCTTCTTGGCGCATCAATGGCGCTGTTTTGATCTTTAGCGCTCTAGCAAATTCTTAATATGGCCTGGAGATAGGATAGGTAAGCTCAGAAAGAGGCAAAAGTAGATTGTCTTTTAGTAAAAAGAAGAAAATGAGAGTTATTTATTGAAATATACGCGCAAAAAAGCCCTCGAAAAGTCGAGTTTTTCTTAATTGAGCGCTAAGCTAGCTAGATCTTACCTAAGCTCTTTAGTTTTTGTAGGTGTTTAGCTGCTTCCTGAGGTGTTCTTGGTGAGGGGTTTAGTGGTTCAGGTGAGCGGATGGTCTCTATGTGCTTCTTTCTTTGAACAACATTGCACAATTTTGTTATGAGAGATTTCACACATTTAGCTGCAGTGTTGAACTGTCTTACAGTTAAGAATTTCACAAACCCCTTAGTGTAACTATAGTCTATGATGCCCCAGTATTTTAAGGTGTTGATTACACGTCTAACAGTGTTTTGAGACCATTTTAAAAATCGAGCAAGTGAAGGCACTGTGCGCTGTAAGCTATTTCGATTTTTCTCAACATTCCACTTATGCTGGTTTTGAAGATACCCATGCATGATAAGAGCTTTGTGAACATGTTTAGAACTGTTACCTGATAATAGAGATATATTACGTTTCAACTGACCTACATGCACTTTAAAAAAAGTCATGGCGCGTTCTTGGCTACTTTTACTCTTATTCTTTGAGGTAATAAGCGTCTTTTCTAGCTCCCGAGCGAACAAAGCAGCATAGCTATGCTCGCCCACGTGCAGCCGGTGGGATATTTTATCGTAATACGGGTGAAAAGTGCCCTGCCCTTCCTCTAATGGTTGGCTCTTCTTTAAAAAACCTTTTTCTATCAGGGATGTTATAGCTTCACGAACAGCATTTGGCGAGTAGCCAATCTTGTTACAGATTGCTTGTGTTGTCTGTTTGAATTGTCGTTTGTATGGCCGCATTTGAGATGCAAAAAAAGCAACATGTGCAAACACAAAGGACTCTGTGTCTGACAAATACTCAAATTGCCCTGGCGACATAAAAACAACGTCGTCATAGTTGTTATTAGAATTCATCTTTTTTACCAACAATATACGCAGATTTGCTGATAAAAAACGCATTAGTGGTTGACCTGATCTGGTAAACCGCTAGAATTAGATGTGTAACTGCTTCGAAAAGTTACATCTAAAGACCCGTGCAGTGCGCCAACACTCCACGGGTTTTGTTTTTAGCGCTTCTTATCTATCCATATTTCAAAGTGCTCTTCACTGAGCTTTTAAAGATAATATCATTTTTTTTCTTGTTTTCTCGATAGGTGTAATCTTTATATGAAAGGTATGATAGATCAAGGCGGATCACGATCTATTTGTGATCTTTTTAAAGATTCGATCCAAGTGTTAATCCTTGATTTTGCTAGATTAAAGATTCGATCCAAATACTAATTCAATACAGCGTTATCTGCGATCTTCTAATTTACCCAAAATATGGAGCGCAGACATATCGCGTCTAAAGGCGATCACAGGTATACCCTGCTCTGGGGAATAGCCAATATTGATTAAATAGCCCTGTACAGTAGCTCTTCCATATTCAACGACGAGCTCTCCTTTTCGCTGTTCTGATAGATGACAAGTTCCGACCTGCTTAACGATCTTATTCTCTACAGCTTCGTGTATTTTTGCTTTATAAGACGGATCTGAATTAGCCAAGACCATATTTGAGAATTTTCGTTTGAATTCATTTAGGCTAGATGAAGGTGCCACCGATTCTCTTAGCTCATTCCAGGCATATAGTTGCTGTGCTTGACGACCAGTAATTAAATGCTCTCTAGCCCACAGCCCAAAAAGAATTTCGATCTCATTTTTAGTTGCAAAGACGTCACTATCAATGAGTAACATATCGTCTAATGTCCGCCTTTCCTTAATCGCTGCAACAATACTCTTCACCGTCGAGCGTGGAAATTGAATTACTGCAGCCTTTTTTTCGACGTTTTTTGAATCCTCATAGGTCACTATGGCTTCCAATCGAAACAACTTGTAATACAATTCGATATCAACAATAAAGTCCTTATTACTATCGTAAAAATCTCTCATATCAAAAGTCGTAGCTGAGAGCCGATGTAGCGACTGAATAGCATTATTAATGTAGCCGCCAGCAGAGGCTTCCGATACGGGAATATCTTTGGCCATTGTTATCAGAGGCTCTAGAGGTAGAGTAAAGGTCTCCCCAATATTTTCCGACTCATCTAATTGCTCGGATATATGATTTATTAGCCAAGTGATTGCGCTAGCGTAGTAGCTCATATCGGGAAGATATATAAGCCTCCCCTCCTCTGCTCTGGCTGTAATAAGAACAGGTTTAGGTCTTCCCTCTTCGCGTAGCTTAATGCTAATTGTACTCGATTTATCTTTACGATTAGTCCGCATTGCTTTGACCAAGTAGCGAACTATCTGAAGCTCCATGAACCTTGTTTTGTCGTCGTAGCGTTCAATATTTATCGTTTCAACAGTACTTGATGATACGGACTGTAAATTATCTGAAGCAGCATCTTCTTTTTCTACATCAGTTGCTGTTAAGAAATGACCTTTAGGAATTGCTAATTTATAAAGCTTTCCTCTACGTTTCTTAATGGGATCGGTAGTTATAAACTCACTTGAAATTAGCCCTTCCTTTTCCAACTGCACTAAATGATGGCGTACATTTGAAATTTTACGGCTTATTCTCGCTGATATGAAATCTAAGCTAGCCGTTAGTTCTTCAATCTCTTGCAGGGCAATAAATATGTCTGAAGCCACAGTACTAGTAGTAGGTGATATGTTTAAAGAACTACAAAGTCTCATAAATACTTTGAAATCGAAGTCGTCTTGAACCGATACCAGTGGAGCCTTGAATCCATATTTTTCAGATAAACCGAATAGCTCACGCACTTTACTTTCTTCCTATAGATTTTAGTCTTTTTGCAGATTCGATCCAAAGGTTATCCGAGAAGCTTTATCATGTCTACGACTACGCGAAATTGCTAGAATAGATATGGATTGAAATACTGGACGACAAACTGTCAGCAGTTAAAACTAGAATCGTAAAGAGACGCTAAGTTATTCCTTTTTTATTTAATGCAAAGGACGATAATAGAGCACTGAACTTTGTCTATTGTTCTTCCATCAAAATTGCAGGTTGGTTCTCTCCAAAACTGAAAAGAAAAAGTTGTCTTCTGCTGACATGGATATACTGAAAGAAGAGCTCACTGTGGCGGATTGTTGCTTCGACTATGTAAAAAAAGCTTATGACGGACTTTTTCTAACCTCCTTTTCATATCACTATTGTTTCCGCGGAAACAACTAACATTTGTTTCCTTGTAGACCAATAAAATCGCGACTTCACGCGTGATTTAATTTTATTAGTAAAGTACATAAATATGCTGGAAATATCTTGTTGCTTAACTCGTGAGTTCAAAATTTCTATATAGCCAAAAAAAAATCTCGTCGATAGCGAACTAAGATACAGACTCTTGGTAGGACTTAATCTAGCTTAAGCGAAACTGAAACTAGTTGGAATCAGAAACGTTATATATACAGGCTATTATAATGACATTCGCGGAAGTATTTATATTGTCTTTCAAAATAGCAAAATTCAAGCGAAGTACTATGCATATCTCTTCCTCAAGAGCTGATAGCTAGATATATCAGCATTTAGTTATCCTCCATGAGGAGATACAACATATCATGACGGAACAGCCGGACATCATTTTATTGTTGGCCTAAGATTGTGGGCTTTGTGTAAAACGAAGGTTAATGTTTTCCAGTTATATGATTGGCGTAAACAACTCAACAGGTTTGTTTCTAGAAATTGTTTCCGCGGAAACAATTAGAAGAAAAAACGGTATGTTCTAGTTAAGACGCAGCCTGTAGCAACTCGAGAATAGAAAATTAATTAACGTAAAGTTTTTTGATACTCAGTATTTAAGCGAATACAACGAGAGCTTTACGCGTAAAGGTTGTACGTTTGAGACCTTATTAATCAATCCTTATTCGTCTTCTTCCTTTCAATTATATATATGGTACTGCAAGTCTATCAAAGTCCTCACTTCTAAAGATTCGATCCGAGACATTAAATAGTTGGCGTGTCAATATAACGAAATGTCCTGAAAGAAGGTTAGAATAATGAATAAAACAGAGTTGTATAACGGAATGCGTGTTCTTTCTAGCTATCACCGCAAGGGTGGTGTAGGTAAAACTTTTTTAGCTTCTACTATTGCTTACCTACTTGCCACTGGTGGACCAGATGGAAAAGGTAAAAAGCGGCGTGTTTTAGTATTAGACTATGATTCACAGCAAGATTCATCAAAAGCTTTTCTCAAAATGGATGCTATCCCAGGAGATGATGAATATGCTGCGCCTTTACATCCAGAGTTTGATGATATAGATGACCCCGAATGGAGTGGTAGAAACACCAGTACGGATATATTGTTCAATTCTCCCGTATACGAATATCCAACTGCTTTTGAAAACATTAAGGTACTACCTTCAGAAGGCAACGTTGATAGAGTGCTCGCGCTCACTCCTGAATCTGATAGATTAGTTTCGAAAATTACCGCTCATATGCGAGATTGGTTCTCAGTTGAGGAATTGGCCGACGATTACGATATAGTTATCGTTGATAACCCACCAAGTAAATCCCCCGTGTCTGCTGGCATGTTGGGTGCTGCTACGCATGTGATTATTCCTACAGAACCAGAATACGACTCAATTGATGGCGTGCCGATGCTTCTTAATAGGATCGATCGAATTAACGAAGACAGGGCGCACAACCCACTAAAGATTATTGGTGTAGTTCCTAATAAGGTTCCTAGTAAGTCACGATTAACGCAAAAAGACGAAGTAGCATTAGCGAAACTCTATGATAGCGAAGGGCCTACAGGTAAATACATGAGTGCATTTTGGCTTCAGCAAAGAAATTGTTACAGAGTAATGGAACGGCCATCTGTTGATGAAACACACTTTAACTATGTTCATAACCACCACGCAAAAAGCGAAATGCAAAAACTTTATGCATTAATTGAAAGTAGCTTATGGGGAGATGAAATATGACTGCTAAAAAACCAAGAAGCCGACGTGTTACGAAGCCATCTTCACAGGAAGATTTGATAAGTAAGTTTCAGTCAGGTGAAGGTGTATCGAAAAAATCTCAACAGATGCTAGATGATTTGAAGCAACGAGATAAGTCTAAAGAGAGTAACGTACACGACGATCCATTGTTTAAGACGTCATCTGAAATAGACAGGGTGCTTGTGGACTACATCCAGCCTCAATCAGATAATCCGCGGTATTTACCTGTCAAGTTTGCTAAACGTGATGATGCTGATTCAATTGCTTTGCTAAAAAACTGCGTAGTATGCGAAAAAGGGCTTATTGAAAATAGGCTGGATAAGAGTAACCCTAGATATGATGCGGTAGACGCAGAAATTGAGGAGATTAAAGGTTTAGCTGAGACACTAAAGCATAGTGAGTTAGTGCACCCTATCGCTGTGTGGCGTAAAAATATGTCTGATTATGCAATTGTAGCAGGCCACAGAAGATATTATGCGATACGTTATTTATATGGTGGTCTGATAAAAGTAAAAGTAAAAATATATGCAGAAAAGCCAAAAAACATAAATGTATTACGCCACATCGAAAATTTTTCGCGTAATGATTTAACGCTACCCGATGCTCTCAATAGCTATTCAAATGCTGTTACTGAGTTAGAAAGTATAGAAGGTGAAAAGCTATCAAAAAGTAGAGCTTCTGTTGTTACTTCATATTTAGGGATAGGTCGTACTACATTCTACCGTTATGACAAACTCTATGAATATCGAGAGTTTGTCATGCCTCTTCTGGAAAATAAAATCGTAGAATCTTTGCGAGGATTATACGAAGAGATCATCAAAGCTGAGCAAGAGGGTAGGGAAGAGGTAGAAAAATATCTCGGCTCTTTATTATCACAAGAAAAATTCCACAAATATCTACAAGTACCAGTAGTTAAGAAAGCAGGCAGAACTAAACAGTTTATTTCACTTCCTAAAGTAAAAGTTGACAAGGCATCCGCAATAAAACGTTTATTAACGGAAGATGTGACTCAGTTGGAGTTAGGAATCGATTGGAACAGCGTAGACTTTAATGACCCGGTGATGTTAGAAAAAGCATTAAAGGAGTTGTTTAAGTCCCTTTCAAAATAGCTTTTGTTTCCGCGGAAACATTTAGGCTCGTAGGCGCTGAAACTCTTTACAATAGCGGGTTTCAGCGCTTTTAAGTAAGTGAATTAAATATCGAATAAAATATAGATTATACTTTCCGCCTGTATTCGATCCAGAGAGATAACAGCCTCATCTTAAAATGTTTGTTGTTGTAGCCCGATGTCAATTATCTCGGCTTAAACCTCTCCAGTACCTTCCCAACTAGTCTTACCGAAATAATATAAACAATTTGTTATATGTAGATTCATCTTCGGCTCTTTTGTACGCGACACAATTTGATAACAATTTTATTGATTGGTAATTACAATTAAGTCATAATCGCTCAAAAGTAATCATCTTTACTTCCTTTTAAGCGGCTTTCTTGCCGAAGCCTAGAATGAAAATAATGGAGGAAATGTGTCGAGTTCAGATGAGTTTGAAACACAACCGATAAGTCCAAATAAGTTACAGCCAGCTCGAGCATTTGCAGGGAGTTATGCAGGGGAACATGTCGCAGGAACAGAATTTGTAATTGGAGCACTTTTTGTATCTTGGGGAGTTGGGGCTGGTGATATTTTAGTTGGCCTACTTCTAGGTAATTTACTTGCTGTGCTTACTTGGGGTCTTTTAACCGCACCAATAGCAACAGAAACCCGGCTTACCTTATATGCTTATTTAGAAAAAATAGCAGGTAAAGGAACAATTAAATTATATAGTGTTGTGAATGGTATTCTTTTCAGTGTGCTTGCCGGTGCAATGATTACTGTATCTGCCTCAGCTGTAAGGATTTTGTTAGATATTCCTCCACAGGTGGACTGGTTTCCATCCGATTTTCGCTTTGTACTCGTCGCGCTCTTTGTCGGTGCTGTAGTGGTATTTATGGCTGTTAAAGGCTTTAAAAAGTTAGCTGCGTTTGCAGAAGTCTGTGCACCTTGGATGATTTTAATGTTCATTATTGGTGCGCTTTTCTTACTTCCCGCTCTAATCGAATCTACGCCTGGTATTACTTCTATTTCGTCATTTTCTGATTTTTATACTATTGCAAATGAATCTATATGGGTTAGAACGAGTAATGAAGTCGGCTTTTGGCACGTTGCCGCGTTTGCTTGGGTAGCAAATTTGGCTATGCATGGCGGTATGGGCGACATGACATTATTGCGTTTCGCTCGTTATTCTCGATACGGTTTTTTCTCTGCGTTAGGTATGTTTATAGGCCATTATATGGCGTGGATATGTGCAGGCATCATGGGGGCTGGCGCAGCAATTATCTTGGGCACGGCAATTACTAATTTAGATCCCGGTGCAGTTGCCTATCAGGCATTAGGTACATGCGGAATCATCGCAGTAATTATTGCGGGATGGACCACTTCAAACCCTACGATCTACCGTGCTGGCTTAGCATTTAGTTCGTTAAACCCAAAGTGGAGTAGGGAGAAGTCGACTATTGTGGTGGGCGTCGTAACGACTATCATAGCGTGCTTTCCTTTTGTGTTTTCCCAACTTCTCGGCTTTGTAGGAATCATGGGTCTTATGATGGCGCCAGTAGGTGCAATTATTGTCGCAGAACATTGGCTTTTCCCTAGGATTGGGTTAACTCGTTACTGGTCACAATACAAAGGGAATAACACAAACTGGGCGGCAATAATCACATGGCTAACAGCGCTCGCTTTAAGCTATGTACTAGAGCAGTCAGGTGTACTTCATCTATTTTTCCTTCTAATTCCTATATGGATTTACTCAACGATAGTTTATTGCTTGCTATCAATTTCTATGGGCGCTAAAACCAAATTTCCGGAATCGGAAATCGCCGAAGCTGCGGAGGCAAGCCGTAGGCAAGAAGAGAAAACGTTTCTAGATGGTTTATCCAAGAGTTCGACACAAGTTTCCAAAGAAAAGTCTACGGCTGTGGTCGCTGTTGCGTCATACATTGCTATCGCTTCGTTAGTTGCCTGTCTGGTGATTGGGGTAATGGCTTTCGTCAATAATGGTGACAATGGTTTGCACACGCCACTGTTGATAGCGACGATCATTTATTTCATTACAGCTACATACGTCTATCTTGCTAACACTAAAAACTCAAAGTCAGACAGTGAGCCTTCGACAGTAGCTAACGCAACTCAAAACTAGTTTCCAAAGTAGGGTTTCCCCTCTAGCGCCGTGAGTTAGAGGGGCTTTTTCTTTTCAACAGGACGAAGGTTGTGAAAATAACATTCTTTTATCTAACATTACTTCTTAACTGCTTAGCAGTATGTTTCAACGAAGCAGTAGCTAACGAAGATAACACTGCAAATACTAAGAACCGGCCTCCAAACATACTTTTCATACTCGCTGACGATCATCGTTGGGATTTGTTAAGCAGAAATTCGTCTCAAGTTCAAACGCCTAACCTCGATGCATTAGCTAATGACGGGGTGGTGTTTGAAAACGCCTTTGTAACAACTCCGATATGTGCTTCAAGTCGAATTAGTATTCTGACAGGTTTAACAGAGCGTACTCACGACTTTACTTTTGGGCGACCGCCCACAGGCGAAAAGGAATCGTCAAATATATACCCGGCGCTACTAAAAAGTGCAGGTTACAGCACAGGCTTTGTGGGTAAGTATGAAATAAAATTGTCGGGAGAAGATGATGAACGATTTGATTATTTCAAACCTCTTCTTCAGTCGAAAACTAATGAGTGGGATGGTGAGCAAATACCACAAACACATTACATTAGAAATCTTGCGAGTGAGTTTATTAAGCAAGCATCAACAGAAGATAAGCCATGGGTGTTGGCAGTGAATTTTTGGAACCCTCATGCACATGACGTAGATAAAGTAGACCAATTCCATTATCCGCCAGAATTTGAGCCTATGTACTCGGATGTAGAAATTGAAAAAGCCAATGTTTCTGATGACACAGTTTTTGAAGCGCTTCCTGATTTTCTAAAAACATCAATGGGAAGAGTTCGTTGGGAATATCGATTCGCAACCGAAGAAATGTATCAAAGAATAGTGAAACGACATTATCGAGCGATTAGTAGCGTCGATGATGCAGTTGGCTCTTTAAACGAGCTTCTTAAGTCTCTCCACTTGGATGATAACACGATTATTATCTACACTGGAGATAACGGCTACGCATTGAACGAACGCCAATTGGCAGGGAAGTGGTTTGGTTGGGAAGAGGACCTACGAGTCCCCCTCATCATCAAGGACCCTCGCAGTCTGAAGCATAAAGAAATAAGCGAGCTTGCTCTAAACATTGATATTGCACCAACAATACTCGACTTTGCTGGTGTATCTATTCCATCTACGTATCAAGGTAATAGTTTAATCCCATTAATTGGAGGAGAGGAAGTTACTGAGTGGCGCGATGAATTTTTCTTTGAGCATATGTATCAACCGAAACGTGCTCCTATTCCGCCTATGTATGGTTTACGAACAACACATTGGAAATTTGTGAATTTCTATAAAAATGACTATTTGCAACTATACGATCTGGAAAACGACCCGCTAGAAACTACTAATCTTGCGTATGAAGAAAAGTACCAGTACTTAACTAATGGGCTTTTACAGCGAGCAAATGTGTATATAGAAAAGTACGAAAATGCACGAAGTGAAGAAGTTAAATCAAGAGAAAGCTTCGAGAACGCTCTCCTGCAAAATTAAATCCTCAATACTTATGGCTCTTCATCGCTAGTTAGAGGGAGAGCCATCACCTAATAATTTCGAACTTCCCATAACATCAAATTAATCTCATGTGATTGCTTTTGAGTATTGATGGTTGCTTTGTGTTCATATACAATCATTTTACATTTATTTAATGACTCTTGATGAGTGTTAAAGCCTATGAGTTTTATTAAACAGAGTTTAAGGGATGGAGAGCAAGAGAAGTGAAGTTAGCTATTATTGGCGAATGTATGATTGAGTTGTCTAACAGTGATAGTGAGCTTTATAAACTCAATTATGGCGGAGACACTCTCAATACCGCTATTTATCTTTCTCGCTGTGGGGGGGACGTCGAATATGTAACTGCACTGGGCGATGATTCGTTTAGCAGTAAAATGCTTTCGTTTTGGCAAGAGGAAGGAGTCGGCGTTAAGCATGTGAAAACATTGGAAAACAATGTGCCGGGTTTGTATTTAATTGAAAATGAGCCCAATGGCGAACGTCATTTCCACTATTGGCGTTCTAACTCCCCAGCAAAATACCTATTAGATAAATTTCCAGAAACGTTAGACGAGATTAAAGATTACGACGCTATCTTCTTAAGCGGTATAACGCTTTCGATCTATTCTGAATCAAGCCGAAAAGCTCTTTATGATTTTCTCAGTGAATTTCGCACGCGTGGCGGCAAGGTTATTTTTGATAATAACTATCGGGCAAGGAACTGGTCTTCGCTGAGCGAAGCATCAAAAGCGTTTAACCAAATAATGAATCTTACAGATTTGGCCCTTCTGAGTATGGAAGATGAGGTAAGCCTACATGGAGAGCACTCAATGGAATATTGTATTGAGCGCTGGCTAAAATGCGGTGTTTCTGAAGTCATTGTTAAAAATGGCGCTAGCGGCATTCTTGCGGCTAATAAAGATGGGAAGTTCGAGTTTGACGTACCTAACATTGTAGAGCCTGTCGACACTACAGCAGCTGGTGATTCTTTTAACGGTGCATTTTTAGCGGCCAAGGCGAAGGGAGAAAGCCTAGAAAAATGTATCCGTGATGGTCAGTTTTGCGCAGCACAAGTGATCATGCATAAAGGAGCGATAGTTCCTAAAAGCATTTCACTCAAAGGAGCGTAAACATGGCAATAAAGCACTTTCTTAAAATTCTTTTATTGATTCCGTTAGCAGTATTGCAAGGGTGCGGCACTGATACCGAAGACGAAACATATATTATTCGCCTAGGGCATCAGTTAGATATAAATCATCCTGTACACAAAGGTCTTGTATTTCTAAAAGAGGAACTAGAGCGAAGGTCTAACGGTTCGATGTCTATTGTCATTTATCCTTCATCACAGGTAGGTGACGAAAGGGAGGTGCTAGAACTCATTCAAATAGGGAGTATGGGAATGACGAAGGTTTCTGCGAGTGCGCTAGAAAGCTTTGTGCCTGAAATGAAAGTGTTTAGCCTCCCTTATCTTTTCAATAACCAAGAGCATTATTGGAAAACGTTAAACGGCAATGTTGGTAAAGAGTTACTTGCCGCTGGTCAACCATATCGCTTCAAAGGGCTAGGCTATTTTGACGCCGGATCTAGAAGCTTCTACACGACGAAGAAGCAAGTGGTTACGCCCGATGATCTACAAGGGCAAAAAATAAGAGTCATGAATAGCCAAACTGCTGTTTCTATGGTCAATACGATGGGCGGTGCGGCCACACCAGTAAGTTGGGGGGAACTGTATACATCGCTCCAGCAGGGGGTGGTGGACGGTGCTGAAAATAACCTGCCAAGTTTTTACTATTCAAAGCACTATGAAGTTAGCCAGTACCTTATTTTAGATGAACACACCTCAATACCTGACGTGATCATCATCGGTACCCATGTCTGGGAACAGCTAAATGCTGAACAACAGAAGTGGTTGGAAGAATCTATGTTGGCTGCTACTGACTTTCAACGAGAGCTGTGGGCTGAGTCGACACGAGAATCCTTAGAAGTAGTAAAAAAAGCCGGTGTGGAAGTTATTGAGGCCGACAAAAGTGTATTTCAAGAGAGTGTACTCTCCGTCTACGAGTCTTTAAAAGGTAGCGATTTGGAAGCGCTTGTTAAGCAGATAAAGTCGTTAGGAGTAGAATAATGAAGACACTCTCAGGAATCATTCCTACGCTAAATAAAGCGTTGCGAGTATTATTAGCAACAATGATGGCTCTGCTAGTTCTAAATGTAACTTGGCAGGTGATAACGCGTTTTGTTTTACCTCACCCAAGCTCCTTCACGGAAGAGCTTGCCCGCTTTTTCTTGATATGGATTAGCTTGCTGGGCAGTGCCTATGCATTTCATACCCATAACCATTTGGGGTTCGATTACTTAACTAAAAAGATGCAGAGTAACGCTGCGGTTACAACGGCAAAATTAGGATATGTACTAGTAATATTGTTCGCTTTAGGCGTTCTGGTTATAGGTGGGGTCAATCTTACTTACATCACCTTTCTGCTAAAACAAGAATCCCCTGTACTTGGTATTCCTATGGGATATGTTTATCTAGTAGTTCCAATTAGTGGGTGTCTGTTTATCTTGTACGGTGTATGGGGACTTTTAGAAGTAAAAGACCCTAGTAATCTAAGGGAGCACGCACTATGACTTCATTAGTACTTTTCGGAGTGTTTTTCATCCTGCTTTTGATAAACGTACCTATCGCAGTGAGTATTATTGTAGCGACTTTAGCGACTATGCTCTTAACGATTGATACGCTTCCTGCGTTAACTACGCTAGCGCAAAGGCTAGCAGTAGGGGTTGATAGCTTTGCATTATTAGCGATTCCTTTTTTTGTCTTATCTGGATATCTGATGGGGCAAGGTGGGATTGCTGTCAGACTGATTGAATTCGCCAAAGTGTTGGTCGGAAAGCTCCCTGGAGGCCTAGCCTTTGTAAATATTATCTCTTGTGCTCTTTTTGGCTCGATTTCGGGGTCAGCTGTTGCGGCAACATCTGCTGTCGGCGGTTTTATGGTCCCTGCAATGGAAAAAGAGGGCTACAGCAGGCCGTTTAGTACGGCAGTCACTGTCACCGCTGCAACAACAGGCATGCTAATTCCTCCCAGTAACATTCTTATCATCTATTCATTAGCTAGTGGCGGAGTATCAATAGCAGCCCTGTTTATAGCCGGATATTTACCAGGCCTTTTAGTTACGGCTTTTTTAATGATGGGGGCTGCATTTTATATCAAGCGAGCCGGAATTGCCGCGGATAGCAGTATAGAAGTAGGGAAGTTTTGGCCCAGTTTATTCGGCGCTATCCCTTGTTTGTTCTTAATTGTGCTAATCATTGGTGGGATCATTGGAGGCCTATTTACGCCGACGGAGGCTGGGGCCATAGCAGTTTTATACTCCCTTGTGTTGGCCCTTGGTGTATATAAAGAGTTGTCAATAAAAGACCTTTACCCAATTTTATTAAAAACCGTAGGTACAACAGCGATTGTTATGTTTCTAATTGGTGCCTCGGCCTCAATGTCTTGGCTGATGTCCTATGAGGAGATACCGCAAGCTATCAGCAACTCGCTACTATCGGTGTCTGAAAATACCATCATTATACTTCTTATAATGAACCTTATATTGCTTGCTGTAGGCACATTCATGGATGTTACCCCAGCAGTACTGATATTTACCCCCATATTTTTACCCATTGCGGAAATGCTGAATATATCGCCTCTGCACTTTGGGATTATGATGATTTTAAATTTATCTATTGGCCTGTGCACACCTCCTGTAGGAAGTGTTTTATTCGTGGGATGCAGTATAGGAAAAGTATCTATTAGTGAGATTATGAAACCTATTCTTCCGTTATACGTTGCGATGATTTTTGCACTAGCGCTTACCATTATTTTCCCAGAAATCAGCGAGTTTTTACCTAAGCTTCTGGGTCTCATTTAATTACAATAAAGTTAGGAGACATGACGTGTCTGATTATTTAAGTAGACAATTTGGCCTACATGGAAAAGTTGCAGTCGTTACTGGTGCGAGCAGAGGGCTAGGGCAGGGCATTGCTTTGGCGCTAGGTGAAGCGGGTGCGACAGTAATCGCGATTGGCTCTTCGACAAAGAGCGTAGAATCTACCATTGACTTGCTGGTTAAGAAAGATATTGAGTGTGCTGGCTATGGGTGCGATCAATCAGACACCTCCCAAATTATCGATACCGTAAATAAGATTATTGAAAATCATGGTCGAATTGACGTTTTAGTTAATAACGCTGGGACAATTAAGCGTTCACCTGCGCACGAGTTTTCTGATGAAGATTGGAATGAAGTAATAAATGTTAACTTAAATGGCGTATTCACATTTTGTCGAGAAGCTGGCAAGCAGATGCTTAAGCAAGGCAGCGGGAAGATAATTAATATCGCATCGTTACTGAGTTTCTCTGGTGGAATAACAGTACCTGCTTATGCAGCAAGCAAAGGCGGCGTAGCTCAGTTGACTAAAGCGCTTGCTAATGAGTGGGCTAACAAAAACATTCAAGTTAATGCAATTGCCCCTGGCTATTTTGAAACAGACAATACTTTTAATATCCGTCAAGACAAAGAGAGATTTGAAAGTATTAGTAGCCGAATTCCTGCGGATAAATGGGGGCAACCAGATGACCTGGCAGGTGCAGCTATTTTCCTTTCTTCAAAGGCCTCATCATATGTTAACGGGCATGTATTGCTTGTTGACGGTGGCTGGATGGCTCGCTAAAGCGAGCCTGTTCAAATTTTCACCTCACGATAAAAAGGTATCGCATGAATTTTCTTTTCTCTACAAATAAACGCAGCTACCCCAGCATGACTAATGAAGAGCTTAGAGAGGCTTTCTTAACTGAACCTCTTTTCGTTCCTGGTCAGCTTTCACTTACGTACACAGATGTTGATCGGGCTGTTATTGGTGGCGCGATGCCGACAGGCTCACCTATTGAGTTACCTACACATAAAGAATTAGCGGCCGATTATTTTTGTGAAAGGCGAGAACTTGGCATCATTAACATCGGTGGTAAAGGCGCTGTTAAAGTTGATGGCAATGATTACACGATGGCGCAAAAAGATAGCTTGTACGTGTCGAGAGGAAGTAAAGAAGTTACTTTGTCATCGGATGACCCAAATGAGCCTGCAAAATTTTATATGGTTTCATACCCAGCACACCGTGTAACTAAAACAGTTCACGTGCCTAAAGTCGATGCAAAACACATCGAGCTTGGTTCTCAGGAAACATCGAATGAAAGAACGATTTTCCAATCAATCCGCCCTGGAATCGTGGATAGCTGTCAATTAGTGATGGGTATTACAGAGTTAAAAACAGGCAGCGTATGGAATACTAAGCCGCCTCATACGCATTTTCGTAGAACTGAAATATATATGTACTTCGACCTTGACCAAAACGAACGAGTATTTCACATGCTTGGTGAGCCTAAAGAAGTCAAAACTTTGCCATTAGCCCCTGAAGTTGCTATTGCCTCTCCTAGTTGGTCTATTCACAGTGGGGTCGGTACGACTAACTATAGTTTTATCTGGGCGATGGGTGGTGAGAATCAAGAGTTTGACGACATGGACCACATCGAAATCTCTTCGTTAAGCTAGATAATCTACTGAAAATAGCTATCAAGTATGTAAATTATATCAAAATCAATCATGAAATGAGTTTTTTGATTGATTTTGGTTACTTGGGTCCCTATATTAATATCTATAACGCTAAATAGGACAGAAAAGTAATGCTTGAAAAGCAGCGACAGCAGTTAATTCTAGAGATATTGGAAGAGTCAACATTTGCAAGTGTACCTGAGTTGTGTAGTCAACTTGGAGCATCAGAAGCAACTATCAGACGAGACTTAAAGAAACTATCTGCGCAGAAAAAGATTAAAAAAATTCGCGGCGGCGCACAAGTAATAGATAGTGGCTCCACTTCAAACTTCTATCTTTCTGGAAACGCTTTTCTAATCGATAAAGAGAAAAACGCAGACATAAAACGCGCTATCGCTAAAACCGCATGCGAACTTTGCAATGACGGTGAATCGATCATTATAAATGGCGGTAGTTCGACATTTATGATGGCAGAATTTTTAAGAGATAAGCGACTCAATGTACTCACCAACTCGTTTGTTCTTGCCCAAGACTTAGTGGAAAACAGCCAAAATCAGGTGACGTTACCTGGCGGCGAGGTTTACCGAAAACAAAGTATAATATTGAGCTCGTTTGAAAATGATACGACTCAGAACTACCGTGGGACTATGATGTTCATGGGCACGCCAGGAATTAGCAAGTATGGCGTAATGGAATCTGACCCTCTCTTAATCTTGGCGGAAAAGAAATTGCGTAAGCAAGCTGACAAGTTAGTTGTATTAGCTGACAGCAGTAAAATTGGTTTACAGAGCAATCTGGTTTTCTGCGATTTAGATGCGGTTGACATAGTGATTACGGATAATCGCGCGGACAAAGCACAGCTTGATGAGATCAAAAGCTACGGTATTGAAGTAATCGTCGTTGATGTGGAAACTCTCGCTGCTGCGTAACTATTATTATCCCCCTGAACTAATAATCTGGTAAGCGGAAGTTAGTTTCCATCAACACTCATGTAATTTGCTACTTATAAGAGGTTTCCTGCAATTTGAAACCTCTATTCATCAGTCCTTTCAAAAAAAATCTCCATAATCCTAATAACCGTTGAAGTGGTGTACTTAATTATCATTAACTTGATAGTTATTAGTCAAAAGCTTTCAATTCCAGTCACTATTTGGTATACATAGTGTTAACAATTAGGGATGCCGCATAACTACTTAAAAGTTTGAATGAATACGCCATGGCTTTTGTTGGTGTTGCCATTTAGTCGGTATCTCTGTCATCTCAGAAAACTGGAGTTAGCGTAAGAGTGAAAGCTGTTTTAGATATTGGTAAGACTCATATAAAACTATTGTTTGTGTCAAATCATGAGCAGGTAGCGAGTTTCAGTTGCAAAAACGCCCCTATAGCGGGCCAATACCCTCAAGCAGATGTCGACAACATATGGGACTGGATTGTCGAGACGCTTAAGTCTTGTACGCATACCAAAAATGTTGAGGGGTTCGTTGTGACTACCCATGGGGCAACTGCTGCGCTTATTGATAGCAATGTTACAGATAAATCAAGAGCGCTCACGCTTCCCATCTTAGATTATGAATATCAAGGTATCGATGAATGCGCTGAGCTATACAAGGCAGAACGCCCAGTTTTCAACGAAACTTACTCGCCTTATCTTCCAGCAGGTTTAAACCTAGCCAAGCAATTATATTGGTTACAAAGGAAGTATCCAGAGCCGTTTTCGAATGCGGATACAATCTTATTGTATCCGCAGTATTGGGCATGGAGGCTAGGTGCTGAGCTAAGCTCTGAAGTAACGTCATTGGGTTGTCACACAGACTTATGGAAGCCTATAGAGGGTGAATACTCTTCTCTTGCAAATAAGAAAGGGTGGTCTAACTTGTTTCCTCCTTTGAAGAAAGCATGGGATTGCGTCGGAAACGTGACCGATGAGGTTTCTAAACAGACCGCTCTACCGACATCGTGCAAGATTTACTGTGGTATTCATGATAGTAATGCGAGCTTTTTACGATACCTGAATAGCGGCGAACAAGATGACGAGTTCACCGTCATATCTACTGGAACTTGGACTATCTTAATGCAGTCTGGTGGGGCTGTAAGCTCTCTTCACAATAAAACAGATACGCTTGCCAATGTTGACATTAATGGTAACCCAGTTTCCTGTGCAAGATTCATGGGAGGGAGAGAGTACGAAAGAATATGTACAACTTTGGGCGGTAATATAAAGATGAATCCGACCGAGAGCTCAATTCAAGATGCTCTGAGTAATTTTTGGCTTGTTACTCCGGATTTTAGTGAAGGTAATGGGCCGTTTCCGGGTATTAAACCTCGCTTGCTATGTCCAGAAAAACCAAGCTCTCCGCAGGCCATTGCTACTCTTTACTGCGCACTAATGATCAATCAGCGTCTGAGTGATTTAAACGCTGAAGGGCCGATTTACATTGAGGGGGCTTTTTTAAAGAATCCTTTACTCTGTCGCCTTGTTGCTCAATTAAGACCCAACCAAACCGTATTCGCATCTTCAGACAATACCGGAACTGTACTAGGAGCGGCTGCACTTATTAAATACGGTGAACAAGCACACAAGCTTGACCTAGAAACCGTTGAGCCTTCTTATTTCTTTGGTCTCAATGCGTATGTAAAAGAATGGCATAGGTCAATCAAAGGCGCTCAAAACTAAAAGAATTAGTCAATTTAGTACAAAATTCATGACACTAGCAATCAAATTTCAATCACTGGTGATTGAAATTGATTGACAAGGATTGAAAGTGGCGTATATTGTGGACGTATTAATCGATGTTCACATTTGTGATACATAACTAACTGTTAATTTTAGGACACTGTAATGGCTTTTAAACCCGATGATTACAAGCATGTAAAGTATCTTTGGAAGGATGAAGAAGCAGATAAGCTTTCTCCAGTAGAAAACCTAGTCTATCGTTCCAATAAGCTAGGAGAAGACCAAAGGATTACAAATACTGGCGGCGGCAATACATCTGCAAAGCTATTTGAGGAAGACCCGTTAACAGGTGAGCAAGTAGAAGTATTATGGGTTAAAGGCTCTGGCGGTGATTTACGAACTTCGACGAAAGAAAACTTTTCTTCACTTTATGAAGACAAACTAAAAGCTTTAGATACCGTTTATCAGCAATATCCTGATAAAGGTTATAAGTCTGCGGGTGAAGATCGCATGGTTGGTATGTTCAAACACTGCAACTTTTGCTTGAATCCGAGAGCGTCTTCAATCGATACGCCTTTGCACTCTATGATTGACGAAAAGCATGTCGATCACTTACATCCAAATGCAGTTATATCGGTTGCCTCTTGTAAAGACCAAGAAGCCCTTACGGAAGTGATTTGGGGTGGAAAACTGGCATACGTGCCATGGATGAGACCGGGATGGGAAGCCGCTAAAGTTTGTGAGGATAGCTACAAAGCGAATCCAGATATCTGGGGAATCTTGCTGGGACAACATGGTCACACAAACTGGTCTTCAGAGAGCAAAAGCTGTTATGAAACGTCACTGTGGGTTATTGAAACGGCTGCTCGTTATATTGAAGAGCATGACAAGGGCGAGCAAACATTCGGTGGTCAAAAGTATGCGCCGTTGTCTGCTGAGGACTCGAAGAAGCTTCTCGTAGAGTTCATGCCAATTGCTCGAGGCAAGCTTTCGAATAAGGTTAAATATATCGGCACATTGCAAAACGATGAAGCAACACTACGTTTCGTAAATAGTGTAGATGCTTCTAGACTCGCTGATTTAGGCACATCTTGTCCCGACCACTTCCTTCGCACAAAGATTAAACCATTGTTTGTAGACTTTAATCCTGAAACAGATGGTCTAGAAACATTGGTTGAAAAATTTGAAGATTCTTTAGAAAAATATAGAGCAGACTATACGGCCTATTACGAAGCATGTAAGCGAGAAGATTCTCCAGCAATGAGGGATCCGAGTCCTACAGTTGTTCTTATTCCTGGCGTTGGAATGATTGCATGGGGCAAAAACAAAAGCGAGTCGAGAGTTACTGCTGAATTTTATAACTGTGCAATTGAAGTTATGAGAGGCGCTGAGGCTATATCAGAGTACACAGCATTACCAGCACAAGAAGCATTTGATATTGAATATTGGGCTTTAGAAGAAGCCAAATTACAAAGAATGCCTAAAGAAGCCCCTTTAGCAAGAGATGTAGTTGTAGTAATTGGCGCAGGCGATGGTATTGGCAAAGCTACAGCTCACCGCGTAGCGAAAGAGGGCGCGCATGTTGTTTGTGCTGATTTGCGTTTAGAAAATGCTAAAGCCACAGCAGAAGAGCTTGAGGCTCTATATGGTAAAGGTATCGGAGTAGCTGGAACAGGTATTTCTTCTTGCGGACCGGCGATTGCTTTAGAAGTAGATATCACAAAGCGCGATACCGTAGAAGAGTTGTTTGCTAACGTTACTCTTGCCTACGGAGGTATCGACAAAGTCATTGTTACCGCTGGTGTTTTCATCGCAGAAGGCGCAGATTTGGCGAAGAATGATCAAGTGTTTGAATTAAGCTTTAACGTAAACGTTAAAGGTGGCTATGTCGTTGCTTCTGAAGCCCAAAAAATTTGGGAAAAGCAGCAAATGAAAGGGAATATGGTTTTAACTACAAGTGTGAATGGAGCTGTATCGAAGAAAGGTTCACTTGCTTACGATACAAGTAAGTCTGCAGCAAACCACTTAGTACGAGAGCTTGCTGTAACACTAGCACCGCTTGTGAATGTTAACGCGCTGGCACCTGCGACTGTCGTACAGGGTAGTAGCATGTTCCCACGCGACCGCGTTATATCTTCGCTAACAAAGTATGATATCCCGTTCCAAGAGTCAGACTCCACTGAGGAACTTCGTACACGCTTGGCTGAGTTCTATGCGCAGAGAACACTTACTAAGTCACCAATCACGCCTGAAGATCAAGCAGAGGCAGCTTACCTTCTTGTATCTGGACAGCTTAATAAAACCACAGGCCAAATCATTAGTGTAGACGGCGGTTTGCACGAAGCCTTCTTACGCTAGGAGTATATTATGTTACGTAGAATAGATTCAGCTTTAGTAAGCGAACAGAACGAAGAGCTTTACGGAAACCTTAAAACTGACTATGACGCGCTTGCCGATAAGCTGGCACGTGATGGTATTGATATTGAAAAATTTACCAAGGCCGCAGAAGAGTTTCAAATTGCTGTTCCTTCATGGGGAACAGGCACGGGCGGTACAAGGTTTGCTCGCTTCCCTCTACAGGGTGAGCCTCGCAACATTTTTGAAAAACTAGAAGACTGTTCGGTTATTAATGAACTTTCTGGCTGTACCGATAGTGTGTCGCCGCACTTTCCGTGGGACAAGGTAGATGACTTTAGCGAATTGAAACAAGCGTCTGATGAATATGGAATTAAGTGGGTTTCTGTTAACTCAAATACTTTTCAAGATCAGAAGGGCCAAACGGCATCTTACAAATACGGTAGCTTGAGCAATACGCAAGAAGCATCTCGCGAGTTGGCTATTCAACACAATCTAGACTGCATCGAGTACGGTAAAGCGCTAGATGCAAAGAGCCTTACCGTTTGGGTAGGTGATGGTTCAAACCACCCAGGACAACAGCATTTTCAACGTGCATTTGAACGCTACTTGTCTAGCATGGAGAAAATCTATGCAGGGCTTCCAGATGACTGGGAAATGCATATTGAACACAAAATGTTCGAACCTGCATTTTACTCAACAGTAATTCAAGACTGGGGCTCGAATATTCTTGCTGCTATGCATTTAGGTCCGAAGTGTAAATCACTTGTTGACCTAGGCCACCATGCACCGAATACAAACATTGAAATGATTGTCTCGCGTCTAATTCAGTTTAAGAAGCTTGGCGGTTTCCACTTCAACGATAGTAAGTATGGCGATGACGATTTAGACAGTGGTTCACTGCATCCATATCAACAGTTCCTAATTTTCAATGAATTAGTTGATGCTGAATATCGTCAACAAGCAGAGTTCAATCCATCTTACATGTTGGACCAATCACATAATGTTACTGATCCTATCGAAAGCTTGATTATTTCTGCAATCGAAGTGCAACGTTCTTACGTTAAAGCACTACTAGTGGACAGAGAAGCGCTATACGGTTATCAAGAAGACAATGATGCAATGATGGCCTCGCTTGAGCTTAAGAAAGCATTTAACGTTGATGTTACGCCTATCTTAGCCATGGCTCGCTATCGTCAATCAGCGGCGATTAACCCTATCGGCGCGTACCGCTCTGTCGACTACAGAGAAAGGATGGATAAAGAACGTCCGCGTGACCCTAATGCCACTGGCTCAGGGATTGTGTAGAAAAAAATTGGTAGCCGCTTTCTACCTGTACTCTACAAAAAAGCGATTGAAGAAGAATAAAGAAGAATAAGAATAATATAAATAGCTGTTGTCAAACTATCGGAATAAGAAAACGCAAATGTTATTGAGTAACTGTCATAACTATCATGATTTTAGAAAGTTAGCGCAAAAAAGGCTGCCTGGTCCTATATTCAATTATATCGACGGGGGAGCTGACGACGAGGTAACTATGCGTCGCAACTCTGAATCTTTTCAGAGTTGCGATCTTATTCCAAACGTTCTGACCGGTGTAAAAGACATTGATTTAAGTGTTGAGGTGATGGGGCAGAAGCTTGCGCTTCCAGTCTATTTATCCCCTACGGCACTGCAGCGCCTGTTTCATCACCAAGGTGAGCGCGCGACCGCAGGAGCAGCGGAAAAATTTGGAACGATGTTTGGTGTTTCTTCCCTTGGTACAGTGAGTATGGAAGAAATCGCTAAAAAATATGATACGCCCCAAGTTTATCAGTTCTATTTTCATAAAGATCGTGGCCTGAACAGGGCTATGATGGAAAGAGCCAAAGAATCTAATATTGAAGTGATGATGCTAACAGTTGATTCTATCACTGGTGGCAACAGAGAGCGTGATTTGCGAACAGGTTTTGCTATTCCCTTTCGACTCAACCTCAAAGGCTTATGGCAATTTGCAACACGACCGATGTGGGGGATCAACTATGTTACCCACGAGAAATTCTCTCTTCCTCAGTTAGACGCCCACATCGACATGGGGGGCGGTGCTAGCTCAATAGGTGATTATTTCACTAATATGCTAGACCCCTCGATGAATTGGAAAGATGTTGAAGAGATGGTTAAGTTCTGGGATGGCCAGTTTTGCTTGAAAGGCATTATGAGTGTTGAAGATGCAAAGCGTGCTGTGGATATCGGTTGCACAGGAATCGTTATTTCTAATCACGGCGGTCGTCAGTTAGATGGTTCGAGAAGTTCGTTTGATCATCTGGCTGAAATTGTTGACGCAGTCGGCGACAAAATAGATGTCATATTTGATAGTGGTGCTCAAAGAGGCACTCACGTTTTAAAAGCATTAGCGCTTGGGGCAAAAGCTGTTGGCTTAGGACGTTATTATCTATTTGCTTTAGCCGCGGCGGGTCAAAAAGGAGTAGAGAGAGCGATGCAATTAATGGTTGCGGAAATCGAGCGCGATATGCGACTAATGGGCTGTTCGAAGATTAGTGACCTTAACCGCGATCATATTAGATTTAGATAAGTTTTAATCTCACGCACTATTTTCGTCCCCGTCTTGATAAATAATTAGTCTTCATAGTTGTAGTTTTAAATTAACTGCGAACTAACTTAACCTAATTGGATTAACTATGAAGACTATCGCTGCATTAATTATAGCTAGCTTATCTTTTTCATCTTCAGCTAACACTACAGAAGTACAGGATTTTAGGCCTGTTTTTAAACTAAGAAACGACCTACAGTGCTGGCCAACTGAACCCGCCCAAGGACTTAACTCTGGCAATTGCACTAGCAAATCCTCATTTCAGGTGTCACCTCCTTCTGTTTATGTAGAAAGCTATTCCGAATTAGTAGGTGGAAATAGTCATTCACTTATTACTTACTGGGCTTACTACGGTAATCAAAATGGTTGTACTACTTTTGACAGTGGTCACTCAGATGATTGGGAGCCAGTAACTGTGCACACTGTAAATGGCTCGATAAAGCACGTCACTTACTGGCAGCACAATGGTAGATACACCAAACCGGTCTCAGAAATCGAAACCGATGGTAGTCATCCAGTGGTTTATGTAGGAAAGTACTCTCACGGTAATTATCACGACCAGCGTAGTAGGGCATCTTTCGACAGTTGGGCATTTGGGACGGGGAACTACTGCTACTATTGGAAAGATCCCAGGGGGCCAGGTCAAACATGGGCTCCAGGAGTTCAAGAACTTTCTAGTATTGGACAAAGTAGTGTTTTCCCAGGTTCTACAAACCCAATTACAAGGGATCTTAGGCCGCATGAAAGAACGGTGTGCAGAACTGATGGAGGGAGGGTTCTAGCTGGAATCATTGACGGAACAGAAAATACGTGTGACCGAAACCCTTCTTATTTAAAAGGTGAAAACATGTTGCTCAAAGATATGTTTTATCTAGATATTTATTAATTTTCAGTGAGGTGAATTTTCTCACCTCACTTCATTTAGTATTTGAGGCGTACAGCTAGATTTTAAATGGGGTTCCGAGGCCTCTGAAATCATAGTGTCATACAAATGATATATGATAATTTCATGGAATTTCAGTAAATTAACGAATAATGAAACCATCGGCAGAATTACATTGGGATGAGCTAGAAAATAACGACGTAAAAGATTTACTCACGTCGCTTAAGGCATTCATCCGAAGCTTAACAGTCGATCAAAGCCAAGCTGACGATATCTTTCAAGAGACAGTGTTAAGGACGAAGAGGAGCAAGCAGTTATCTGAATTAGAGTCTCCACTTGCCTATATGATCACTGTGTCAAAAACAGTTTTATACGATTTTCAGAAAAAAAGTGTTCCGCAGTACGTCGAAATTGGAGAAGTAAGTATTCAATCTGACGACTATTCTCCAAGTAATACTTATCTTAATCAACAGAAACTGGCGTTAGTAGATAATATACTCCTAAACATGTCACCCATCAGAAGAGAAATTTTTCTGCTTCGAAGAGTAGAAGGCTTGGCGCGAGATGACATCGCAAGAAGGTTAAATGTAAGTGTTGAGGTGGTCAAAAAGCATTTAACAAGAGCGATGGTAGAAATCACTGTGAAACTTGAAGAAGCTGGATGGCTTGAGGATAACTAAAATGAAATTCTACCTCTTGGTTTTACTGTACAGGGTTAACGGCTTAATAAAATGACATCATTAGTTCTAGAGGAAGCAGCAGACTGGTTTGATCGTATTGATGAATTAAGCGAAAAAGAGCAGAGTGATTTCGCGAACTGGCTTGCTATAGAAGAAAACAAGGCTGCTTTTCGCAAGATAGCTACCGCAATGGGGCAGCCTGAGCTCGCTGCACGGTCAATAGCTCTCTCTACAAAATTCACAACAAATAAAGCGCCACTAGCACGAAATGGTCTAACTGATCATAAAAGTGGAGAGGATAAAGTGGCGCGCAGTCGCAGGGCCACCTACTGGTCAATTGCTTCGGCGGCCTGTATTGCATGTGTTGTCGTATTTTTTACTTCGGGTAATGTCGATTTAACGGCGAACTCTGAGGAACAACTGTCTGCCCTTGCTGACCATGAAACCAGTACTTTCACCGTTATTTCAACTTCTACTACAGAAGAAAAGTCCAATGTATTAGATGATGGCTCAATTGTTTATCAAGGTGGTGATAGTCAAATAAGTGTAGCGTTTAGTGCTGAAAAGAGAGAGGTTAACCTCACTAAAGGCCAGGCATATTTTGACGTAACGCATGCGCCACAAAGACCGTTCATTGTCGATTTGGATGAAGCAACAATCACAGTTGTAGGGACCGCTTTCGACATTGATAGGCTAGAAGGTCAGACTATAGTAAAAGTTTACGACGGTACGGTAAGAGTTAGCGCCGACCGCGAAATTCTCTTAAATAGAGGTCAAAAACTTACGCTCAAAAACGGTGTTGTTACATCAAACTCGGTATTTACGCCTCAGCAGGTCCCAAGTTGGAGGATGGGGTGGTTAAGTATTGAAGACACACCTATAAACGTGGTGATAGAAAGATTGAACCGTTATTCATCACGACACCTCAACTACATTGGCGACCCAGATGTAATTATCTCAGGGCGGTTTAGTTTACGCGATATTAGTGAGTCTCTAAACTTATTATCTTCAATGCAAGAATTCTCGGTCGAACGAACGAGTACAGATTACATAGTGAGACAAATAAAGTAGTCATTCACTATGCTTAAGCACGTTTCGTGTAAATGTAGAGTATTTTTCTTTTTGTCATTATTTGTCAGTGACATGAGTTCTATTACTCATGCATCTACCGTTGCCCCTGAGAGACTAGAATATATAACGCTTTCTTCAACATCACTGAGCCAAAGCTTAGCGGTAATTGCAGAAAAGTTCGGTGTTGGTTATGTCGCATCGCCCTCCCTGATTAAAGAAGTAATGTCGCCCGCTATTTCTGGCAGGTTTACGCTCGAAACTGTACTACAAAAGGTGCTAGATGGAACTGGATTAACTTTTAGCATTACGAGTAGTGGGGTAGTCATTCGAAGGGCTGAAAGTATAATCGACCAAAGCGTTATCGAAGAAATAAACGTTAATGGAATTCGAGGCTCTCTAAATCTGTCTAGACAAGAAAAGCGCAACGAGAAACAGGTCACAGATGTTATCGTCGCTCAAGACATTTCAAGATACCCAGACAGAAATCTTGCAGAATCGATGCAACGAATTCCAGGAATGAGCATAACGAGGGAAGCAGGTGAGGGGCGGCAGGTGGTGCTTCGAGGTTTAGACCCCGACTTTACCTTAGTTACGATTAATGGGATGCCTGTACTTTCAAACAATGACTCTCCTATGGATAGCAGGACACAGAGAGATAGAGATCGTTCCTTTGACCTCAACTTGTTTACTTCAGAACTTTTTAATCAGATTAAAGTTTTTAAAAGCTACTCTGTAGGGCAACCAAGCGGCGGCGTAGCTGGTATTGCCGCACTAACCACAGCAAAACCTTTCGATTCACCAGGACTACATTGGAACATTTCTCATCAAATCGATACGAACCAATATGCTGAAGGTCTTTCAAACCGCTCTTCATTTACTTTGTCTTCAACCAACCAGCATTGGGGCATGTTGATTTCTGCAGCCTACGGACAAAGGTCGTATCAAGAGCAAGGCGCAAATACCTTTAGGTGGAGGCTACTTGCTCCCGAAGGGGCGGATGTCTCTGCTTTAGAGCCTGAATTGGTTGACGCTTGGCAGGATCAAGAAATTAGGGTTCCAAGGGGAAATCGTTATTCTGTGTGGCGAGGAGACATGGACCGCCTGGGTATCGGGGCGACTATAGAGTATCAAACTGAGCCAAGTCACTTCACAATCGACTGGATCTACGGCCGACTCGATAGCCAACGACAAGAGAATCATCTATACCCACGGGGTTTTCAGTCTACGCCAATAATCGAGGGCAAAACTTTTTTAACGGATGCAGAGGTTAACTCAAAGAACGAACTCGTTTACGCGGATTACCGAAATGCTCGTGTTGGAACAGAAAGCCGTCATCAGGAGGTATCAACACAGTTTCAACAAACCGTGCTGAACTTTGAGCATAGACTGTCGAGCAATCTTGTATTTGATGGCGTGCTAGGTATGCAAAGTGCTAGGTATAGAATGCCTCAGAGTATTCGAGCTTACATGAGAGGAGAAAGTGATGTTTCTATTGACTACAGAGGCGATTATTACTTCCCTGATATAAAATATAGTGCGGGCTTGACTCAACCCGATATGTGGCAAATGAACGAACTCGACTCTGAGCAGTTTATCTCCACGTCTGATTTTACTTACGTGAAAGGTCAAATACAGGTAAATGCAAGCCACCGAAGTAGTTGGGAGCTGGGTTTGGAATTTGTACAGTTTGAAAATACGGCCAAATATACGGATATTCAAAACATCCTAAAAGAACGCTGGTCATCTACACGAGAGTCAGTACCTCAAAGCACAGCCTATGTTTTTGATAGTCATCAGCATTTAAATTGGTTAGCCCTTAGACCAGAACAGGTATTCACTTTTTACAACAAACCTTCTTCGGTGGATTCACTGCTATTGTCTTACGCTCCCGATAGAGTTATTGACAATCTGATAAAAGAAAAAAGAACGTCTTTTTTTACTCAATACTCTGTCGAAGGTGGTGATTGGACTTTCGATGCGGGACTACGAGCAGAGCATGATGCGTCTTCTGTTTCGGTATTTCAGTCTAGTCTTATAAATCGCTATGACTTAAGCAATATTGCGTTTCTACCCTCAATACAATTTAACTACAGAAAAGGTGAGCAAGTAGTCAAAGTTGGAATGAGCAGAACGATAGGCCACCAAGAATTAGATACCTTGACAAGAAATATTCAGCTTATCGAAGACGAAAATGTATTCATTCTTTCCAATGATAGGCTTAAGCCTATAAGTGCTTACAATCTCGATCTAAGCTTCGAAGCCTATCCGGGAGAAACCGATAGATACTCAGCTAATATATTTGGTAAATGGATAAAAAACAGTTTAGCTTCCACTAGTCAACGCTTGCTTTTAAGTGATGTAGCTAGCGATTATCCTGAACTATTCTCTAGTGATTTTGAACGTGTCTACGTAGATGTTGTAACGCCAACGAACCAAAGTACTTATTTTTTATATGGCGTAGAAGGGAGTGCGCAATTAGAGTGGTCATTGGGCGACTATATGTCGCGCTTTAACGTATTTCACTTTGGGATAGTGGCAAATGCTAGTTATACATTTGGAAATGTTCAGTATTACAACACTAATACTGGTGAGCGCCTAGATAAAAAGACTGCGCCTTATCTTTCTCCGCTATTGGCCAATCTTACCGCCTATCTTGAGGGATACGCATTGAGCCTGAGGCTCTCAGCCACCTATCGCGATGAGTATATTGCAAGAGTAGATGGAGGAACCTTAGTTGATGAAAATGAGACAGGATTTCTGTCTACGCTATACATGGATGCGGTAGTAGCTTATCAAATCTCGGACAGTGTAGAGCTAAGGATTGAAGCAACTAATCTTACTGATGAACGAGAAATTCAGTACTCCGATTCTTCTTATCGTCCATACAATACTACGGTAAGTGGTCGTAATTATTCTCTTGCCATTTCTTATCGCTATTAAAAGCTCGAAGGGCTTATTCTTATGAGCCCTTCGAGCACATCTATTTACATTGAATAAGTAAAACCTAAGTAAAATGTTCTTCCACTTACCGTTGTGTTGTACAAACGGTCATCCGAATCGCTGTATTGCTCTTCGCGCTCATCAGAAAGGTTGATTCCTTCTAGTGTCAGCTTGAGGTTATCATTTACATTGTAAAATGCTGAGAAGTCCCAGTAAGTGGTGCCGTGAAAGCCCGCCTCATCTTGGTCACTGCTCGACGTTTCAACCTGCGTTAGGTAATCATCACGATAGGCTGCAGAAACGCGCACTCCCCAATTATCAGTCTCGTAATACATCGTTGCATTGTAGATATTTTCAGACAATCCATAAAAGGGGCGGTAAACCTCCACGCTTTCACCATCGACTAAGATGTTGTGTAAAGACTCGCCATCAGAATAGGTATAGTTAACAATAGCGCCAAGATTATCGAACGGTGCTGGCAGAAAATCGAAATCACGCTGGAACGCTATTTCCCAGCCTGAAAAGTCGCTTTCTGCTAAATTTTGAGGCTGTGAGAAGGTGTACAGTGTATCTGGCGTTTGTGCATTTCCATTTTCGTCTACCATGCCTTCAATTAACGAAAGCGGATATCCTGTATCACCATAGGCTATTGGAGATACATTAGTAGCTATAAAATTATCAATCTCCTTTTGGAAGTAAGTGATAGAGGCATAACCGACTTCATCAAAGTAGTACTCAACTCCTGCCTCCATATTGATTGTTTCAAAAGGCTGAAGACCAGGATTACCCGCATTGATACTCAAACCACTTGAACCAAATAATGGGTCAGTATTTACCGTACCTGATACAGATAAGCTTCCCAGTGTAGGTCGCGTTACGTTTTTCCCAGCGCTCGCTCTTAACACAAGGCTCTCAGTGGCATACCATGCAACATTTAGCGTTGGCAACAGTCCATCATAGTCCCTCTCTACAGTGACGTATTCGCTACCATTTACGATGCCACTCGATTGAATGTCGGTATCAAAATAGCGTAAACCAAAACTAGCTCTTAGCTCAGAATCGGGTAATAGCAAGTCATATTCATATGTCGCGTATAGCGCCATGGTCTCTTCTGTGACTTCATTAGGCGCATCGCTATACGTTATGTCGCGCTCAACATTGAATTCATTTAGCACAGCGCCAACGTCCGTACTTAGCCAATCTTGTTTTTTGTGAATGGAGTTTACATAAACATATTCAGGATTAATCACATCGCTTACTTCGCCACTTTGCCATTCACTTCTTAATGCATTGCCGACTTGTTCTCTGTTGTTGCTGTGTTCGAACTTTTTAAATGAGCCACCAAGTTTCAATGAAGCGCTATCAGACAGCAAGTAATCCGCATCAAGCTTAGCGATATCAAAGCTATTTTCTACTTCGTCCTCCTGAAGATCTATCTCGTGATAACGGTACTCATTGATATCTGTTGGATCAAATCCGTTGATGTAGGTATTGCTACCATAAAAGCGGTCTTCTCTGTAGTCTATGGTCATATCCGCGAAAGATTCTAAGTAGACTTTTGCACTATTACTTTCGTACTCACTTTCCATATGCCCGAGTAAGCCTGAAACCGTAAATGCATCCGTTACACGCCACTGTGCGTTCAACACCAACTGTGAAATGTCTGTTGTTGCTTCTTGGTCGCGACTTTCTGAGTGCAACGCGGTATTTTCCCACGATGAATATATAACTTCGTTGTTTTGGTTATATTCTATGTCAGTCAAGGCAGAGCAAAAATTGCGTGCACCGTCATAATCTGCTCCTGTGCAGCCAAGTGCGGTTGAACTAGACCCTCTGCTTTGTAAATGAAACTCTCCGCGATCGTTATCAAGTGTGCCGTATAGCGCATCAAGACCAAGTGAAAATGCATCAGACGGTCTGTATTGGAGCGCTAATGTAGCGCCAACCCTAGTTTGTTCACTATTAAATTGGGAGTATCTACTGCCTCGTGAGAAACGCAGGTTGCCGCTATTTACAGCATCTTGATCTGCTGGTGATAGTGAAGATATGTCTGAGCCTTGGGCGTTGCGAGGTCGCCAACGATAGGTGTTATAACCTTGTTCAGCCGTATCACGCTTGCTAAGTGCCAGTGAAACAAGAGCGCCGAAATCACCCCACGTGTTTGAAACTAATGCTGCGACTCTCGGGGCTGCGTCGTCGGTCAAAGAATTATTGCCTGCTTGCGCACTGATTACACTTTTGAAGCCATCATAATCAAATGGCTTTGCGGTATAGAGCTTGACGGTGCCGCCTATGCCGCCTTCATCCATTTCTGCAGAATAGCTCTTCTGAACGTCAATTTGGTTAAATAGCTCGGATGCAAAAATGTTGAAATCGAAAGAGCGAGATAGGTTAGTTGTACCTCTACTGTCCATTGCTGATGAAGATGTACCCAGTGCTTCCATGCCGTTTAATTGCACTTGAGTAAAATCTGCGTTGAGGCCCCGTAGAGATATTTGTCTACCTTCACCGGCTTCACGGGTTATGGTTACGCCTGGTATTCTTTGAATAGACTCCGCTAAATTGAGGCTTGGGAAGTCAGCAATATCTTCAGCAAGAATTGAATCTTGTGAACCTAGCGCGTCCTTTTTTAAATCTTTAGCCTTTATAAGTGAGCCTCGAAAACCACTTACCACAATCTGCTCTATCATTTCATCTTCTGTCTGCTGTGCTTGCGCAGTAAATTGCGTCATGCAGGTGGCTGATAGCACAGCTGTAGCTAAGAGTGTTTTTTTAAAATTAGTATTCATGGGTTTACCTTTTATTTGATTAAATTTTGATGTGTAACAGCGTTAAATCTTTTCAAGCAATCATTCTCGAAAGACACTGAATAACTGCGATTAATGGATTGGGGAGACTGGTTATAGAAGTCGCTAGAGATGAACTGAGCCCCACTGGCAAAAGCAGCATCTCTTTGCTGTCGCAAATTTTCTGTCGTAGCCGATAAATCAGCATCTGCGCGGGTTCTCACTAGAAAACCATCTTTGACTAATGCTTGAATTTCTTGCTGATTTTTAACTGGATCGTTTCGAATGAATATTGCGGCAGCGTCGGAGTTTTTCGGTGCTGAGAGAAACATGCTTCTATCTTGAAGCGTTGAACTCTGTTGAAGGTATATTTCTTTTTGAGCTTCGTTAGCATCGAATAAAAATAAGAATTTACCGCGAAGTGCATCAATACTTGGCCAGCCAGCCTCTGTTATTGCTGCTCTTAACGTGTGGTAGCTGGCGCGAACGCGATCTGGCGTAACTAACTTGCTTCCGAATAAACGCGCAATTTCATTATCTAAGTGTTCATAGTCTGAAATCGAAAAAATGGCGGGGGCCGCCTTATTAACAAACGTTGGCTGAGACTCTTTTGCATTTAAAAGAACGGTAATGGGGAAATGGTTAGGGTTCGCTTCTGACCATTCTAGAAGTTGCCTTGCACAAAGCTGCAGGGTCGAACAGTGCGTCATTACATCGACGTGTGGAATATGTAGAACCTTGAACCCAGGTTCTGCCAAAATTTGACGTTCGCTCTTTGTAAACCAGTTGCTATTGGAAAACGTTTCTATTTCAGGTGTGTTGTATTGATGCCCATACGGATCGTTAACTACATCAATTTCAATTTGACGAATTCCTAAATTCAACTGTTCTTGAAGCGAAGGGTGACTATAAGAAATCTTCTTTAAAAGGTCAGGTGACGTATCTGCTAAGAATTGCTCTGCCTCTGGTGGTAGCGCCTTTTTGTAACTATTGTGCGAACCAATAATTTGATACTGGTTCAGTGATTTCGCGCAAGATATAGCGCTAAAAACCAGAGTTAAAGAAAGTAAGAAATAACGCATAGGTACACATTCAAAGAGTATTTTGAAGGGTAGAGCGGAGTTGTTTGAAAAAGGGGACAGGAAATTTTTGCGAAGCGCTAAACTTCACAAAAGTGTAATACTCCAAAACGTTTTAAATTAGTTTTTGTGAACCACTGTCCCCACTGAGTGCGAAGCGCAGTTATTACTATTAGTGACTTGATAAACGGGGCTGCGTTATGGGTAAAAATGAAAACAGAACGAAAGAGATACCAGTTTTAAACGTTGGCGCGTTCAATGTAATGTCTAGCGGGTTGCTAGTTATTTTTTATTTTTTTGCACTTATCTCTACTAATGCCTTAGCCCAAAGTGAATTTACGCAAGTAAAAATAGCCTTCATAGCAGATATCCATCTTCACGCACCTGAAGCCGCTTCAGCAAAGCTTCCCAAAAATGCCTTGCCAAAAGACCCTGTAAGCCATGCTCCAATATTATTGAGAAGCATGCGGGCTCAATTAGGTTCTACTCGACTGTTTAATGAAAATATTATGGTGTTTAAAGAAGCGCTTGATGATGTGGTAGAAAGAAATATCAAGTTAGTAGCGTTACCGGGAGATTTTACAGACGACGGTCAGCCAGTAAATATCCTTGCATTAAAGGAAATACTAGACGAATACCGACATAAGTACGGACTACGGTTTTTCGCTATCAACGGAAACCATGACCCAGTCAGGCCTTTCACGCAACCAGGTGGTAAACGAGACTTTATAAATCGTGAAGGTGCAGAAATCAGTGTTATGAGCCCATCACATCAAGAGTGTATTTCTGGGAAAAGTGATTTTTGCTCAGAACTACTGAAAGAGTGGGGGTATAAAGAGATTGCACAATCACTTTCTGAACATGGTTTCTTACCTTCGCCTGCAGACAAGTTGTTCGAAACGCCATTTAATACAGTGGATCTAGATGAGCGCCACTGGCAATGGTGTGATACAGAAGAATTTTGTGTGGACATGCCTGATATGAGCTATTTGGTAGAGCCAGTGGAAGGCCTTTGGCTTTTGGCGATAGATGCCAATGTTTACAGGCCGAAAGGTAGCCTGGAGGACAAGCAGTTTTATGGATCGAGCAATGCTGGCTACAATGCGCTCGTAAAGTACAAGCCAAAACTGTTGTATTGGATTAAAGATGTTGTTGTGCGCGCTAAAAAGCAGAACAAAAAATTAGTCAGTTTTAGCCATTTTCCTATGGCTGAATTTTCAGACCAACAAACACAAAGTATTGCTGAACTATTTGGCGAAAATTCACTGCAAATGTCACGTCAACCAAGTGAAGATACTACAGCTGTGCTAGCGGCAACAGGTTTGAAACTGCATCTTGGTGGTCACATGCACCTTTTTGATGTAAGCCAATCTTCAAAGCACGGTTTAACCAATGTTCAGGTGCCATCTTTGGCTGCTTATCAGCCTGGCTATTCAATAGTGACGGTTAATGTAGAAGGAAAATCACTCGTAGAGACAGTAATCGTGCGGGAGGTTAAGAATTTTTCAAAATGGTTTTCGATTTACGAAAGGGAGTGGGGCTTTCTTCATAGAAGTCAGCAAGCCACGTGGGACAACAGTATTTTGTCGTCAGAAAATTATTTGGATTTCACTGACCAGCATTTACAGCAAGTAGTCAACGGTAGATATTTAGATGAGTGGCCTTCAGACTTGGTAGAGCAACTCTCGTCGAATACGATAAAAGAGATTGTTGACCTTTGCCATTGCACTCCAAGTTTCAAGAGTATGGAAAATAGTAGTGAGCTTAATGCGACGAACCTCGTTATAGATTTCTACAGAGCAAGAAATGCGGGAAGTTTTGCCCGTTTAGCTTTACCCCGTAACTTCTATGACCAACTTTCGCTTTGCTTAAAAAGCCAAGCTCCACAAAGCACATCACAATCTTTAGACGACAGCGACGCTCTTAAAAGAGCATTGGTCTTAATAACTAACGCGATCTTGTCCTCGCGTGAGGACAAGGCTGCTATTAGTCTCGTGTTATGACTAATTTAGCCAAGCAAAGCTAAAATATTGCGTGTAAGTTGAAGAGCTAGTTTTTTAATACAAGCGATTTAAATCGGTGGCTGCCAGGGTAAAGAGTGAATGCTCGTCCTGTTTCAACCAACCGACCCTGCTGGTAAAGTTTTTCTACGGTAGCTTGATAAAGTGGCATAAATTTGCTTAAAGGAGAGCTATCAGAATTGCCCATTCCTGCATAATATCCAACGTGGAATGAGCCATCGTCCAATGAGACTAACAGCGAAGGTGTAGGAGTGTTTGTGTTCTCCTCAGTCCAATTTTTTATAGTACCCATTACTTTTTCGAGAGATAAATCATCTTTCATTTTCTTATCCTCATTTCAATGCTTATCTACAAGCAAAGTTCACCGTCTTTCCGAGTGAGAATTATCTCGCATTAAAAGTATAAAAAATAGACATCAAAATGATTTGTGCTTTCATACATTACGCTAGTGTTCGGTACTTAATTTGAGGGAGGCGTAACGCAATTCGGTTTACTTTACTCAGTGGGTTGGGCGACTTAAAACAGGATATTGAAGTAGTTGGCTGATTAATCTGGGCGATCAAGCTTGTCTATGTAGGCGTTGAAGGAATGTACCGAAGGTCAGCATTAAAAACACTGTGCCTTCGATACCTCAATAGAGCAAAACGGTTAGAGGTACTTGCTCCATTTGTCTAAGCTTGAAAATGTATTGTTAGTTTTATTGATATTTTTAGTATCTCGGCCTTCATAGCTGCGATGAACAATACCCCACGTAGTCGTGGAGCCTTCTCTCGGGCTATTGGTAACGCCTCTAATTTTATTATTCTTAATAGTGTTTGTTCCTTGAACGCCATTAAGTGAGATGCCTTCAAAAGCGTCACCATAAGCATTGAAATTAGCCTTGCTGGTTGAAGTTTGGCCTGCAACCGCATCTCCCAGTTTGTTTATTTCGTTGTCTTCAACTTTAACTCTATTCGTGGTTTCAAGGCTGATTGCGCGCATGGCGTTATCGATAGTGTTATCTATAATTTTCACGTTTGTAGCTTGCCAGCCTGGATAAACGCTTTTTGTACTGAGTCCAACTACGACATCTTTCAGCACGTTGTCACGCATAACTATGTTGTCAGCACCTCTTTTCGACGTAAAACCATCAAATGCTCGTTCTACATAATTGTCATGAATGGTAAAGTGGTCGCCAAACTGTCCGTTATCCCCGCCTGCAGATAAGTAAACTGCAGCGTCGCGAACCCCATAAAAATTGTTATACCTTATCGTCGCTTTTAGTGCGCCTGTCATTAAAATACCACTGTCACCACCTGCTTTGTAGAAAGGGTCACTATTATTACGAGTGCCATGAAAATTTATGTATTCGATAACGAGTTCGTTTAGTTTGTGATAGTTAGTTGTATTTACGACACCTCGAATAGAAAGTGCATCGGCAGTTTTGTCTTTACCTTCCCGTCCTGCAGGCGTTAAGCGTGTGATAGGTACAACAGTTGATACTTTCGCGCGGGACATATCGAAATCACCGCCTTTCCAAGTAAAGTCAGCAAGCTGACCTTTGTTCCCACAAACGTTGTCATTATTTTTCGTGTCGAAGCTAAACAAGTCGCCATCTAAATCAGCCTTTGCGATAAAACGAGCGCCTGTGGCATCAACGATTAAGTCTTTCCGTAACGTTACAGTTATACCTTTGAGAATGGTTTTTCCATCTGATGCATCTTTATCGCTACCAATATAGTAGGTACCAGTCAACCTAAGTGGCTTGCCGGTATTCGTCGCTTGCTGTAACGCGTTTTGCAGCTTAGATGCCTTACCGTTTGGATTTGCTGGGGTACTGCTGCAGTCTGCTGCGAGGCCCTGACCTGCAAACGTTAAAGCGCCGCAAGCGATTAATATTCGTATTGAACATTTAATATTGTTTTTCACATTGAGTTCCTGTTTTTACACCAAAAATAAATAGACTCTATTGTTCATCTAAAAAGTCATACATAGCGCTTCCAGCCAGCAAAAAAGCACCAACGCCAAATAGCTGTGAGTCATCTTTTGTTACTACATCAGGCTTTTCATTGACTCCCTGTACCCAGCCGAATTTACCATCAGGATGTACAGCCGCAGAGAGCACTTGCCATCCTTTTTTGACGTTAGGTAAATACGTTTTTTTGTCTAATAAGCCGTTATTAATGCCCCAGATAACTCCATACGTGAAAAAGGCTGTGCCACTGGTTTCTGGCTCAGCATATTTTTCTCCTGCGAGCAATGACATAGGCCAAGCTCCATCTTGCTTTTGCAATTTTACGATAGCTAGTGTGAGCTCTTGGTAGAGCGACTCATAATAAGAACGGTATTGGTGATCGAGAGGGAGGTTTTCCAAAACATGTACAACGCCTGCATATACCCAACCCATTCCTCTGGACCAGAAGACTTGTTCACCAAACTTCCCTTTTTTGTCGAAATAACGAGAGTCACGGAAAAGTAATTTGGTTTTTGGATCTTGTAAGTAATCAATAGTTGCTTGGAACTCTTTGTGGGCGTAATCAGCGTATTTAGGTTCGCCTGTAATAGCAGAAAGTTCGAATAGTACGGGCGGCCCCATAAACAAGGCGTCAGCCCAGCACCATCTCCATTGACAGTTGTGTACGTTATCTTTATTTCTACCGGCGACAAACTCGAGGCTGTTGTCCGGCGCTTTTTCAATGAGCCAGTCAAACGTATCTTTTACTGGCGCAAGCGCTTCTTCGTTTTTGTGTCTGCGATAATACCAAAGGTTGGTTTGCCCGATAACGTGGTCATCGGCAAAGTATTTTACCTTGCCCATTTTCCAGTCATGGGCGTTCCCCACGTAGCCAATCCAGGTTTCGTAAAAAGGGTTATCAGACCGTTCAGCAAGTTTAGTGAGCCCCTTATAAAAAGCGCCTTGAATCCATCGTCCATATGCTTCAGAGCCAACTCGAGCACGACCCACATGTGTCATATGTTGTGTGCGCGCAACTTGCCAGTTTGCGACTTTTTCCATTTGTGCCATCACGTGTTCTTGTGTTGGCAACACGGCCTCAGCTTGTAATGAAGTTAGTGGTATATAAGCAATAGCGAACAAGCACATTCTTATTCCGATGAATCGACTTATTTTGCGTATGTGGGTTTTCATCGTGCATCCTTTAAGTTAATTGATTTAACGAAATATAGGGTAGTGAGAGGCTTAACTGTGAGCCTTATACGTACTCAATGTTACATTGAAGTAAAACACCAATACAATCATATTCACTCACATTCGCTCTTTGGTATTCTTATATCTGTCGTCTGTTTTGTGTTTTAAGTATCACATAGTATTTATGTAAAAATATATTAGTTATTGATTTTTATATTTTTATACGTTTTCTTTAACGTTCTTATTGGCAAATGTTTTTATGTAAAATATTTGTTTCAAAAATAGAATAATGCTTTAATGGTCAAATTCAGTCATGGCTAAGTTGTGAACTGTTTCTCATATTTGGCGATTTTGAAATGCGAGTATGCGTACTTGCCATCTGTTAAGAGTTTGGAAAACGTAAAGCAGCTCAATACTCTTGATTTTCTCGAGCAAGCATCACAAAAAAACTGATTTTGGAAGGGAAAAAGAAAATGCTGGTTTACTTATTGCGACTTTTGGCATTAAGCATACTGATTTGGAGCGGCTGTGGATATGTAAGTGGTGAGACTAGCCCTGTAAGGGACGTCACCCACAAAAGCGAAAGTATAAGCCCGAATATTGTTTTTATATACACAGACGACCAAGCTCCTTGGGCGATAGAAGGTAAAAGCTTCGATGCTGTTACCCCAAACCTTAAACGCTTAGCCGAGCAAGGTATGTCTTTTCCAAATGCTTATACCACCACGCCAGTTTGTAGTCCTTCCCGAGCAGGCTTACTCACTTCGCGCTATGGCTTTGAAGTGGGTATTGACGATTGGATAAATGACCACCTTAAAAGTAAAACCCTAACAGGGCACCAGTTAGACTTAGGGCTTTCAGCAGAACTGGATTCCTGGCCCAAAAGATTGCAGGAAAACGGCTATTATAATGGTTTGATCGGTAAGTGGCATTTAGGAAAACAACCTGAACATCACCCTCAAAATTTTGGCTACGACGAGTTTACGGGCTTTCTAGGAGGCGGAACTTCACCCATAGATCCTCAACTTCTAGTAAATGGTGCCCCGAAGAATGAAGAGGGATTAACCGTGGACCTTCTCACTGACCATGCCATGGACTTTTTAAGTAGGAATAAACACAGGAAGTTTGCTTTATCACTGCACTATAGGGCACCTCACTATCCATTTGAGCCTGTTTCAGAGAGTGATTTAGATGCTATTAGTAAAGATGTAGATTTAATACATCCTGATTACCCGGATTTAAATACAGAAAGAGCTAAAAAATTATTACGCGGATATTTAGCTTCTGTTAAAGGTGTAGATAGAAATGTTGGAAGACTGTTGGGCCATCTAGACGAGCTGGGGCTATCAAAAAATACTGTCGTCATTTTTACGTCTGACCATGGATACGTTATTGGACAGAACGGTATTTGGCATAAAGGCAATGGCTTTTGGTTGCTAAACAATTCACCTAAAGGCACAGAGAACATACCCAAGGGGCAGCGCCCCAATCTATACGATGCAGTGCTTAAAGTACCACTTATCGTTCGCTGGCCAGGTACAGTACCTGCGGGTAAAGAAAATGCCTCGACCGTATCAAATCTTGATTTCTTCCCTACTCTTATGGATATCACCAAACTGGATATACCTAGTGAAGCAGTCATTAGAGGGCAAAGTGTAATCCGAGCGTTAAAAGATGAAAACGTAGTAGTGAGTACTGATTATTTTGCCGCTTATTCAACGCTGCATCAGTCAATCACGGGTATGAGAATGTACAGCGATGGTCAATACAAATTAGTCCGAGATTTCAAAAACAAAGAACGAGACGAGTTTTATCACTTAGTTGTCGATCCTCATGAGACTCACAACCTGCTTGAGAGGGAATTGACAGCTGCTGAAAAGATAACGTTGAAAAAACTGGATGACACTATCAAAGAGAAAATGCTCGATTTGGACGACCCACTTTCAACTAGCTTCAACCCAGTGGCTTTTAAAATGCCTTAAAGCTTGGTGCTTCTCATAAGAAATTGAGCAGTCAAAGATTGACTAAATAGATTTACGTAGTCGATAGACCAGCGGTCCTCCAATTGAAAAAAATATGGAACATAGAAATATGAAAAATAAGCTGCTTTTAGCTATGGTAATCGCATACCTATTTGGCTGCACTTCTTTTGCGAATGATAAAGGAGCTTCAATACGTCAGCATACGCAGGCCTCCGTACCTTCGTTGTCTCTCCACTCAACGCCAATTTTGTTGGGGAGTAGTCTTTTGGTTGATAAATCTCATACTTCAGATGGCTCAGATCGTGCGCAAAATGGTAAGCCTCTCTTTGCGGGTGTTATGGGGGCTCAAGCAGTTACCTATAAAGGTTATCAATATGTGATTTATTACACAGCAAAAGACAGGGGAGGTTACGGTGACCTTTTTGCTGAAGTTGTCGTCGCACGTAGAAAAGTAACGGGGCACGACTGGCAACACGCCACCTTGCCGGTATATCGACTGACTTCTGATGACGCACATAACCGCCAAGCCATCGAGATATCAAAAGGCGACGGTGCCATTCATATTTCCTTCGATCATCACAACTTAGATCGCATTAACTACGCACGCACTGATTCGGGAGTCGCAGATCACCCAGAAACTCTAGATTGGAATGATGAAGTTTTTACGTTTCAGCGCAATCTCGGTTTTCCTAACGACGCGGTAGAGCGCGTTACTTACCCAAAATTTTATTCGCTAGAAAGCGGCAATGTGCTTATGTATTTTCGGGAGGGTGGGGCAGCAAAAGGTGAAATGCAGCTTGCTCTTTATGATGCCAAGAATAGCGAGTGGCAGTTTATTCGCAATATATCATCAAGTGATGGTGTCTACCTTCAAAACGTAAACGGCAATAAAGAACCTTCAACAAGAGGGCCCTATTTAGCCGGTGGAGGACCAAAATTTGATGCTAATGGTCGCATGCACATTAGCTGGGTATTCAGAGAGCGACCTGTCAATTGCAATCCTGGCAAGGTTAATGGTTTTGACTGCAACCACGGTATCTACTACACCTACAGCGATGATGAAGGGCTCACGTGGTACAACAATGCGGGCAATCTAGTAGCTGATACCCGAAAAGGCGAGGTGTTATCTGTTGAAACGCCTGGATTAGAAGCTGTCCATGTGCCTACAACATTGAGGCCATCAAATGTTTCCCACAACTCAGTCATAGACACGAAAACAGGTGACTACCACCTTTTACTTAGTCATAACGTATCCCCAGACGGCCCAGCCCGCGTTCATCACTATGTTCGTAATACATCCGGCAACTGGCAGAAACGAGTCTCTGGTTTTACCGCTTCAAATGTGACCTTAACATTTTTAGGAGATAGGTTGTTTGCTTTTGCCGGTAGAGAAAGTGCGGAGATTTACTATTCTGATCGAACCGATAACTTTACCGAGTGGCATCAAGTCGAAATGCCGAATGTAGATAGTAATTTTAACAAAATCGAGGGTGGGTATATTACATGGGATCTTAGTTTATTGAACGAAGGCAGAGCGAGTGTCATTTGGCAACATGCACCAGCCTCAATTGGTAAGCCCAGCCCTATTTATGTTTATGACTTTGAACTAGGACAAATTGAAACCAGTGATTAAGACGGAATGCGTCCCATATTTTTGGGGCGCTTTGCGTATAAAAAACATGGTGGACTTGCCAAAGCTCAGAGCCGTGAATCTTTAGTTCTGTTGAACATCATCCGTAGGTAAGCCGGTGATGTTATCTAGTAATAGCGTCTTATCAGGAGTAAGTTCTATATAGTTTTTGTACGGTAGCGCTTGTGCAAATGGCTGGCTGCCGTAGTAATTCAGGCCCATCAAAACATTCTTATAGTGAAGCGCTACCATGAAAGGTGTGAGCGCAAAATCATAAAAGGCTACTTCATCTATAGTTCCCGCATAGGCCTCTGAGGCGTGCCCTTGAGCGTTAGGAGAATTGCCAATATTGGCCAACCCCGCCCCACCGCTCAATACTTTTGAGCCGGGCGGGTATCGGTAAAGTGCGCCTACTTTTCCATCGATATAAATTGCTTTCATCCCACTTTCTACATCATAAGTTGCCGCCACATGGTGAAAGTTCCCATCTTTTAACTGTTGAAGCGTTGGACGTCCGTCTCTGCCGTCTAGAGGTAGTTTGAGCTCGTGGTAGCCTTGGCCTAAAATGTACAACCCGAAGCTTAGAGATTCTGCATAATTGCCGGCTGGGACAACTATTGATTTATTACGGTCATTTTGAAAGCTAAGCAGCATTCTATGATCTTTATCACTTTGATCTTTTCTGAAAATCTCATCAATTTCACCATATCGGCTTTTAGTTGGGCCTTCTCCACTATATAAAGGCTTAATCAATGCTTCTATGGTGACACCATCAATAACGGAGAACGAACCTGTTGCGGGCGCACTTCCGCCTCCGCTACCCACATTAATTCTTGCATGCTTTGTGTTATCAAAATAGAAAGCGCCTTTTCCAACGAGTCCATCGATGCGTTGAGCTCCACTGCCGTACACACCGACTGCGCGACCCGCAAAGTCCGTCACTCTGTCACCAACATCATCGAAGTTCCAAAAGTGTTTGGGGCGCCATGTTTTAGGGAATATTTTTGCTTTTGTGTTACCAGAAACCGCGGTTGTATCACTGTCTACGTTTATGGTTATCTTGCCCGAATGCATCTGAATATCAGAGGCATTGACTGAAATAGCAATAGTCTTGTTTGAACGAGAGATAACATTAACCTCACCGCTTTTTAGCTCAATTTCGGTAGAGTTAAATAATTTAAAGTGCGAATGAGCAGAGAGCATTAAGCTATCACCAGAGCGCAATTCAAGCTCAACCGGTTGCTCGGTTTTATACATACCAGGATAAACGAGAGTGTTTTGTACCTTACCTTTTTCGTCAATTAACAACTCCCCACTAACTATTTCTCCTATAAAGGGTTCGTCGGGAAGCGGTTGAAATTGAAAAATTAGGTATACCGCCAGCATGCACAGCACGGTGAGTCCCCCCGCTAAATAAAACTTACGTTTTGTACTTGCGGTTCTCTTTTCAGAAGAGGCTTCATAAGGTTGGTTTTGATGAGGTAAACTTGAAGCGTGAGTGGGCCGCACAATAAGTTCGTCGACGAAGGTTTTACGCCTGACTATTTCGAGTTCTGGAATAGCATTCGATTTAAGATGAATGTGAAATTCGATGTAATCAAGGTAAAACCGTTGAGCCTGCTCATCATTACTCAACAGTGATTCAAGTTTTTGAAGCTGCACCTGTGTAACGGTACCTGCGCAAATATCATCTGCTATGGCACGGACTTCATCAAACCTTTCTGAGCGATTCAAGTGTCGTGCTCCACTTTTTGTTTATCAACGCAGTCGAAGAGCTTACGGCGAAGCAAATGGATAGATTTACGAATACCAAAAATCGAGCGCCCAGTTTTGTCTGCAAGTGCCTGTGCGCTTAAATTTTCTATGTAAAAACCATAATATAATTGGTGTGCGGAAGTAGTAAGGTGAGAAACGCAATGCTGCAGCATGCTCCATCTTTGGTCTGTATTCTCATGATGGGCAGCTACTGCTGACAGCTGCTCTAGCAACTCATCACTCAACCCTGAGACGAGTTTTTTTTGTTGTCTTCGGTACGTTCTTACACAGTTAAACACTATAGTATTTGACCATTTTCTAAAACTCGTTCCTTGCTCAAAAGTCGCGAACTCTTTCCACAGAATAACGCTTGTCTCCTGAAAAATATCATCTGCGGCTGCTTTGTCTAAAACAAAGGCATAGATATAGGCGTACAGACGTTGCTTTTCCGATTCAAATATTGCCGAAAACATGTCTGAGGTTGTATCCAAAGAACCTCGATTAACCTGTGGTGATGGCGTGTTTTGAGACACCTTATCCTCTTTTTTACGATGTGATCATCAAATTCATCGCGACAGTTCGCTAGTCATTCAGCAGCGTAATTACTAAACAAATAATTAAACCGTAACACTGAGTTAATTTACGCAAATTTAACATTTAAGACTTTGTTTGACCATATTTGATTGAATTTAAATTTTAAGGGTATCAATCTCACAATTCGATGCCTTTTCTAATTATACAAAGTCTGATTTGAGCCAAACAATGTCATATTATCGTTACTCAGTATTATGTTTATTCGCTATTTTTGTTGTTGCCTGCGAGCACTTAGGGCCTGACTCTATCAATGACAATGAGTCATCATTAATAGCTCCTCCCATTAGACTTACGGTGGGAGAAGGGATGGTAAATCCCATCGGCCACTACGAGAGCGTGCCACGTTTTAGTTGGCAGCTTGATACCGAGTCTTCTCAGCTAGCTCAGCAAAGCTACCAACTTCAAGTTGCAAGCGACGATGCATTCAAGCCCGAACAAATCATTTGGGATAGTGGGAGAGTAACCTCCTCTAGAAACGCTTGGATAAGACCTGAAGGTCTCGCTTTGGAGTCGAGGCAGCACGTGTTTTGGCGAGTTAAAACATGGGATGTACAAAGCAATAGTTCACATTGGAGTGAAATACAGACGCTCGAAACTGGCTTATTGAGAAACAGTGATTGGCACGCTCAATGGATAGGGCATCCAGACATTAATGAGCGTACGCAAGTGCTTAGTCCTAACGCTATTGAACAACCAGATAACCAATACTACCCGCCACAGTATTTACGCAAAAACTTTGAGCTTAATAAGCCGATTAAGCGGGCTCGTCTTTATATCACTGCAAAGGGCGTTTTTAAGCCATTCATCAATGGTCAGGCTGTCAGTGAAGATGTCATGACTCCGGGATGGACGCCGTATCATAAACGTATTGAGACGCTGACTTACGATGTTACTAACCTACTACAGCTAGGCGCTAATGCTATAGGTGCTGCATTGGCGGAAGGGTGGCAAGGTCGTATCTTCCATCCTACAAAACAGGATTACGTAACACCACTGCGTCTTATTGCGCAGCTTGAGGTCACCTTTGAAGACGGTACTAGCTCGCGAATTGTAACGGATGATAGCTGGCTATCAACGGACCAAGGCCCTATTCGCACTGCAGGTAATTACGATGGTGAGCGCTATAATGCGAATTATGAGATGCCTGGTTGGAATACGCCAGAGTTTGATAGTAAGGGCTGGAAACGCGTTTACGCTGAGCCACGTGAACCTGAGGTTAAGCTACGGCCGAAACGTCATGCGCCAGTAAGAGTAACAAAAACAATTCCTGCTATTGCACTTGTAAGCGTGAAAGATGGTGTAGCCATCTTCGATATGGGTCAAAACATGGTTGGCGTGCCCGAAGTATCGCTACCGGTGAAAAGGGGGCAAACCTTAAAGATTCGTTTTTCTGAAGCACTGCAAGGAGAGGAATTTTATGTTAAAAATCTACGCTCGGCCAAAAGTACCGATTGGTATATTCCTAACTCTGATGGTCTCATTACCTATCAACCAACATTTACGTTTCATGGCTACCGTTACGTAGAAGTGTCTGGCTATGACAAAACAGCAACGCCAGCGCTGGATTGGGTTACAGGGAAGGTGCTTCATTCTGATTTCGATGTATATGACAATTTTTCCAGCAACCATAGCAAACTTAATAAGTTATCAAGTAACGTTTCGTGGGGGCTAAGGGGTAACTTTCTTGATATTCCAACCGACTGTCCGCAGCGCGATGAGCGGTTAGGCTGGACGGGTGACGCTCAAGTTTTTGTGCGCACATCCTTATATAAAGCAGACGTTTACGCATTCTGGGCATCATGGCTAGAGAGCATGCGAGAAGAGCAGGGCATTGACGGGATGATCCCCAAATTTGTGCCGTTTCGCCCGTTTCTTACTGAGGGAACTGCCGCTGCATGGGGTGATGCGGCAACCATAGTGCCATGGGAGTTATATCAGCATACAGGTGATTTAACGATCCTTTCGGAAAATTACTCAATGATGAAGCGGTGGGTAAAATTCACCGAATTTAATAGCTTTGATTATATTTCAAATATCGGCACGTACGGTGACTGGCTACAGCCTTTTACAGAAAACGGGCGTGCATCAGGTGACACGCACCCAGATTTGATAGCTACAGCCTATTACGCGCGCTCGGTCGACATTTTGGCCAAAACTGCACAGACGCTAGGCTATGAATCTGACGCTCAGCAATATCGACGGCTATTTAATAACATTAAGCAAAAATTCAGAACGTTCTTTTTTGATGATGCCCTGAACGTTGTAAGCACAACGACTAAGCAAATTAAGAGAGAAAAAGGGAAACGGCTTAAATCACCAAAAACTGTTGAACTTAACCTCAAAACTACTCAAACAAGTTATTTACTGCCGCTAGCATTTGGTTTGTTTTCCGAGGACCAACAAGCCACTGCAGTTGAGAAGTTATTAGACTTGCTAGAGAAAAGCGATCGGCATTTACGTACCGGTTTTCTCGGTACGCCTATGCTCCACCAAGTGCTCCAGCAATATGGCCACAGCGAATTGATGTACGATATTTTGCTGAAGGAAACCTATCCGTCGTGGTTCTACTCAATCAACAATGGCGCAACGACCACTTGGGAGCGATGGAATTCGTATTCTATTGAAGACGGTTTTAACAAAGCAAATATGAATTCACTAAACCACTATGCTTACGGTGCAGTGGCTGAGTGGTTTTATACAGGAATGCTTGGAATAAGAGCACTAGAGCCAGGGTTCAAAACCTTTCAAATCAATCCGCAGTTCACGAGTAAGCTGAACAACTTACAGGGCACTGTGCCAACCACAAATGGCGATATTAGCGTGGCTTGGTCTATTGCCGCCAATCAATTATCAATGAGTATCACTGTACCCAAAAACACCCGTGCTGAATTGAAACTTCCGTCTATTGAGAAGCTAACACTGACCCGAGATGGTAAGGCGTTGGCAGATACGGACTTATGGCTTGAGCCAGGTTCTTATAGCGTCTCGGGCAACATGAGCACCTTAAGATAACGTGTTCTAGGCTCCTCAACCACATTTTTTGCAAGCGTTTATGGACAATAAAATATGCGTACAAAAGAAATAATAATAGCTAGCATCATGCTATTCGGCTCGGTTTTACCTCATTCTGCGCTTGCCGTTGAGTGGACAGCAGAGTGGATTTGGGCAAAAGAACGATTTACCGACCCAAATACCTGGATGGCATTTCGTAAAGAAATTAGCCTAGATGAAAAGCCCCAAGAAAGCCTTGCTTATATCAGCGCAGATACCAAATATTGGTTGTGGATTAACGGTGAACTTGTGGTCTTCGAGGGAAGTTATACAGGGGGGCCGTCTCCGGTAACACCTGCGCCACGTACTGATTTCTTTCCTATTGCATCTAACAAATACTATGACCACGTTGATATCAGCCAATACCTCACTGAAGGCACCAATACTATTGCGGCATTGGTATGGTATTACGGTGACAACGGGCAAAAGGGCACCCATATTTCGTCTAACAAAGGGGGCTTTATCTTTCAGGCTAACGTGAGCGATACCCAAGTTATTTCCGATAACTCATGGAAAGTAAGCTCACACCCAGCTTACGCCACGAGAGTGACAAAGCAATCACCGTATCGCGTGGCTGCATGGAACATTAACTATGATGCCAGAAGTAGCATGGAAGATTGGACGGATAATGCTTGGTATATGCCAGGCTATGACGATACCTCATGGCAACAAGCAAAAAGCCTGCACCGCCCACCGCGCGCGCCTTTCAATGCGCTTTTTCCAAGTGAAATCCCAATTCTTAACAACTATGGATTAGCGTACTGCGAGAATTATCCCGCCAGCAAGTTTCCCTTTGTGAGTAACGGCGAAACCATTAAATGTGTGCTTGATTTTAATAAAAATGTGACGCCTTATTTTGATATAGAGGCGGAACAAGGCCAAACCGTACATATCGATTCGAATATGCGACTTAACACCATAGCGACCGAGTACACGACAAAAAAAGGTCGGCAGCAGTTTGAGTCGTATTCATGGTTTAACGCCCGCACCATAGAGTACACCTTTCCAAAAGGTGTGACAGTGCATGGCTTAAAATACCGCTGGACTGGGGTTGGCTCAACGCCTGGCCATTTTGAAGCAGACGATACTTGGTTTACGCGCATTTGGCAGATGGCTGAAAATACCTTGTACATTTGTGCCCGCGATAACTTTATGGATACCCCTGACAGAGAACGTGGTTTATGGATTGGCGATGTAGCTGACCAAGCAAGCTACCTATTTTATTCAATGGATAAGCCTGGCCGAGACTTACTTAAAAAGGCGATTAAAGTGACACTTGCCTTCAGCGATAGTGAAACCGGTATTTTCGCAGGTTTAGGGCCTGGTCGATTTAGAGAATTGCCCGCACAGAGTTTACAGTTTATTGAGCAAGGTATTTGGCACTACTACTATAATACAGGCGATCGTGAGACGCTTGAGTTTGCTTATCCGTATGTACATAAGTACCTCACATTATGGGGAACCCGTGAAAACGGTCTCGCCACATTCAGAAGTGGCGCCTGGAAATGGACAGACTGGGGACCACAAGACACCATAGATTATGACGTTATTCAAAATGCACTGTATTACAGTGCGCTGGTATCTGCGCGCAAAATGGCCAGGGAGGTAGGTGACGATACTCACCTTAGTTTCTATGATAGCCGCATTGCCGCGCTAAAAGACGCGTTTAGGGCTATGTTTTGGCAAGACGGCTTTTACAGCAGTAACCCCACGCAGTTTAAAGATGACCGAGCTAATGCGGTTGCAATCTTGTTCGGTTTAGCCGAGGAGTCGCAATACAACTCAATAGTCGACAACGTATTAGTCCCCAACCACTTTGCCAGCCCGCATTTTGAATGGATGGTTTATAACGCCATGGCAAAGGCTGGGCGTTATGATGAAGCGCTCTCTAGAATGAAAGAACGTTATGGCAAACAGGTAGCAAATCCAGTTAGGTCTACGTTAACCGAATATATGAACGGCGGGGGAACTGAAAATCATGCATGGAATGCACCTAGCACGGTACTGAGTAAATATATTGCCGGCATAGCGCCAACTTCTGTGGCCTGGGAGACCTATCAGATTATGCCTAACATGGCGCACATGAAACACATTGAACAACGCGTGCCTAGTGTGCAAGGCGATATTGATTTTGTAATAAGTCGCACCTCGGAAAACCTTACGCTTGAACTCTCCTCCCCAGTTAATACAGTGGCCTTAGTCGGAGTGCCTAAAAAATATTTTGATATCAGCAAAATATCCATTAACGGAAAAGTAGTGTGGCAAAACGGGCAAGCTAGAAACAATGTGAGCGGTGTGAAGTTTGTGTCAGAGACATCAAAATACATCAATTTTGAAGTTGACCCAGGCACCTGGGAAATAAACGCAACTTAAGTTTTAGAGGTAGAAATGAGATTAATATTTAAATACTTAGCTGCGCTTATGCTCGTGTCTTCAGGTGTATTATTCAGCATAACGACTTATGCTAGTCAATCTGATAAATCTCCTAACATTGTGGTGTTTTTGATTGATGACCTTCGACCTGACTTGGGCGTTTATGGTCACGATTTGGTGCATAGCCCCAATATCGATCAGCTGGCCAGTGAAGGCGTGAAGTTTACTCGGGCCTATGCACAACAAGCTATCTGTGGGCCCTCTCGGGTCAGCATTATGACAGGCTTAATACCGTAAACTACGGGGCTGTATACGATTAAGCGAGACGGCAGACTTAGACCCAATCAACCTAATGTGATGTCGATGCCGCAGTTGTTCAAAGCAAATGGGTATAAGACGGCTAGTATTGGTAAGGTTTATCACAGTACAACAGACGATGCAGAGAACTGGTCTACTCATATTAAAAAGCTCGATAATTTTTACGTCATAGACGGTAATAAAGAGAAAGGGTTTGCCTATGAGGCTGGCGAGGTTGAAGTCGACTTTTATAAAGATGGAAAAGTAGCCAGCGATGCCATACGAGCGTTAAAAGATCTGAAAGACGACAGGTTTTTAATGTTCGTTGGCCTCAGTAAGCCGCATTTGCCTTTTAACGCCCCCAAACGTTATTGGGATCTCTATGACGGCGACGAGTTTGCAGTGCCAAGTCGAAATAAGCCAAAGGACATGTATCGCCTTGCACTTACAAACTGGGGGCGAGCTTCGAATGTATGGCGGTATTCCTAAAGAAGGCGACGTTGATAATGAACTTACCAAAAAGCTCAGGCATGGATATTTCGCATCGGTAAGCTACATGGACGCGCAAATGGGCAGAGTAATGCAGGCACTTAACGAAATGGACCTGCGAGAAAATACCATGGTTGTGTTGATGAGCATGGCACAAATTGATAGCGAAATTAATATTGAGCAGCAATTCTTCAATGACTTTCCTAAAGCCATGATTATCGAAAGTGAAGGCGGGTGGCGAAAAGCCGGTGCTCATCCTATAGCATCTGTATGCGATGCTTTAAATGAAACAGGGCGAAATTTCTTTCGCGAACAGCGTGAGAAATACGGGAAGGTTAACTTCTTAAAGTGGAGTGACTGGAAACGCAATAGTACTAAAGGAAATAACGAAGCATCGATAGTTACAATCGAAGAGACTATTCCCTCATTCGCTGTACAAAAATATGAGGTGAAATGGGCAAATGAATAAATTTATAAAAATGGTGTAAGGCAATAATTGATGCGTGTAACCGCTACCTTGTATATCAAAAGTGTGCTTTCAAGTTTGCGCGTGACTTAATATGATTGTTTTTGATGATTTAGTCTGAATTATTCGTTATTCTGTTGAACAATATTAGTTACCACGGTATGTATTGGATGAACAAAAAACAACAGATTATAACTTCCATGTTAGCCGCGTGCATTATATCGGCATGCAGCGCTACGGATAAGCAAGCCAGCGCGCCGGCCATAGAAGAAACAGTACCTAACACAGTTACTTATTCAAAGAAAATTGATTGGCCGGAAAATAATGCTAAATTTTGCGCAGCAGCATTAGATCATGCGACTATTCAGTACGACGGTTTTAGAAAAGCTTATACCGACACTAAAAATGTGCCCAGATCATATAGCCAGGGAAAAGTAAGGTTAGAGCCCATGCTAGGTTGGACTACTGGTTTTGTCGCTGGGAGCTTTTGGAATTTATACGAGCATAACCAAAATCAAAGTTGGCTAGACACGGCAACTGAATGGACAACTGCGCTAGAGAAGAATCAATTCAATCGCAAAACCCATGATATTGGTTTTATCATCTACGACAGTTTCGGAAATGGCCTGCGATTAACCGACAATAAAGAGTACGAGGCGGTTATTGTAAATGCAGCTAAAACCTTGATGGAACGTTACAACCCCAAAATCGGCGTTACCTATTCTTGGAGTTGGGGAACATGGGAATTCCCGGTTATTATCGACAACATGATGAATCTAGAGTTGTTGTATCGCGCATCTGAAATCACCGGTGACCCTGTTTACCGTAATGCTGCTATCAGTCATGCAACTATCACGATGGAACACCATTTTCGTGATGACTACAGTTCATTCCACTTAGTTAATTACGACAGAGAAACGGGTAAGCCCAACTGGAAACAAACTTTCCAAGGTATTGCTGACGATTCGTCATGGTCGCGCGGACAAGGTTGGGGGTTGTATGGTTACACCATGTCATATCGATTTACCCAAGACGAAAAGTTTTTAGAACATGCAAAGGGTATCGCAAACTATATTCTTAACCACCCGAATATGCCCGATGATTTAGTGCCTTATTTTGACTACGATGCACCAAAACATGAAGGGACAACCTTGTACCGAGATTCGTCTGCTGCTTCGTTGGTAGCAAGTGCGTTGCTTGAACTATCAACGTTTGTTGAAGGTGCCGAGTCAGAGCGTTACTACGATGCTGCTATGAAAATGCTACGGACACTATCGTCACCAGCCTATCTCGCTGATATTGGCGAAAACGGCCACTTCTTGTTAAAACAGGCAACGGGTAATTTTCCTGCGAATGATGAATTAAATTCGTCGTTAAATTACGGTGATTATTATTATCTGCAAGCGTTGAATCGTTGCAAGGTGATGTAGCATAACGAGCGATAACTAATGTTACTAAACCCGCGCGTTTAGCGCGGGTTGAACAAAATCTACTTAATTTAATAAGTCTCTGGGGACGACTTCGCGATCCGTTTTCATTTTTCGAAAAAAGAGGGTTCTTGCTCAAAAAACGTATAATACCTTCGCGTGGGTATGCGGTTTGCCAATTTCGGCATTAATCAGTTTATATCGGGTGGAATTTCGAATTTTGGGGGGGAGAGTCGCTTCTTAATATCTTTTTTCTATAAATCCCAACACGAAAAAGTAATCCGTCAGTAAAAACTAGTTGCAGATTGCACACTGAATGCCGAAAACGGTAATCCGTCAGTAAAAACTAGTTGCAGATTGCACACGAAATGCCGAAAACGGTAATCCGTCAGTAAAAACTAGTTGCAGAATGCACACGGAATGCCGAAAACGGTAATCCGTCAGTAAAAACTAGTTGCAGATTGCACACTGAATGCCGAAAACGGTAATCCGTCAGTAAAAACTAGTTGCAGATTGCACACGAAATGCCGAAAACGGTAATCCGTCAGTAAAAACTAGTTGCAGAATGCACAGGGAATGCCGAAAACGGTAATCCGTCAGTAAAAACTAGTTGCAGATTGCACAGGGAATGCCGAAAACGGTAATCCGTCAGTAAAAACTAGTTGCAGATTGCACACGGAATACCGAAAACGGTAATCCGTCAGTAAAAACTAGTTGCAGGTTGTACACGGAATGCCGAAAACGGTAATCCGGCAGTAAAAACTAGTAGCCGTCACGTAAACCCGATTTAAGTAAGCCTTACAGGTTGGAGCAGATAAACATTAGTTGTATTTCCTGAACAACGCAGCTTGTTCTGATAAGTTATTATTACCGCTGCTCAAGGAGAGAAACACCTTCATTATACTTTTCAGAAAGTTCGTTAATGAGTCCGACTTCCTCATCACTGAGCAAACCTTGATGGAGGTATTTAATTCTTTTACGAATGTAAAAAAAAAGTACACTTTCTTCAATTTCGTCTGTATTGAAATCCCATAAAATTAGCGCTATCTCAGGGTACTGAGATAATAAAAATATCCTTTCCGACATAAACATTTCCTCCCCCCCGACTTTGATTTTTGTTCTGGTATCGCTTTTTGAGGAAGTAGCGTAAATATCTTCCAATACTTAATTATCAACACACGGTATGATACGCCAATGCTCCTATTTTTTGCCATTTAAAAGCACTCCGCAACTATTTTTTCAATAAAAATCATGATGTTGCATATCATATACATAATATGCAACACCTCAAATACAAAACGCTATTGGTGCTGGTTTCGTGTCTCAATAGTTGACAAGGCCGAGCTTATCAAACGTTTTAAAAGTAGTTTCAGTAGGCGCTTTCACTTATTCAAGAAGCTGAATGGTGTCAATGACGTACAAATCTGCTCCATGCCCATTATCTAATTCTGGGAAGAGCTTAAGAGTATAGGCTATAACGTCGTAAGCATCGCCCAACTCTTCTATAATTGTCTCTACCGAATGTAAAACGGACTGTGGGTATTCAATAAACTGAATTCGACTAAAAGCAAACAACAGTCATTCGTCCTAACATCTGCATTTAATTTATATCATTTTTCCTAAAGAACTTACGCTTCAAGAATTTGATCAGCTATACCGCTCTTGATGTAATATTGAAATAGCGGACTTGTAACGAGGCGTTCATCAGAGAGATGACAAGCGCCTAAAAAGTTGGGCAGTAGTGCTTTAAGGGGGCAAATGTTCTCCCTAACGGAATAAACACCTAGCCAAACTATCTGTGGATACCTTATATCTGACACTTTTTGGTTCAGAGTCTGGCCTAGCTAAACAGTGGTAAAAGAGTAGCTACTTTGTTGAGACAACTAACTAAGAAAACGTCGTCCTTGCTCTGTCCACAATCATTGAATTCCAACCATTTTTCGCAGACCCCTTGATTTTAATGGGCTTAGCTAGGTACCACAATCTTTATAATGAGTTTTTTAATCCCGAAATAGGTGTTTTCGAGTTGTATTTTTTGCTCTGTCCACAATCATCAAATTCCAACCATTTTTCGTAGGCTCCTTGAGCTTAAAAGGCTCAGCTAGGTACCACAGTTTTCATAATGAGTTCTTTAATCTCCAATTTTTAATCCCAAAATAGGTACTACATTCAGAAACACTTCACATCGTTTGAAATTCTTAACAAAATCTGACTTTTTACAGGATAACTGAAGTGTGTGATTAATAGAGATCGTTTCAATATACTATTACTCTATGAACAAAGAACTTAGACAACGTTTAAAGTGTATTAAGCTTTACGAAGAAAGCAATAACGTGGTCCCTTATAGTCAGTGTGAAATTCCTAAGCTCAGTCTTTGAAAATAGTACGAGCGATGCGAATAGAAAGGTATTCCGGATACGACATTTTATTCAGCATAAAGAAATAGAGTATTTAGTTTTTGAGTGTAAACAGGCGTTACTATGACGTCTCAGTAATAAACTGTTAATCCAAAATTTGGTTCACGATAAATTTCAAATATTAATCAAGCAACTTTATATAACAGTGAGCGAAATAGAGGCAATATCCTTTGGACGCCACTAAGCCTAATTTTTTGCAGCTGGATCTGGCTCCCGGTAAATCCCTGGTTCTATTCTTACATTCACTATCTCATCGTTTGTGGGCCATGCGAGCACAACTAGCTGTTGTCTATCAGCATCCCAGATAAAATCGCTGGGTTTTGTGTTGGCTTTAGATGAATATACGCGGAAACCAGTTTTCATTGGACTGTGCGTAATAATTAAATCGTCGCCTACGTGAACGGAGAATCCATCAGGGTAGTGACGATCTGCGCCCACAAATATTCTTGATGCCCCTTTACTGTTATCGGTTTTGATATTGAGATCTAACGTGCGGGTGGCAAAATGAAACATAAAGTTTTTAATATCGCCAGCAATATACTGCGGGTAGGGGCGAGCAATTATATCGGTGATATATTTTCGCTCTACAGTTCCGTCGGCTTGTTTATCAGAGAAAATAGCCCAAGTCGATTCACCGCCTGGCAAGAAATTTTGGTAGCTACGGTTGCCTAGAAACCAAGCTTTAATTGAACCGACACCCATTTGATCAAAAATTTCTGCAGTACGAATATAAAACTCAATATAGTGCAACTGTTCCTCTACTGATTTGTCGGTAGTAAGTAGCGTGGGAAAGCCCCATTCGCCTACTAAAATTGGCGCTTGAAGTAAGTCCGCTTCTTTATCAAACCGTTCCATAGTTGGAGCGATGTAGTCAATATACTCTTGGTAAATGTGTGGTGCGAAAACAATGTTTTTGCGGTCTACCCTTTTCTTAATCTCCGCGTACTGATTTTTGTTTATTGCTTCACCTTTGTTCATAAAAATAGTTTGAATCAAGAACAACTTTTCGTCGCTGTAGGGCAGTGCGGCATCGATAATTTTTTCGTAGAGCGGAATTAAATAATCGCTAGTTAGCTCGTCATAAGACTGCGTTAGTTCTTTTTTTCTCGGCTCGTTTACCAAGTCGTAGCCGATAACTGCATCGTTGTCTTTAAACGCGTCCCAAATATGTCGCCATGCGCTAATGTACTTTTCTTGAGCATTATTTTGATTGAAGTATAAATCTGGCCATGAAAAACCTTTGGCGCCATATACCGTTAACTTAAACACGGTTTTAATACCGGCTTCTCTTCCAAGGCGCACAGCACGTTTTAAACGGGCCAAGTATTCTGGTTGAAATTTTGAATTGCCGAATGTACTCAATTTACCTAGTTCTAACCTTACAACTTGTACATTGGCGCCCATTCGCACCATGCGGGCATAATCTTCTTGTGAGAAGTTAACTTCTCCACCCGCATCGTTAGTGTTTACTACAAAACCGCGCGGGATCATGTGTCGGCCTGCTTCATCGCGCAGGCCATGTTTAATGTCTTGTGCAAGTACTACATTATTTGCAAAAAGTGGAAGCAGCAAAGTAAGTAGCAGTGCTCTCAATAGTGATTGTGTCATCTAAAAAACCTCTTGTTGTTCCTATTAGTTTCACACCGGCAGAGCGCAAATGAACGGGTTGTTTTCCATGTGCGCGATGGTATCTGTAATAAATGTTACTTTTCGCCTCAAAAGGGTCTGATTTTGAGTTCATAACACCACCGCGCGGTGAACTTTGAAACGAAATTACCTAGCGTTATTTCAACGAAAACACTTGTAGATACAAACTACGCGCATCGCCTGTACCTTCCGAGTCTTTCAGGAAGTAGTAGGCCTTATTGTCTTTAAAAAAGACCACGGCTTTATCGAATGTCGGACCTTGCTTGTGCTCGTAGATAGTAGTGAAAGTTTCTAAGTTATCCTCAGCCTTTGCGATAGCCACATGGCCATTTTTCAACCCAGTAAGATAGACATCATCCCCGTTACTAAACAGTTGCCCACCATACGGGACCTGAACGGTAGTGAAGTCCTTTTGCCCGAATTTGCGAAATGTGTGCAGGTTTATCTCTTCATTGAATTCAAGGTCTACTACTTTACTTATGAAGTGTTCATCGCCACTGTTCGTCACTGTGAAGTCAAATCCGTGAACAATGGATACTTGGTTCTTTTTCTTTGTTTTAGCCCAGTCTCCAGGCTCTTCAATTTGGATGTGCTCAGAAATAGCTAATGGAATTTCAATTGGTTCAGCGTACGCATTTTTCCAATCCGAGACGCCGTGCGGGTCTTCAGAATAAGCGTAGTAGATACCGTTTTGATAAAGGTATTTGTCTGACTTGTTTTTTGAGCGTCGTTGAAACGCTATCCGAAATTTACCGCCTGTGTATTTGAAGTCACCGTATAAACCCCAGTTGTATTCGCTACCATGCTCTGAAGCTAAAACCTGGTTGAAGTCATAATATCCATGCCACTTTCTGCCATCGTAACGGGCAAAAAGCATTTTCCCATTCGCTGAAAATCCGTAGCGCATTTTCATAAACAAATCTCCATCCTTTCCTGTGAAAAAAGCAGGGTAGGTAAGAAGTTTTGTCGTATTGATGTCGTCTATGCCATCGAAGGCTAAATGCTTGTAGTGACCAGCACTGGAGTTGACAAATTGTGCCAAAGTAAATTTGTTGTCTGGCACTGAAGCCGCGCCTTCTAGAGAATAAGAGTAACGAAGATAGTCTTGTGCGAACGCTTCCACTCTGCCGTTGCGATGCATGTCGTAAAGCAAGTGAATTGTATCGTTTACGGGGCTTATGCCCACCGCAATAGTATTGTGTGTTTCGCCTAACCACCATTTGCCTCTAAACCCTGTGTGCTGGTGGGGAAACTGAATCGTTTTAAGCACACCGGTTTGCATGTTGAGGCGAGAAAGCATCACATGCCGATTGTTTTTACCTCCTTGGTACCACGTCATAAATACAAAATGCTTATATACCTTAATGCAGTCACCGTGAGGAGATAATGCATTGCCAAAAATATAATCGTAGCCATCTGGATTATTGGCTGTATGAGAGCCTTTGACTTTATTTCCGTTGAAAAAAAGCGCGTTGTCGGTGACGAGTAATTCTGTATCTAGTTTTACAGTAGCGTAGGTATTTACACTAAAAGATAAGAACCATATAAGAGATATCGTGGCAAGCCTGTCCTTAACGAAGATAGCTAACTCTTTTAATCTTTTTGCGTGATGTAATAGCAAGTTTCGGCCCTCTATCTAAAAGTTGTATGCGTTCTAAGGTTACTTATTTAACGTTTTATGATTAGTTTTTATTCTTGCCCATAATTTGTACTCAATTTCGCGTGACTGAAAGTGGTTATTTTTGAGTGGAAATGGTTTTAATTAAATGTACACTGGTTGTAAGTGTATAGCGAGTGAATCCGATGATTTTGAAACAAAAAATACGTGGCTTGGCGCAGAAAACAAGCGCTCCTGTAAAAGCTATTGCCGTGCTTTCAATGTTAACAGCTTGTGCATTGAGCGATACTGTAGGCTTATCTTCAAATACAAACAAAGCAAGTGGGGTATTTCTAGAGAGCAGTACAAAAATAACAAATGGCGCGCTCCATTTTGATGGTAAAAAGCTCAATCACAAAACCTTCGAAAACCCTTCGACAGGGCCCGAGTACGATTACTTTTTTGGAAGAAATATTTCGGCTCATGGCGATGCGGTCAAACCGTATAAACACTACGTTTTCATGACGTGGTACAAGGGCGGAAAAGAAGAACGCAATGTTATGCTCTCTAGGTTTAACACTAAAACGGGCGTTGTAAAAACTGTTCAGTTTCCCCATCGACACACAGGGTTTCGAGGAAATCCGTTAGTAGGGGAGTCACATAACACGATAGGGTTAGCCGTGAGCCCGAAAAATGGCACTATTCATATGGTTTACGACATGCACGCCTATGTCGACGATGACGCAAGCGGCCGATTTAAAGGAAGGTTTGTTAACGACTTTTTCCGCTACTCTCATTCTGTGGTAGGTGCAGCAGATGTACCGGATGACGAATTTACATTAGAACAGTTTGTAAAAGATACCAGTGAAGTGAGTCAGGGCTCCGATGACTACAAACATTTGACCATGACAGGCAACTTAGCAGATAAAGAGAATTTTTCTGCGCTGACGTACCCTAAATTCTACACAAGTAAAGATGGCGAACTTTTGCATTACATGCGTTGGGGTGGCAATAACAACGGTGCTTATTATTTCAATAAGTACGACGCCGAAAAACAAGTGTGGACACGTTTTACACCTTTCAATCATAAAGACCAAAAAACGCATGGAAATGCGTACGACTGGGGCTTATATGGCCAGATGAAGTACATAAACGGTAAGTTACGCGTAGGCTTTCAGCAACGTAGTGCGAATAATAATGACCGCTACAAGTATCAAAATGGTGTCTACTATGCGTACTCTGACCATCCCGATGGCTTAGGTGAATGGAAAAATGTAGATGGCGAAGACATAACCTGGCCTTTGGTTAACTCTGATGAAATAAAAATCTTTGAGCCTGGTGATTACATCGATCATAAGGAGCCTAACTCCGTATACATTGTACGGGGCTTTGACTGGACGGTTACCGAAAATGAAGATATTCACTTTATTACTCAAGTTCGTTCTACAGATGCGAAACGAAGTGATTATAAGGAGGTGTCGATACATGCATTCAAACCTGCCAACGCAGAAAACTTTACGGTAACGACTGACTTTACCGGAGCCGACTCTATCTACACATCGGGTGATAGTATTTTCATAATCGGACTTAAAAATGGTTATCCGTTTGTTGAAAAAGCTAAAGGTGGTACCAACGCTTTTGAAGTAGTGTACCAGCAAACTACAGGTACGAAGTTCGACCACGGCACTATTCATATTGAAAACGGCAAAGCATATTACTATCTGATGGAGAAAGGGGCTGGAAATGCGCTACCGCTTTATCTACAGGTCATTGATTTAGGTGTTTCTGAGTAAAGCGACGATTCCATTCGGTGTAATTTAGAACACTGAATGGAGTAACGCCACGAATTTTGTGGTAACGGAGAATTAGTATGTTCAGTTTGAAAAAGTACTCTACCATTCTTTTCGCGGGCGTCTTTAGCTTTAATAGTTATGCTGTGAATGTCTTAAAAGCAAATACTGAGTTTAAAAAAGGAAATTACGAAGCTGCGTTGCCCTTGTATGAAGAAGGCGCCAAGTTGGGCAATGCCCATGCTCAGTATCAACTTGGTGTAATGTATTTAAAAGGGCTTGGGGTTAAATCAAGTGCTATATCTTCATTGATATATCTATCGTTGGCGGGTAAGCAAAACTACTATAACGCGCAACGCATTGTTGCAAAAATGCGTTCGTCTTTAGATGAACAAGACCTGTCCCTTCTTGATAAAGCCATAGAAGACGAGCGAGCTGCTCTTGGAAATTATCAGCGCGAGTTTTTACCTGAACTGAATCAACAGAACCTTGATGAGAAAGTAACATTTGACGGAGGTAAGGCTTTAACGCAGAAAGTGTACTTTGAAGAGTTAGTTGAATTTCAGAACTTTGATGATGAGTTACTAAACTCTGGTGGTTTTGATGATTTAGACGGCGGTAAATCTTTAGATACTGCTATTGTGGTGACGAACCCCGGCTTCTTGGTGGTAGAAAATGATGTGGCTAGTGATGGCTCTGTTCGGTACGTACGCGAAATTCAAAAATCTGGAAATGCGAGACGTTTTCTCGACGCTTATAAGCTATTCCCGTTAGGACAGCCTAAACTAGGTGGCGCGTCGACTGATTTTGTCCATCGAGCATATTTGGGAGCGGCCGTTAATGATCAGTTTTATCTCAACGACAACTTGCCTCAATTATATAAAGAAACACGTCGTGTCTTACGAACAGCCAAAAAAGAACCAACACTTGAGTCACTTTACGAATATGCAATGGCGATGGTCATTTTTCCTTGGATGGAAAGTGAAGACAACGAAGCTGAAACATTACTCAAGCAGCTTGCTGAAAAAGGGCACCCAGGCGCTATGTATGAGTACGGTTTACAGTTGTATATGCAGCAGAAAGACATACCTGAAGCAATAAAATGGATAGCTAAAGCGAGCAAATATGGTCTTTCTCGGGCAGAGTATCGTCTGGGCAAACTGTTGCTTGCCAGCCCTTGGGTAATTAACGATGAGAAAAAAGCACTGTTTTGGTTCAATTCTGCAGCAGAAAAAGAAGATAAAGCAGCAGCCTTGCATGTCGCAAAGATAAAACTGACAGCAACGGATGAATCGTTAATAGACGTTGCTGGCGCAATAAAGCATTTAAACGCTACTTCAAGTTCACAAAGCCTAAATCCGGAGTATCAATATTTACTGTCTATCTCTTACAGACTTCGCCCAGAACGCGACTTTAAAAAGTCTGTTGAATTGTTAGAGAAAGCTATTTCGATGGGAATGCGGGCTAATTGGGATACGTCTGAGTGGCAGGCATTGCTGTCAAAGATGTTAGAAGGAAATATCTCGGTTATAGACCTTTAACACAAAGCAGTGCTCAGTAACTTAACAAAGTGGCAAGCGCATTTGTTAGAGGTAAATCCCTCGGCGCGATAGACGACAATTGATTCAGCCACTATTCTAAAAGCGGTTTGTTTATTAGTGGGTGCGGAAATATAATCCGTAATGTTAAAACTTCTTCTTGGTTTATTTCGGCCAAGGCTTGTGGCCTAGTCTGATTAACAACGTCATCCTAGTAATTACTGAAATGATGATGTAGCTCAATCTAGTCTAAACCCTTACTCACGATCTGAGCGCGACCATTCGTTTTCGCTTGGTAAAGCGCCTCATCAGCTTGAGCGATAAGAGATTCGATATCGAGCCCAACTTGGTGTTCAACCATACCAATAGATAGAGTAACGCTTAAGCCTTTAATATTAAGAGCGGCCGGTATTTTTGCGACCTTTTGTTGGAAACGTTCTAACTGTGAAATCGCGTCTTTTAGATTAGTGTGAGGGAATGCAAACAAGAACTCTTCACCACCCACGCGTCCTCGAATATCTGTTGTTCGAAATTCAGCAAGTGCTAATTGCCCAAATGACATCAGCACTTTATCACCCACTTGGTGGCCGAAGGTATCATTTATTTTTTTGAAAAAATCTAAATCAATCATGGCAACAGTAAGCGAGTTGTTGTGGCGATTAGCCAACTCTATTTGCTGATCAATTAATTCAAAGCTGTGCCGGCGTGTTAAAAGTCCAGTTAAACCGTCGGTATTGGCAAGTTTTTCCAGTTTCTTTGCGTGTTGAAGACTCTTGCGATACTGCAGCAAAAACAGAATGCAAATAAGCATTAACAATATTATGACTAAAGCTAATAGCCCCCTGCGTTGTTGGGACGTCTCTAAAAGCTGTTTTTGTATCTGGTTTTCCTGTTGCAGGTAATTGTTCGCAGCTTCTTTTTGAGCTACATCAAATTGAGTTTGTAGTGTCTGCAGCTGCAACGTGTTTTGTCGCCGCAAATAGATATCCTTTGCTTCGTAGCTACCTAACAGTAAAGTGAAAGCCATTTCAAAGTCTTTTAACGCAGCATAAACCTGCGCCAACCTTCGATCTAAATTAATTCTTTGCTCAGGCATCGAGTCTTCGGATGTTAGCGATTTTGCTTGTTGCAAATAAGATTTAGCTAACTCCCAGTTAGACTGTTTTATTGCTATCTCAGCGAGGCCTGAATAACTACTTACTTGCATATCATTGTTATTTGCTTGGGCAAAAATGTCAGCGGCACTGCGGAATAACGCTTCTGCTCGGTTGTTCTGCTTTTGTTGTAAATAAATTCCGGCCATTTCGTTATAGGCGTACGCTATCCCTTGTTGATCGTTTAGCTTAATTGAAAATTGTTCAGCTTCTTTGAGATGAATAAGTGCTTCGTCAAGATTTCCTAACTTACGCAATGATCTGCCAAGGCCATATAAACTAATGCTGATAGCAAGAGGACTATTACTTTTACGATGATGCTCTAATGATTCTTTGTAATATTTGATTGCCTGACTATCTTCGCGTCGATAGTCATAAACGATTGCGATACTATTTGCTATATCACCTGTCGAAATATCAGTGTGATATTCCTTTGAAAGTGAATATGCACTTAACAAGTGTTCCAAAGCGTCGTTATGCTGCCCTAAAGTTAAGTATAACAAGCCAAGTGTAGAGTAGGCTTCAGCTAGCATGTTGTAATCTTCATTTTTCGATGCCCAACCTAATGCATTTTCAGCTAGTACTAAACCGGGCGTGGCGTTCGCCGCGATATCAAATGCATTGGCTTTGGCCAGAGCAAGTGAATGAAACAGCCAAGGCTGTGTGCGTTCTTGAATGAGTTCTAAGCCTTGCTGCGCATGAGAAAGCGACTGGTCAGGAAAAACCAGATTGTAGTAAGCTCGAGATAAAATTAGGTGCGCCTGAGCTTTTTGAATCGGATCGGAGGTGGTGAGTATTTTTGCTTGAACTTTTTCAACTACTTGTTGTGGTTGTGTATTAAGAGAGTCACTGAGGCCCTGCCATTTTGCCCCGAGCTGATATAAGACGAGGGAATTTTGACCTTGCGTATCCGCAATTGCGCAACACGAGACCATTGTCAGACACATCACCCATGTAAAAACATGCAAAATTGCCGACATATTAGTTAGTCTCAGTACAAGCCTTAACACTTTTTCTTTGCCATCCCTGTGAGTAAATCATTTGATTGATTCAATTAAAATATAACTATCATTCAGATAATCCTTTATAAACATGATAGACAATGAAACCGGGGTTTGCTATCAAACAAGCCTTATTTGCGTTGAAGGTTCAGCCCTGTGTGGGTAGACAATAACCGCCTTATTTTCAAAATTTTTACTCAAGCGTAAATTGGTCTATGTTAGGGCCGCTCTCGCCTACGGTTCTAAATTCTATATGGTTGGCGCCTTTTACTAGCGTGAAGCTTACTGCTTGTTCGTCCCACTTACTGTCCCAACTCCCGGTAGGCTCAAATTCAACCATAGCCGCCTTCTTGTCATTTACATAAATAGCAAGAGGCCGCTTCGAGCTTTTGTCGTTGTGCGTGTAACGAAAAACCGCAGTGTATACGCCCTCAGCACCATCGTTTTCGTGGTACCAATACATCGTGCCTTCTTTGTCATTAAAGGTGCCATAAGCCCCTCCATGAACACCGTGAGCGTCTCGCACTGCTGCAGCGCTTTGGCCATATTCTGCGTCTTCGCCCTGTAAGGATAAGCCGCGACCTACCCACATATCGGCTGAGTTTTCATCGCCCCAGAAAAGACCCACACCCTGTCCGAATTGTTGCTTCATTTGAAAGGCAAATCGGCCATTGATAATTATATTTGCGTATACCGTGTCACCATCGTTAACTGCGAAAGGGGTAAGATAAGGTTTCATTTCTTCTTCATTGGGGGTGTTCACGCTATAGCGAACTTGAATTTCTTGGGACGCGATATTTGCAGTGTCAGTGATAGCAATGGTTTGAACATCGATCGCCACCTTGTTCGAGAGCCTTAACGCCTCGTCACCCACGATAGCAGCTATAGTGACAAATTCGCGAGCATTAGGATAAGCAACTTCAACAAACGCGCGGTTTTTTCCCATAAATAAGTGTCGATAATTAGATTTAACACGATTGGTGTGTTCGTAAGGAGAGCCGTTTTCAAGTGCTTTTACTTTTAAACCTTCACTAAAGTGATAATAGGTCTTATGACTCCCATAGGGGTAAAAGTTGTTATTCTTATCAACGGTTTCGGTGGTGATTACTTTCGCAGTATTGAAACCATCCTCAGCGGCATAAGTGTCGATGCTGTGTCTTAGACCAACAGGTGAGCCAGCGGTTTTAATTTCTTTTTCTAAGAGCTTTTTACCGTTCTTGTAACCCACTGCGCGTATTGATCCCGGTGTCCAGGGTACGAACCATTCAGCTTGTATCTCATTGGATTGTTTTCCCGGTTTATCACGGCCAAGGGATTTACCATTTAGAAATAGCTCGACTTCATCAAGATTAGAATAAACCCATACTGGCACCAACGTACCTTCTGTCATCGTTGGATGTGTCCAGCTAGGTAGAATATGAAGCGAAGGTTCATCTAGCCATTGGCTTCGATAAAAGTGGAAAAGGTCTTTCCTAAAGCCGGCTAAATCCAGTGCGCCACCCATAAAAGCAATATAAGGCCAACCTCCGTGTGCTAACCCTGCTTCTCCATGGTAGTCGAAACCGGTCCAACGAAAGTGCCCCGCGTGGTGCGGCAAGTCACGTGCAAGCTCCCAGTTTTTACGTGCACTTATCCGAACTGTAGCATTATCGTAAGAGGAGTTAAGGTGCTGTTTTTGATTCGACCATTCTTTGGGATCTTTCCAGTCGTAAAAAAATATCTCCTTTTCTGTGATATCAGGTAATTCAAACGTGTCGCCTTTAGGACCGTCTCTCCACCACGTCTGGGTGCGATAGTATCCGCGGGTTTGCCAAGTGTGAGGAGCTTCCGTTGATACGAAAGGACGGTCAAAGCGTCGTTCGAAGAAGCTCTTGTTTTCTGACCCTCCGTTAATACCTATTACATCGAGTCCCTCCTTATTGGTAGAACCAGAGGTAACAAGTCGAGTTGGGTCATGTTTTTTCACAGCAGCAGCAAGCTCAGTAACAATGTCACCGTGCGTCTCATTACCTACACTGTAAATGATGATTGAAGGGTGATTTCTATTGCGTGTAACCCACTCAGTTAAGTCTCTCTCCCACCACTCATCGAAATGATATCGGCCGTAGTCGTGACGAGCCTTTTGTTTCCATCCGTCAAATACTTCATCCATCACCATTATGCCTAGCTCGTCACACAGCTCATAAAACATGGTGGGGTAGGGGTTGTGCCCGGTACGAATGGCGTTGACTCCCATTTCTTTTAGAAGGCTTAATTTCCATCTTAGAAGTGGCTTCGTCCAAGCGCCTCCAACAGGCCCTCCTTCATAGTGTTCGGCCACGCCCTGAATCTTCACATTTTCGCCGTTTATCCAGAAGCCCGTATCTGTCTTCCATTCGATATCACGAACGCCAAATTTTGCTATTTGAGAGTCAATGACGTTTCCGTTATCTAAAAGAGTTAGCGATAACCTATACAAATATGCATTATGCGGCTTCCAGCGTTTAGCACCGGACAAGTTGAAAGATAGGGCATACTCCGTCTTTTCATTTTCGACGTTGCTAACTTTTTTAAGCGGGGTGAGGTGCGTTAATATCTGTTTATTATCTTGATCGTATACAGCGTACTGAAGCTCATACTCAGAAATATTCTGGGCGTTGTCATTTACTACAAAGCTAACAGCGACCTCTGTTTCTTGGCCGACGCTGGGAGTATGGATAAATAACGAGTTATGTTTAATATGGACAGGGTTGAGGATAGCTAGTTTGACTGGTGCATAGATACCGCCTGGGTGATACCACCTGGCTGATGGTTGCAGTTCGTTATCTACTCGCAAGCTAATAACATTGTCTCCCTGCTTTAAATACTTGCTTAACTCATATTGAAAACTGATGTAACCGTACGGTCTATTCCCAAGATGGTGCCCGTTAATCCACACCTCACTGTTCATATATACGCCGTCGAACTGAAGCCAGATTTGTTTACCTTGCCAGCTTGTGTCGTACACGAAATGCTTTCTATACCAAGCTGTCCCTCCTCCGTGATAGCCACCTGACTGTCCTTGAGAACCAGACTTATTTACGCCCTCTTCAAATATATAGTCATGAGGTACGTCTAGCTTTTTCCAACCGCTATCGTTGAAGTTTTCATTTTTAAAGATTTCATTGTCATCAAGCTTAAACAGCCAGTCTTCATTAAAGCTTATGGTTTGTCTTGCGGCGTTTGCAGCAAATTCTTCGGCTGATAGTAGTGCGTTAAATAAGGTCAGGGCCAAAAACAAAAAGCATGTCAGGCGGTTATTATTTAAAACATTACGCGTCATTGTTATGGCCCTTTTTTAAGCTATATAAAAATTATGTTGTTACCTGAAATGCTTACTTAGATAGCCGAGGCGCTACATCCTCGTAAGTGGCGTCAGTTGCATCAGTCATCCGAATCTCATCAAGATATAAATAATGGTCGTTCTGCATACCGCTCAAATCACCGTTAAAATACATTCCCCACGATGGGTAAATGCCTTTATCATCGTTATATCCAAATCGGATGTTTTGTTTATCTAATACCTTTTTGCCATCAACCCAAAGTTCTAGAAAACCGGTGCTAGCTTGTGTGTAGTCAACTTTGGCGTGAAGAACGAAGTCGACCCAACGGTCTAGATAAGCTTGTTTTTTACCTGGTATTTCAAAATGAGCAGTACCATCACCATGTCGGGTAGGGCTTAGTTCGTGAGGGTCCCATTTCCAAGCCCCTCGCATGCCCTCTGGAGTGAGAGTCAAGGAAAAAGGTGGGTTTCGGGAATGCTCTTTTAATCGTTTATCGGCGCTACCGTGAATCTGAAAGAACAACCAATTGTTCGGTTCATTACGCGTGCCTTCGCTAGGAAAATAGAAACTAAAGCCGTACCATGCTTCAGCGCCTAAAACTTTGCTGGTTTTAAAGCCATGAAACATCGCTTTTCTATCTACGTTATCGATCTTTTGAGGATCTCCATTGTAGGAAGCTGGCGCTTTATGCTTCCAATACAATTTTGCTGAGTAATCACCGCTACGAACAATATTTTGTTCTAGCGAAAACGCGGAGTCAGTTTGTAGTTGATTAAACATGAAATTTTTCGCGAGCGCGTTGTCTAGGCCTGGTGTAAAACCGCGAGGAGAGGCCGCATTCCAGCCTCCATTTTCAAACGATTCATGAAACAGTGTTGCGTCAGTTGCGCCGTCGACACCAGTCGAGGCGAGCTGACCCGGTCGCTGAAACTCACCTTCATGCCAAAGGTATAAGCGTTGGGCTGCCCCCTTTTTAATATTTAAAATAACACCTATATTGAGTCCAGCATCATCTTTGATTGCTTCCATCTGTATACGCGTATTATCAAGTGCTAAATGGGCATTGACGACTTTCCAGTCAGTACCGTTTGAACTTTCCACAGTGGAGAAATAGGTTGTGCCATCTGCGTCGCGATACACAGTAACAGCGGTGTGTTTACCTGATGGCGTGCCTAACACTACCAAATCGAGAATATTAGAAATTGACTTATTTTCTTCATCTTTTAGCGTTCTGTTTACCGTACCTGGCATAGGTAAACTATGTTGCCATTGACCGTTGTTAAAGGCTGCCATTCGCCACTCGCGGTAAGCTTTAGTGCGAGCCTCATAAGCTACTGCTGGCTGACCACTTTTTAAAATGACTGGAGAAGTACCAAATGGCGTTTCCTCTCTATCTGTTGAATCGAACGCCAGCATTTTGTCGTTCGCCACATCAATTGTGATCGGAAGGTCAATGTTTTCACCTTGCGCGTTAAAGAATAGCCCGCTGTTTGTATCTAAACGCATGTAATAGGCGTTAATGCGGGCATAGGTTTCTTTATCGTGAATTTCTAAGAAGTTACATTCGTGCCATAGAAAGCTAATGGCTATCTCTGTATCTGAGATTTTAAGCGGGTTGATGTAAAACGTATCAACATTAATGGGCTCGTCTGATTGAGGCGTTGGCCAAGTAATAATGACAGGCTTCTCAAAACGTTTAGTTCCGGCAGGCATCTTATAATAGACCCATGGGGACTTATGAGTTCCAGCCCGCGTAAATAAGTAGATATCGCCATTACCCATCTTATAGCTTTTAGTGTATGACGCAAAAGGCGTAATATCATCTACGTATTTGAACTCGCTAATATCATAAGGTTTTTTAGATACAACATGCAGCATTCTACCGCCAGCGTGAGGCGTGTCGATAGAAAGCGGATTGAGCCCATCCTCACGTTCTCCACCATGCCCGCCATAGACTATGTGTAGGTAGCCTTGCGTATCCATTTCTATGATTGGCCGGCCGTGACTATCAATCTTTCTATCGCCTTTTGATAAGGTACTTTCGGCGGCTCTGAAAGGTCCTTTCCATTCTTGCGTTACAACATCATAGCTGGCGACGTATGGGTCAGTTAACTTACCTTGATAGGTGATATATAGCGTATCCCCATCAAGGTATTGCCATCCGCGATGAGGATTTCCAGGCAAATTTTCAGTAAAGTGACCTTTTGGTAGCTTTGGTAGAGCATCAGGAAGAGTTTTTTTGGACCCTAGGTCTTCTTTTACAAGAGGGTAAATATTTTCGAATTTCTTTCCCTCTTTGAACCCGTCATAAATTTGTTGATATTCCGGATACTGTCCATAGAGGTATTGATCAACGCGCCATTGCCAGTACTGTTTACTTGCAGGATCCGAAGGCTCTATTTGTGCTCTTAAGGCTGAAAAAACGTCGTCGGTTTTAGAGTACTTGGCAATCAGAGCTGCTCTTTGTGTGTAGAAGTCATTTTCCGAAATCGTTTCTTTGGGGGTCTCTGTTGGGGCGCAAGCCGCAGTTAAAAAGCTTATTGCCAACCCGAAAGCGGCGGTTTTGAATAAACCAGCACTTTTTAATCGAACTATCGTGGCCTTCTTCTTAATTTTCATTTTATTTCATCTCAATGAGAGTCGTCACCGTTGCCCTATTCTTCTGTTTCAAAGACAGCGATGTTGAGTTATATTCAATCACATGTAATCACAATGTAACAAAATTAGTCACCATGAATCAAAATCAATTTGTTTTTGTGTTAAAAAATGTCTTTGTGTTATTTTTTTTTATAGCAGTTGTGTTTATCGTCACCCCATTGAAAACGCTGGCGCAGTCTGTTTTAGAGTCGGAGTTCGCATCGCCTGAGCCATCCTATCTTCCTAAAACTTGGATGCATGCGATGAACGGCAATATGAGCAAAGAAGGGTTTACCGAGGACTTCAAAGCTATGCGAGATGCAGGCATTGGAGGGGCAATCTTCTTTCATGTTCATAGACGTAACTGGCCATATTCTTCCCGCGGCCCCATTAGATTTGATACTGACGAATTTTATGAACATTTAATTCATGCCGCCGAGCAAGCAGATAAACAAGGTATTGAGTTTGGTATTCACAATTCCGACGGGTGGACGTCGAGCGGTGGTCCATGGGTAACGCCAGAACAGTCAATGAAACGGTTGACGTGGTCAGAACTAAGCGTAAGTGGTAAGCAAATCTTAGTCCCCCCTCAGCCCGGATATGCAGAGCAGCTTTATCGTGATGTCGCTATTATTGCCATACCCAAAGATAAGTATGTATCAGGCAATCATTTTAGACACGCCAAGATCACTACTTCTGATAAAACTCTCGATGCTAGTGTTTTAAAAGATAGCGATTGGGATACTGAACTGACCTTTTCAAAAAATGAAGATGACGTCTATTGGGTACAGGTAGAGGTGGACAAGCCGTCTACACTCAGAAGCCTGCAGATAGAGACCCCAAATCGACATGGCGATGCTTCTCTTTGGGTATCGGATGATGGAGAAAACTTTCGCCGCGTTGTAGAGAAACTACGTAGACCAAGAACTGGTGCCAGAATGTGGGCTTTCAGCCCACAATTGGTGACTGACAAGAATGATGGTTTTAATGCCAAGTATTTTCGCGTTGTATTTGATAAACCTATTACCATCAAGCGTTTCGACTTGTGGTCAACGCCGCGTATGGATAACTGGCTTTCAATGAACTCTATGGAACGAGGAAAGTTAAGCTTAGCACCGAGTATAGCGCCTGATGCCTTGATTAGGCGTGATGACATTGTTGTATTGAATAGAGGAGAACTGCCGCCAGAAGGTGTAAATGTGCCTGATGGTGACTGGCAACTTTTACGTTTTGGATACACCAGCACGGGTGCTTTTAATGTGCCTGCTACGGTGGAAGGAGAAGGTTTAGAAGTTGATAAATTTGATGCCGAAGCCTTGCGTTTTCACTTTGAACAATTTGTTGGAAAAGTGATGGAAGGAGCCAAAGACGCCGGTATCAAATCACTTAAAACGGTCGAGATTGATAGCTACGAAGTGGGTGGGCAAAACTGGACTGATGATATAGCGCAAAGTTTTGAACACAAGTTTGGCTATGACTTTATTCCGTGGTTACCTGTTATGACTGGCCGAGTTATTGAGTCGCCTGAACATACGGGAGCTGTTTTACAAGAATTTAGACAGCATCAGTCAGACCTAATGGTAGAAAACTACTTCGGTGAATTTACCCGTTTAGCAAACGAATATGGGCTTGAATCCTATATTGAGCCTTACGGATGGGGGCCCTTTGACGAACTCGCTGCAGGTGGAAAAGCAGACCGCTTGATGGGGGAATTCTGGGTACGCGAGAAAGAGTACAACGGTCGCATTATGGCTGCCATTTCGTCAGCGCATATTTATGGTAAAAAAGTGGTTTCGGCTGAGTCGTTCACATCCATCAATACGGTAAATTGGTATGGACACCCTTACTTCTACAAGCATTACGGTGACGAAATGTGGGCGCGGGGCATCAACGAAACCATGTTTCATCGATTTGCCCATCAACCGAATAACCATATAAAACCTGGCATGACAATGGATTCTATCGGTTCTCACATCGATAGAACGCAAACATGGTGGAACAATGGCGGCAAAGTGTGGTTTAAATATTTAGCCAGAGGCTCTTATTTACTCCAACAGGGCGTACCAGAGGCAGACTTCCTTGTGCATTTAGGCGATGTGGCGCCTCTTAGAGTGGGTAACTCTAACAACACTTCTGTGCCCAATGGCTACGGCTACGATTACACCAACACAGATGTTTTACTTAACCGCGCAAGTGTAAAAGATGGCATGTTAGTGCTTCCCGAGGGCACCAGCTACAAAGCGTTACATTTGTACAAAACTGAGTATTTACACTTTAAAACGTTGCAGCGCATTGAAGAGCTAGTCGCTGCAGGTGCAACTGTTATTGGCGACAGGCCCAAGCATGTTATTGGTTACAGTGAGTGGGCGTACCAAAATGAGTTCGACCAGATTGTAAAGTCACTATGGGGCGATGAAGAGAATAATGCACCTCGATTAAATCGCTACAAAAAAGGGGTCGTTAGTAGCTATTCGTTAGACGAATCAATCGACGTATTGGAGATGGAGGCTGATTTCGAAATTAATGGCGAACCAGCACAATTTTTTGCGCACAGACGAATTGGGCCAAACGATCTTTATTATTTCTACAATGACGACCCTGAATTCAAACGTGTCGAAATAAGTCTACGTGAGGGAAAGGGGACGCCGGAAATATGGAATGTGGATGATGGCACCATAGAGAAAATTAAAGACTTCCAAATAAACAACTCTCGACTCACAGCTAAGCTTTCTTTAGAGCCATTTGCATCTAGGTTTATTTTTATTCGACGTGATGATGAAAGCCCAATATATAAAGGCAATCATAGTTCAAAGATCGATGATATTTACGTACGAAAGAGTGAGCATGAGACTATTTACACATTCAGCAGACCATGGCTTGTCAAATTTGATCAAGCATGGGCAGGGCCAGGCGAGGTTACGTTTGATGAACTTATAGATTGGACAGATAGTGACATCGAAGGCATTAAGTATTATTCCGGTACAGCCCAATATCAAACTACTTTTCAATTAGACCGCGATCGATTAGTAAAAACGGGTCCAGCATATTTGGACTTGGGAAACGTACAACAAATTGCTGAGGTTACAGTGAACGGTCAAGAATTCGAAACCTTGTGGAAGCCTCCTTTTGTTCTAAATATTCAAAGCGCATTAAAGTCCGGTGGTAATACGCTTAAAATTTCGGTGACAAATACGTGGGTAAACCGACTTATTGGGGATGAAGCATATCCAGACACCAGCGGTTATTCGATGACTGGCGATACTGTGCCCTGGCTGGTCGAAAATAGACCTCCACCTCAAAGTCAGCGTGTCACTTTCACTGGATTCAATTTCTTTGTTAAACAACCGAAAAAGCTGCAACCATCTGGCTTGATTGGACCTGTAAGGCTTCTAAAGATGAAAAAAACGTCTGGTGAAGAAATTCACTAGAGCCAGTCGTGCATCGGCTTGTTACGTGGTAAATGCAGTTTAATCTGAACGTCATTGTGAAGAGAATTTTTGATTTTTGTACTGAAGCAGCAAGTATTTGCAGAAGAGTATCCTAGATGAAATTAACAATAAAATGGGCAGTATGCCTACTTGCAGTTGTAACCTGCACCGGCGAAGTTAGCGCTCAGAATGTTGTGCGCCCTTCTATTTGGGTGACACCATCCGAAAGACAAACGATATTAAACAAAATTGAGCGCAACGAATGGGCAGAAAAGCTTTTTCGTAGTTTACAAAGCCGTGCTGATGCAGCAACGTCGCTCACATTTGAAGAAAGGCGAGAAAAACTTTTGGACTTACCCTTAGTATGGTCACAAAGTTCGGAAAACAAACAGGCGCCGACCTTAGTCACTTACACAAAAGGTTTAGGTAATCAAAGCGACGATAAGCTTAGGTGGGGGTATCCCAGAGAGCCCCAAGAAAAGATGCTTAAAGGCATTCAAGACGCAGTTGACTGCTCAGTGCTTTATTACCTCACCCAACAGGATAAGTACGCAACATGCGCAGCTGACATACTAGCCGTCTTTATAAATGCACTTGTGCAGATACCGGTGAATGAAAATGGGTTTATGAATAGCGGGTGGATGTATCAGGACGATCATCTATTGGAGGCAAGATTGGTAGGCGCGCAATTACCTATAATCTATGACTTCGTGTATCCGTTTCTAAAAAATGGCGGGCAAGTCTTAGATGTTGCATCTAATCAGTTGGTGGATTTTGACTTTTCCGCAGCACAAAAAGTGTTCGAAACCTATGTTTATCTGGCACTTAACCGTGGGTTACTTGAGTCAAACTGGCCTGTATTAGAGTCGTCGAGCCTATTACATAACATTCATGCACACGATGACCCACAAAAGGTTGCCGAACTACTACCTTACTATTTAGATAAAAACACTCAGCATCAAGCTTCTTTGGCGATGATTGCCGAGATGTTTAAAGAACCCGGAGATATTTGGCCCGAATCAATTAGCTATTCTAAACACGTAACTTCTTTAAGCGTGTACCTGATGACTTTAATTGACCGTAAGTACCCTCACTACAAAGTGGGTTCTCTCTACAGTAACATCCCTCAGTCATTAACTGCGATGTACAACTTACAGTTTCCTAATGACGGTTATCCTTATTTTGGCGACACAAACCGTTTTATGGATGTTGATTTTCAAGCATATGAAATGGCATTGCAATTGGCTAAACTCAACGACAATCAAGAGCAGATAGCCCAATTTTCAGGTGTGTTGAGGGGAAGTCTTCAAAATGGTGAGTATGATAGAGGCACGTTGCCAGAACGGGACTATTACCCAAGCCCCTATATTTTACCATTAACACTGCTCTGGTCGCTTGATTTACAGGAGTTAGAGCTGCTATCTACAGACAAGTCAACAGTAAAAAAGCCTCTGCGTCCTCGTAGTAGTCAACTGCCTCATGCTGGTCTAACTATTCAACGCAACCGAAGCCAAATAGATCCAGAGAAAAACAGTCTTATGACATGGGTCGGCGGCGGTAGCTACATTCACGGTCATGCTTCAGGCATGGATATGGAATTGTACGGCCAAGGCTACGTGTTAGGCATTGATGGAGGCAAAGGCACCTATCGCACTGACATTCATGAAAACTACTATCGTCTGTTTGCAGCCCATAATACCGTGATTAGTAACGGTGCTTCAGGAAGCCATGGAGGGTGGATTAACATGGGTATTGATCAAGTAAAGACAATTGCAATGGAACCCGCCATTAATATGCAAGGCGTTTCACCCAACCATTCTTTTGCTACCACTGAATTTTATGACGAGTTTAACCTTGTTGCCCCGGCTCAGCATCAACGAACAATGGCGCTCATCCAAGTTAACGACAAACAGGGGTATTACGTTGATATATTTAGAGCCAAATCGAACGCGTCAAAAGAGTTTCACGATTATGTGTATCACAACATTGGCGATACCATGGATGTGGTAAGCAATGGTAAAAAAGTAGAGTTGGCGGCAGAACCAGAAAGGTATCAAGACTCTGACAAAATAAAGTGGGAAAAACATAAGGCTTACCAGCATCCCGGTTGGCACTTTTTCAATGATGTGCAAAGCGGTAAGGTGAGTAACCAGAACTTTCAGGTTACTTTTACTGCTTATGAACTTGAGCCGCATCCAATCATCATGGAGGCATTTATTCCCCAAGATTCAAACATTCAGTTTACTCAGGTCAATGCGCCGCCATCTAGCGCTGCTGCTAAGCCATACAATAAGAAACCATTACCCACATTTTTACTGCGTCGACAAGGCGAAGCTTGGGAAAACCCTTTTACGGTTGTATACGAGCCTTATACTCAGGATGGTCGGCATCAGGGGGCTGTACGAAAGGTAGAGCGGCTGATGGATAAAAAGATGTTTAAGGGGGTGAAGGTGACACTCAATGTGGATGGTGAATATCTCCATCAGTATGTGCTTGTGCAAAACGAAGACGATGATGTCTATAATAACTTAGCGCTGGATATACATTTTACTGGTCGCTTTGCTGTGATTACTGTGAACTCGACAGGTGAATTGTTGAATGCATATATCGGCAAAGGTCACGCTTTGCGTTACCAAGATATCTCGCTAAAAACAGACAAAAACCAAGCTATATTTAAGACGTTTTAGCGAACGGGAGCTTCATGGTGGGCTTTTATTCCATCAGCTCGGTACCGGTAATGTCTAGGTAGCGTGTGTTAAGTAACCAACGTTTACTGCGACCTATTCTTGGCTGATAACGCTCACTATTTTCGAAGCCGCTTTCTGTTCACCCTGCGGCACTTAGAAAATTATTCTCTCGTAAAAAGCTCGCAGTCATATGTTGGATGATCAGGAAATATAGCTCCTGCTTGACTCAAGGTAAGTCCAAGGTGTTGTTTTATAGCGGTAGATATCCAAGAAAACGTATTCGTCGTTGGAGCAAGGTCGCGCTTCTCGAAAAGAGCGTCATCTGAAAGCCCAGGCCACGTTCCATGGACCGAGCCTCCTAAATGAGAGCCACCCGCAATAAACATACTGCTGGCTGTGCCATGATCTGTGCCGCCTGTTCCATTTTGTCGCACTGTTCTTCCAAACTCGGACGTGACTAAAACAAGGGTGTTTTTCCAGTCTTTGCCTAATCCTTTCTTTAGTTGCGCGATGCCGTCATCTAATTGCCCTAACTCCCGGGATAATCTGGCATTCTGGGCTTTGTGGGTATCCCAGCCTCCCGACTCTATCATTACAAACTGAATGTTTGGTTTTGATTGCATTATGTCAGCACATTCACTGCATAATTTAGAAAAAGAGGCAGATGGGCGCTTCTTGCTATCACTCATTAAGGCACTTTTTATTTCTGTGCCAGAGGTCAGCGCTTTGGTCAGCTTTTCGTCATATTGATAAAGCGCAACGAGATCATCGGTTAAGCTGTCTATCGAATTGTCAAAATTGGATGGGTAAAAGTTGCGTCCTCGTGAAGAATCTCTGAATGCCAAAGGTGTTGACTTTGATATTGCAATGCCTTCAGTACCAAGAGTGTCCATAGCGCGACCAAGCCAACCAGATTGAAGGTTAGGAGCCCCTAAACCGCTTTCAAGATAATCTTGACCATCGAAGTGGGAGCGACCTTTATAGCCTGTAGAAGTTGCCACAATACACGATAGTTCTTTGCGCATGAATAAATCATGCACATTAATTAGCGACGGATGAAGTTTGTATTGATCATCTAATGAAAAAGCGTTTTCAAGCCCAGTCGCTAAATCTGGGCGAAGAGAGATGAGGTTCTTCTCAAAGGCTGGAATAATAGTATGTAGGCTGTCAACAGCGCCTCGTTGCAGTATCCATATCACACGCTTTAATGGTTTTGCCTTTTTTACTTCATTAACTGCGTACAATGTTGGAGAGTGAAGCATAATTGCACCGCTCGCTAAGAGCTTTAATAATGCACGTCTTTGCATAGCTATCTCCTCATAAACTCTGGGCTTAAAAATAAAAGAGCAAACGCACGGTCACGACTTTCTGCTCGAGACACTAGTTGTCTCGTGTGTTCAGATAGTGTTGATCCTAATAATTTGCTGGCCAGTTCGGAGATTTTAACCTGTCGGTTTATGCGCAAAGATGAGAGCCAATCTGCTCTTGCCATCAATCCATAGCCACTATTCCAGAAGTCCTCTGAGTCTTCATAACCAGCGGGACTACCTGCTTTGAAAGGTGCTTGGCCCATTTCAGAGAGACTACGCATTGCAAACCCTTCTTTAAGTGAAGTAAGGCCTATCCCTCTGCAAGTAGAGATCAGAAACTCTCTGGGAGTCTTGAATTTATTTAAGGTGTCGAACCAGGCGTGCGGATGAGTAACCAGTGCATGATACACGGATTTGAGATCACCCTCTGTGTCTAACCAAGTTTGTTCTACATGTTTTAGTAACGCTGGTGAGGGAGTATCACAGACAACATGCTTAACTAACTTTTCGCTGATATGTTTAGCTGTTGCTGGTCGAGCTGCAATATACCTGAGCATGGCTTCACCTTGCTCTTCGTTTTCTTGAGTAAATAACCTGCCCAACAATGACTGTGAACCGGGTTCATGTCCGGCTTTTCTAAAGAAGAAAAGCCCAGCTTTTGTTTTTTCAGGGGCCTGAACACCCCACCCGGAAATACCGTTTGCTAATGCGATAACATCGCTTTGGGTATATCCACCATTTAAGCCTAAGGTATGCAATTCAAGTATTTCCCGTGCTAAGTTTTCGTTGAGCCCCTTTCCTTTTTTTCCCAAACGCGAGTTCTTGCCAAATGACTTTTCATTATTCAGGTATACGAGCATAACCGGATGGCGACAAACAGAAAGGAGCATGTCTGAAAAATTACCTAAGAGATTGGGAGCTATTGCCTCGCGTTCCAGTGTCGGTGAAAGCGCTGTCAGATATGCTCCCTGCGCAGTAACGCTAAAGTGATTTGAAAAGAAATCTAGCATTCTCCACATAAACGGCTGCGTGCTACTAATTGCGTTATTGAGCGTCCCAATGGAGAGTCGCTTGTAGGTGGCTTGCCTAAACTTACGAGCCTCGTCTTTTGATTCTTCAGAGTTGTCTTTACGATATCGGTTAAGTGTCAAAGCAATTGATTGAGACGAATTCGTTTTATTTAAATGTATTGGTACTATTTGAGCGACTACATGTCCGACAGGGTCGTCAGCTGCTACTTTTAGCTCGACAGGGGTAGCTCCTAGACCAAATCGATTCGTTGCTATTGCAGCCTTCATATTTTTACTCGTCATCACACGCGCTGGCTTATTGAATAAACAATAATACCGATAGGTAAGATTGCTAACTACAGTCATCAAATTTACACACTATTTACACTACTTTCGGAAGAAGATACAAGTCAGGGGTGACATCTATTGATTATTAATGGCTGAATGTGACTCCTTGATTTTTACTACGCGTCTAAATAAACACGATGGCTTTTCTCTTCTATATGATTGTAAATACAATTTTTATTGTAATTCACAATCCAGCATGAAAGTGGCGTAAGATGTTTGTATATTTTCCATTGAAATTATAAATCTTGAAGATTAAAAAAATTACGATCGAAATTGATTGTTAGTGATTTTTTATGATTGTGGGGGGTGATATTATCATTCACAATTCCTTAACATGATGTGTTGTTGGGGAAGTTGGGTTCCAAAAAACCATATTTATATTTGTTGTATTTATAGAGATTGCGTTCATGCACACCAACAAAATTAATGGCTCTCACCTAATTTTAAATAGCACGACGGCCTTTTTACTCGCCGTGAGCTCACCAACTATTATCGCTCAAGAAGTTAACGCTGCAATTAACAAGAGTATTTCTGATGACACCGAAGTAATTGAAGTAACTGGCGTGAGAGCTTCTCTTGAAAACGCCTTGAACGTGAAGAAAGAATCTTCTTCAATCGTCGATGCAATTTCTGCTACCGATATTGATGCGTTGCCCGCGCTTGACTTAGGTGAAGCACTGCAGGCTATACCGGGTATTCAACTAAACAGCGACGAAGAAGGGCGGCAAAGCACGATTAGCCTTCGAGGGCTTGGCAGTGGCTTTGTCAACACAACCGCATTCGGACAAACATTTGCTACCCCTTCAGCAGCGAGCGAACTAAATGCTGTAGGGTCTCCTAATCCGTTTGCGGCATTTGAAGCTGGTGTATTTGATGGTGTAACGGTAATAAAAAGCCCTACAGCAGATCTACAAGAAGGGGGGATAGCGGGTGTTGTAGACATGCAACTCCAACAGGCGTTGTCTAAAAAAGATGGTAATTTCAATATAAGTGTTGGGGGGCGATACGAAGAGCTTACCGGAGAAATTGATGAAGAGCTAAAGCTAGCAGGTGTTAAGCATATCATTGATGACAAGTTAGCTGTTGCTTTTAAATTTGCTGGATCAGGTCAAACTTTTAGACGCGACACGTTTGATATTATTGACTATATAACAGTGGATACAGAAGAAGGCTTTGTTCGGGCAACCAATATAGACGAATATCGAGCACGTTGGGGTCTACCCGAGGATGCACAGCTAACTGCACCGGCGAGAGGGAGAAATGTCAGCGAGTTTAGTGAAGGAGATCGTCTTTCTTTCACTGGGAACATTGAATATAAGATAACGGACGACTTTAAAGTTGGAGCTCATGTTCTTTTTTCTGAGCGTAATCTTGATAACGGAACGAAGGAAGCAACGACTTTTAGCCCTGGATTCAATACCACACGACGAGACCGTGACAACTTTGACGGAAGAATCACTCTTGATTTGAACTCTGCACCGTTTGTATACGATAGAGTGTCAGATGACCCCGATTCTCCACTTGTTTATGCAGCTCCGAGATACAGCTTTGTGAACGGAAACTTGCAAACTGAGAACCGTAAAACTACGTTCAGGGAGAAGTCCGAAGGGCTTATCTTATATGCTGACTACATCACTGATGATTGGAGTTTCGACAGTAAAATTACGCATTCCGAAGCCACAAACCAATTTGCAAATGTAGGTATAAACTTTAATCATACTCAAGATTGGAGACGCCAATTTAATTTCACCGATTCAGAGGGCACTAGGAGAGATCTTATTACAGTGCCTACTGGGTTTGATGGGATTATTGACAGTGGTTATGGGAACTTGAACGATATCGTAGTACAAGGCGGCTTTGCAGTTCCTTATGTGTATAACGGATTGGTCTGGCAAGAAACTAATTTGAGTTCATCAACGGTAAGCTCTATTTCAGATGCAAACCAAGGTAGGCAACTGATTTTTGGCATAAACGGTCGTGTGCAGGACCTCGACCGAAAGGTTAGCAGTGTGGAGTTTAACAGCGCTCGCTTTCTTGACTTGGGTATAGGTGAGGTATTCAGGGCTGATGCAGTTAAATTTGGTGCTCGATTCTCACGTGAAAAACTTAACAGCTTTGACCAACGGCAAGGGGCACCTGGTATTGATACAAGCAATATATCTGACGCATTTATAACTTCAAATGTCTTGTCGGCGGTTCAGAATGAATATTTCAATGGCAACATTCCTGGAACATTTGATAATACTTCGGGGTGGTTAACGATAGACAATGATCTTGCTATTGCCATTTTACAGCAGAATATTGCGCTCAATGCCTCCGAAATACCGACGGCTACCTCGTTTAGTGTGGCTTCTCCTATTTTAGAGAGAAATAGAACGGGGTTTTGGGATACTCAAGATCGTAACTCGGGCTTGCCTACAAATATCGGGTTTAATTTTGGGGCTCAACAAGATATTACAGCATTTTACGTAATGTCAGATTTTTCCGGAGAATTCGGACCGGTACCCTATACTGGAAATATCGGTGTGCGTTATGTGGAAACCGACAACACCTTTGATGGTTTTGAGACACAAGTGGATGCTCAAGGACGCAATGGTATAGCGGTCTTAACTGAATTCAAAGATGAATATTCACATACGCTGCCGATGGCGAACATCGCTTTCGAGCTTTCAGATGATATTATTGTTAGAGCAGCATATTATGAAGGTATAGTTCGCCCAAACCTTCTTTCACAAAGGCCCACAGCTTCGCTTCGCGGGGGAAATAACTCGGTTAATTTGGATCTCCCAACAGCAACGGTAAGGCCTTACGACGCAACTAATTATGATGTGTCGTTAGAGTGGTATAACCGTGAAGGTAGCGCTGTTACTTTAGGATTTTTCAAAAAAGACATTACCAATTTGTTTGACGAGGAGGAAGGCTTCTGCCCGTCTTCTGGCACCAACCCAGTCGTTGACCGACTATTGGGTCCAATTGAACGCGTTCCGGGAACAGGGGGCCGCGAGTTTGGCTGTATTCAACTAACGCCGATTGTTGACGACGATGGTAATGAAAACTTACGTGAAGTAATTATTACTTCACCAATTAATACGACTGAAAAAATATCAGTCGAAGGTTTTGAACTCGCTATTCAACAAAACCTAGATTTCCTGCCTTTTCCATGGAGTGGATTTGGTGGCGTGTTCAACTATACAAACCTAAGACAGTCTGGCAGTGAGCTGGAGTTAACTCGTGTGTCGCCGGAGTCATTTAACGTAATAGGGTATTGGGAACATAAAGGTATCAGCTTGCGGTTGGCATATAACTGGAGAGATGACCAAACTTTACGAGGTGCAAACTCCTTCTTGGGGACCAATGCCAGAACGCGGGAATCTACTGAGCGTCTTGATTTCGTAGGGTCGTATCAATTAAATGACCAGACCAAACTCTTCCTGAGAGCGTTTAACCTCACAGACGATGTTGGAGTGGAGTATTTGGGGTCCGACGAGCAAGCGTTAAGCCGTTTGACATATAACGGCCGGATTTACCAGTTAGCGGTCAATTATCGATTCTAAACTATTGAGCAAATAGCCACCTACTTGTGGGTGGCTATTCTCTTGCTAACCAATATCTCGATTAGTCTTAACCAATACATATTATAACTGATCATCTATTGCCATCAGTGTTAACGTTATGTGACATGAGCTGGCCTTAGAATGGAAAGACACCTAGTTACTTTTTATCGCAGTATGGGAGTCTTTAAGCGGCAGGATATGCAGTTACATAAACAAAATGCACCAGAATTTGAATTGACGTGCACATCGGACTATTTTCTTTCATTGTTCTTACCTGAAAGAGCGCGCATCTATGGCTGTATATTTGCGCTTGTACAAAATCAATCCGTTGCTGATGACATATTTCAAGATGTTTCCGTGATACTTTCAATTCATTTACTCCTGGAAGTAGCTTTACAAAATGGTCCAACGCAATTGTTTATAACTGCATTCGAACGTATAGACAGAAAAATAAACGTTATTTGGTAGGCTTGGAAGATGAAACATTCGAACAACTGACAAGAACGTTTGATGATCAAGTTCGAATAGATAAAAAATGGTCGCTAGTTCAGTCCTGTCTATCTAAACTTACTGCTCACGCCTATCGCGTCTATCACGGCTTTTACATTGAGAACTTAAGCGCAGACGACATTGCAAAGCGGTCTGGTCGTTCGATATATGGCGTACGTAAATCTCTAATGTTACTTAGAAAGACATTGTTTGAATGTGTTGAGAAGAAACGCGTTGAGGCCGATAGTTGAAAAGAACTAAACACTTTTCGGAACTCGTAGACCTTGCGGAGCAAGTAATCAATGGGGAAGCCTCTGATTCTGCACTAGTGCGCCTAAATGCGTTATTGCATGATAATGTTGACGCTCAGCGCTTTTATTTGGATTACATGCAACTCCATACTTCACTAAAGGCTGAGTCCAAACCGAATGTAGAAGTAGTGAGAAGACGTGCTGTTGTCGATGAGGTTGTAGTAAGACCTCTACATTCAACTAATGAACAACGTTATTGCGAAACTACAGAAAAAAACAAATTCGATCTTCAGCAGCGCGGCTCGAATTTAACGACGAACTCTTCCTATTATTTATTAGCAGGCGCCCTATTTCTATTATGTATTTTAGGGGGGGCTGGCTCTTCAAAAGTGTCTCAACAAGTGAATTAGTTATTGCTACAGTTTTAAAGGGAGAGCTTGTAACTGAGGACTCTTCTAGGGAAAGCCTCAACTATTTGACGCCAGGCTCATATAGAAGTCTTTCCCCGCTAAAGAAAGAACTAAACTCAGGAGTTGTTTTGTCTTTCGACGCTGATTCAAGCTTTAAAGTTTTTAATGCTAGAGAAATAAAGCTGACTCAAGGAACTATTGAGGTACATCCAAGCAAAAAAGTTAATTTACAGATACATTCACACGCTTTTGAAATTAATACATTCGGTGGGAGTCTAGCTCTAGACTTGATGGAAAATATAGCGTTCATTAAAGCAAGCAAAGAAGTCAGGCTTTCGCCATCTATTTGGAAACCTCGTCATCTTTGGACATTCGATGAACGAGGAGCTTCGGCATTTGACAGTGCAGGTTCTGCAACGGGCGCTTTAGGAAAAGGTATAACGAGAGTGGATGGCATAGTAGGGAAAGGAGCTCTACACTTTGACAATAGCTCGCATGCTAGGGTAGACGTAGGAAGCGGAGGTGGAATAGCGCCAGCTACGGGCACATTTTCTGTGAGTGAGGGAATAACAATTGAGGCGTTAATAATACCGGGTTATACAGGAAAAGCTCCTGACGAAGGGCGCTTTGGTGAAATTGATGAAATATTCCGAAAAGACCAAAGCGATAAAGAGCACAGAATTTTGCTCAGTTTCCAAGACGATCGAGGCAAGTCAATACTTCGCCCTGCTGGAGATTACAAAGAGTCATTGAGTTTTGGTCTATATATTGTAGGTCAAGGGTACCATGAGCTCAAGCTTCCTCTGGATGGGAAATCTGGTAGGCCAACACTGAAAGCAATTAAAGATGGTGAGCCTCACCACATAGCAGCAACTTACAGTGTGAAAACTGGCCTTAAAGCTATTTTTATAGATGGTCAAATGTTAGCGAGCTATCAATATCCGGCAGGTTCAAAAGTTTTAAGTGGCGGGACTGGCGGAGCGAATATAGGAAACTCTCCAAATACATTAGGAAGCGATTCAGAAGCATATGCCGGAGTGATTGACGAAGTGGCATTTTACGATTTTGCTTTAACATCTTATACAATCATAAATCACTTTGAAAATACAAAGAGTGGTCTTAGGTATTTCGGCTCTCGTCCCTTCAAAAAAGAGTTACCTTCTTCTTTATACCTTCAATTGCCTCCGTTGCAATGGATAGAAATTGACATGGATACCGGTCAGCCAATTTCCATATCAAAGCCTCAATAAATAAAAAACTAAGCTACGTTATAAATCTACTAAATCTCCCCCCTTATTACCAAACATAAAGCGGTATGCAGTTGGTGCTAAATGCGACTGTAACAGCGTAAATTGGCTTCCTGAAAGAAATAAATGCCGGTTGAGCTATAGTATAGCTGCTGATATGGAAAAGTATGGTTTGACAATTCATAGTACAGAGGCAACTAGACTACAAGATACCAAGAATAACTGTTAAAGCTTTGAAATTATGTACAATCATACTCACCTAAAACATTTATGATAAGTTCCATAGCGGTGTGACAGAGACATTGTTATTGGGTGCAAAGTAATTCATCCATATTGAATGATCGCCTTTAGTTAGTTAATTAGCGAATAAATTTTAAAAATGCTAGAAAGGAGTCAGCTGGTGGATAAATCACTTGCTAAAGGATTAGTGAACCGGATCATGCGCAAACTGCATCATCAGTTTAGTGAACTGGATTTTGTGGTTCATGGTAGCCATCGCAAACAATGCAAGGCAGTACTTGCTAGGTGTAAGGAACGTTCATCAGCCACGCTGATTTCACAACGCTTTAAAGATACAAAGAATTGGGAAGTTATATGGGGTGAATGGGTTTTGTTTTCTAGTAAGGCATCACTTAATGCGCCTCGCATGCCAATTGAAAGTTACGACAAAATTGCCTTTGATTTAACGTTTACTAATCCTAAAACGTCGATGGGCGCTGGCGTCTTCTTTGTAGAGCTTTCAAAACATTCGCTTGTAAGGCTCATTATGCGGTGCGGTCACGAGGTGAAAACGCCATCGGACCTTTGGAAATTTCTGCAGAGAATTACTCGCCAATTATTATTTGCCGCGCTTGAATTGTCTCGTTATAACAGTGGGGCAAACGATGAGGGGTATACACTTGATGAATACAAAGCGATTGCTAACGGTTTATCTCCTCAAACACAACAATACATTATAATCGATGGCTTTTATATACCCTTAAGCTACACAATTAAGCCGAATAAATTCGGCGGGGTTTCTCGAGTAGTGACAGTGAAAACGTTTATGCCGGAAGAGTACGAAAGCAGTAAACGGGCATTGGAAAACGAAAAGCCCTTAACACCTGGGCGTGATTTTTTCGATTACACTGATGTATTTCCATTTTTGAAAAATAATATCGGGAGTTAGCTCCATCTGTTCAAAAAAAGAGCGGCATAGCGCGCATAGTATCGTATAATAAGATTGAACGTTGAGAAGAGTCCGGCTATTTAAAATCGCAGTGAAAAAAATTAAATAAAAATGAAATAAGGGCAGTTCATAGCCCTCGCATCAATCGCTAACAGACAAACGGCCTTTTAATATGTTAGATACTACGTTTAATTTTATTAACATGATGCATACAACCCAACCAGCACTCTGCTATTTGGCCATAATGTTCCTGTTCTTTGACAGGGGATGTAAAACCATGGAGGTTTATTGGCAAACTAGGAAATAACCGCTGGTCATTGTTAGCTAAAAATTCCAAGCCCTCTTCATGAGGGCTTTTTTGTTCCTGTGACCCATCCTAAGTAATTTATAGAGGCTATTTACAGTGTCTAAATCACCAACTTTAATTGAGGGCCAGAGTTAATATTGCCCTGACATTTATGGGGGAAAGTTAGACGTGCTCTCTATTGCCCGGTACGCTAGGGTACAAGAGGTAAAATCTTCGAAAGTGAATTGAAAATTTGGAACGGTCTGGATAAGGCGTCAATTTGCTACGTTTACTTGTACTAACTCCCCTAATGTAAATATGTAGTCCTAGAAGCTATGCACTTTGCAAAATTCTTATCTATGTAAAAAGAGTAAATATGAGTCCGCGTGATGCTTTAAAGCTCTAGTTTCATAAGCCATTATTACTACTAGTCATCGCAAGCCTGTAGCGTTAGATATTCTTGAAATCCGAATGCGGATTCAACTCACTGGCGGTGTCTCATTTCTTTTTATCGCGCCTAGTGAAATAGTTCTTGTTTTTTTGCGAATATCATGCTCTTAATTATCAACTTCGACATTGGAAGTCTATATCTCAAAAAAGGAATTTTATGAACCACTCTTATTTTTCTGGTTTTAAAAAACCGCCTAACATAAAGCTTTTTATTATCATTTTCACATTTATGGCCTTCTCTTCCGAGAGTAGCCAAGTCTCTACTAAATCGTCTGCTAAAGGTGAAGTTAGTGCAAGCGTAAGTGTCATCGATCCTGGAGGACCTGGGTTTGAAGATAGTATTGAAAATTATATTCCGCCCAAAACCTTCACGTATAATTTTAATGAGTTAAATAACGTTACAACCGATGTTCCCACACTGACAACTGAGCTAATGGGGGACCATATAGATCCCTATACTGGTACAGTTTCGTGGCAACATACAGATGTTTCCATACCCGGTAATTTCGACATAGATGTATCTTTAACTAGAACTTTGCACGACACAGGAAATTGGTTTGGCGCTACTAGGGAACTTGGCAATTGGAGCTTAGCCATTCCCCATGTTAGGACATCTTACGTAACTGAATTAGACGGAACTCTTACGTCAGCTAAGTTTGGAATTCAACCTGCATGGTATCGTAACGAGGCTTGCTCAGGAGGTCTCAATGCAAATCCCGACTTCCACAAGTTAATAAGAGAAGGAACGGTTAGATATAACTTCGAACTTAAGAAAGAAGATTATTGGCAAGGTGACACAATTAGTATTCCTGGGGTTGGCAGTCAAAAAATCTTACAGGATGGAACGGTTAAAAAAACAACTTCACTTTGGAAAATTGAATGCGTCGATGTAAATGGAGTAGATGGTTTTAGAGTTACACTTCCTGATGGAAAAGCTTATACATTCGGTAACCTTAAAAAATTAAAATCGTTTAAAGATGTTTTTCTTGTATCTATTCCAGCTTGTATTCCTCAATGTACGGTTCCTCCTATTAGCGGAGAAAGTCTACCTAACGAAAAAACCCGCATGCAGCTTGTGCATGCTTTTATGCAGGTTACTGAAATCCGAGATCGATTTGGCAACTGGGTAAAATACAGTTACGACACTAATGGTAACCTCGATAAAATCACATCATCGGACGCACGCACGATAGACGTCAGTTTTACCTCAGGAGCCGATGCACGTGTTCAGTCTGTAGTAGCCAATGGCAGGCAGTGGATCTATTCGTATGACGCCCCTACAGCAACTAATAATAGCAGTGTCTACAGGTTGAAAACAGTGACTCGCCCTGACGCCCGTAAGTGGCAGTTCGCATATCCAGATTCGAGTGCGAAATTCTGGAGACAAGACAGAATTGCCGAGAATACGCAAATTGATGGCGCTTTTGCCACAATGTGTTCAGCCGCTCTTAATGGCGACTTTATTACGATAACTCATCCAGGTGGAGCAGTTGGTAGTTTCGCATTAAAGGAGCGATGTGTAGGCCAAGCTGCTGTACCGAAGCTTCCTGAACATAACCACTTTGGACAAGGTCGTCCATATCAAAGTTATGAGCTGCAAATTTTTAGTCAACAATTTGTTCTTAGCAAAAAGACACTAAATCTCGGCGGAGGTACTATTTATCCTTGGTCCTATAATTATAGCGATATCAACGGATACTTTTATGGGGATACTAAACCAAACAATGCTACGTTAGAAATAGACGGCATGCCAACATATGCTGATGTGAGTTTTATCGAAGAAGATACTGCAGATGTTAACGCTACGTTGGTCTCCAATCCTGATGGAAGTCACAACTTGGCCGTTAGTGATCGGCGGTATGGATATCTCAACGGACAGCAATTATATAGTGCGACATACGATAGTAACTTTAATTTAGTGAGTTATTCTAAGTCATTATTTGCAGTTAGCCCAATCGATTACGGAAATACTAAAGAGTGGGTAAGTGCTATTCCAGAGTACATGACAAATCCTGTACCCCCACAATTTTCTGGGCAATATGCTTATGATAAGGCAATTTCTTCTAGTAAGCATATTCGATTAGTAGAGAAACATATTTCTTTAAAAGACGAGGGCATCAGCACCGACTATAAAGAAATTTTCAGTAATTTTAATACTTACGAAAAGCCTCAATTGATTGAGCAGGACGGTCCGAGTGGTAATCGGCGAATTAAACAAGGGTTTGCGCACAACACTGCTACTTGGGTTCTCAATAAACCCACTACTGTAGACGTAAGTATAAATAACGAATCTTATAAGAGGTTATCAGAGTTAACTTATTATAGCGCGACCTCTTCTAACACTTCCTATCGGTTTCAAGTAAAAGACGAAAAGTACTTTGGAACAACACGTAAGACTTATTCTGGCTACCACAGCGCAACCGGGTCAAAAGGTCAGTTGCAGCATGTTGATTTGCACTTGAACACCTCTGGAGCCAAGCGACGAATAACCTTTGAAAATTACAAACGTGGCATTGCACAAACTGTTAGGGTCCCCAATCGTTATACAACCGGTACAATGTCAATGACGAAAGTGGTAGACAATAACGGCTGGGTTATAACGTCTACAGATTTCAATGGTACTTCTAATCGTTATAGGTACGACAACGTTGGCTTAATTGCGGCAATGGACTTAGAAAGTGATACGTCTGTTAGTGATGGAAATTGGCGTGATCAGTTATTTAGCTATTCTTATCTAAGTAGTGGAGGTCTGGTTAGAACAACTCGACATTGTACCTTAAATGCTGCGATGGATGCTTGTAGTGGAAGTACTTCAATTACGACTACAGAAACGTTTGATGCACTCTATCGGCTGACAAAAAGAAGAGTTAATGGAAGTGCAGAAGATCGATATCAATTGTTTGATTACAATTCCAACAATCAGGTAACTTTTGAATCATTCAAAAGTGGAAGTAGCAGTGAGTCTCGTGGTACGACAAAGACTTATGATGCCATTCGCCGTTTGAGTACGGAATCCGTATCAGGGTTGGGCACTACTCAATACAACTATCTTGCAGACAACTCTCTAGAGGTTGTTGACGCCAATGGCAATTCTACAACAATTTCGTATCGCTCTTTTGCGGCACCGAGTTATCAAACAACTACGATGATAGAGTCTCCAGAAAGAGTCACTACCAATATTACTTATGATACCTTTGCCAATGTAAAAAGTATTACGCAAAGTGGTGGCAGTCAGTCACAGACTGAAAACCGTTTTTATGATAGCAACAATAATCTTTGCTTAGTCTCGCGGAAAGATATTGGTAATGTTCGAAGCAGCTTCAATCTTTTGGGAGAACTTCAGTGGCAAGCTCATGGTACTGTGAGCAGCTGCTCGAGCTCAAAGCCGAGTTACGCAGTTGACTTTAGTTATGACAACTTGGGGGATTTACGCTATGTAAACTACCCCGATAGCTCTCCCGACATTGACTACACACTTGATAACGTAGGTAATATTAAAACTCTGAAAGCGGGCAGTGTAATTAGCAGTTACACTTACAACAATCAAAACTTAGTCGAAAGCGAGTCTGTTGTAATACCTGGACGCAGCGGAGCACTGAAAGTAGATTATCACTACAATAGTAATTTACATTTACGCGGTATCACCTACCCGGGAGGAAATCGAGTTGTCAACTTAACTCCAAATGCGTTTGGAGAGCCCACAAACATTAACCGTTCGGGAAGAACTTTTGCTAGCAATATAGACTTTTATCCTCATGGAGTCATAAAACAGTTTACTTACGGCAATAGCGTTACACACAACACCACGCTATTTGGTCAGAGTAATCTGCCATCTCGTATGGCAGATATGAAGGGTACAACTCGTTTAGCATGGTTCGATTATACCTACGACAACAATGCAAACATAAAAAGTATTCTAGACGGCACTGACAGTGGTTATAACCTCACTAATTTAACATATGATGGGTTAGATCGCCTTAAGTCAACCACCGGAGGCTCAAAAGCAGGTAGCACCTCTATAAATTATGATGCATTAGGTAATATCACGCGTTTGAACACCCTTAATAGGTCATTAATCTATTCTATTGATTCAAACCAAAATCGACTTAAAAGTGTCAGTTCTTCTGGAAGCAAAGCAAAAGCTTATGGTTACTTTAACTACGATACTCGTGGCAATATTATTCATAACAGTCACTTTAGTATGAGTTACAACTTGGCGAATCAGATGACTGCGGCGAACGGATTTTCATTTACCTATGATGGATTCAATCGCCGAGTAAAGTCTGCGAAGAGCGGGAGCACGGCATATTATCATTATAGTCAAGATGGAAAGCTTCTCTTCAGCGAGAGTAATGGCGTTTGGAAAAACTACATTTATATTGGAAGCCGTCTCATTGCAAAAGATTCTAGTTCATCAACAAGTTTTATTCATACTGATATTCTAGGCAGTACTACGGCGCAATCTAACAGTAGTGGAACACTTATTAACAACAGTCGACGACACTATAAGTCATTTGGGGATACTTATGAGACTGCTAGTAATGAAATAGGCTATGCGGGACACAAGTTCGATAGTGAATTGGGCTTAAGCTATATGCAGGCACGATACTATGATCCAGTGATTGGGCGGTTTTATTCGAATGATCCCGTCGACGCAGCCACATTTTTAGCTAAAGGGAATATGCATGGGTTCAATCGTTACTCTTATGCAAACAACAACCCTTATAAATACATTGACCCTGACGGGAGAGAAAGCATATTTAGGCAACAGTTACACCATGAAACGATGAAAAGCGTACCCGGATACCATAACGCATCAAAGAGGCTTGCAAAAGCATCGACGTTAAAAGTTAGTCTTGGTGGCTTGGGTTTCAAGGCGGGATATAAATCGCCAAACTCTCCGTTGCAAGCAGATTTAAGTGCTGAAATTACTCCGGCTGCTAAGTTGGACAATGACGGATTACATATTGAGGTAGCGGTGGAAGCTGCGTTTGAAGCAACTGCACCAGATGGGTCGAGTGCAAAAGGACAAATTGGCAAAGTAGGTACTTCTCTGAAAGGCGGAGAAGTAACTACTATTTCAGAAGGCCCTAACCTAGAAGTGTCGCCTGCGACTAGCGGGACTTTGCAAGTGGATGGCATTATGAAGGTTAACGGCAAACTAGGGACTGTAAAAGTCGAATATGAGTTAAATACAAATGAATTATAAGAGCTACATCACTTTTAGGCTTTATGTAAAATTTTGCGGAATTGGGTTTAAGAAATATGATTATTTATGAGTACGATGTTGTATCGATTCTTCTTGTTGCTTTCGGTTTTTTTGCATGTTGCAAACGGAGCCTCCAACTCAATCTAAAAGTTGGAGAAAGTAATTTTAAGACATCAGTAGAAGAAGATGAAGGCAGTGAATACAAGGAGATACAATTAAACACAGTGACTACGAAAATTTTTGGTATAGCGCTTATCCTTGGAGGCATATTTTTGTATCTAAATTTGAAAGGTGAAATTTTATTTTCTATTTAAGTACTATTTCAAAGGTTAGCTATGAACAAATTTGAAAAACAAAATTTTTTTACACTATTTGTTTGTTTTCTTGTCTTTTGTAACTTTGCGGCTGAACATTACTCTTGTGCCTCATTTTGTACTTTCATGAATATGGAGTTTGATTTTAATTTTTATCGTTCGATTTTGATGTTGATAAGTTCAGCGTTAAGCCTAGTTGGCTTAATCTGTACATTATTCAAATACACCGTTGGTTTGAAAATTTGCTTAATAACTTACCTTTTTCAAACGCTTGGATTTGTGCATGACGGCTATCATTTTGTTTTATCGTTTGGCCTTATAATCAACTGGTCAATTGCCATTGGTAACTCATCTTTAGAAATCGGTCTAGTTGGGGTTCTCATGAGCTTACTGTTGTATACAGCATTACTGAAAGTCAACATTAAGAAAAAACCGAGTGCACAAACTGGTTCGATCATATAAACAAAAAGGCTAAGTATAGTTTGCTTTTGATTGAGTCCGCGAATTCAAATGCCTCGCACTCGCGGGGCTTTGTTTTTTGGTGCTATAGTGATGACGAGTAAAGAATACAAGAGTTTATTTCATTGGTTTACTATAAGTACCGAGAATGGAACGACTACACAAAAAAACTGTTGGAAACTAATGAGTTTTGGTTCTCCAGCCCAAAACATTTCAATGACCCCTTTGATTGCCAGATTCGCATCAATAGAGACGACATTAATGAAACTCTGGCAATAGATTTTCTTTCGCAATCTTACGCAAAATCAAAAGATGAAAAGTCTCATTTTTACAATAGGGCCTACTCTAATTTTGATGAGTGCAAAGGTGACTTAGAAGAAGTATGTGACTTCTTGCGTGAGCGCATTAGAGATTTTGAGGAATACTTTGACGATAAGGGGATTTTATCTTTGTCGGCGAACCCGAAAAGTCTGCTTATGTGGGGCCACTATGGACAAAATCATAAAGGTATTTCAATAGGTCTTGCAGACACTAGTGGAGCTTTTCTTGCGGATTCAAGATTTTCTAATGACGTAAATTACCAATCTGAGTACCCCAAAATAACCGCAAGAGACATCGTTATGGCAAAGTCTTCTGAAGACTGGGATGTTTTTGTGGATTTAATTTTTCACACTAAGTCTAGTGAATGGTCTTATGAAAAAGAGCGAAGAGTTGTAATGTCGAAGGGGGACAAGCTGTACAAAACACCGTGTGTTATAACGGAGGTAATTTTCGGTGCGAGGTGCGACAAGAGCACAGAACAGGAAATTAGAGATCTTCTTCACGGTAGCGATGTCAGATTCCGCAAAGCGCTACTAAAGACTCAGTCCTTTGATATGGTTATCGTAGATGTATAGCAACCGATATTAATGTGAAATAAGAGTGAATAGTTAATTCTGCTTGTGATTGAATCCAACCCCATCGCCTCGCACTCGCGGGGCTTTGTTTGTGCTTAAAGGTTTTTTATCTGCTTTTTAGGAAAAACAAGCCGATAAGCATAATCACGATTTTTTAATTATCATCTAGTTCAATACCATACCTCTTGCCACAAGGCATTAATCTTTTTTTTAAAACAGGAGATTTTGTGAAAAAAGTTGTAATCATAGAAGGTATATTAGTTTTAATAACAGGTGTAGCGCTCGTTTTTATTAAGTTGGCTAGCGGTGGGTCTAAAGCGGTTAGTGATATTGTACACTCAGTAGAAACAGACCCATATGTTGTATATCCACTGTTTATTTTTTTAGGGCTTTCTGTACTAATTAGGGCTATCAGAAAGAACTTTGGTGTTTCTGTATATCGCATAAAAAGTCACATGCAGTTTGTTGAAGAAGTTTTTGAAGGAGTAGGAGCAGGACTACTAAGCATCTATCGTCTTGCAGTCGGTGTTGCTATAAGCGTCCCTCCGATTTGGTACTTCTTAGAAAATGATACATTTGATCTCCGGCAAGCTGTTGTAATAGAAGTAATCGGTATTATTTTCTTCTGTGGGCTATGTCTCCTTTCCTTTATTAGCCAAAAGGGAAAATAGCGAATTGAATCCAAAGCCTCGCACTCGCGGGGCTTGGTTTTTACAGAAGGCTGACGACTTGTTGAAATTCTCCATTGCGCAAATGGCCGAGTGATTTCTTGCCATTGGGCGTCATGCGTTCGAGGTAATCTTGAAACTCTACATTTTTACCATAAAGCGTTTGCCCCTGAGTTAGCAAATCACAGCTTAATTTCCCGGATTGGCTATCACGTGCAACCGTTTTAGATAAGGTGAGCACATCAAGTTGACTAGTCATATTCTGCTCCTATCGGTTCCTAGTTTAATCGCTACTGTGAGTGATGAAGTAATGCCATGCTTGGCGGCAAAAGTTTGAAGCTTCTTGTTGTAAAAGCCTGCATCGCGTTTATAACGGCAAAAAAATCGGATGACCGTGTTAGATTCATCGCAAATTGCCTGAATATCATTTTCTCCCGCATCAATAGAAAAAGCTCCGTTGTCTAGCCGATACGCTGCTTGTCCCCCGACGAAGCACTATTGGGCGAACTTGGACAGCACGTTTTCAACTTGCTCGGGCTTTACTTTACGCAGCACAGTGTCGCAATAAGGCATGTCTATGGCTCTTGAGTTGCTGAGCCATAAGTATAGCAAATGCAATTATACAAGGACGAAAAAACGCAGACTTTGGAACATTTCAAGAGCGAGGTGGAACGTACTAATGAGCCATACTGGAACGTTTGATGAGTTCAGGTGAACTTTTTTATAAGCGTAATCATATGAGTAGGCTTTTCGTTTGTTCCATCTGGGCTTTTTTTCGCGAACCGCCAGACTACTTAGTACGTTCCACTGGAATTTTAGAATGTTCCAGTCACGGCAAAGGTAAAAAAGTTACTAGCATTAAATTAACCGCCCGTTCGGTAGTGTTTGAGAATTATTGATGACTTTGGTTGGGCCGCGATAGGCGTTCACTTTGATTGCATTTCCGGTAGCAGTAAGAAGTGCCAGCAAACCAGAGTTATTTCTCGCATCATTCGAATCGACCATACCGTGAACAAAATCTAAGTCCTCAATCAACTGGGCAATATCAATAAATTGCATGTACACACGCATTCGGTATTTGGCTTTCTCAGATCGCTTCGTTACTACCGTTATAAAATAATCAGTAAGCAAATTTATGGTGCTAATTCGGCTTAAAGATGATGAAAATGATGTTGTTTTTAAATCAGGGTAAGCGCTGTCGATAATGAAAGATAAATTGGTTTTTGGATTGTCAAAAAAGGTATTCTGCATGTAATAGCAGAATTCTTCTTTGATAAACCGTAGCGACCGCCACTCTATTGCAAAAGCCATTGTGCTTAAGTAGCTATTAATCAGTTTTACAAGCGCCTCACGGTTTTTTATAACAGTAGTTCGAAATAATGAAATGTGAGCCGCCATAACATCAAGCTCGTTGTTCGTGGCAACTATGTCACCTATTTTCAGAAGCGAATTATCGTCAGCCAAGCAAATTTGCTTTATTTGGGTGGCAAGCTCGCTGATTAAGTCGCCCCCCTGTGATTCAAGGTTTGTTATTATCTTATCCTCGCCAATTAGTTCCCAGAGTGCGTGATCATACACTTGTGCCATTCCGAAACGTTGGGCTGCTTTCTTGACCTCATCATAAGTGCGAGGGTGTAATTGTGTTCGCCCATGAAAAGCACGGGTGAACTTTCCATTAACTACCTCCTGCCCAGTGACAGGGTCGATATGTACCGTTCCCATAAACCGTTCACATGCTTTCCCAGAGCAATTAATACCTGTTGCGGCCACAAGCAGCCTCATCTGACACTGTGCGGCTAGCCGGTATTGCTTGCCATATCGATGTTTCATGTCGGCATTCCAAAAATTTTTTATGAATTTTAGTTTAGTTCATATTTGGTAAGTCACGCTCAGTTATGGGGGGAGGATCGCAGTACCGCTCTGTCATCCTCCTACCGGAAAAATGATGGGGCACTACAGTAAACATTCGACGCCCTGATAACGGTATGAACATGTCTGAACTTGAAAAGACGCAAAAAGAGTACCTGTGAGCAGTAAGACGTTGAGGTAAACATTCGCATTACCAGCAAACATTAATACGGATTGCCACTGTATCGCCAGGAGAGTTTGTTTAAACAATACGGAATCGACTTGAGTCGACGAACAATGGCTGATTGAATGATTCGATGCAGTGCGTTGATTAAGCCATGATGTGACCGAATCAAAGACATTTAGTTTTAGCAACCTGTGAAACAGGCGGGTAAAAAGACGGTAAGAATTATTAAGGAATACAAGTCAACCTGTTACATGTGGCTGTAATGCAGCGGTACAGGCTCGCCCATTGATGGGGCGATATCGAACTACGATTATCAAAACAATCGCAGGCAACATTGGTAGGTTGCTGGGTGCATGCGCGGCGCTAATTCAAAGAAGCTGGGACATCACAACCGTATGAGATAAGACAGCGAGAAACCCAAACATTACTGAATCATTTTAAATTATAGCTAGTTAAGTCGGCACTCGGCAAAGCCATTGGGTACAGCATAAATCAATGACCAAAACTCTCACGATTTGTAGAAGTTGAACACTTGTCTATCAGCAACGACCGTGCGAAGCGAGCCGTCAAGCCGTTTGTTATTGGACGTAAAGCATGGTGGCTCAGTCATACTCGAAAAGGCGCAGAGGCCAGAGCCATATTCTACAACATCATTGAAACGGCAAAGCCCGATGGCTTAACCTCATTTGAATACATAATCCATTGTTTGGAGCGCATTTCGAAAGTGCTCAGACCGTGTTGACTCAATGCCTTGGAACATCAAATTGGCAAATTAATTTTGTAAAAACGAGGGCCGTCATGTCAAAAAATCTACCAAAGTAAAAGTTCGACTCTATCCAACGGGCTCAACAAATTTATGCTTGAAAAGGATGAGAATTGCTTGTAGCGTAAAAATCGACGGATAGGTTTTGATTAAAGGAATGACTATGCAATCCCTGCAAGCTTTGAACCCTTTTCTTCTGTGCAGTGCTCTAGCTCGCGGTGGCAGTAGCACCGAACCGGTTGAATCTCACCCTTTCTATTCCCAACAAGCTGTATCATAAATCTTCAACTAAGATTTTCCAGTATTTTTACAGCTGTCCACGCTGTAGAGCGTCCGGACAATAATCAAGTGTTCGTTGTTTTCAAGGAATTTGATGGGGTGTAAGCAAAGATATAAGGTTGCTATTTTTTCGCATCTGTCATAGCGCTAAAACAGATAAGGCGACATAGAATAAAAAATTATCATCAAAGGTGATGAGCGAGAAAGTTAGATTGTTTTTTGAACGAAAAAACTTAAGGAGGAATCCTAGAGTGCCAAAAGGTTGACTTGGGAATTAATCAAAGATTATTAATTATATAATAATTATTTTATGAAAGGAGTTATTAAAAGTGTTCAAACATATTCTAAAATTATTGATGTTATACTCTATTTTTGCTTCAAACTCCGCGTATTCTTGCGAATCCTTATTAAGAAACCATGCACTTGATAAGATAATCTATCAAAATGATTTATGCATCAACATGAATGACCTCGCTTTAGGGTCTTCATATATTTTTATCGACTCAAGTTTAAACAAGAACGCCGCATTTACAGCAACTTTGGATACGTCTAGTGGGCAAAATTTGTTTAGTCAAGACTTTAGTCACGCCTCAGGTGTATTCAACGCTTCAATGAATATTGGAGACAATTATAGCGGTACTGACTTAGTATTGACACTAACTCCAACTACAAACTATCGCAAATATACGTTCACTGTAATCCATGATTACAACCCCCAAGAAGATTTATCTGTGTTATATGTGACGTTAATTTCAGAAGTTTACGGAAGCAATACTCCGCCTATTGGGGGAGGAGGATTAAATCCGCAGTCGATGAATGTAGTGCTTTCATCAACCTCAAGCAACGCATTAAACGTGCTTACAGAAGCTGCCCAATGCTCCGACTCAAATCGCCCGCCAACTGCTCTACCTGTAGATGATTCGGGAAAAGCTCTTGATTTAAATGGAGTACTAAGGGAGTCAGCTGCTATCAGAGCAAATTTAACGGGAGCTGGTATGTTGAATCCATCTAATGAAGTGGCCGCTAATACGTATTTGTTTCTTCGTGCCTATATACAGCATAAGCCTGGAGGTTCGCTGGACTTCGGTCATAGCCCTCCTATCTATATAGGTTCGCTGGCAATTGGAAATTTTGTGTATGGGGCTAACATGAGAGGCATGGGATTCTCTAGAGAACAAATTTTGGCAATTTCCGCTGGTATCGATGCTGCTACAAATGGTAGTTTTAGTTGGAATGAAAAAATTGGGCACGGCATCATGAACTATATTACAGGGTATGGAGAAGAAGCTATCGATGTTATCAATGTTACTAAGGGAATGGACTATTACGACCAAGTACACGTCAATAACACTTCCGACTCAGCGTTCAGCTCATGCTTAGATATGGATTCAATTGATAGCTACGACGACGTTCAAGATCAATCCAATGGTTCCGCAGGTTCTGGTTCTGTAGGAGGTGGCGGGGATTCTGGAGATATGCCAGATGGTGACGTATATTTACCTGGTACTGGCGGTGGCGGAGGTGGTCGCACTGAATGGTGTTTTGTAGACTCATTCGGAACTATTCAATTTTGTTGGCTTGAGTAGAGTTTGTAACAGTTGTTTTAATATTCAAGGAACACGGTTTAAAGACCCTCACATATTGAGGGGCATTGACCAAGGACAAAATATGAAGAAACTTATTTTATTAGTTGTTTTATCGATAATTTTTGTTTTTCTTTTACTTCCTCCCCCCGACTTAGAGGAGAAGTACATTAATGAGTTTTATGATAATGCTTTAGTATTTGAAAAAATCGAAGATATTATTTGCCAAGATGTTGAGAAAATCCCCACATTAAGAGCTACACCAGGTGACCTTGAAAACGATGGATTAGCTCGCTTGCTAAATAAAATGAATATAATTCAAATAGTCGTGAAACCGGAAAATCATATTTGTACAATTACTTTGGTTAGAGATGTATTAGGCTTTGCTGGGAGCGGTTATAGCTATAAATACAGACTTAATATTCGCCACCCCATAACCTATGATAAGACAATTCATGGCGTGAAGAAGAACGCTACAGAATCATTAAAGTCTGGAGATGATACAGTAACGTATGATATTCATTTATCAAATAACTGGTATTTAACTTACACTGAGTCATAAGAGTAAGAATGAAATCAGAATGTGGTAAATAGAGTAATTTTTTGACAGTTAGGGGCTGCTAATTGTCACTCTTCATAGGTTACTGAGATTGCAAAAAATACATAAGCCTGCTCTGATAAGCTTGTAATTATTCATTCAATCGTCTCAGAGTAAACGTCCGCTAATCCCACTTAGCGCCCAGAAAACTGCCAAAATGGCAGTTGCTCAATATCATTGTCAGGCTTACTCAATTCATCAAGGCAAGTCATCGCATCTAAGATATTGATATGTAATGATATTTTTTAATATTTGTAGGTTATTGAGTTTGTAGTAGCGTAGAACGCTCCATACGATGATACTTTATTAGCATATGAGCATTCTTCGATAGCTCTGTAGAATAGCAAGATACCTTGACTTTTCAATAAGATAGTACACTACTATGCGCCGACCTTTAAGGGCTGGGTTGAAATGTCATAACTTTATTCTTACCCAACAGTTGGCCTTTGTGGTTTCGATGATGCCGTAGAGCGCGGCTCTGGCATTTGCGCCTGTGGCGGTTTGACTAAACAGCCAGTTTTTCTGACTATGACGAACGACTTAATCGCGCTCAACGCGATTATTATCGATACTCAGTAAACCGTCTAGTGCACAACGCGCTAGCTTTCTGATTGATTTAAGCAGTATTGTATCGATTCGAGTAATATGGTTTTCGACTTCGACAGCACTTGTTGAGCCGATTTCATTAGCCACGTATGGAGCTGCTGATTAGCTTACATTATTAACACTATTTCGTGATCTTTAATTGTTATTAAGATCACAGGTTATAAGCCGGGTGCGTTGTAGTACAACGGTTGATGGCCTATCACATGATAGCCCGATAACAGCCACTGTATTTGATGTTCACTCACATGCACTTTCTGTAAGTTCGCATCGACAGGTCACTTAAACCGAAGCTTCTTTGCGTTCATCATCAGGGTAAAACTCGCTGACGGTACTGCCAAAGTAGTTTGATGAGACTTTTAGGCCATCGGAAGAAACGGCGTCGAGCGTTAACCTTGTTCCATCTTGGATAAAGATAGTGTCTTCAGAGTATTTGACCTTTTGAATAACGTCCGCTGTTCCGTAGGAATAGCAAAAGTACCCGTTACCCGACTTATCGAAACTGAGGCTCGCGAGGTAAGGGCCCATGTTACCTGTCCAGAACCCAATGATTTGTGAGGGTGCCGGCTCAGCCTTTATCTGCACAAAATTGTTGTTAAGCATATCATCAACGGGAGACTGGCATCCGGCTAAAGCTAACGAGCCTAAAACGAGATATTTGCGTACATTCATAATCGTCCTTAATGTGAATAGGTGTGGTAGGTACCAGTGTAGTACGGAATGACCATAGTACGCGTGATTCTGAAGAAAAAACACAACCACCTGCCAATTGCTACGGCAACATACCTCTATACCGTCTTGCTAAACTTCCCGCAGCTTCGCTGCGGCGGCCGCGCGCTCCGCGCAGTTGTGCAGGTAGAACGTGAGAAATTGGAGAGTGAGTAGGGGAAGGAAGCGAAAGTGGGTCACAGGTAGTGGACAAGTAACGCACGTTTACGATGGGGCAGGCTGGTGGATGTATAGTGGTGTGTGAGGTGAGGTTTTTGGTGCGGTAGATTCGTCCTAGTTTATGTTTCGGTCAATGAGTCCGTGCAAGTGTCCACTTCCCCTTTAGTGAGACAGTACTAAATTAGAGTTTTCTAGTTTTGCTCGGTAAGCTGCCGGAGGCAGGTTACCCAGACTTTCATGTGTTCTTTCTTCGTTATAATCCAGTCGCCAGAACC
>NZ_JADOEK010000048.1:0-415 GCF_027563165.1 Alteromonas sp. PRIM-21 | reverse complement strand
TTGCTATCAATAAATTGATAACAAGCAATTCAGTCAAGTAGAGTAAAAAGTCATCTTTCGATTTCTCAGTTACTCAATTTTGATTGATTACTATTAATATCAGCTTTCCAAATTGTTAAAGAACATTAGTGTTTTTAAAAAACACTAATCAATGATGCGATCATTAATTAGCATTCTACGTTAAAACAACTACCACTTTAGCGAGCAGATTAACTATCAGGAAGGTTCCCTTCCGGTAAAGCAGTTAATCGCGACACTCGCGAAGCGAGTCTATAAATAAACAAAACAATCTGTGTAGGCACTGCATCAAGGCGTCTATCGACGTAATGGTAAGGAGGTGATCCAACCCCAGGTTCCCCTAGGGTTACCTTGTTACGACTTCACCCCAGTCATGAAACACAAAGTGGTAATCGTC
>NZ_JADOEK010000013.1:0-128676 GCF_027563165.1 Alteromonas sp. PRIM-21 | reverse complement strand
TTATTATACTGGTTGCAGTAAGCCAGCTAATACAGGCCGCTAGTCTTTACATACTGCGCTGTCGTACGATTTCGTATAAACAAACGCCAGTTGCTACCGAGACGTTCAAACTTGTTACGCTACCAGCCATGGGCAACTTAACCAGCTCGTCACAGGTTTCTTTTGTTAGTCGTCGCATGCCTTTACCTTCAGCCCCCATTACTAATGCAGTTGGGCCTTTCAGGTCAACATCATAAAGGGTTTTATCGGTTTCACCGGCAGTTCCCACAATCCAAAGCCCTTTGTCTTGAAGGTGCTTCAAGGTTCTGGCAAGGTTTGTAATTTGAATTAGCGGCATCACTTCAGCTGCGCCGCAGGCTACTTTTCGTACCGTGCCGTTTAAACTTGCCGACTTGTCTTTAGGTACAACCACAGCGTGCACTCCCGCACCGTCAGCCGTACGTAAGCAAGCACCTAAATTATGAGGGTCTGTAATACCGTCTAACACCAAAATTAGTGGCTGCGACTCTCGTTCAAGTATTTTATCAAGGTCAGCTTCATCCATTACGCGAGCAGGTTTCGCTCTAGCAACTACCCCTTGGTGCTGTTCGCCGTTTACTTTATCGTCTAACGCTTTGCGCTGGCTGAACTGAACTGAAATGCCGAAACGGCGCGCCTGGTTAACAATGTTGGTCAAGCGTTCATCGTTACGCCCTTTTAAAACCCACACTTCCATTACACGCTCGGGCTCTTTTTCAAGTACCGACTGCATGGCATGTAAACCGTATAACCATTCTTGCTGCGCCATTTAACGCTTACCTCTTTTATTCAATGACAGTGTTTTGCCGCTGCTACCGCCTTTTGCGCTGCCGCGACTTGACGATTTTCCACCGCTTCGACTAGACGAGCTTGAGCCGCCTTTACCTTTTCTCCCTTTCTTATCAGAACGGGAGTCTTTACCAGAGCGGGGCTTGTTATCAAAGCGAGTAGGTTTGTCTGAAGACTTTTTAGCTGTCTTCACTTTTACCTTCTTGCCTTTAGTGCTGCGCAGCATAGACTTATCGAGTAATAAATCAATCTTTCTTTCATCAAGGTTTACTGCCGCAACAGTTACCTCGACTGTGTCGCCCAGTCTGAACTGACGATGGCCCGACTCACCTACCAACGCTTGTTTCACATCATCATAGTGATAATAGTCGTCATCTAATGAGGTTATATGCACTAAGCCGTCGATATGGTATTCGGTAAGACGAACAAATAAGCCAAAGTTTGTGACCGAGCTCACCACACCTTCAAAGGTGTCACCTACGTGATCAAGCATGAACTCGCACTTAAGCCAGTCGGCTACATCACGGGTAGCATCATCAGCGCGGCGTTCCGTCATAGAACACTGCTCACCTAACTGTTCAATTTCTTCAACAGTGTAATTTTTCGCGCCACTTACCGCTTTTTTGCCTTGCTGTTTGGCAATAATGCCTTTCAATGCACGGTGCACCACTAAGTCTGGGTAGCGACGTATCGGTGACGTGAAGTGCGCGTAAGCTTCTAACGCCAAGCCAAAGTGCCCTACATTTTCGCCATCGTAAACCGCTTGCTTCATCGAGCGTAGCAGCATAGTTTGAATAAGCTCTTCGTCTACTCGACCACGAGTTTTAAGCACCACATCAGTAAACGCGGCTGGCTCAGCATCTTCTACAATGGCATGAGGAATACCAATTTCACTTAAGTAGCTGGTAAAAGCGGTAAGTCTGTCGGCATCTGGCTTATCGTGCACTCGGTACAAGGCTGGCGCTTCGTGCTTTTCTAACATTAAAGCAGCACTCACGTTTGCCATGATCATGCATTCTTCAATAAGTTTATGCGCATCGTTACGCACTAAAGGCACGATATTTTCAATTTTGCGCTGGGCGTTGAAAACGAACTTCACTTCTTGAGTTTCAAACTCAATGGCCCCGCGTTTGGCTCGGGCTTTCTTAAGCGCGCGATAAAGGTCGTGCAAATTGCGAAGATGAGGTACATGAGGCTCGTAACGCTGATGAAGCTCTTTGTCTCCTTGAAGAATATTCCACACTTTGGTGTAAGTTAACCGGGCATGTGAATTCATTACCGCTTCGTAAAACTGGAATTCTTCCAGCTTACCATTCGCGCTGATGGTCATTTCACACACCATGCAAAGTCGGTCTACTTCAGGGTTTAGTGAACACAAACCGTTAGACAATACTTCTGGTAGCATTGGAATAACTTGATCAGGGAAATACACCGAGTTACCGCGCTGCTGTGCTTCATCATCAAGCGCTGAGCCTGTTCTTACATAGTGACTTACATCGGCTATGGCTACCCATAGTTGCCAGCCACCGTCATCTAACGGCTCGCAGTATACTGCATCGTCAAAGTCGCGGGCATCTTCGCCGTCTATAGTAACAAGTGGAAGCTGGCGTAAATCAATACGACCTTCTTTGGCTTCATCGGGCACCTGATCGGTAAGTTTTTCCACCTGCTTGGTTACGCCTTTCGGCCACTGGTGCGGTATATCGAAAGTGCGAAGCGCCATTTCTATTTCCATACCTGGCGCCATATGCTCACCAAGTACTTCTACAATTTTGCCTACTGGGCTCATTTTTCGGCGTGGTCGCTGAGTAAGTTCTACCACTACTACCTGCCCCATACGGGCGCCGTTAGTGCTTTCTGGAGGAATTACAATTTCATGCTGCAAACGACTGTCGTCTGGCACTACCATGCCAAAGCCCTGCTCAACAAAATAACGACCAACAATAGGCTCGCTGCGCGGCTCTATGACTTGCGTTACAAACGCTTCTTTTCTGCCGCGACGGTCGGTACCGCTAATACGCGCTTCTACCACGTCATCGTGGAGGAACAGGTTCATTTGCCCTGCGCTAATAAATAAGTCACCGCTTTTATCTTCAGGACGCAAGAAGCCGTAACCATCTCTGTGACCAATAATTCGGCCTTTAATGAGCTCATCACGGTTTTGAAGTATGTACTTTTTCTGCTTAGTGAATTGCACCTGCCCTTCGCGCTCCATGGCACGTAGTCGGCGCTGAATACCAATTCGCGCCTCTTCGTCGAACGCGTTCACCAAATTACAGATATCAAGAAACGACAAAGGCTTGTCATGTTCTTTTAATAAACTCATTAAATATTCGCGGCTGGCTACCGGATTTTCGTACTTTTCTTTCTCGCGCTGATAATGCGGATCATCACTCATGTATTTTTAAATTACCTTTAATTACTTTGTTCACAATATCTTCGTTGGAGGCTTAGTTCTTCAAAGCACTATGGAAAACATTGAAATATATTTTTTAGACACAAAAACCATTTTTGGTTCATGTGGTTATTTGCTGCACAGTATAACAGTATTTACGGCAAAAGATTGTGCGTTATTAGGCTTACAACATTTAACAAACTATTTTGCTATTAGCGGGGCCTACAACTTTGAATATCTGATTGTCAGTAGCGAAGAATAGAAAATCTGTTGCTAAGTCAGCACATAGGAAAGTTACAGCAACAATTTTGTAAACTGAGATACTTGCTAGTAGATTGACTTTAAATTGGGCTTGTTGTTCGCGGTTCTATATAGGTCGTATGCAACTTGATAATGCATCCATGCTTGGGCACTGATACCGCTCACAGCTTCAAGCTTACGAGCAAGCTCAACGGTTAAATTAGAATGCCCGTTAATAAACCTTGATAGATGTTTTGTTGAGATACTTAAACACTGTGCAATCTCATTTTGCTTCAGCGGTGACTTTGACATGCACCTGCGTTTAAACACTTCACCAGGATGAGGCCTTTTTAGATGTTCAGGCCTTGATACTCGCTCTCCAGTATCGATTAATGCTTTGCCTCGGTCACTATTGTATTCGATACCTATGTGCATACTGTGTTTCATGGGTTGTATTCTCTGTAATCAAGGCTGAAACAATCGCCATCATTAAAAAAACATGTTACCGCTCCACACGGTTCTACGTTATTAACTGTAACCGTTACATACCAAAGAGCACTTCCTTCAGCTTTTATGGCTCCAATATCTATCAAATCTGAAATTTGTGATGCAGCATCTAAGTCAAATAGCGCGTCCCAAACCTTGTGACGATATGCTAAGGGAAGCCATTCATCATCATCACTTTGCCACATTGTAAGGAGCTTATCGTGGACGAAACTTATTATTGCCAATGGAATATCCAACAAAGATTACCACAGAGGTAATTTTTTCTCAAAAACATGTGCATATTTTACCCAGTTACAGATGTGTCAACTTCGATCTAAAGTCCTGTTCTCGATTCGGCGCAGCCTGACATCTCTATGTCACAAAGACTTAGTATAAACATTAGCCTTCGTTTTTGTTGCATGAGCGTTCAACAAAACATTGACATCACCAGTTACCTTACAAACTTATAAAGAGCAGGCATATGGATAGAAGAACGTTTATTAAGCTGTCGTCATTCGCAGGTGCGAGCGTGGCAGTGTCTACAGGGCTAGCGGGCTGCACCGTGAGCAATTCAGCAAATAGCCAACCGCAAACTAACGCTACCTTTACTCATGGTGTGGCCAGTGGTGACCCGTTAAAAGACGCCGTTATTATCTGGACACGCGCCGTGCCGACAACAGATTCAGGCTCAGATTTAGCCAAAGCCGATATTTTGTGGGAAATGGCGAGCGATGCAGACTTTACTGACATAGTAAGCAGCGGGATAGTTGAAGCGAAAGCAACCCATGACTTTACCGTAAAGGTAGACGTAACTGGTCTTAGTCCCGCTCGCCGCTATTATTACCGTTTTAAAAGTGCTGATAATACAAGCCCTATGGGCGAAACCCGTACGCTACCTGAAGCCGATGTGTCTGACGTTACGTTCGGCATATTTTCTTGTTCCAACTACCCTGCTGGCTTTTTCACGCCTTATATGGAAGCAGCGAAAGACGACAACATCGACTATGTATTGCACCTTGGTGACTACATTTATGAGTACGATGGCAAGGGTTATGCGACTGAGCATGCAAAAGAGATTGGCCGAACCTATGCGCCTGATAACGATACCGAGCTTTATACGCTAAACGACTATCGCAATCGCTATGCGCTATACCGCACGGACGAAGGTTTGCTGTCGTTGCATCAAAATAAGCCGTTTATTGTTGTGTGGGATGACCATGAAATTACTAACGACACCTACAAAGACGGCGCGGAAAATCATCAAGCCGATGAAGGTGACTTTTATGAACGACGCGCGGCAGCTGTTCAAGCTTATTATGAGTGGCTACCTATACGCCCACCGTTTGGTACTGAGCGTTTAGAAATTTATCGCCAATTTACCTTTGGTAAGCTTCTTGACTTATACATGCTCGACACCCGCGTACTTGCTCGCGACAAGCAGCTTGAGTACGGCGACTATCGCGATGCTGAAACAAAAGCGTTTGACCAAGCTGGCTTCATGAAAGATATCAGTAATCCTAGTCGTGGGCTTTTAGGTGAAACCCAACGTAACTGGCTACATTCATCTATGCAGCAAAGTCAGGCTAAATGGCAGGTGTTAGGGCAGCAGCTATTAATTGGCCGCATGCTCTTCCCTGTATCTATTTTTAACGGCGTTGAGCGTAAAGAAATACCTGCTCATGTACATAAGCTCGCGAATATCAAACGCAAACAAAAGCAAGGTGGCGCACTTAGTGAGCAAGAGCTTGCGCTTATCAATACCGTAATGCCTTACAACTTAGACGCATGGGACGGCTACCCCGTTGAACGGGAACAGGTGCTGATGCAGCTAAAATCTATCGGCAAGCCAGTTATTGCCCTTGCAGGTGATACACATAACGCTTGGCACAACAAACTAACCCTGAAAGATGGTACAGCAGTGGGTGTTGAGCTTGCTACACCAGGCGTGACATCGCCAGGTATGGAACATTACTTAAGTATGGATGATGAAATGGCAGAAACGCTTGCCGACGACCTTCCACTTCTTATTGAAGATTTGCAGTACTGTAATCTTCACCAGCGCGGCTTTATGACACTGACCGTTAGCGAAGACCGCGCAAAAGCCACTTGGCATTATGTGGATGCGATTTTAACCAAGGCTGGAAAAGTGGTTAACACGCATAGTTATGAGATAAACGCGTAGTAATTGGTATTTATTTAGATTAAGGCGCTTAACCAAGTTAAGCGCCTTAATTTGTAACTACTTCTAGAACTCGTAGTAAACACGCACACCGGCAATACGAGGCATACCGCGTACGAAGGTAGGAATACCTAAGCCACCGCCTGTATTACCTGCATCAATCAAGAACTCTTTATCAAACAAGTTGTTCACGTAAAACTCATAGGCGAACTTGCTGTTGTCTTGAAGCAGTTTTACCGATACATCGGTCAGTGAGTAAGTATCCTGAGAAAGGCCAGGATAATTACTGCTTTCAAAGAACACTTCAGACTGGAAACTGGTCAGCCAGTTAACATCAATGTCGAAGTTATTCATGTTGAATACTTTGTTGATGTTGATGGCACCGCTAACCTCTGGTGCTAGACGAAACTTGTTACCGCCGTACTGAAATTCAGAGCCATCAGCAGTATTGTCTGCAAATTCAGCATCAAGAAAACCAAGGCTTGCTGTTAGCGTCAGCGTTTCACTGTAGTTATAGGTCGCCATACCTTCAATACCCGACATGGTCGAGTCGCCTACTGTTACCGTAATAGACTGCAAAGTTTCTGCATCGGTAAAGCTTTGCTGATAATCGCTATATTCGTAGGTAAAAATGGCACCTGAGAACAGGAAGTTGGCGCTTTGATACTTAACACCCAAATCGTAGCTATCTACTATTTCAGGCTTGGTCACATTAACGCCACCTGCGTTAGCATCCACAACCGGTGAACGGCGGCCTTTGGCGTAGTTCGCATATAAGTTCCAGTTGTTGTTTACATCGTAGCTTACTGCGAAGCGTGGCAAGGTATCGTCAAAGTCTCGCTCGGCATCGAAAGTAAAAGCACCGTCTGCGGTAGTAAAGGTGTTACGCGTATAGCGGGTTTCATCAATGTAGCGAACGCCAGCCGTAACATTAATATCGTCGGTTACATAATAAGATACTTCAGCAACATAAGACGCTATGTCTAGCTCGGCTTCAAAAATAAACGGCCCTTGTATAAAAATAGGCGGTAGCGCTGGGTTAGAAATAGGTGAACCATCGGCGTTAAATAGCTGCGACACTAACATGGCACGCAGCGCTTCTATTTCTTCTAACGACGCATCAGTAGCAATATTTTGGTTAAGTGGAATGTTGGAATTGGCTTCAAGCTGCGCTCTTACTGCATCGAAAGTACCGCGTATAAATGGGTCTACCATCACATAGTAAGGCAAATTCGAATCGTCTTGAGTAATGGATGCACCTACAAACGCGGCCAGCTTATCACCCGAGTCATACACTAAACGCATGGATGCACCTTGCAGCGTAGCGTCGTTATCAAAATAAGCGTCTTGAATACGAAGGGCAGAACCGTCTGCATCAAAACCTTCGCTTACTTCTACATCTTTATAGTAGGCATCGGCGTGTAGGCTAAGCATTTGGTTGAAATCATAGTTTACGGTTAAATCATAAGCTTGAAGCGTACGCTCAATACCCAACTCACTGCCCAAACTGAACTCAGCAGCGGTATAAGGGCTAGTATCTCCACCATTTGGTGCAATAGAGCCAGATTTGAAGGCGATGCCCGGCTGGTCGTTGTACTCCATCGCTGCACGAGCAATAATCTCTAGCTTCTCATAGCTTGCAAGCCAGGTTGCGCGAAGCGCTTGCACCGATACACCCTGAAGATCTTCGCTATTGCACGGCACTTCTTCACCTAAGTGGTTATACATGTTTGCATTACCGTAGTAGGAGTCAGCACTACAGGCATTATTTTCTACAATGCCATCCATCTCTCGGTAAAGCCCAGCAATACGGAAACTGTGGTTGTCGTTAATAGGCTGGTTATACATAAACTCAACTTCTTGGCCTTGCTCTGAGTTATAGCCAACCTGCACTTTGCCCTGTTGTTCAAAGGTGGGGAGGTTTGAGTGAATGCTTACCGCGCCGTTGGCTGCGGCCACTCCAAATAGGGTTGGCTGCGGGCCTTTTAACACTTCAACGCGAGCAATATCGTAAAGCGCGACACTGGCTACGGTTTTTTTACTGATATCAAAGCCATCTTGATAAACTGAGATACGAGGCGTCGCCGACACTGATGAAACATCGTCAGTCACACCGCGAATATTAAAAGACGGTAAGCTTACGGCCTGCTCTTGAATTTGAACGTTGGGTAATATGCGAGAAAGCTCGTCAAGCTCCATAATATTGGTGCGCTCTAAAAACTCGCTGCCTATAACATCCATAGTAACAGGCACATCCATTACGGACTGCTCTCGCATTTGCGCAGTTACTGTAATCTCTTCTATATAATTAGTTTCATTATCTGTATCGGGCGCTACGTCTTGTGCAATTGCAGCAGTAGATAGTGCAAACGCAATGGTTGTTGCAAGCAAAGTACGTGAATAAACCGGTCGTGGGTACAGAGGGCGCATCAAATCATTCCTTTCGTGTGCTTATAGGGTGTTTTATGTGTTTTTATAAGCAGTTCACCGATAGATTGGCGATATTGCTTACTTTATTAGAATTATCGAAGCACAAGAATGTAGAGCTCTTTCGAGACGGTTCGATGAAGTATAGGTTACAAATGAAAGGCACTTTTGTGACAGATATATGCCATTCGAAAAATCTACGCCGCGATAAATGGCATAGCAAAAAACGCCCCTTTGAATTAAAGAGCAAACTAAGTACACTCAATCCACGTAGGACAGAAATAACTTTTAACTAAAAAGCGAAATGGAGACTGCAATGAAGAAATTAATGATGGCTACGGCTATTGGCGCTGCCACCCTATTAAGTGCTTGTAGTGCAGAGCATGGCACTACTCAGTGTACTACTGCACCTGAAGCTGAATGGCAAAACCAAGATGCGTTTCAGGCTCAGCTATTAGCGCAAGGCTACAAAATTAACGAGTTTAAAGTGACTGGCGGCAACTGCTACGAAATCTATGGTTTTGATAAAGAAGAAAACAAAGTAGAAATTTACTTTAACCCTGTTGATGGCAGCATTGTTAAAAAAGAAATGCACTAGGTGTGTTTTAGCAAACGGCTCATAGATCGCTTGCTTTAAAACTTAATGAAACGCTGCAAACTATTGCAGCGTTTTTGTTTGACCTTAAGAAAGTTATGTAATGTACAGACCTAAAGATACACCTTCGGACATTTATATTTGGGATTGGGTAGTGCGCTTATGCCACTGGGGCCTTGTCGCTACCTTTGTGACCAACTATTTTATTGTGGAGCCAGGTCGCCTTTATCACGAAATAGTTGGTTATATCGCAGTAGCACTTATATCCATACGAGTTGGCTGGGGCTTTTTATCAGCCAAATTCGAAGCTAGTAAAAAGGTTGCCACTGAATACGCAAGCTTTTCTAACGTCTCATTGCATCAACAAGCCTTCGCTGAACATATTCAACACGTAAAACAAAAGAAAATTCCCACTCACCATGGTCATAACCCGTTCGGCTGGCTAATGATAATGGCCGTTATCACGCTAATGCTGGGATTAGGTATTACCGGTTTTATGATGGAAGAAATAGATGCCATGTTCGGTAATAGTGCGCTGGAATGGATACACAGCATTATGGCCGATGTGCTTTACGCATGTGTGCTAGTACACGTCGCTGCAGTGATTGCTGTGCAATATTTGGGAAATATTCAGTTAGTTCGCCCTATGCTCACCGGCTGGCGAAAGCGTTAGGCCCCTTTAAGTACTGGTAATATTTAGCTATCTAAAGGCCGCTTTGCCTCACGCACCGCTTTGGGATGCATAAGTTTTTCTAAACGAGCGAGGTATGACGCTATTTGCTGGTGCTGTTTTTTGTCGTTGGTCACCGAGTTATACAGCCAGTGATACGCATCTTCATAGTCATAAGGACTGCCGTGACCGTCTAGAAACAACTCCACCAAACGAATCTGCGCTTTTAGGTTTTTAAGTGCCGCGGCTTCTCGTAAGTACACCACTGCGCGAGATTTATCTTGCTGTACAAGCGTGCCCTTTGCATAGTAACGTCCAAGCTGTTCTAGTGCCGCTGGCAAACCTTGATTTGCTGCATCTTCCATATAGCCAATTCCACGAGCAGGTTCAGCATCTACGCACACACCCCACGCCAGCATATCGCCCCATAAAAATTGGTAGGCTGGAATTTTTAACACATCAGCGCGAGCTTCAATGTCTTGAACAAGCTGACATCTGTCTGCTACCACTTTATCTAGGTGAGTATTCGCGTTAATCATGTCGATGAGCGCGTCTTGGCTGTAAAGCTGAACTGCACGAAGTTCTTCTATCGTCTCACCTTCAAGCGCATGAGCAGAAAACCCCGCTACGGAGGCACAGATTAATAAAGCGGTAGATATAATTCGTTTCATAGCTAAGCAAAAATGTTGATAACGCAAACTTAGTTTAGTTATCGACCTATTATAGATTAACTTAACCAATAGACGCTTTTCTTTACGTAAATAATCACAAGCGGCCAAAGCATTTTCCACTTTAGCCTCTTGGTTAAAAGATATAGCAAAAAGCGTTTGGGCTAATGACTGCTTTTTCGCGGGCACATGGCGGATTGGATATGGCGGGCATGGTCGGCTAAATCAATACCTAAATCAGTTAAGTAACCACCGTCAGGCTGGGTAATTAAGCCTTTTGAGTACAGCCTGGACGCCGCGTTCACCATGCTTTGACTGGCATCGTGATGGATTTTCAGACCCTGAAGCAGACTGTCTGCTGGAAACTTCAGTAGCAAATTTAACTCGTCTAGCATGTCCTGATCGAATGAACTCATGTAACCACCTTAGGCAAAAAAGGGTTATTAAGGTTTTAATATTCACATTGATGCAGCGTGTTATCGCAAAGCCTAAGATAAAAGGGCTAAAGCGAGAATCCGCAAGCCATGTGATATTGGCCCGTAATTGTTAAAATTCATAACATATTGCTATATCACACCTAAATGGCGTCACTGTAAAGGTTAATTTGTCTGTAGAACGTTTAATGTTGGTTTCACACCGCTAACTGATCGGACTTTGTTGGAAAATGGTATATTCTTGCCATAAATAACGTGTGTGGATACGCCAAACAGATGAAGTACAAAGATTTACGCGACTTTATTCGCCAGCTTGAAGCAAAAGGCGAGTTGGTGCGCATTAGCCAGCCCATTGATACCGACCTTGAAATGACAGAAATTGCCGATAGGACTTTGCGTGCTGGCGGCCCTGCGCTGTTGTTTGAAAACCCCAAAAACCACGATATGCCGGTACTGGCCAATTTATTTGGTACGCCAGAGCGCGTAGCGATGGGCATGGGGCAAGACTCTGTTGAAGCGCTACGTGAAGTGGGCAAACTGCTGGCCTACTTAAAAGAGCCAGAGCCTCCAAAAGGGCTTAAAGATCTTTGGGAAAAGTTACCTGTGTTTAAACAGGTGCTGAACATGCCTGCTAAAGTGTTAAAAAAAGCCCCTTGTCAGGAAGTGGTGCTTACCGGTGACGATGTAGACTTATCAAAAATTCCTGTGCAGCGCTGCTGGCCGGGTGACGCTGCGCCATTGGTTACCTGGGGGTTAAGCGTTACGAAAGGACCACACAAAAAACGCCAGAATTTGGGTATTTACCGACAGCAAGTTATTGGCAAAAACAAACTTATTATGCGCTGGCTATCACACCGTGGCGGCGCCCTTGATTTTCGCGAGTGGTGTCAAACCCATCCGGGCGAACCCTACCCTGTGTCTGTGGCGCTAGGTGCAGATCCAGCCACAATTTTGGGTGCGGTTACTCCTGTACCAGATACACTTTCAGAATATGCTTTTGCAGGCCTACTGCGCGGTGATAAAACCGAAGTGGTCAAGTCTATCAGTAACGATTTGCAAGTTCCTGCCAGCGCAGAAATAGTGCTTGAAGGCTATATTGCTCAGGATGAAACTGCGCCTGAAGGCCCTTATGGCGATCACACGGGGTATTACAATGAAGTCGACGACTTCCCTGTGTTTACCGTTACCCATATAACCCATCGCAAAGATCCTATTTATCATTCTACCTATACAGGTCGTCCACCCGATGAGCCAGCCATTTTAGGTGTCGCGCTAAACGAAGTGTTTGTGCCAATTTTACAAAAGCAGTTCCCAGAAATAGTAGACTTTTACTTGCCGCCAGAAGGTTGTTCTTATCGTATGGCGGTGGTTACCATGAAGAAACAGTACCCGGGCCACGCTAAACGGGTAATGATGGGCGTGTGGTCGTTCTTACGACAGTTCATGTACACCAAATTTGTGATAGTGTGCGATGACGACGTTAACGCGCGCGACTGGAACGATGTTATCTGGGCTATCACTACCCGTATGGACCCAGCCCGCGACACGGTTATGATAGAGAATACACCTATCGATTACTTGGACTTTGCGTCACCGGTTTCAGGGCTAGGTTCGAAAATGGGTATGGACGCCACAAATAAAATGCCGGGCGAAACCGACCGTGAATGGGGCGTACCCATTGTGATGGACGAAGACGTTAAAAAACGGGTTGATGATATTTGGGACAGTCTTGGTATTATGTAGCGACTATTTTTAGTGCTATTTATTTTGTATTGAGCATGCGCTTGTCTTAAAGCGCATAAAAAGGCGACACGCTAGCAAGAAGGTTTAAAGAGAATACATGTCAGAGATTAAGTGTAAGGTTGCAAGCATCACGCCTTTAACCGAAGTGGTTCAAAAAGTTGAATTGACGCCAGAAAGCCCTGTTGAGTTTAAGGCGGGTCAGTACGCTATGGTAGTAATGGGCGAAAAAGATATGCGTCCATTTTCTATTGCTAATGCCGCGTTTGATAACAGCCGCATTGAATTACACATTGGTGCAGAGCCTGGCAACAGCTACGCCGGTGAAGTACTAGAGCGCATGCGTGCAGATGGCGAAATTACCGTAAATGTGGGTAATGGCAATGCCTTTTTGCAAAGTAATGGCCTGCCTATGGTGCTTATTGCTGGTGGTACAGGCTTTTCGTATACCTACTCAATTCTGCAAGAGCACCTTAACAGCGGTGACAAAACACCACTTACCCTTTATTGGGGCGGTAAGCACGCCGCTGACTTGTATCTAGCCGATGAGCTAACAGCACTTGCTGAAGCGAATGAGCATTTCACTTTTGTGCCAGTTGTTGAGTTTGCATGTGATGAGTGGAAAGGCAGAACGGGCTGGGTACACCATGCGGTAATGGCAGACCACGCTGACTTTGCGAACGTTCAAGTGTATGTTGCCGGCCGCTTCGAAATGGCAAAAGTCGTGCGCGACGATTTTACTCAGCGCGGCTTAAAAGTTGAGAACTTGTTTGGCGACGCGTTCGCGTTTATTTAAGCCAAATTACATAAGGGCTTGTTAGAACCTATCGCCATCGAATCGTCGTTGGCGTTTTATTATGGATATTGAGGGTCAGTCATACCGTCAATCTCCTGAGCCGCCTTGTCAAAGGTAAACACGTTTGTAAGGTTTAGCTTATATAGCTGCGCGTGACGTTTGGCTTTATTAATAATGAGAGCATCTGGGAAATCTGCTTGCTTGGTTTTTCCGCCTGCTTTTATAGGCTTAGCATTGGTAAAATCTTTCAGTGCGGCCCACACAGCTTGATTATCCTCAAACACAATATTTGGCTCGGCAAATAGTGCATGAATAACCTGAATAATTTTCTCTTTATTTAAGCTGTAGCGCTTACCTTTTAGCGTCCAGATGGTTTCAATTAATACCACATCTGTAATCAATACTGTTTCAGAAGACAAAATCAATTTGTTTGCTTGCTTAGCTTGCATTTCCTCGTCTTGAAGTAGGTAGCGGAGCAAGATATTCGTATCTATTGCTATCATTTTTCTAACGCGCTATGGAGCGACGCCTCATCACTGAAGCTGTGATTAACAGTGATATTTTTCAAAATTCCTTTTGCCGCGCCAGTTTGTTTTTTCACAATAGAGATAACACCTTGACGATCAACAAAGCTTTCAACATCATCGCCCGCATGGATATTTGCAATGCTACACAACTCTGCGGGTAGCGTTATCTGCCGTTTCATACTAACTTTAGCCATTGTTATTTAATCTCCACACCTCTCGACTGTTCATTTATCATACTACCATCTTTACTTTTTATCAGAAAGTAAAGAATAGATGGTTTTAAGCTTGCGACAGTTGGCTAGTTTAAATCGTTTACTCCAATTGTAGCCAAGCCACGTATTGGTTATGGTGAAAAGATAAACACTGGAGAGAACAATGATAAAAAACCTATCCGCACTCGCTAACATAAGCGCCAAAATAAGAAAAAATAATCTGCTGGCCTTTGCCATATTATTAAGTAGCACTGCATCTTTCACTGCATACGCACAAAGCGAGCAGCAGCAATCCCTTTATGATATCGCCAAGAGCGTTTCTGCTGAAAACATTGAAAAAGACATTACTAAGCTGGTCAATTTTGGCACTCGCCATACCCTTTCTGAAACCGAGTCTGATACCCGCGGTATAGGCGCTGCGCGTCGCTGGATTAAATCTGAATTTGATAAAATTTCAGCTGAGTGCGGTGGCTGTTTGGAAGTGTACTACCAATCAGAAGTGATTAGTGGTGAGAAACGTATTCCAGACCCGGTGGAAGTGGTTAGCGTAATTGCGATTCAGCGTGGCACTACCGACCCAGACCGCTATGTGATCATGTCCGGCGACATTGATTCACGAGTGTCTGATGTTATGGATTTCACTTCTGATTCACCAGGTGCCAACGACAACGCCTCTGGTGTTGCGGGTACTCTTGAAGCAGCGCGAGTACTATCAAAGTACAAGTTTAACGGCAGTATCGTGTATGCTGCTTTATCTGGTGAAGAGCAAGGGCTTTTCGGCGGACGTATTATGGCGAACCAAGCCAAAAAAGACGGCTGGCGAATTAAAGCGGTTTTAAACAATGACATGATAGGCAACATTGAGGGGGTAAATGGTGTAATCAACAACACCACCGCTCGCTTATTTGCCGAAGGTACTCGCGTAACCGAAACGGAAAAGGAAGCTCGCATGCGCCGCTTCACCGGCGGTGAAGTAGACTCGCCAAGCCGAAACCTTGCCCGCTATATCGATAAAATCGCCGATAAATACATTGAGAACTTAGACACTATGGTGATTTATCGCCTAGACCGCTTTGGCCGTGGTGGTCACCATCGCCCGTTTAACGACTTAGGCTATCCGGGTATACGTATTATGGAAACTAACGAAAACTACACCCGTCAGCACCAAGACCTTCGCGTAGAAGACGGGATTGCCTATGGTGATACCTTAGATGGCGTTAACTTTGACTACGCAGCTAAGCTTACTGGCCTAAACGCTGTTTCTCTTGCAGCAATGGCTTGGGCGCCGAACCCACCTGCAAACGTACAAATTGCAGGTGCTGTTCAGCCTTCAACCTTTTTAAAGTGGGATGCACTGGATGCAAAACAAAACCCTCAGCTTAAAGGATACAAAGTATACTGGCGGCATACTGATGCGCCGCAGTGGGAATATAGTAAGTATGTGGGCAATGTGACCGAAGCCATGCTTGAGAACGTCGTTATCGATAACTACTTTTTTGGCGTTGCCAGCGTGAACAAAGACGGTGTAGAAAGCGTTGTGGTTTATCCAGGTCCCGCGGGAAGCTTTGGAGAATAAGCGTTTATTTTCAGCGTACCTATACGCACCCAATCACGTATCCAAACAAGTTTGTGACGTTAAGTTGGTAATGAAACTGGCTTATCGTCACGAATGACTTTACTCAACAAACGCCTGCCTAGACGTCAGCATTACGCACAATCTATTGATGCCGCTTACATTTTGTTAATTTAAACCAGTGCGGGTTTATTGGAATTAAGTGACTAACTACATTACAGTGTAGTAAATGCATGACGGCAGTTCGGAGTTCACTTTTGGTAAGATTCAGCGCGTTTTCGCTCTCCTTTTTCACTCGACGCCTTTCCTTGTTAGGTATCAGCCTAGCCCTTTGTTTAGTTAACATTTCTCCTTTACAAGCTGCCACGACGACTTTGGGTGCCGCCACATTTGAAACTTATATTAGTGATGATGGTGAGCCTGCTCGAATTAATGCTTTGCTTGAAAAGGTGTTCGAAAAGGCAGGGCTGGATATTCAACTTCAGGTTATGCGACAAGCTTTTTTAGGTAGTTCTGTACTAACAGGGAAACTAGACGGTGAGTTTGCCTACGTAAATTTGGGCGAGGACAGCAGTAATTATTTTCTATCCGATATTTACTTACCTGTTTACCTTTATGCGGCAAGTAAGAAGGCAAACGTAGAAGACATAAAGCTTTTTCCGCACTTAAAAGGTAACCGGGTTGCGATTGAAAACCGCTTTGCAAACACCCCCTCGTTCAGACTACTTAAAGATATAAAATGGTCGCGCAACCCCACTACGTTTGATGCCTTTCGCCAACTTGCCGATGATAGAGCACCCTACTTAGTTACCACCCAGCTTCTCACGCGAGAGCTAAACATACTGCTGGCTAACGATAACGAAGAAACCCTGCATTTTTCAGCAAAACCTTTAGCCAAGACGGGTTTTCAAATAGCTATCAGTAAAAATGTTGCCAGCGCTAAAAGCATTATTGCGAAATTTAACCAAGCCGTATCGACATTGCAGAATAGCGGTGAGTTCAACCTGCCTCTCGCCTTAGCGTGGCTAAGCAAAGATGTAAATGGCGATGGCGTAGCTGATTTTATTGGGCACAGTAGCATAACTACAACCGCTGACTTACTAGGCACGGCTTACTCTCTTGATGGTAAGCCTACCTCTGACAGCAGCATGTTTTATATTGATGGTGAGCAATATACATCGTTAGAAGAGGCACGCTCAGTGCTCTCAGCTAAAGAAAGCTTATCGGCCCGCCAGTCACTTTTAGATAAAACTATCTATAAACAGCTGCTTCGCCGCTGGTAAGCTAAGTACTCAAATCGAAGCCCAGGTATTACTGCGCTTTTGGGTAGCACAATTGTAGACTTCAAAGTTTGTGGAGTAATAACCTGATACAGCGTTAGCCTTATCAGCCTTATCAGCATATTAACCGCTAATAAGGCTTATAGGTGCTAGTAGAAAGCGTTAGAGTGACGTCTCTGGTAAATACATTTCTAAAATAGTCAGCAGCTCTTCGCCATCAACCGGCTTAGATACGTAGTTATTGAAGCCCGCTTTAAGCGCTTTTACTCTATCTGATGTATACGCATAAGCCGTTAGGGCCACCGCATTAAAGTTAGCAATCTCTGGGTTCTGGCTGGCTCTTATTTTCGTTACCAACCCTAATCCGTCTAATTCAGGCATGCCTATATCGGAGAGCAGCAGATCGAAGGCTTCAGGCATATCGTTGAGCTCTTTCCACGCCAATAAGCCATTCTTAACTACGTTTACGCGAGCACCATTGGATTCTAGAAACAGCTTTATAAAGTCACGGGCGTCTCGCTCGTCTTCCGCCACCAATATCCGCAAACCACTTAAACGTAAAGACTCGGTTAAATCACTGATTTCACTGTTTTTGGTTTCGATAATTTCATCGTGCAAACTCAATGGTGCGATAGGCAAAGTAACGTAAAACGTAGTACCCGTATTAGGCCCGTCGCTTTCTGCGGAAATTTCACCGCCGTGCATTTCAACCAAGCTTTTTACAATAGACAAGCCTAACCCAAGACCAATTTTATTGTGGGAATCTTTGCCTTGGTAAAAGCGCTCGAACACATGGGCTAGCTGTTCGCGTGTCATACCTTTCCCGTTATCTTTCACACGAAATAGGTAGTTTGAATGCTCTCTTTTACCACGTACATGCACAGTACCGCCTTTTGCCGTAAATTTAAGAGCATTGCTTAATAAATTATTTATAACCTGCTTTATGCGTAAATTATCGCCTAATATCTGGGTATGTTCGTCTTCGCAATTTATTGAAAGTTGAATATTCTTACTAGCAAAGCCTGCTTCAAATGATTTTGCTACCTCGGAAATAGACGAGGCAATATTTAACGAATGGGTACTTAGCTTCATGGTTCCCGAAATAATTCGAGATAAATCTAAGATGTCGTTTATTAAGGCCGCTTGCGTAGACGCTGCGCGTTTGATTACTCCCAACGCATCCCTCATTCTCTCTACATTCCCCACATCCATAAGGGCTAAATCTGTCCACCCGACGATAGAGTTTAGCGGAGAACGAAGTTCATGGGAGATACTGGCAAGAAACTGATCTTTAGCCTTGTCTAATTCTTCTAACTTGCTGATTTGCTGGTCTGAAGAGGCTTTAAGACTGAGGGCATAAGGGATAAACAAATGGTCAAAGCCTTCAATAATTAGCTTATCATCTTCGCTCCATTCTACCGATTCATCAGCCACGCTTTGCAGGTACAAATCGAAAGAGTTCCGGGGGGTTAGTGACTTACCAATATCTTTTTTAGCCGCGTCTCGGCCTGCCCAGCGAATTGTTTTGTCACGCTGTTCGCGAAACCATACGGTGAAGTAACCCAATTTGGCAGATACACAAGAAATGTACATACCACGTATACCGTTTAGCGAACAGTTTTCAGAAACCTCGTCTGCTAACCGATTGATGGCTATCGACTGTTCTGAATCGCTGATAGAAAACTTACCTAACAGTCGGGTTAAGGTTTTCTCTGAAGGGGTTTTTCCAACAAAGTAATTACCTGTAGGTGTAATCACCGCCATGCCACAAGCATCAGCAACCTCTAGCAAAGGGGCTTCTTTATGCGAGATAGCTTCAAGTGGATTTGAGTAGGAAGTAAGCTGGTGCACAATATTGTTCAACTTACGCTGGCGTGCTTGGAACTGCTCTTTCTTGGTATGAAGCGCTTTGGTATGCATTTGCCAAGCATAAAGATGCCCAAGTGATTCGCAGACTAAACGCTTTTTCTGATCTATGTATTTGGGCTCGTTATTGTGACAAGCAAGTAGCCCCCACAGCTTCCCTTCAAATACGAGGGATACAGAAAACGACGAACGAACCCCCATGTTTTTCATATAATTAATATGCATAGGTGAAACTGAACGTACCATAGACATTGAGAGATCTATTGGCGCGCGATCAGCTTCAGTTAAAGACGGCTGTAGAGGTACAGGTTGCTCTTCAACATCAAAAACACAGCGGACACGGTTCTTAAGGTAGAGCTCTCGGGCTTGTTTGGGAATATCCGATGCGGGAAATTTTAGCCCTTTAAATGAACGCGAATCTGAACCAGCGGCTTCACCTATAACCTCGCCGCAATATTTATCATCAAATTGATAGACCATCACTGAATCGAAGTCGATATAATCTTTAAACACCTTCGCTATTGCATCTGCGACATCATTAATCGAGTCCTTATCATCTACGTTAGGTAACAAGGCGCGAATATCTACATCCATTGGTACCCATTGCTGGGCTGCTTCATAGCTTAGCTGTGGTGTGGGTTCTAGTTCTATTACCAGCAAGCCGTTAGAGTCGAATGCAACGCCGCTGCCTTCCTTTTCCCAGTTGTCTAGCCAAAGTGCATTTTTTGCAAACTTCCACTGATATGCGTGGCGAACACTTTCACCTTTTACTGCGTTATGGATAGTTTTGAATGTAGGCGCGTCTGCTGAAGGCACATCAATTAGGTCTGTGACAGGTGTTTCTCCCGCCACTATATCTACTTTAAATAGCTCTTTTATGTTTTTACTGAATACTTGAATTTTTTTGGTATCGGGATTTATCGCGATAACATATCCAAAGCTCTGAACGCTTTCGATTAAATGAATGGCCTCGTCTTCACAATTTTGAAGTGAGGGCTGTGAATATTGATATCGTTGCATTACTTCACGCCGAGAAATTTGGAAAGCGAGCTTTCATGATTAGAACAGTAATTCTCGCCACGATAACAACTTATTGTGAAGAAAGCATGCATTATCCTAAAGTCTACTACATAAAAAAGAGGGCTAAACGCCCCCCTCCTTAATTCGCTATCAATTACTTTTTTACGTCTTGATATGAGTTAGCGTTAAAACAAGTAACTTAATCCAATAGAAAAGAGGTCAGTAGCATTATCATCTATGTCGTAACGTTCATACTCAATCGATGCAACCCAGTCGTCGTGAATACGCCAGTTACCTCCAATGCCATAGAACAGATCTGTACCTTCATCATCAACGTCTTGAAGTAGGGCTGTATCCTCAAACACATCTAACGAATCGTAATTACCTTGCCAAAAATATAAGCCCACATGCGCATGTAAAAACCAGTCCTCATGACGTAAAAACTGATAGGCTACACTTAATGTATAGCCATCTACTGATGTTGGGCGAATACGCGATGTCTCGCTGAAAAAGCGAGATGGCTCGTTGGTCGTGGTTGAAAATGCTGCCGATACATCACCTAAATCGGTATAACCGACTTGAATAAAGCTGTTTTCGGTAATATTGGTACCTACTACCGCTTTCCACGCACTGCGGGTGTCATCAATATCTATGTCAAAGACATCAAAGCCTAGCTCTGCGGCTTCTTGTTGTACATCGCTTTCCTTGAAATCTCCTGATGCGCTACCCCAACTTCCGCTTATGAAAAACTGTTTAGCCGTGCACTTTTCATATTCTTTAGAAAGTTTTGAGGCATCCTCTTTAGATAAGCATTGAGTTTTGCTCGCTAAAAAAGGGGAAGCATCTCTTTCCTTATTAGATTGCTGAGCCATGACTGGAAGAGAAAACATTGCTCCTAGCGCAACAACGCTAATAAACCCATGCCTAAAAGTTCTATTCATCTTAGTTACGCTCACGCTTTTACTCCCTTTCTTTGGGCCGCTAACACGCGGCGCAATGTCATTACAAATACTAGTAACATCAACAGCGTAGCGTTCATGCTACCTCCGCCTCCGCCAGAGTTTTCTATTCTAACCGTCACGGGTTGAACTGTAACAGTTAGCCTGCCCTCGCTCGTTCCGCCCTGTGTATCTTCAATAATATAGGTGACTACAGCATTGCCCGTAAATGCAGCAGGCGGCGTAAAGGTTAATGTATCGTCAGGGTTAACAGATACGCTACCAATTGATGCCTGGGCACTTACAACACGAATACTATCGCCATCTTCGTCGAAGTCGTTGGCAAGCACGTTAACGGTTACAGATTGGTCAACGTCTATCGTTACAGTATCGTCTACAGCCTGTGGAGGATTATTACCAATAATGGTTACCGTAATTACACCCAGGTCTGAACCTCCGTTTCCATCACTAATACCATAATTAACAATCACTTCGCCAATAAAGCCAAGTGGAGGCGTGTATTCAATGGTATCCCCCGCTATCACAGCTGTGCCGAAGGTGGTTGTAGCAGAGGTAATACGCAAGTCATCGCCATCTGGGTCTGAATCGTTACTCAAGACTTCAATAGTTGCAGATTCATCAACAATGATAGTTACTGCATCGTCAGTCGCCACAGGTTGGCTATTGCCATTAAATAGAACACCTACACCGCCTGGGTCGACAATCGTTCCGTTAACTAAACCGTCATCATCATCTACACCGCCATCAAGTATTTCTAACTGCACACACCAATGCCCTTCAGTTAGGCCTTCTGTCCAATAGTCACCGCCCGGAGGTGGGCAATAGCCTGGCTCACCTTCAACAGACCATAAACGGTTGTTCGCGTTTTCCGTAAAGGTTACCCAACCGTTTTCAGGCGTGAACTTACGGTACACCGCATTTGCAGGTATTGGCTTAAGCTGTGGCATCACAATATTTAGCGTTTGACCCGCCTCAGGTAAACCATAGGCAATGAAATCGAAAATGCCGCCGATGTTTGTCGCTTCTGGGTCAGGGACAATGTCATCGTCGCCGGCAATGTCGCCGTCAATGATTTTAGCGCCGCCGAGTTCACTACTTACAGAGAAGTTACCTAGGCGCAAGCATACGCCTGGGTCACCTTCCACCATGTAACCATCAACAAACGCCACTTCTTGTGGAAGCACATTACACTCAGGCGTTGGATCCAGGTAATCCAAAATACCGTCTCTGTCACTATCAGCAAGGCCATCCACAACATCCGGTACGCCGTCACCATCACTATCAAGTTCAGCAGGTGTCGGTAGCGTATCAACTACCTGAATGTATAAGGTATCCGAGTCTGTAAAGGCCGTATCATCTGCATCTGTGACCGTAGCTCGAATTCGGTAAACACCAACGTCCAAGCCACTTGGATCAAAGGTAAAGGTGTCATTAACGCTATCGGTATCTGCAATGTCCGCATCCAGTGATGTCCACACAAATTCATACTCATTGGTTGGATCTGGATGGTCAACAGTAGAGGTGACTAACACGTCAGAACCAGTAGGGATAACGAGAATTCTTGATTCGCCGTCCTGCTCGGTAAACAGGTCAACATCAGGATTTACGTTATCTTCACGAATAGTAACTTCGTGAATGTACTTATTACCTATGTTAAGCACATCAGAAAGCTCAATCGTGATCGTCTCTACACCTTCAATGTCCGCATCTGGGAACACATTGAAGTTCACCGTTATATCACTACCTGACTCCATCACAATAACGCCGTCAACCAGGTCATGGTCGCTGCTATCTGCCGTACCGCTTACTGTGTATGGAATTTCTAGCGGATAAACGGGTGACGTACCGTTTAAGTGAATGCCAAATTCTACTTCATGGCCTTCCAGCACTACCTGATCCTTAGTAACAGAAACCAATGGTCTTACACGTACCGCCTGACTAGCAACAGAGGTTAAACCGTCTTCGTCTGTCGCCTGCCAGTATGCCGTATTGTTACCCGGCTCGTAGAAGATAAGGCCATCAACTAGTGACACAGGTAACGGATTGCCAAATTTATCGACAGCCGACGCTACGCCAAGGTCGATTTTGGTAAATAGTGCATTAGCATCTACAAACACGTCTTCTGGTACTTCAATAACTGGGCGGTCGGCCAAATCATCAGGCATAACATCTACAATCACTGACGCTCGGGCAACCTCGCTCTGAGGGTCGGTGATGGTGTAGTCAATTACTATTTCACCGACAAAACCTTCAAGCGGCGTATAGATAAGTGAATCGTCAGCCCAAGAAACCTCGCCTAATTCAACACGGGCGCCGATGATGCGTAATGTATCGCCATCAGCGTCAGAGTCATTGGCCAGTACATCAATTGTAGCTGGGTTGTAGTTACCCAAGGTTATCGCATCATCACGAGCAACCGGCGCATCGTTCACGGGGGTCACGTTGATGGTTACGGTACCCACGTTAGAGGTTTCTTCTCCATCATTTGCGGTATACGTAAAGCTTGTTGTGCCACTGAAGTCGGCTTCAGGTGCGTACAATACACTAGGTAAGCTACCTACAAGCTCTCCTTCTGGTGATGTTACCAGCTGATAAGTTAGCGCGTCGCCATCTGCGTCATTACCCTGTAGTCGAATTGGCAGTGTTGCGTCTTCTTCCATTGTAAACGTTAAGTCCATTACCGTTGGCGCATCGTTAGTATCGATAACGGTTACCGTGTAGGTCGCACACGCTTGCGCGCCCGATGGGTCAGCAACGCATACCGTAATAGTGGCAGTGCCGTGGAAACCATCTGCAGGCGTAAATGTCACCACGCCATTAACGATTTCTACAGTGCCGTTAGTCGCTTCGGCACTAGCAATAGTGAGCGTATCACCGTCGATATCGTTTGCATTGGATAATACGTTGATACTAAGCGGCGTATCTTGATTAGTAGATACTTCACCACCTTCAAGGGTCGGTGCATCATTTACATTTTCAACCGACACCGTAATCTGCGCAGTCGCTTCACCGCCATTACCATCTGAAATGGTGTAGGTAATGATCGCCGTTCCAACAAAGTTAGGCAGCGGTGTGTAGAGAATGTTGCCATCACTGTCGATAGTTACCGTGCCCGAGTTAGCCGTTGCATCTGTGATGATTAGCGTATCACCGTCAATGTCAGCATCGTTGGCAAGTGCATTAATAATGACACTGCTGTCTTCACTTACATTAGCTTGGTCGTTATTTGCTACTGGCGCGTCGTTAATAGCAACAATGACTACCGTAACCGTCGCGGTATCAGTACCACCGAATCCATCGCTGATAGTGTAGGTAAATGATGCCTCACCATTTACATTGGCAACAGGTGTATAGGTAACGGTAGTGCCGTTATTGACCACCACACTTCCGTTCTCAGTACTTGCCATGGTTACCGTTAGTACATCGCCGTCGATGTCGCTATCGTTTGTTAGTACGGTTACTGTAACACTGCCATCTTCGGTAACACTTGCTGTGTCATCAACGGCAACAGGAGCATCGTTCACTGCAGTGACAGTTAGGGTTACCTGCGCTGTATCAGTGCCACCATGTCCATCTGAAACGGTGTATTCAATAGTGACCACCCCGTTATAGTTGGCAGGCGCTTGATAGCTTAACTCACCGCTTGGCAACAATATCACCATGCCTGTGGACGCTGTTACTTCGGTAATGGTTAACGTATCGCCATCTTCGTCAGTATCGTTAGACAGCACATCCAAGGTTACCGACTCGTCTTCTTCAGACGTAAAGCTGTCATCATTTGCAACAGGAATATTGTTCTCAGCAACGGTTAGCACCAAGGTACCCGTTACCGTGCCGCCCATACCGTCAGACACGGTATAGGTAACCATCACTGTGCCTACGAAACCTTCAGGTGGCGTGTATGACACTAATCCATCAACAATAGTCGCTGTTCCAAAATCAGCCGATACTGAGGTAAGTGTAAGTGCATCGCCATCTGCATCTGTGTCATTAGCCAGTACGTCAACCTCTACCGCTTCGTTAAGCTTAATAGCCAGCTGATCGTCTTGAACGTCAGGAAGTGTATTGCCATTAACAAATGTGCCTACTCCACCAACAAAGCTAACCGCTCCATTGGTTGTAGCGTCAGCATCGTAACTGCCGCCATCAGTGAGCGTCAGCTTCACACACCAGCTACCTGCAACCAGACCTTCTTGCCATTCGCTACTATTAACGGTAGGACAGAAACCCGGCGCCCCTGGTGCTGAGTAAATCACTGCGTCACCGTCAGCAACAACATCAAACCAACCAAGTTCAGCAGTCCAAGTGCGCATAAATGCGTCCTCTGGCACCGCGTTACGCTGCGGAATAATCACATCGAATTGTGCTTGATTAGACTGACTATTCACGACGTCGAAGTTAAACAACCCACCGACATTGTTAGCTTCCGTGTCTGTCGGAATGCGACTTGTTACTACGCCGTCATCAGCAAGTAGCAATACGCCAGCATTTGAAGTGCCACGGGTGTACTCACCTGCGCTTATACATGCACCAGCGTTTGACTCAACAAGATATTGCGCGCTTTCACCTGCAATCTCTGGCGCTAAAGAACAAAGCGCAATGCTATCTAAGTAGTTAGGCACACCGTCTAAGTCGGCATCACCTATGCCTTCAATATTATCTGGCAGGCCGTCACTGTCGGTGTCTGCACCAGTAAGCTCAGGTAACGTTTCTACCACCTCAATATAAATTGTGCGTGAACTTACAAGCGCTGGGTTTTCACTGTCTGCCACAAGAAGCGTAACCGCATAAACACCTGGCGCTACTGAAGCAGGGTCGAAAGTAAATACGCCGTCATCACCTGAAACATTAGTAAGCTCTGATGATGAATTACTCCAGTCGTAGATAAAATCAGCGGCTGGATTGGTGTGACTGATAGCCGCTAGTACGTCGACTAAACCATCATTTTGGCCCACAGTTAACGTTGTCGTATTACCTTGCTCAGCTGACAGCGCTACAACTGGGGCCACAGGCGTTTCTGCAATTGTGGTAGTCTGCGACGCTTTTTCTCCGACATTTACGTTTTCATTTAGCGTTACGATTACCGTTTCGCCGTCATCGATAACCGTGTCAGGGATAATATTGAATTTAACTGTGGCCTGTGTGCCACCTTCAATGGTGACAGTGCCAGAGATAAGGTCGTGATCGCTAGTATCTGCAGTACCTGAAACCGTGTAGCTCACTGTTACTGGGTAACTAGGTGCATTACCGCTTAGCAGTACATCAAAGCTTGCTGCGCCACCTTCGGTGACAACACCGTCATCGCTTAAAGACACTTGAGGGTTTACGCGGATACTTTGACTAACCGTTGTCGTATCGCCTTCATCGTCAGTTGCCTGCCAGTAAACGGTATGTAGCCCTGGCGTAAAGCGGGTTTGACCGTTCAATAAGGTTACTGGTATTGGGTTACCACCTGCATCTACAGCTGTTGCATTACCAAGTGCAATTTCTGTTAGATATCCTGTGGCATCAAGTTCAATATCCGCTGGTGCTTCGACAACTGGGAAGGTTTGAGCAGTTTGCTCAGAGGCACTAACAGTAACTATTACACTTGCTTGCGATGTGGCGCCACTTGCATCGGTAATAGTATAAGTAATTTGAACATCGCCTTGCGTTCCAAGCGCAGGCGTATAGACAAGTATCCCATTTTCAACTTCGACACTGCCGCTATCCGCTGTTGCGCCAAGTATTGATAATGCATCGCCTTCAACGTCAAGGTCGTTGCTTAGTACGTCAATTTCTACAGCTGAGTCGTCTAATGTAGAAGCCGTATCCGCAACCGCCACAGGCGCATCGTTCACGGCCACCACATTCACTGTGATATTGGCAGTGTTCGAATCTTCTTGACCGTCGTTCGCTTTATAGCTGAACAGTACCGTACCGTTGTAATCTTCTGGAGTAACGTACAGCAAAGAAGGAGCAGAACCTAACACTTCACCTGTTGGCAACGTTACCAATTCAAACGTTAAAACGTCTTCGTCTGCGTCGGTACCCGTTAGCGTGATGGGAAGGCTATCCCCTTCGTAAATGGTGAACTCGAGATCTTCAACGACTGGACCAATGTTTGTATACACCACTGTAACGGTAATACGGGCACAAGCCTCTTCGCCCTCAGCATCTTGAATACAAACATCGATGGTTACTTCACCGGAATAATCTTCAGACGGCGTATAAACCAGTTTGCCGTCAACAATTTCAACCGTGCCGTCTGAAGATGTTGCGCTTACGATAGTATGCGTATCATCTGTATCTACATCTTCAACATTGGCGATAACATCGATAGTTAACGCTTCATTTTGGTTCGTTGCAGCAGTGAAATCAGCAAGTGTAGGTGCATCGTTAACAGCGGTAACCGTTACAACAAGCGTACCTGTTGCCGTTGCTCCATTGCCATCAGAAACCGTGTAGGTAATGGTTGCTGTACCATTGAAGTTCTCATCTGGTGTGTAGCTTACTTGCCCACCTTGAATAGCGACTGAACCTTCGTCAACGGTTACGTCTGAAATAGTCAGTACGTCTTCGTCAATGTCAGAGTCATTCGCGAGCACGTCGACAATAACAGAGCCATCTTCCTCGACTGTGGCCGTATCATCCACCGTTACCGGTGTATCATTAACCGGGTTAACGGTAACAGTGATCGTTGCTGTATCAGTGGCACCATTACCATCGCTTACCGTATATGACACTGTCGCTTCGCCATTAAAATCAGCATTTGGCGAGAAAGTAACCTGGCTATCTGCCGTGATCACTGCACTACCCTGCGCTGACGAGGCCACCGAGACTGAAAGCACATCTTCATCTATATCAGAGTCATTGGCGAGAACAGCTACTGTTACTGAAGCGTCCTCATCAACAACAGCGGTGTCGTCCAAAGCGATAGGAGCATCGTTCACCCCTTCTACCGTAAAGCTAATGCTGGCAGTGGCGGTACCGCCATTTCCGTCTGAAATAGTGTAGGTGGCGGTTGCCGCCCCATCAAAATCAGCAGGTGGTGTATAGGTCACACTGTTATTTGCATTAACTGTAATAGTCCCTTCAGATGCGCTAGCAGATGTCACGCTTAATTCATCGTTGTCAACATCTGTATCATTGTCTAATACAGCAAGCGTAGTGCTTGAATCTTCGGTAACTCTTCCGGCGTCATCATTGGCTACTGGTGCGTCGTTAACAGGCGCCACCGTTACTGTGACTGTCGATGAGGCGCTACCACCAGCGCCATCAGATACACTGTAAGTTATCGTGGCTGTACCGTTGAAGTCGGCACTTGGCGTAAAGCTAATCGTGTTATCGCCGGTAATGGTTGCAGTGCCTTGACTGCTGCTTGCAGCCGACAGCTGCAACGTGTCGCCGTCAATATCACTGTCGTTTGAAAGCGCATTAATAATTACCGTTTCGTCTTCCTGTACACTCGCCGTATCTGCAATAGCTACCGGATTGTCATTTACTGGGTTTACCGTAATCGACACTGTTGCTGAATCTGAGCCGCTGTTTCCATCAGTAACGGTATACGTCACTGTTGCAGCACCGTTGTAGTCGGCATCCGGCGTATACAAAAGATTACCGTCGCTATTAATGGTTGCCGTACCAGTACTAGCATTAACCGCAGTTAACTCAAGGGTATCGTTGTCTACATCAGTATCGTTAGCAATAACGTTAACCACAACGCTACTGTCTTCATCAACGCTAGTCGTGTCATTATTCGCAACAGGGGCATCGTTAACGTTTACAACCGTCACTGCCACCGTTGAGTTGGCGCTGCCGCCCGCACCATCTTCGATGGTGTAAGTAATTGTAGCGTTGCCGTTGAAGTCAGCGTCTGGCGTGTAGTTCACCTGGTTACCTACAACCTGCACACTACCGGTTGTCACAGAGGCGCTCGCCACACTTAAGGTGTCGCCGTCAACATCGGTATCGTTAGCAAGTACATTGATGCTAACCGACTCGTCTTCATTGACACTTGCGGTATCTGGGTTAGCGATTGGGTTGTCGTTTACCGCTGCAATAGCTACAGACACCGACGCATTGTCACTGCCGCCGTTACCGTCTGTTACCGTATAGGCTACTGTGGCACTACTGTTGTAATCTGCCGCTGGGGTAAACACCACATTGCCGTCACCATTAACTACCGCAGTACCATTGGTCGCCGATACACTTGAAACGCTTAATGCATCGTTATCAATGTCGGTATCGTTAGCCAATACATTAATAACTACCGCCGTGTCTTCGTTCGTGCTGGCCGTGTCATCACTTGCCACTGGTGCATCGTTAACGTTAGTAACATTAATAGTCACCGTACCTGATGCCGTACCACCTGCACCATCACTGATGGTATAAGTTACGGTTGTTGCGCCATTAAAGTCGGCCGTAGGTGTAAAGGTAATATTATTTCCGTTAAAGGTTACTGAACCATTTGGCGATGCTGCATTGGTGATCGACAACGCATCGCCATCTACGTCAGTATCGTTAGTCAAAACATCAATAATTACGCTGCTGTCTTCGTTCACCGTCCCTGAATCAGGGTTAGCTATTGGCGCGTCATTTACCGCATTAACCGTTACCGATACAGAAGCTGAATCGGTTCCGCCATTTCCATCAGAAACCGTGTAATTAAGTGTAACAGGGCCATTGAAATCGGCCGGCGGCGTATAAAGAACATCGCCATTTGAATTTACGGAGGCCGCACCAGCGCTTGCCGACACCGCAGTAACACTTAGGGCATCGCCATCTACGTCACTGTCGTTAGCTAACACATCAATAATTACGTCATTATCTTCGTTAGTATTCGCACTGTCGTTTGTGGCAACCGGTGCATCGTTATCTGCTTGCACGTCTACCGTTAGATTCGCGCTATCACTGTTCCCATTTCCATCAGAAATCGTATAGGTCACAAGTGCTGGACCGTTAAAGTCTTGTGCAGGCGTGAAGGTGATATTGCTTCCCGCGAACGAAACCGCACCGTTGCTAGAATTAGCCGCTGTGATAGACAGTGAATCGCCATCCACATCGGAATCATTTGCCAAGACATTTACTACCACTTGTGTGTCTTCAGTGGTATTGGCTGAGTCGGCCTGTGCTACAGGCGCATCTTGAACATTGTTTACCGTAAATGTTGCTGTGGCGGTGTCGCTACCGCCTGCGCTATCGGTAAGGGTGTATTGCACGGTTTCGGTGCCGAAGAAATCAGCTGCCGGCGTATAAATCAAGTTCGCGCCATCTGTAGTTACCGTACCGCCATTACTTGGCGTAGCTACAGAGGTAATGATGATACTTTGACCGCTGTCTGCGTCGCTATCATTGCTACGGACCGCTAACGTATTGCTGGTTGTATCTTCATCTACAGTGAAACTATCATCATTCGCTGATGGTATACGGTTAAGTAAGGTTACCGTCACGTCGTTAGCATTTAATGACTGAGGCTGAGCTGCGCCATCAACGTAGCTAAGCGCAGAAGAAATAGTTAAATCTTGGGTAGCCGCACTGGGCACTAGGGCGCTGGTGTCTAGCTCAACGCTAAACACATAGGTTTCAGTGTCACCATCATTATCGCTATTTACAATACTGCCTAAATCAAGCGTTAGCGTATTGTTAGACACACTAATATTGCCGTTCACGTTAACCGCTGTGCCGCTAGCAGCACTGTTAATACTTGCTGGATTGACACCTGAAGAAAGGCCAGTATTAAAGATACGAGCAAGTTCCCCCGCCTCGGCGAGCAATGAAACATTAGCAGGTAAGGTAACGCTTAAGCTTAAATCGTCTGTTGTCCCCTTAGGTACAGTAACGGTTTGTGTAAGGGTTAGTGTTTCGCCCTGCACAAAATTGTTACCAGATGTACCACCATCACTGGTATCGGTAAGGGCAAAGGTTGGCGCAGATACGGTTTGCGCTTGTGAAGTAACCGGAATAAGTAGAGCATTCTCGCCATCAGAAGCGTTACTGTCGTTGTCACTTAACTGGTTGGCACCGAGGTTGTCACCGCTAAACAGCGCTTGCGTTGAAAATACAGTGTTGTCAGCTGCATTTGCATCTAGCGTTAGCACCACAGAAGCGGTTACCGTTTCACTTGGGGCAATTCCGCCCACGTTTACGTCAAACGGCGTTTCGCTTACTACAACGCCTTGGCTGGCAACAGCTGTATTAGCTACTACGCTTAAGCCCGCATTAACCGGCTGAGTAAACGACACATTTTCTGCAGTCGCTGAACCTTGATTGGTTGCCACAGTGTAAACCCGTACGCTGTCACCTGGGTCAACAACCCCATCACCGTCTACATCGTTAACAAGTTCATAGTATTGAATAATCTCTAGTTCTGGCGTGCCCGCGCCCGTCGATGCACTAAACGTAAGCGGCTGGAAGCCATCGCTATCTGCACGGTTATTATCGGCATAAATAGTATCAGTTTCGTCACTGGTTGCTTCACCTTGTAGCGAGAAGCTTTCGTTTGCGGTATTGCCGTTAAAATCAACCAGCGGTGAGTCGATGGTAACATCAAGAGAAACCGTTTCGCTGGCACCAGCTGCTAGCGTGATAAAGTCTGCGCTCAATGAACTACCAATTACACTAACCGTATGCCCACCGCTTACCGTCGCCGAATTAGCAACGTAAGTAAGACCTGTGGGAATAGCGTCACTGAGAGCAATATTTGATAGCGCCTGACTACCTGTATTTTCAATTAAGTACGTAATAGTTAGCGTATCGTTAGGGCTAATGACATCATTGGTATCAGCATCGGTAGTTAGACGTACCAGCTGAGTAATATCTAAATCTGCTGTGTTTGCTGGTGTGCCCACTCTGAAAGTGTTTGCTTGGTCGCCATTTACATCATTACCATCGGCGTCAGTTGGCTCTGCTACTGTGTCGGATGAATCTACGCTACCCTGCACTGAAATAAGCGTATTGCTTGCCGTATTGGCATCAACAAGCAATTCGAAAGTAATGGTTTCAGATTCACCAAATGCCATATCGCCAACATTTACCGTAATGCCGGCACTGTCATCAAGGGTGCCTTTCGTCGTTGTCGCAGACCCTGCTACATAGTTTGTATTTGCAGGAACCCCGTGAGTAAATACAACGTCAGTAGCAGTGGCGCTATCGCTTTCATTGGTAAGCGTTGAGGTAACGAGTACCGTATCACCGGCATCAATAAATCCATTGCCATTGATATCATCAGATAGCACAACTGACTGTGTCGCACCAATAAACGCCGCGATATCACCTGTCACGTTAATAGAATCAGCGAAGCTATAATCACGTTCGTCAGCTGTGTCACCGCTCATTGAGCTATATGCACCATTAGTCAAACCAATTGAAAGTGCATTACCCACGTCAGCATCACTATCTACAGTGAACTGCATTGTCACTTGCTTGCTGCCTTCGACCAGCGTGATACTGCCCATATCTACAACAAGTAGCGTAGGCGACGTATCATCGATCGTACCTTGCCCCATGAAGCTATTTGCTACATAAGTAAGACCTTCAGGCACCGAAACGTTAAACGAAGTTTCAAACGCGTCAGCAAAACTAGAGGTGTGGCCTAGGTCGATTGTTAAGGTGAAGGTATCCTCCAATGATACCGAGGTTTTATCGAGCGTCATTGTTGAGTCTAGATTTGGCTCAACGATATCGATCTCGATAGTAGATGGACCTGCGCTTTCGCCGCCGCCTGATGCATTCACGCTGTTTGTAAGTGTTGTACCTTGCACGTTGCCTACTTCGTTTTCTACAACACCGGTAAAGGTAACCGTTATGTAATCATTGGTGCTATCGCCATCAGCGGTATTACTCACAGTTCCAAAGTCAACCGTGACATCGTTGCCAGAAACGCTAGCCGTTGCCGCGCCGTCATAGCTGATTTGCGCCGGGCTGTTAATACTAATGTTGTCAAAGCGAATGTCCGCTGGCAGCGTATTTACAATAGAAACACCGCTAATTGTGCCTTCCACTAAATCGATACGCGCATCAATAGAAACCGACTCACCCACTGCGAAATCGTTATCGCTATGTGTAGCATTAAGTGAAGATTGAATAGCCAGTGTGTTATCTACCGTTACATTACTACTAGCTGTTTCACGATAGTTATTTAGCGCAGTGTCATCATCGTCGTCTGTGCCATCTGCGCCACTACGTCCGTTAAGCCCACTGCCGTCCAACTGACTGTTATAGGTTGCTTCAACTGCATTCGTAAGCGTTTCACCGGCGCTTGCTTCGTTGGCCATTACGACGCTGTATTCGACGGTAACGCTTGCAAGAGCTGGTAGGTCGAATGCTGCAACCGACAGCGTATCGCCAGTGTTGGTCGTAGTTGTCTCACTCACATCACTCACGGTCAGTGCTGTATTTGTGCCAGTTAGTACTGCCTCGTCACTCGGGTTAGTTAGCGTTATCGCAAAGAAGGTAACACCAGAGCCGCTTCCGTCAGGCCCACCCAATAACTCAGCGGGCATTACATCCTCAAAGGCCACAGCATACGCAGTTGCTGTATTCCCCGTGTTGGTTACCACTGTACGGTACGTTACCGTATCGCCACTATCACTTGCGGTTGCACCTGCAATGATGGTTTGCGTAATAGATAGATTGGGTTCGATAACATCCACGTCAACATTCGCAGAAGGTGCTGGCGTGCTCACGTCTTGGTAGCTAAGTGAACCGGTACTAGTTAGCGTTGTTCCAGCTTGGTTACCTAAGATATTAGCAACTTCAACAGGCACAGCAATGGTAACTTGTTGAGACGTTGAAGCGCTGTTGGTAATAGTTCCAAAATCTAATACTACTGGGTCGGTTCCTTCACCAGGAGTGGTATTAGGTGTATTTGTACTGGTGAAATCTGACACCGGCGTTGTTATGATAATGGCGTCGCCGGTATACGTTAAGCCTGAAGGAAGATCTAACGTATAAACAAAGTTGTCTGTTGTACCAGTTGGTATAGAGAAACTTGCGGTTAATTCAACCACAGTTCCGATTGCAGCATCGGCTGCAGTAGTTGTTAAGGTAAGCGTGGGCGCGTTAGCGGTAACTGATGCCATAGCAGAATCAGCGATATCGTTAACGTTTTGGCCTGAGTCGTTATTAGCACCGCTACCAGTACGCTCACCGGTATCTGAACCGGCTACGCCTGGCGTAGCATTTCCAGTACCTGATGCACCTGGCAAAGACGTTGCTGAGGTTGCGACGGTATTGGTGACGGTTTCTTCAAATGCGATATCAAAATTGACGTTAGCAGTGTACACAACGGTGACGCTTTCACCCGCTGCTAGGTAATCAATGTCGCTAACTGCGCAGCTATCAGACTCAACCGTTAGCTCGTTGCCACTGATGCTTGCACAGGCTGCTACATCAATGCCTGCCCCTCTTGAATGTGTTGCGCTCACCAAACTAACCGTATTAAATCGTGCAGGTACGTTATCGTTGATGTACCAGTCGTAAGCACGCGAAACTCGAGAGCCTGCAGTATTAGTTAATGTGACGGTAAATGTAACTTCGCTGCCACCATCAACGGTCGATGGGGATGCTGCCTTTGTAGCAGTTAAATTAGGTTCTGCAATACGAATATTCTGCGTCGTATTGTTGCTCTGATTAGCGTTGCTTTCATTTAAATAGTTTACTTCACCCGTTACCGTTTTATTGTTTGTACGGTTATTGTTACTGGTGTTTAAGGTAAGCACATCAAGCGTAACGGTGATACTTTCATCACCCCCATCGTTGTCACTATTTGTTATATCACCCAAGTCGAAGATAACAGACTGACCGCTGATAACCGGGGTAATAGTTGTATCTGACGCTGTAATTGATACGTTGTTTGAAGTGCTAAAGCCCGTATCAAATGTTCCACGAATTAAGGCGGTTCCCGCTTGATAGGCCATTCCAGCAGGCAAAATAACTTCAATAATGTCCTGATTAGTGGTCTCTTTTGTCTGTCCTTCGGGCACGACCGTAGTGAACGAATAGGTTAACACCTCACCGATAGCGGCTTCTCGTGTGCCGGTGTCACTGGTAAAGGCTTCTGAAGAAGCTATCAACGTAATATTGTCAGCTAAGATTGCTTTTGTGGCCGTGGTATCTGCACTTTCTGACTGTGAATCACGCTCAACGGTTTGGTCGCCAGTTTGGCTATCACCAGTAGCTTGTGCGGATATCTCAAATGAGGAACCGGTCCGTGCACCTGCTTTTAATTCAGCAGTATAAGTAAACTGCACGCTTTCACCCGCAGCAAGCTCCGAACCTGAATAGGTTACTCTGTCTGGTGAAGTTTGAAGTGCATACGTAAAATTAGATGGAGTTGTTCCTGCGTTTACATTTGTGAAAATATCAGTATTAACATTGCTGACCACTTCAACATCATAAGCGGTAGCTGTACCTGTATTTTCAACGTTGATTGTTACAGTTACCGTATCGCCTGCTTCTACGCCGGAGCTTGGCGTCACGCTCGTTGTTGCGCTTAATACATGTTCAGCGAACTGGTTAGTTGACGTAGCTGACGCATTGTTGGTGGTATTGTTGGTTCCCGCATTTACCTGTAACTGCTTGCTTTGCGTTGACGTTGTAGCGGCATTTTGTGTGACATCTTGCACCAAGGCTTCAAGCGTAATTGAGAATGTATTATCGCTTGGATCGTTATCATTATTAGTGGTTGTACTGTCGTTAAACAAAGCTTTAACAGTTTGCCCGCTTTCGACAGTTCCCGACGATGTCACAGTGGGGCTGGCGCTTACGGTTCCGTCAAAACCTGTTGAATTTACCGTTAACGTGTTGCTGTATTCAAAACCAGCAGGAAGCGTCATATCTACCGTTAAGTCGTTCGTGGTGCCCTCTGGCAACGTCACGTCTACCCGATACTGTACGGTATCACCTACCACAACATTACCTGTAGGACTTACTATGGTTGACGCGATAGCAATATCAGAAACGGTAACCGATGCGTCATCGTTTTGTGGGTCGAAGGTTACGGTCTGACCTGAAGCCGATGCCCAATTTATTGTCGCTTCGGACGTGATGACATCATTAGGCTCTGCGGTTTGCGCAATATCTTGTGTGAAGGTAAGTACATAAACATCACCTGCGGCGAGGTTTTCTACACTGTAGGTGCCAGCAGATAAGGAGCCGCCACCTAACGTTGTGCTATTCCCATTAAGCGTTGCAGAAACAAGACTTTGCGAAGCTACGCCAGCAACAAGTGGAACACTGGCGGTGGTGTCAAATGATGTGGCACCACCTTCGTTAGTTATCGTTAATGTGTACTGAACTGTATCACCAGCATCTACATTACCTGCAGAAGTGGCAAGTGAAACCGTCAATTCTGGTGCACGAACTATTATCTCAGCAGATTTAAGATCGGCGCTAACAGCGTCTGGTGTATTGGTTGATGTTCCCTGGAATAAGTTAGCTAACCTTAGACCGTCGGCATAAGGCTCGTCGGTAACCTCAACGGTAAAATCAACTTCAAGCACTTCAGGCGTAGAGGTTGAAATATCCCCCCAGTCTAGGGTTACGCTGTTTTCCGTGGTCGATAGCGTTATGCTAGGTGTAAGCGACGTTATTGTGTTCTCAGGGCCATAAGCGAAATTAGCGTTATTCGAAAAATCTGAACTAGTACTAATCGTTGACGAGGAAACTAGGAACACAGGAAGCGGCAAAAAGTCTTTGAAAACAATGTCGTTTGTATCGCCCGACGGAATATTCATGTGCAGGCGATAAGTCACGCTTTCACCCGGTGCGTACTCAAGAACTTCTGTAGTCGTATTATTGTCAGAATTTACGAGGAATTTAGTGGTTGTTATTCCTTCAATAGATACTGAATCACTAGAACCTTCCAAGCAGCTTGACGCACCACTTGCTAGGTTATATTGCGCACTTTGAGAAAATGACAGCGAATCGTTTGCAACAACAGGTGCGTTACTACTGACCCCGGTATAACCACCAACGTAATTTTGCTGTATATCAACAGTGTAAGAAACCGTTAAAACGCTTCCACCAGCAAGCGTGCCTGTTGCGTTAGTAACGTTGTAGGTGATTGTCTCATTTTGACTGCTATCAGTACTTGAAGCAGGCCTTGGTATGTTAAACGTACTTCCGCCATAGCTAACCGTGATATCTGATGAAAAATCTACGCCATCGGCGATGGTATCGTTAAGTATTAAAGAATCTACCGATATATAGTCAGAAATTTGAATAGAGTTAGTGACAGTGAGCGTGTTGCCAGGGCTTGATTGGGTGGCGTTAACGCGTTGCTGAATTGCAACATGCTTTGCCGAAACCGTATCACTGCTAGAAACCTGGGTAAGCCCATTGCCGTTAAAACTGGCATTAAAATCTAACGGGTGAACAATACTTGACGTACTACACTGCTGCGCATCTAATACATCGATAAAATGCATAGGGTAGCTAACGCGCACATCATTTTCGCTACTTGTTCCCGTAGCAGAAGCACACGAAACATCTAAAGTGCCACCCGGGTTTGTCGTAGAGGGTTCACTATCTATAGAGCACCCAGTTCCACCAGTTATCGTAGCTTGAGCACTGTATTGAACGCCGCTGTTTAAAACATCCGTAAACTGTAAGTTGTTTATGGTAGGGCCGTTTGCTACATCAACCGTATGGGTAACGGTTGCTGAAAAACTTGGACCCGTAGCAAGCTCGTTTTCCGCAGCCGAGCTTTGCGTGGTTACTTGGTAAAGTGCCGCCTCTACCGACGCACTTTGCGTTGTGCCTACTATTGGGCCATTGTCACCTGTTGCCGTGTCGCCAAACTCATATACGGGTGTAACTTCAATAACAAACGCTTCCGCAGGCGTTGCATTGCTGTCGATAGTGAAACACACATTAGTTGTTAAATCAGGGCCGTTGGATACAACCGAACCCACTGGTATGTCTACCGTTGAAAAGCTGTACCCCTGCGTTCCGCTAACGGTTTGAGCGATGATAGGATCTTCAAGTTCATTATTGTTCGCAATGGGGTCGAATGTGCCTACATTAATTGTATCACTGTTGCTTCCTATAAATGTCGCACCATTGAAGGTTAAGTCGGCATCATGAATAACACGCAGATAAGGACCATAGCCAGTGGTACCTGAGTTAGTTAGTGGTATGTCGTAACAGAATGACTCTCCAATAAACGCACTTTGCGGCGCTGTGTTGGTGATAACAGGGGTTGCTGCTTGTGCAGTTTGTAATGCACCTAGAAGTAATGAAGTACCGATAATGGCTTTGGACAATGTGCGGATCATGTCTTTCCTTTAGCGCGTATATTTATTAGAGAGATAGCTCTCTTCCATAATCTTTAATTGAGAAAACTTTTTTGAAAAGCTCTCGACAAGACTTTGAACGTTAGTTCAAGGATTTCGATTTCGCCAACAAATCAAACATTAAAATTAAATAAATAATAGCTAATATTTGTTGTTTATTAATAAGTTAGCGTAACGAAGCGCGGACGATACAACGATAGATCTAGCAAGAAAACTAGACATAAGGATAAGGAAAGACTCTAGGGGTAACTCCCTATTTAAATTTGCAATCGCCCGCCCGGTAGCGCCTTGAAAAGCTTTTCTGATAATAATTTTGTTTAAATTAAGCATTTGTCCAAACATTAAATTTTTGTTTTATGCGGCTCATAACATGAATAACACTTGTATTTATTGACCTTTGACAATAAACTTTCAGTAATTTCTGAAACTTCTGGAAAATAAGAATGAAAATGACGCCTTTAATTACATCTGCAGTCATGCACTTTGGCGAAATGGGAAGTCGCTGGGGCTTCAATCGAACAGTTGGGCAAATACTCGCACTTATTGTGCTAAACGAAGAGCCCATTTCGGCACAAGAAGTTGCCGATGCGCTCAATATATCCAGAGGAAACACTAGCATGGGCTTAAAAGAGCTGCAGTCATGGCGCCTTGTTAAACAACACCATGTTCCTGGCGAGAGAAAAGAGTTCTTTATTCCCGCGGGTGATATCTGGACACTGGCGAACAGAGTATTTGAAGAGCGCCGAAAGCGTGAAATAGACCCAACCATGAGCCTACTTCGGGATTTACTTCTCGATGCACCTGCAAATGAAAAGGAGGCGAATGCTCAACATAAACTGAACGAAATTCATGATTTACTCGAATCAATTACGGCATGGTCTGAAGAGCTTCAGAATCTTGGGCCTGAAAAGTTAAACACGTTGATGAAGTTAGGTTCTGGCGTGGGCCGTATGCTTGAGCTTAAGGACAAGCTACTTCTGGGGAAAAACAGCGTTAACTAAGGGGGCTCTCTGTGGATGCATTCTTGCTGTCTCGTTTACAATTTGCGTTAAATATTAGTTTCCATATTTTGTTTCCAACCATCACCATGGCGATGGGCTGGTTTCTATTTTATTTTAAGCTGCGCTCTAACATTTCAGGTCACCCTGTGTGGATGCGCATGTATCGCTTTTGGGTACGTGTTTTCGCTCTAAGCTTCGCATTAGGTGTAGTAAGCGGCGTTACTATGTCATTTCAGTTTGGCACCAACTGGCCAGGGTTTATGGAAAAAGTTGGCAACGTAGCTGGCCCGCTTTTAGGCTATGAAGTCCTTACCGCATTTTTCTTAGAAGCCACGTTTTTGGGGATCATGCTATTTGGTATACGCCGTGTTCCTAACTGGCTGCACACGGCATCTACTCTTATTGTCGCTATTGGCACCACAACGTCTGCATTTTGGATACTAGCGCTTAATAGCTGGATGCAAACGCCACAAGGTTTTGAAGTAGTCGATGGTGTGGTTTATGCCACAAACTGGAAAGAAATCATTTTCAACCCATCTTTCCCTTATCGCTTTGCTCATATGATGTTGGCGTCTGGGTTAACGGCTAGTTTCCTTATTGCCGGACTTTCAGCATACCGCATGTTAAAAGGTGACGATAAGCTTGCCCCCAAACTAGCGCTTAAAACAGCTACCTACACGGCAGCCGTGCTAATTCCTTTGCAAATTTTTGCGGGCGACATGCACGGTTTAAATACCCTTGAACATCAACCTCAAAAAGTGGCGGCGATGGAAGGGTTATGGGAAACCACTGAAGGTGCACCTTTATTGCTTTTTGCTATTCCAGATGAAGAAAGCAAAGAGAACCACTTTGAAATTCCCGTTCCCTATGGTGCAAGTTTAATTCTTACCCATGAACTCAAAGGAGAGATAAAAGGGCTTAATGAGTTTGAGGGAGAGCACCCACCTGTAGCCCCTGTTTTCTTCGGCTTCAGAGTCATGGTAGGTATGGGTATGCTAATGCTGGCTGTTTCATGGCTGGGTAGTCTTTACCTTATTCGCAAGAAAGAATTTCCTGTGTGGCTGAAACGCACGTTTGCGGGCATGGCATTTAGCGGCTGGATAGCTACGCTCGCTGGCTGGTACGTTACAGAAATAGGTCGACAGCCTTATTTAGTAAGTGGCGTATTAAGAACTGCTGATGCGGTTACTCAACTACCACCTGCTAATATAGCGCTGTCATTCACGCTTTACCTTGTTATTTACACAGTGCTTTTAATCGCATACATGGGAACGCTTATGTTGATGTGCCGTAAAGCAGTGGAGATCGAGGAAATAACGACGGAAGAGCGCGAAGTAGCGAAGGCTAAGATGCAACCCTCTGAACCTGACCCAAGCACGGTATAAGGAGAGCAAACATGTTTGAAAATATATCAGCAGAAATGCTTGGAAACATCTACGTCGGCTTACTTGGTTTATCTGTATTACTGTACGCTATTTTAGACGGCTATGATTTAGGTGTTGGTGTATTAATACCGCCGAGAACAGAGGCTTTCCGCGATGATATGATAGCCTCTATTGGGCCTTACTGGGATGCCAATGAAACTTGGCTTGTGCTTGCCATAGGCTTACTGCTTATCGCTTTTCCTGAAGCCCATAGCGAGTTTCTGCAAACTCTGTACTTACCTGCAACTTTCATGTTGTTAGGGCTTATTTTGCGCGGCGTGGCGTTCGATTTTCGCGCTAAAGTTGTGCAAGTGAAAAAGCGTAAATGGGATTTGGTATTTAAATACGGTTCGCTTTTAACTACGCTTGCGCAAGGTTACATGTTGGGCATTTACGTAACGGGGCTTCGCACTGATATTTGGGCTCAAGGCTTTGCTCTACTTGCGGCATTTGGAGTAACTGCAGCCTATGCATTTATTGGCTCATGCTGGTTAATACTTAAAGGCGAAGGAGAGCTTCAAGCAAAAGCGTATTACTGGGCACGCCGAGGTTTGGTTGTATTGGCTGTGGGAATTACTGCAGTAAGTATCGCAAACTTATCCTTACACGATGATGTGCGAGACTTATGGCTGTCAGCACCTTGGGGCTATGTGCTTTTTGCTATACCTGTAGCATGTTTTGCGCTTTTAGCCTTATGTGGCGTGTTGCTTAAAAAGCTGCCTGACGCTAAAGGTAAAGGTGAATGGCTTCCGTTCTTTATAGCCTTGCTTGTATTTTTACTTTGCTTTAGCGCATTTGGCATTAGCTACTACCCGTTTATTATACCTGGGCAGATGACGGTGATGGATGCCCTCAGTGATGCTAACTCCCTGCGCTTCTTGCTAGTCGGTGTAGTTATTGTTGTGCCAATCATTCTGGCTTATACGGCCATGGTGTATAAGATTTTCTCCGGTAAATCAGAGAAGCTTTCTTACTATTAGTATTTATTATTGGGATCCCAGCAGATCCTAATTACTCAAAACAATAGTGAACATCATTGAAAGTCAGTGGTGTTCGCTTTCTATCCAGCGCTATACTTGGCGCTTATACGTTGTGAGTTTTTTCTGTTTCCAACTATTTCCTGAACTGTGGCGTTTTCGGCAACCACTAAAGCCTTCGCGGAAACTCGATTTAAAAACCTGCGATCAAAATATGATCCATTCCCTTGAACAATGTATACCAATGAATAGAGGATGCTCAGTTGTACTTAGTCTATCCTTATTATGTGAACGAGATATCTAAATTGTTTAATGACAATTATTTTGTTGACATCAAACTGTAATATTACTATATTTTATTTGGGGCAATTTTTACTAGAAGGAGCCAATACTATGGAAAATGTATTCCATTCGTTCTCACGGTTCTTCAAACGCGCGCACCCCTATACAGTCGCTCATTACATCGGCCGTAAAAATGCGCAGCGTATCTTAGGATGTAAAATTAAAAAGAAATCCAAGATATTTGCCGACCAGCACGTTGAAGACCAAAATCATTAATTTATATGGGGCCCGTCAAACCGGCCCCATTTTTTTTGCGTATTAGATGTGGTTTAAAGGGACTGAGGTTGTGTACTTAATCTGTTCCATGGCAAAGCTAGAGGTAACGTCTGAAAACTCTATACCGTTAACTAGTCGCTTATAAAAGTGGTCGAAGCAATCCATATCGGTGACGAGGACTTTTAGCAGATAATCGTACTCTCCAGACATACGATAACATTCAACAACTTCATCAAATGACGCAGCGTGCTTGGCGAAACTTGCTAGCCATTTTCCATCGTGCCTTCCTGCTTTCACCTGAACGAAAACCGTCATTGCAAGGCCTAGCTGCTTTGCTTGCAACAGCGCCACACGCCTAGAAATTATGCCCTTATCTTCTAGCTTTTGAATGCGTCGCCAGCAAGGCGTGACCGTTAGCCCGACTTGCTCGGCGATTTCTGCAACAGGCGTGTCAGCATTATTCTGAAGCATGGCCAAAATGGCTTTATCTATTGCGTCTATAACGCTCATTTTATCATTAGCCATAGTGGACCTGGTCCTTCATCCCCAACACTTTCAGTTGTACATTTGTTTTGTTGCTCATGCTTTATTTAAAGCCACCAAGGCTTAGAAAAATCCACGTTTTCAGTAGCAATTTCATACTGATAGGGAGGTTTGAATAAATCCCAAAATGCTTCGCGTAGGTCTTCATCCACTATGTTAAGTTTACCCACATCACGATAGCGAGAGAGCAATTTGTTGTAACCATCAATAGGCATTTGCGGGTTAGACTGACGAAAAACAACACGACCGCCAAACTCTTCGAACATGGCTTTTTCTGCTTGAAATTGCATTACCTGCTTGACCGCTATTTCTTCGATTGGTTTAGATGAAGTTTCGCTAGATACCTGACTCTTAAACTTGTCGATAAACTTATTTACTAGCGTTTGGTCAAGAGTAATACCTCTTTCCTTAGCGTAGTCCTCTAACACTAGTTCGAAAATTTTGTTAGACGCGTTTACACGTGTGACATATTCGAGCACTTCGGCGTAGTTATCTTTCGCCTGCTCCTTCATGTTTTGACGCTTTTCTTCACTGGGCATTACGTCTACTGCTCGAATTTCGGTATTGAGCACTGTTGCCAAAACACTCTCGCCAACGACTAGTCCATCTGCTTGGGCGGCGTAAGTAGAGTTTGAACAAAGAAGAAGTAAAGCAGCCAGTGTGGAACGAATAGTTAATGTGATGCGCATAAAGCACTCCCTGAAGGCGTATTCATCATAATAACGAGTAAAGCATTAAACGTCATGACTACGCAACACCGCAGAGCACTGATATTAGGATTATGCTGCGAGCATCGAATTTATTGGGGCGAATGATTGAGCGTCGTCACGCGTTTAGCGTGAGCGTGGCAAATACTGACAATAGAAAGAAAAACGGCGGTCAAATGACCGCCGTTTTTGAATTCTTAGATAGCTTGCACGTTAGCAGCTTGAAGACCTTTTTGACCTTCTTCAACTTCAAATTCTACTCGCTGACCTTCTGGAAGCGTTTTGTAACCGTCAGAGATGATCGCACGGAAATGAACGAAAACGTCCTTGCCGCCGTTATCTTGAGTTAGGAAACCGTAACCTTTATCAGCGTTGAACCACTTAACTGTGCCTGTAACTTTAGACATGTCGTATAGACCTCAAATATCGTATTAAATTGCGCATAAGCGCGTGTAACAAAGTTCTTTAGAGTCTTTAAATTGGCGGAGTATTGGGTCTTACTTACGAATGGACAAACAACTTACAACAAATTACCGGGTAACTCGAGTGGTTTTACATATAGCAAATAATACAAAATCGCGTCTATCTAAAGACTTTGGCTTAGAGCCGTATCCACTATAACACTCTTCGGGACGATTACTATACAAATTAATTAATTAACTACGGATTTCATAAATATTTCACCGCAGCGTAACAAAAATCACAGCCCTTTTCGCCACGCTAAATACCAACAAATTGCGCCAATTACACCTGTACTTGCAGGGAAATACCAGGATAAGTCATAAATTGGCAATATTGCTGACATCAGTACAAAGGTTGCACCTACTAGGCTCAAGTGAGTGGTCTGAGTTGTTTTCTTTTGCTCTTGAATCAATGCCAAATGTGCTCTTTGCTGTTGCAGTGGCAAACGCTTCATTTGCTGTAGGCTATCGTAAAGCAGGTCTGGCATTTCGGGGAGTTTTTCAGACCAGAAAGGTAAGTTGTCTTTTACTTTCCCCATCATAGCCGTAAAACCAATTTGTTCCTTCATCCAGTTTTCAAGAAATGGCTTGGCGGTTTTCCAAAGGTCGAGTTGGGGATACAGCTGACGACCTAAGCCTTCGATATACAGCAAGGTTTTTTGCAGTAGCACCAACTGCGGCTGTACGACCATATTGAAACGTCGTGCCGTGTTGAATAACTGTAGCAGCACATTACCAAAGGATATTTCTGCCAAAGGCTTTTGAAAAATAGGTTCGCATACTGTGCGAATGGCCATTTCGAACTCATCAATGTTGGTATCTTGCGGCACCCAACCTGAGTCGGCGTGAAGTTGCGCCACTTTGCGATAGTCGCGATTAAAAAAGGCGATAAAGTTTTCGGCCAAATAGCGCTTATCTTCGCGATTAAGCGTACCAACAATGCCAAAGTCGATTGCGATATATTTTGGGTTTTCAGGATGGTCCGTAGATACAAAAATGTTGCCTGGATGCATGTCCGCATGGAAAAAACTATCGCGGAATACTTGAGTAAAGAACACTTCAACCCCGCGTTCTGCTAACTTTTTCATGTTGGTATTTTGGGTCAACAAAGCGTCGATATTAGATATAGGTAAGCCGTAAATACGCTCCATAACCAATACATTACTGCGGCAGTAATCGCTGTAGATCTTAGGTACGTATAAGGCATCTGAGCCCTCAAAATTACGTCCTAGCTGGATACCGTTAGCTGACTCACGGAGCAGGTCAAGCTCATCGACAATGGTTTTGCGATATTCCACTACCACTTCTACAGGGCGTAAGCGCTTGCCGTCCGGTAACCAACGCTGTAGGACGTTCGCTAGGCTGAATAAAAGCTCCATATCCGCCACTATGGTATCGCGAATATCTGGCCTTAATACCTTTACTACAACGTCTTCGTTGTTGTGCTTTAACTTTGCTGCGTGAACTTGCGCAATAGAAGCCGACGCGAGCGGCGCGGTTTCAAATTCGCTAAACAACTCGTTCAGATCAGACAGCCCTAGTGCCTGTTTGATAATATCTTGTGCTGCGTCTGACGAGAAAGGTGGCACTTTGTCTTGTAAACGGGCAAGTTCGTTAGCAATGGCAGGGGGAAGCAAGTCTCGGCGGGTAGAGAGCATCTGGCCGAATTTAATAAAAACAGGCCCAAGGTTTTGCAATGCAAGAGTAATGCGCTCGCCAGGAGATTTCCCTTTATGCTTATTGCGCACCCAAAAAATGGCATGGCGCATAATTCGCGCGTACCAGGGTAACCACTTTGCTGGAATAAGTTCATCTAAACCGTGTTCCAACAATACCTTGTTAATTCGGTATAACCTAACAATACGCATTTATGAGCCTGTTTCTCTCAATCTTACTTAAGTTTTTCTTCTAAACGGCGCAGTCGCGCATCGGCACTTTCTGCCCTGTCGCGAAGCGCATTTACTTCATCACTAAAGTGCATTACCGCAAGCTTATGTGCAGCTAGCTGTTTTTCTTCTACTACGGCATTGCCGAAGACTTTCGCCATAGACGCTAGCGCCGTCATCGATTTTTCATGCACTGTTTTTACCGTTTTCACGGTTTGGTGTGCGATAACGTCATTGGTCTTTTGAGCAATCAACTCTTCAACGTCGATGTCGAGCTGCTGAAACAAAGCGCTGACTTGCTGGGCAACGTTCAGCTCCCCTTCTAAAAAGAGTGCTTTTTGTTGAATAAGGCGGGTCAGCTGGCTAGTTTCTTTTAACTCAGGCAAAGTCTGTAGCGACGTTTTAATACAGCAGTCTTTTGCTCCTAGCGATGCAACGGCATCTTCAAACGAGCCTTGCTCGCTGAGTACGTCGACACGGTCAGAAAAAGACAAGGTGATACCGTAAGGCAGCGGCGAAACAAACGCGGTTAGTCTGGCGCCGTTAAGGGCTTTTAACCTTTTTTCGCTGTCTTCATCTAAAGACAGCAGTTTGTTTAGAGCCGATTCAACCGTAGCGGTAACAAGCGCTGTAGTAGGCATTAAAACTTGTAGCCTCTATGCAGAGCCACAATACCGCCGGTAAGGTTCTGGTAATCACATTGTTCAAAGCCAGCCTGTTCAAACATACCCTTCAGGGTTTCTTGATCTGGGTGCATACGAATGCTTTCTGCCAAGTACTGGTAGCTTTCTGCATCATTTGCTACAAGCTGCCCCATTTTGGGCAAAATATGAAAAGAATACATATCGTAAAGTTTGCTTAGCTGCTCTGATGTTGGCTTAGAAAATTCCAAAACCAGTAAGCGACCACCGGGTTTTAACACGCGGAAAATAGAATTTAGCGCGTTTTGCTTTTCCGTCACGTTTCTAAGACCAAATGCCATAGTCACAACATCAAAATGGTTGTCAGGAAACGGCAGTGCTTCTGCGTCGGCTTGCACATAATCAATATTGCTAACCAAACCGCGGTCACGCAATTTATCACGCCCTACCTTAAGCATAGACAGGTTAATATCAGCTAAGGTTACGCGGCCTGTAGGGCCAACCAAACGAGAAAACTTAGCGGTTAAATCGCCAGTACCACCCGCAATATCCAGTACTTTATTACCGGCGCGCACACCGCTGCAATCAATGGTAAATCGCTTCCATAAACGATGTACTCCCATTGACATAAAGTCGTTCATTACGTCGTACTTCGCAGCAACGGAATCAAAAACATTAGCAACCAAAGAGGCTTTTTGCCCTTTATCTACCTGCTTAAAACCGAAGTGTGTCGTATGCTCGCTAGCATTGTCGATTGCAGAGTCTGCTTGCGTAGCAGGAGTTTGATTGTCGCTCATGACAGTCCTGTAATTTGAATATTTTTATTAATGCCGAAGTGTATAGGATTGTGTGCTGAAGCAAAAGCTTTATGCCCGACTGCCTTAGATTGGAAAGCTAGCCGTTGGCTTGCTCTTTGCGTGAACCTGCGAGGCACATGCCTGTTTACTAAATACATTAGGGGGCCCTATTTAACGCTAACCTGTATTAAGCAATAAGATTATTCGTGCCCCAACTGAAGGCAACGATCGCGCTGATTTCTTGCAGCGAACGGCCACTTTCTTTATGCCATTGGGCAAACGCTGCATTTGCTGCAGACAGCGACTTTTTCGATGTTAACCCGCCATCAATAACTTCGTTTTTTCGCAAGTAATCTTCAACGTCACGAGAAAACAAAAAAGTATCAATACCCAATGCTCGAAGCATGTAGGGGCCTGTATTGCCACCTAATCGCGCGCCGCGTTTTTTCAAAAACGCCCATAGTTCGGTGATATTGTCTTTATCGAAGCTGGCGACAAACTTGCCAAAGCTGCCGTGCTCCATAGCCACGTCTTTAATCATCATGGCGTTGTCTCGCACAGTCATCACTTTTTTATAGTTGCGAACAATGCGCTTATCCGACGCTTTTTGTTCTAGCATCTCATCTGGCATCAGCAACACTTTATCCACGTTGAAACCAAAAAATACGGTTTCAAAATCTGGCCATTTTTGCTCGATGACTCGCCATACAAAGCCAGATTTAAAAACTTGCTTAGTCATGGCCGCTAAAAAACGATCATCACTAATGGTTTCAATTTGTGCTTTAGAAAGCGGTGCGTGAAGCATAGCCTCAAGCACCCTTTCACCGCCTTTGCGTTCACACGCTCGGCGGTAGATAGTTTGATAAGACTCAGGCATAGCCGCTTAGCCTTTGATGCCGCTGTGTCGAAGTAAAGCATCTACTTTCGGCTCGCGTCCTCTAAAGGCAACAAACAAATCCATAGGAGGCTTACTGCCACCCATTTCTAGAATGTTTTCTAAAAAGGCTTTGCCTGTGTCGCGGTTGAAGATGCCATCTTCTTCAAACTTACTGTAGGCATCGGCAGAAAGAACCTCAGCCCACTTATAGCTGTAATAGCCCGCTGCATATCCGCCTGCAAAAATGTGTCCGAAACCATTTTGGAAGCGATTGAACGATGGCGGAATAACTACGGCAACTTCTTCGCGCACTTTGTCCAGTGTGCCCTGCACGTCCACTTCACTACCCTTTTCACTGTGCAGTAAGAAATCAAATAGACTAAATTCAAGTTGACGAACCATCTGCATAGCAGACTGATAATCACGAGCAGCAAGCATGCGGTCGAGCAAATCAGCTGGAAGCGGCTCTCCAGTCTCATAATGACCAGAGATAAAGTTTAGGGCGTCTTCTTCCCAACACCAGTTCTCTAAGAACTGACTTGGTAGTTCAACAGCATCCCATGGCACACCGTTAATGCCAGATACGCCAGCCACGCTCATTTTTGTGAGCATGTGATGGATCCCATGACCAAACTCATGGAAAAGGGTGACTACTTCATCGTGCGTAAACAGCGCAGGCTTATCACCGACAGGGGCATTGAAGTTACAGGTCAGGTACGCCACTGGTAGCTGTAACTCACCGTCTATCATTTCTCGGCGTACTCGGCATTCATCCATCCATGCCCCGCCACGTTTTTTAGCACGTGCGTACAAATCTAGGTAAAAGCTACCACGCAATGCGTCGGCATCGTCGGTTATAGTGAAATAACGCACATCTTTATGCCAGGTATCGATGCCAGGTTGCTCAATAATTTTCAAACCATATAAGCGATGCACTACTTCAAAAAGACCTGATAGCACTTTGTCTTCAGGGAAATAAGGGCGCAGCATTTCATCAGAAATGGTGTATTTTTCTTGCTTCAACTTTTCGCTGTAATACGGTAAATCCCATGCTGCTAGCTCAGTAACACCATGTTTGTCCTTTGCGTACGTTCTTACTTCTTCAAGCTCTTTTTCCGCCTGAGGTTTAGACTTAGCCGCCAAGTCGCGTAAGAAACCTATTACCTGATCGGTAGAGTCTGCCATCTTGGTAGCCAGTGAACGCTCTGCATAGCTAGCAAACCCTAACAATTCAGCGAGCTCTGTGCGCAGCGTTAAGGTCTCTTTAATAATGTCGGTGTTATCCCACTTACCTGCATTTGGTCCTTGATCAGACGCTTTGGTTGAATAAGCACGATACATTTCTTCGCGAAGCTCACGATTATCGGCGTAAAGCATTACAGGCAAATAAGACGGAATATCTAAAGTAAATAACCATCCCTGCAAGTCTTTTTGGTGCGCAGCTTGCGCTGCCGCTTCTAAAGCTGACTCTGGCATACCTGCAAGCTCAGATTCATCAGTAATGTGTTTGGTCCAGCCCATGGTGGCGTCCATCACATTGTTTGAAAACGTCGACGATAATTCACTAAGCTTTGCCTGAATTTCTGCAAAACGTTTCTTTTGTTGTGCAGGTAAGGCAACACCTGAAAGCGTAAAGTCGCGTACCGCGTTCTCAATGACTTTCTGTTGCTCTTCGCTTAAGGTTCCAAACTCGTCAGACGCTTTTAGTGAAGCATAAGCATTATAAAGGCCTTCGTGCTGACCTACCCAAGTACCATATTCAGATAAAAGCGGCAAACACGCATCATGCGCCTCTCGCAATTCATCGCTGCTTACTACGCTGTTCATATGAGACACAGGTGAGAACATTTTGCTTAAGCGGTCGTCTACCTCTTCAAGGCGTAATACTAAATTCTTGTAAGAGTAATCATTCGACGCTACCACTTCCTCTATTTCACTTTTACAAGCTTCAATGGCTTTTTCGATAGCTGGCTTAATAGAGGCAGGCTCAATAGCAGAAAAAATTGGTAGGCCGTCTACCATCTCGATTGCAGGGGTTGTCATAATCTTTTTCACTCTTAACACGTTGATAGAATAATGATGGGGTTTCGTTGACTAAAAGCAAGCTATTGTTTAAGCCGCAGTTGACCTATCTTGAAGTTACTTCTAGTTTGAAAGTAAGGATCACGAAGATTTGATGAGGTTAGTGTGCTTAAAACGTACACTTGGTGAATAGAAGTACAGAAGTTAGTAACTTTTCGCCTCGCAAACACCCTGTCACAAATGTCACATTTCATCCTTTTGTCTACTTTGTCTCCATGTAGTACAACAGCTATAATTCTGGTTAATAAATCTACAAGGCTTAGATATGAAAACCTTAACCTCTGGCGAAATAGCGTCGTATTGCGATGTGAACCTTCGTACTGTAATTCGATGGATTGAAAGCGGGAAGCTTAAAGGCTTTAAGCTTCCAGGGCGTGGTAACAACCGTATTCTAGTTGAGGACTTTATCGAGTTCCTTGAACGCCATGATATGCCTATTCCTGACGCACTCAAAGGCATTGCTTCGCCATCTGTTCTAATTGTTGATGACGAGATGCCGGTAGCGAAATCAATACAGCGTGTGGCTAGACGTGCAGGGTTCGATTCATACATTGCGACTGGCGGGTTCCAAGCCGGGATCATGTTAAGTCAGTATGAACCTAAAGTGATGACCCTCGACCTGAGTATGCCGGGCATGGATGGCTACAGTGTTATTGAATTTACTCGAGAGCAAAACAAACACAAAGATTTAAAAATTATTGTTATCTCTGCCCTAGACGATATCAGTCTTGAACGTGCGCTAGAAATCGGCGCTGATGCCACGCTTCAAAAGCCTTTCTCAAACCATGATTTAACGAATGTTTTAGAACAATTCATGTCGATGTAATTTTGATGAGGGAGGGTGCACTATGTCGCGGTTAGCAATGTTCATTTTAACAGCTCTATGTCTTACTACTGTTACGCTCTCATCTAACGCAAAAACGCTAACTTTCGCCGTCGTTCCACAGCAGTCAGCCAAAACTTTGGCTGAACGGTGGCAGCCGCTTATTGATTATGTGAGTAATTATACTGGGCTTGCCATCGAGTTTAAGACAGCTAAAGATATACCCACTTTCGAAGCAAACTTGACTGCTGGGCTTTACGACATTGCCTACATGAACCCCTATCACTTTGTAGTTTTTAACGAATCTGCAGGCTATCGTTCTCTCGCGAGACAACGTGACAAGAAAATTCGCGGATTAATAGTGGTTCATCAGGACAGTACTATTCAATCAATTGAAGATCTAAATGGTGCCGAAATAGCATTCCCAGCGCCCGCGGCATTTGCGGCCACTATTATTACCAGCGCCCACCTGCGAAACAACAATATTGCATTCATTCCCCGTTATGTAAATTCGCACGATTCAGTGTACTTGTCGGTTCAGCGCGATTTCTTTAAAGCAGGTGGTGGCATTCTTCGAACGCTAAATATTTCACCTGAGGCAGTGAAAAGTGATTTACGAGTGCTTTGGGAAAGCAAAGGTTACACGCCACACGCTATAGCTACCCACCCCAAAATGGCGTCAGCAGATAGACAAGCTATTCTTAATGCATTGATTGCATTATCTAATGACAGTAGTAAGTCATCAATTCTTCGCAAAATTGGGTTGAGTGAATTTGTTGAATCTAACGACAGTGATTGGAATGACGTTAGAGAGCTGGGTATTGCATCGCTTTCTAGACCACATCTATGAGAAACGAGCAGATGAAGCTGTCGTTACGATTTAAAACAATAACTGGCATTGCTAGCATCGCAGCGCTCTTGCTGCTGGTGCTAATTGTAACCGTGTTCCAATTATTAAATGATCTTGTTGATAGCAACATTAAAAAGTCTGCTGATACCACTGTTGCGCTTTTCGTTTCTACAACAAAAAATGCATTTTTAAGCTACGATTTAGCTTCACTCGACGCAGATGTATCTGAAATTCTCACTAACCCGAATATTTCCTACGTGAAGGTAAAAGATAAACTTGGCAATGTGTTTGTAGAGAAAGGCAGCGAGGTCGCGCTTAGCCGCCCTTTTGAAGCAGACTTGTCGGTATCGGCAGCTAACGATGGGGTATACGATACCCGCGCCCCAATTATGGTCAACGACACTGTTTACGGCTATGTAGAAATTGGATTAAACATCGCTTCTGTAACTGAATCGGTCTCAAGAGTAAGAAACTGGACCCTCACGCTCGCTTTGATGGAGTTCGTTCTAGTTGGCTTGTGTTCATATTTACTTGGTTCGTTTTTAATGTCTCAGCTTCAGCAGCTTTTGCAGGGTGCTAAACACCTTGGCGAGGCAGTTAAGTACAATAATTACAGAGAAGTGTTTGTTCCAGTTAGAGGCAAAGATGAGTTAAGCGAGCTCGCTGAAGCTTTTAATCAACTTGTAGAGCGGTTAAAAGAAGAACACGAACAACGTCAGCGTGCGCAGGATGAGCTTAAAGAATTAAACACGCTTCTTGAAGAAAAAGTGCAAGACAGAACGTCTCTACTCAATCAAAGAAATTACCAACTAGAAGAAACAAACAAAGACTTAAAAGAAGCCCAAGTTCAACTTCTTCAGGCAGAAAAGATGGCATCAGTAGGCCAGCTTGCCGCTGGCGTTGCCCACGAAATTAATAATCCCGTCGGTTTTGTAAGCAGTAATATTTCAACACTTAGTGAATACGTTGCTACTTATCAAATGATCTTCTCTCAAATTCAAGTTGTTATAGACGAGAAAGATGAAAACAAACGGGCAGCATCACTGATTGAACTAGAGAAATTGCTAGATAAACAAGATATGGCCTTTATAAACGAAGACATTTCAGATTTACTGAGCGACTCTCGCGAAGGCTTGCTGCGCGTGGCAGAAATAGTTAAAGGCCTAAAGTTGTTTTCACGGGTTGATAGCGACCAAATGCAAAAACACAATATTAATGATTGTGTGCGCACCACCTTGGCTATGGTTAACAATCAACTGAAATATATCTGTACGGTAGAAACCCATTTAGGAAGGGTTCCGGATGTAGACATGAACGTTGGTAAAATTTCTCAAGTTATTACCAACTTGCTCATTAACGCCGGACAAGCTGTAGAGGCAACTAGCCAAAACGGAAAAATTATTATCACAACTTGCACTGTTGGCGAGTTTGTAGAATTGCGGGTAGAGGATTCAGGCTGCGGAATTCCGCCTAGTCACCTTGATAAACTATTTAACCCTTTCTTCACGACTAAGCCAGAAGGGCAAGGGACTGGGTTAGGTCTTTCAATTTCATTTGGTATCGCGCAAGAACACGGTGGGTCATTATCTGCCACCAGCACGGAAGGAGACGGCAGTACCTTTACTCTGGCTCTTCCTATTAAGCCCGTATCCAAAGACTCACAAAGAAACGGTGACGCTGATAATGCATAAAGTAATAATGTCAAAACATGCCATTGCGTGTGATAGTTGTTACGTCGCGTATAAGGATAATTTTTTATGACAGAGCCTACTGAACAAGCTACAACCTATACCGTGCTGTTTGTGGACGACGAGCCTAATATTCTTCGTGCAATTAAACGTGCGCTCTTCACCATGGATATAACGCTGCTGCTTGCAGATAGCGGAGCCAAGGCACTCGAGTTGATGAGTAACAACGAAGTACACGTGGTAATTTCAGATATGAAGATGCCACAAATGTCTGGCGCGGAGCTTCTTGAACAGGTGGCTATTAATTATCCCGACACATTTAGAGTAGTACTTACCGGCTATGCTGATATCGAATCCACGATCAAAGCCGTTAACCAGGGTAAGATTCATCGCTACCTTCAAAAGCCATGGGACAACCAAGAGCTAATAGCAGTGGTTGAGGAAGGGTTAGAGCGAGTTAAATTAAAAGCTGAAAATACGCGTCTTCAAAAACTTACACGCCTTCAGAATAGAAAGCTTAGAGATGTAAATGCATCGCTAGAGCAAGTGGTTCAAAAGCGTACTCGCCAAATTAAAGCTGCGCTGAACAAAATTGAAAAGCACAATATTGCCATGGAGCAGGTGCTGTTCAACGTGATTAGCATTAACCCGAATATTAACGGGAAATTTGCCATAGAGGTAAGTGAGTTGTCTTCTAAGCTTGCACGCATTGCACGTTTAGAGAAAGACGAAATCAAACAAGTTCGCTACGCAGGTCTTATATGTGAGCTTGGGCTATTAGGTCTTGAAACCGAAGACTTTAACGCGCCATTTTCAAAGCTTAAATACCAACAGCAGCAAAATTACTTATCGCAGACCAAGCAGGCTGCATTGATACTTGCCCCGGCACATGAGCTTCATCAAGTTTCAGATATCATCGAGTTTCAATTCGAGCACTACAATGGCTCTGGTTTGTACAATAAGGTGGCGAAAGAAATTCCCGCAGGCGCGCGTATTTTAGCAATAGCCCGAGACTACTGGCGCTTAGTTACAGGCAGAATGAGTGGTGTTGAAATGAGCCCTCGCGATGCCAAACTTGAAATGAAAAAGCACAGAAACACGCGCTACGACGGTGAATTTTTAGACCTCTTGCTAGAAGCAGAAGATGTGACTACATCTAAGCTACTTTCTACATCATTGAAGGCCTCACAGCTTAAAGCGGGCATGGTGCTTGCTCAAAATTTATATAACGATAGCCATATTCTAATCCTTCCTGAAGGTCACGTATTTAGTGACGCTACCATTCAAAAACTCGTGCAATTTGAAGAAGAGCGTGGAAAAGCGTTTAGCATTCAAATAGAACCAGAAGAGCTTTCTGCTACTATAAGTGAGTAAGTTCTGAAGGCATTGAGCTTAAATGGGGCTGGCGCAGCATAAATTATGGCCGGTTGCGCCACGCCCTTTTATTTAGACTGCATTGTCCCCATTGACTAACTAATTGAAACACTATTGAGCAAACCTCGGTCTTTTGATTAATCTTACAAACAGAACCGTTTAAAAATGATTTGCTGTGCGAACGTGTTTAAGCATTTATGCTTGTGTGCACGATCGTAAACCCAATAAAGAAGGCTTTTTGAATGACACATTTTGATTATATTTGTATTGGTGGTGGCAGTGGCGGTATTGCATCTGCGAACCGTGCGGCAAAGCACGGAAAGAAAGCCGCTATTATTGAAGCAAAAGACGTTGGCGGTACCTGTGTAAACGTTGGATGCGTGCCGAAAAAAGCCATGTGGTACGGCGCTCAGGTGGCTGAGGCCATACATCGCTACGCCCCAGAGTATGGATTCGATTTGTCAGTAAACCACTTTAGTTGGGACAGCCTTATTGCCAGCCGCCAAGCCTATATTGAGCGTATTCATGCCTCTTACGACCGCGTACTTACTGCAAACGATGTAACACTTATTCGCGGTTTCGCAAAGTTTATTGATAACAACACAGTAGAAGTAAACGGCGAAAAGTATACGGCTGACCATATTACGATTGCCGTTGGCGGTCATCCAGTAATTCCGGATATCGAAGGCGCCGAGTACGGCATTGATTCTGATGGTTTCTTTGCATTAAAAGAGCAACCTAAGCGCGCTGTTGTGGTTGGTGCTGGATACATTGGCGTTGAGTTAGCGGGTGTACTTCATGCCCTTGGCACAGAATCGCACCTAGTGGTTCGCAAACACGCTCCGCTTAGAAATTTTGATCCCATCATTCATGAGACCTTGGTGGATATGATCCACGCTGAAGGCTGCAAACTGCATGACCATGCCAGCGTAGAGAAAGTAGAAAAGGCTGACGATGGCGAACTATCAGTACATTTAACCAATGGTGAAGTGCTAAAAGCTGACTGCTTAATTTGGGCAATTGGCCGTAAGCCTTCAACCGACAAAATTGATATCGAAAATACCGATGTTGAGTTGAGTGATGACGGTACAGTTAAAGTAGATAAGTACCAAAACACTACAGCCAAAAATGTGTACGCGGTAGGTGATATTACCGGCGAGGCTGAACTTACTCCAGTAGCAGTAAAAGCGGGCCGCTTGCTAAGCGAACGCTTATTCAACGGCCAAAAAGACGCTCACATGGATTATTCAATGATTCCAACCGTAGTCTTTAGCCACCCACCTATTGGTACAATCGGTCTAACTGAACCAGAAGCTATTGAAGAATACGGCGAAGACAATATTAAAGTGTACACCTCTAGCTTTGCGTCTATGTACACCGCGGTAACTCGCCATCGTCAAATGACCAAGATGAAGCTAGTGTGTGCAGGTAAAGACGAAAAAGTAGTAGGTCTACACGGTATTGGTCACGGTATGGATGAAATTCTGCAGGGTTTCGCTGTTGCCATAAAAATGGGCGCGACCAAAGCTGACTTTGATGCGTGTGTAGCCATTCACCCTACCAGCGCGGAAGAGTTTGTTACTATGACCTAAGTGTATGCTCTTCACTGTTTGACTTAGTGTAGATAAGCTTTCTTAGCGTTATTTTTGAAAGGTAGCTACATAGAAGTTCACAGATGAATGTACAATGAGTAGAAGGCCTATTTGTTGAACATACCACTGAAAAACGGCATTTACTTTTAGGTAGATGCCGTTTTTTATATGCTTAACTTACTTTTTCTAGCTCAACGGGCACACCATTTAACACTGCATTACCAGACAGTTCGTCAACCTGCATGTCGTCAGTAAGTACGTTGGTGTTAACCCCTGGGTGCTGACTTGCCACAGACAGTTTAATACCTTTTTTATTGTGCCCCCATCCATGCGGGATAGACACTACGCCAGGCATAATTGCATCTGTGATTTCAGCCTCTATAGTTAGTTGGCCCACTCGCGATTTCACGCATACCTCATCGCCATCTGCAATGCCGTATTTTGCCCCATCATCAGGATGAATCTGTAGCGTACAGCGGTTGTTGCCTTTCACCATACGGGGGCTGTTGTGCAACCAAGAATTATTGGTTTTAATATGTCTGCGCCCTATTAAAACGAGGGGCTGATTTTGCGCTGAAACATAGTTCGTTTGTCCAAAGAAATGCGTGTTTACCCTGCCCAAATCAGCCATGAAGTAATCAAAGTCTAAGTGGATTTTCTTATCTTCGTGGAACAGGGCATGAGGCAAAGACGGTTGTAGCGGCCCTAAATCTATTCCGTGTGGCTGTTCTTTAAGTATTTCAATCGACAGCCCGCCTTTCGGAACAGCAGTTGAACTTTCACTTAAATTTGCAGCAGCACCATCACTTTTGCTTGCTGCTCGACCATAAAGACCTGCTTGCAACAAATCATCAACCACACCTTTAGGTTGCTTGTCCCAAAGCGCAACATAGTGAGCCGTGCTTTTCCCGTTTAGCGCATCGAGCCTTTCTGCCAAAGATAAATAAATTTGCCAATCGGTAAGCTGATCTTCGTCAATGTCCACCACCGCTTCAGAGTACTTAGCGAAATTTCGCACAGCGAAGTTGTGAAAAACAACGTCGTAGTGGTCGCGTTCTAGCGCGGTTACTGGAGGAAGAATTACATCAGCATGGCGGGAAGTTTCGGTAACATAAAAGTCTACGGCAACCATGAAGTCGAGTTGTGAAAACGCCTTATCGAGCTGCTCTGCATTGGGCGTAGTAACCACGGGATTGCCAGCACCAATTACCATGGCTTTAATTTGCCCGTCTCCGGGGGTTAAGATTTCCTCGGCTAAACACGCTACCGGGTACTCACCAGCAAACGCCGGAAGCCCTCGTACGCGAGAACTAAACCCGCCCATACTACCCCTACCTGAAACTGGCAGTACGTCAGCGGCCGGCTGGGTAAACATCATGCCACCTCGCTTATCTAAGTTTCCGGTAAGCATGTTAAACAGCATAATAAGATACTGAGTGAGCGTGCCAAACGTTTGTACGCTAGCCCCCATCCTTCCATAACAAACTGCAGACTCGGCATTGCAGAAATCCAGAACAAGCTGAGTTATTTGTGACGCCGATATACCGGTAAGCTCGCTGACTTTTTGTGGCGAGTAATCGCGAACGTATTTTTCGACCTCTTTTATATCTTCTGCATAAGGTAAAATTTCATCCACTTTGTACAATTGCTTTTCAAACAATACATGCAGCATAGCCAGTAGCAATAGCGCATCACTGCCAGGGCGAATAAAGTGATGTTCGCAGCTGATATCTGCGGTTTCGCTGCGTTTAGGGTCGATAACAACGACCTTCCCACCGCGTTTTTGAATACCCTTCAAACGCTTTTTAACGTTTGGCACTGTCATAATGCTGCCGTTGGATGCCAGCGGGTTCCCGCCAATAATCATAAAGTGCTGCGTGTGATCGATGTCAGGAATGGGTATTTGAGAGATATGACCAAACAGCCGTCTACTAACAATGTGATGTGGCAACTGGTCAACAGATGTGGCGGAATAACGGTTATAAGACTTAAGGGCTCGATAGAAATAAGGCCCGAACAATATAGACCCCATATTGTGCGCATTGGGATTACCTAAATACACGCCTACCGCATTGTTACCGTGAGTCTGCTGGATGTGGTGCAATTTGTTTGCAACCAAGTCAAAGGCTTCATCCCACCCTATCTCTTCCCAGGTGCTGCCTTCTCCGTCGTTTTTTACTCTTTTAACTGGGCGCTTCAAGCGATCAGGGTCGTCGTACAAATCTTTTAGCGCACTGGCTTTCGGGCAAACATGACCTTGGCTAAAGGGGTTATCTTTATCCCCTTTTATTGACAGTATTTGACGGCCTTTCGTCGCTACTTCAATACCACACATTGCTTCACATAATGTACAAGTAGAGTAATGCAATTGTTGTTCAGCGTTGCTCACGGTAATTCCTACACAATTCATTGTTAATGATTTGTTATGAAATTAGCGATTATTGCTGTAATAGACAAGCATCACTGAAAGTGATGATGCAATCGTTGAACGTTAAATTTGTTCCTATGATCGCATTAGCTAAATGAAATTCGATTATTTTGCAGTAATATTAACGTTAGTTTTACAACCCAAGAGTACGGTGTTTCACGTTTAATCATGTACTCTGATGTAGACAGAAAATAAATAACAAGTACTTGGAAACATAATTATGATAACGACAAAGAAACGTTTACTGGCCATCACGCTAGTAAGCGCTTTAGGCTTAGGTGTAATACCTACTACATTCGCCCAGAACGACAGTGAAGAAAAAACAGAAAACGAACTTGAAAAGTGGGAAGTCAGTAACCCACCTTATGCACTAAACGAAGTCACCATTAAAACAAACGAAACCACCTGGTCGAGCTTAGACGTTGCTCCAAACGGCGAGTTTATGGTTTTTGACATGCTGGGCGACTTGTACAAAGTGAGCATGAGTGGTGGCGATGCAACGCCGCTTACGCAAGATTTTGCTTGGAATATTCACCCTGCTATTTCTCCCGATGGAAAACAGGTTGCGTTTATCTCGGATAAAGACGGCTTAAGCAACGTGTGGGTTATGGACATTGACGGCAATAACCTTCGGCAAATTACGAAAGAGAAAAGTAATCTTATTCACTCTCCTAAATGGAGCCCAGACGGCGAATACCTAGTGGTAACCAAAGGCATCATGTCTAGCCGTAGTATTCCGGCAGGCGAGATTTGGATGTACCACAAATCAGGTGGTGACGGCCTGCAAATTAAAGCCCGTAACAGCGGAAAGCGCGACCAACAAAACATTGCCGACCCTGTGTTTTCCCATGACGGTAAGTATATTTACTTTACTGAAAATACAGTGCCGGGCGCCCGCTTTGAATATAACCGCGACCCGTTAGAAGGCATTTTTGCTATCACTCGCTACGACCGCGAAACTGGCGAAGAAAGCCGCTATATTAGCGGCACGGGCGGCGCTGTGGTTCCTACGCCTTCACCTGATGGTAAATACATCGCTTTTGTACGCAGGGTTAAAGATAGAACCGCGCTTTTCATTAAAGACACCAAGACAGGTGTAGAAACACCGCTGACGTTGGAACTAGAGCGAGATATGCAGGAAGGCTTTGGTTCGGAAGGTTACTTTGCCTACTTCGACTGGATGCCAGACAGCAGCGAAATCGTATATTGGACAGGCGGTAAATTTCACACCATCGACGTGAAAGATAAAACCACCAGCACCATGGACGTGACCGTTGAAGGCACGGTGAAATTTGCCGATGCATTACGCTTTGATGTAGACGTTGCACCTGATGAATTCGACGTTCGCATGATCCGCTGGTCGCAAATGTCGCCGAACGGCAAAACAGTTCTCTTTCAAGCACTGGGTAAGCTATACGTGCGCGACATAAAGTCGGGCAAAATTAAGCGCCTAACAAAACAAAACGACCATGATGAGTACTATCCGCGCTTTTCTAACGACGGTAAATCAATTGTTTATACCACTTGGAATGACCAAGACTTAGGCACCGTTCGCGTAGTTTCTGCCCGAGGGGGTAAAGGAAAAGTCATTACCCAGCAGCCAGGTCACTACATTGAGCCGTCGTTCTCTGCCGATGGCGAGAAAGTCGTCTTCCGCAAGTTTACGGGCGGCTACTTATTAGACCCCAAATACTCGGTTGAGCCAGGAATTTACGTAGCAGATCTTGAAGAAGACACCGTAGAAAAAGTCTCTGATGGCGGCTACAACGCGCATTTCGCGGGTAACGACGACCGAGTGTATTTCACCGAATCAGCGGGCGGCGAAGCTTACTACGAAACCCAGCTTTCAAGCGTTAACCTTGAGGGTAACGACAAGCGAACTCACCTTTACGGTGCAGATAAAGTAAGTGAGTACAAACTTTCACACGATAAGAAATGGGTTGCGTTTGTTTACCAGTTCAAAACGTACGTGGCGCCGTTTGTCGAAAATGGCAAGCGCATTACCATTGGCCCGAACATGACCTCACTGCCGGTAACGCAACTCTCAAGCCGTGCAGGTGAATACTTAACGTGGTCGCCTGACAATAAAACCCTTAGCTGGTTTAACGGCCCTACGCTATTTAGCCGTTCACTTGATGAAGCCTTTGCCTTTGTGGATGGCGCAGCGGAAACCTTGCCTGAACCAGTAGCTGAAGGTATGGACTTGTCGTTCACCACCAAGGCTGACAAGCCATCTGGTTACAAAGCTTTGGTTGGCGGTAAAGTGGTAACCATGCGCGATGCAGACAACACCCAAGAGGTGATTGAAGATGGCGTTGTGCTGATTAAAGACAACCGCATTGAAGCAGTGGGTAAACGTGGTGATGTGACCATTCCTGATGATGCAATGAAAATAGACACAACGGGTAAAACCATTATCCCAGGGCTTGTTGATGCGCACGCTCACGGCTCGCAGGGCCGCAATGAGATTATCCCTCAGCAAAACTGGAGTCAGTACTCGAATGTGTCGTTCGGTGTAACTACTATTCACGACCCATCAAACGACACGACAGAAATTTTCGCTGCCGCAGAATTACAGCGTAAAGGCGATATTGTTGCGCCGCGTATCTATTCCACAGGCACCATTTTATACGGTGCAGAAGGACTAGGTTACAAAGCGATTATCAATAATTATGAAGATGCCTATTTCCACGTAGAACGCTTGAAAGAAGCCGGTGCTATTTCAGTGAAAAGCTACAACCAGCCCCGTCGTGATCAGCGTCAGCAAGTGTTGTGGGCGGCAAAAAATCAAGAGATGATGGTAGTGCCTGAAGGGGGCGGTAAGCTTCAGCAGAATCTGACTATGCTGGTAGACGGTCACACCGGTCTTGAGCACAGTATTCCTGTGGAAAAAGGCTACAGCGACGTCACACAGCTATGGAAGGCCACAGAGTTTGGCTATACGCCGACCTTTGTTGTGTCGTACGGCGGCATGATGGGTGAAGAGTACTGGTACGATAAAACAGAAGTGTGGAAGAACCCGCGCCTTCTTCGCTATACCCCATCAACAATTCTAGATAGACGCGCTATTCGCAGGCCAACTGCACCAGAAAATCAATACAACCACCAAAACGTAGCCAGCTACGCCAAAGAGCTTCGAGATAATGGGGTCAGTGTACATATTGGCGCTCACGGACAGCGTGAAGGCTTAGCTGCGCACTGGGAGCTGTGGATTATGGAGCAAGGCGGCTTCACGCCATGGGAAGCACTACGCGGCGGTACTATTGATGGCGCGAAACATCTAGGTATGGGCAAAGATCTTGGTAGTATCGAAAAAGGTAAACTAGCTGACCTAGTTGTGATTGATGGCGATGTACTTAGCGACATTAGAAAGAGTGAATTCGTAGAATACACTGTACTAAATGGACGCGTATACGAGTCGGCCACCATGAACGAAGTAGGCAGCAAAGAAAAACGCAAACCGTTCTTCTTTGAAAAAGACAATGCCACCTTTATGCCGCAACAGACGGCAGATGAAGTGGAAGCGAAAGCGCACCATTATCATTGGGAACATTAATAAATGAACCGCTAAACAAAAAGGGGCATCACATTTTGTGAAGCCCCTTTTTACTTTCCGTCAGTTAAACTTGCTTGCTATCGATTACGCCCATACTGTTCGTGTGACGACACCCAGTCTGACGAACTAATGGCAGAGGCTAGCGATATCTCACCGGCCAACACCACAGACGCCACTATTTCTGCAAATTTATACACCCGATCTCGCCCATAGCAGTCGAGCAATTCTAAGCACTCTCGCTGTGTACCAATACCGGTACCGCCGCCATAAGTAGCGACGATAAGTGATGGAATAGTGATAGACACATATAAGTCACCATCGTCTGTTAATTCGGAATACATCATGGCCGCTGACGATTCAGATACGTTGGCTACGTCTTGCCCTGTTGCTATAAACATTGCGGTAATACCGTTTGGCGAATGAAGGCCGGTGTTATTCACACCAGATAAGAAAGACCCTACTCCGGCCACACGGCCGTGATAATCGATTTGTTTAGGGTCAACACGCATTACCTCCAATAAATGCTCTCGTTTAATAGTGGCTTCTGCCGTAACCCGTTTGCCTCGTGTGCGCATAATGTTTATTTGAGAGGCTTTTTTGTCGGTAGCAAAATTAGATTCAAGGTAAAAGTTCTCTATCCCCTCGTAATGGTCGAGTATCCACCCGCAAGCTGCAAAAGTTGCGCGCCCAACCATGTTTTGTCCAGCAGCATCGCCGGTTTTAAAGTTAAACCGCAAAAACGCAAATTTATTCGATAGAAAGTGGTCTATATAGGTTAGCTTAGCCACGCTTGAGGTCACTTCAGCTTCTTCTTTAATTTTTTCAAAGTTTGTTTTTATCCACTTTACAAAGTCCCGTGCGCCACGGGCATTTTCAAAGATAAAAACTGGGGCTCGTTGCATGGCATCATCAACTACCGTAGCCGTCACGCCACCACTCATGTTAAGTAACTTCATACCTCGGTTGTAAGACGCCACCAAGGTGCCTTCAGTAGTTGCAAGTGGCACGACAAAATCACCTTGAGCGTGTTCGCCTTTTATAGTCAACGGCCCAGCAATACCAATAGGAACCTGCGCCACGCCAATAAAATGCTCGATGTTACCTTTAAGCGCTTGCGGGTCAATTGAGTACTTACCTACGTGGTCAATTTTCTTGCCCGTAGCGCTTTCAAAATATTCTTGGCGTGTTTTTATAATGCTTTCGCCATAGTCGTCCATGTCGTCACGGGGGATAAAAGCACTGCGTTGACCGGGTGCCGTAATATTATCTTCTACTTCGAATTTAAGCTTTCCAAAGGGTGATGCAGAAAAGCAAATACCCAATTTGCGCTTTTCAGGGCATGGGGCCTCATCAATGTCTAAATGCACGGTAATGGTTTGACGTAAGCCAAACGGCTCGCCGTCCGAGTTGTTTAATGCATCCACGGAAATACAGGAATCAGGCGTAAGCTGCAGTGAAATTTTGTCTTCAGGAATTTTTTCTCCATCAAGAGAAATCCACTTTACTTCCTTGATTGTCGCGTCTTTTAACCTGTTTTTAAGAGAAAAAGATAAGCCTTTATTTGTCTTAGTGAGGCTTGCACGCGTGTAAAGTTGCTTTAAAAGTATGCTGGGTACAAACATGTGGCGTCCTTCTACGTATTCTTACCGTGTTGTTTTCATATTTCTTTGTTTTTTATAGCACATTCTTTATACACTTCTATGACTTCTTTATATTTCTTCGCCTTTTTCTTGCTCAATATCAACTTTCAAATTTAGGCCAAGCGCTTTCAAAAATGCGCCAAGCCCAACGAGGGTGCTTGTTACCGAAAAGTAGACCTTAAGCACTCTTCATTCGCTTCTCACTCCACCTAAAGTAAATACCGTCACCGCAGTAACGTTGACCACAAGGTATCTGGTAGTAACAAAACGGAGGCGTCATGGATCGCGATGCCAAGGATTAATCGCCGATATGGAAGCGGCAGCCAGATACTCTTTATGTGCAAACTAGCACCTAGCAAAGGGGTTGCTTCAACAGGACCTAAGCGCAAGTAGCGGATTATATAGGGATGAAGATGAGAACAGGGTTGTTTAGAAAAGAAGCTATTGATGAGCAATCAAACGCAGTAGAGGGCAGATTTTTAATGACGCCTAAACCTGCCTATTCAGCGATAGCTGGGCTACTTGTCGTGTGGATTGTGGCAGTTGCTGTTTACCTAAACATGGAAAGTTATGCACGAAAAGCTTCGGTAACTGGATGGTTAGAACCAAGCCATGGTGTTTTCAAGCTTTATTCAGACGCAAGGCGAGGAAAAGTGCTCGACGTTATAGCCAGTGAAGGTCAATTAGTTGAAAAAGGCGCACCGCTAATAAAAATTAGTTACAGCAGCAAGGATGCGTTAGGCCATAGAGTCAGTACACAGTTACTTGCCGAACTAGAGTCGAAACAAAACCGAACTCATCAAAGTATTAAGCGCCTGCGCACTTTGCACCTAGCACAGCAACAGCGTTTGGAAGAGCAGCTTTCCCAGGCTAAACATACTTTAGCAACGTTGAAAGACATTATTGCTTTAACCCGATCACAGTGGCTTTTGGCATCTAAACAATGGGCAAAATCACAAACCTTACTTGAGCAGGGACATATTAGCCGTGCCGACTTTGAAACCTATTCGCTTAATCGCTTAAATGCAGAGCAGAAACTTGCTTTAGCGAAAAAGGATTGGAATAACGAGCAGGCCAACATAGCAGCAATAAGTCATGAACTGGCTACCTTGCCTGAGCAACAAGCCAACGAGTTGGCAAATATAGAGAACACATATAGCGATCTCACCCAGCAAATTGTAAGTCACAAAAGTAATGCTGAAGAGATAATTTATGCGCCCCGCAGCGGCGTAATTTCAGGCCTACATGTTAGGACCGGTTATACAGTAGATAGCTCTCGTCCTCTACTCACACTGATCCCTCAAAATGCTGACATTCAAGCGCGAATTGCGGTCCCCGTGCGCTCAGCGGGATTTCTGCGAGAAGGACAAGCCCTACATATACGATATGACGCTTTCCCTTATCAAAAGTTTGGTGTGCAGTTTGGCGAGATAGTCAATATTTCTTCGTCGCTTGTCTTACCGGGAGAACTTGCCGATGCACCTATTTCAATTAGCGAGCCAGCCTACTTGGTTACTGCCACCTTAGATACAAACGAAGTATTGGCTTACGGCAGCAGTATTTCATTGAAAGCAGGCATGACATTTTCGGCAGATGTTCAATTAAGTCAACGCACGCTTATGGAATGGTTAATGGAACCGCTTTATAGCATTAAAGGGAAGCTGTAATCATGACGAGTTCAACACACCCTCTTTCGGTACAACTATTTCATACAACAAGCAGGGTACCGGTTATTTTGCAAAGCGAAGCGGCTGAGTGCGGACTTGCTTGTATGGCAATGATTGCACAGTACTACTCTGATAAGCGAGATCTTAATACTTTGCGTCAAAGCATATCCGTGTCATTGCGAGGTACAACTTTAAAAGACGTAATGCGAATTGCCAGTGATTTAGGCTTTCAAACCCGAGCCGTAAAGATAGAAATGGAGCATCTTGCGCAGCTATCTTGTCCAGCTATTTTGCACTGGGATATGAATCACTTTGTTGTTTTGACAAAAGTAAGAGGGAAGCATATTTTCGTTAATGATCCCGCGCTAGGAAAAAGAAAGCTCAATTTTGCAGAAGCCTCAAAATACGTCACGGGGATCGCGCTTGAGGTCTCACCAAGTGATACATTTAGCCCAAAAAAATCTGCGCCCCAACTTGGGCTTACTCAGTTTTTCTCCCGCGCCATTGGCTTTAAACGTAACCTACTAACCCTTTTCGCCTTATCGATAGTGCTGCAGATTTTTGCCCTTGCTGCACCCTACTACATGCAAACAGTGGTAGACGATGTATTAATTTACAACAACGATGCTTTGCTAAAAGCTCTCGCTATTGGCTTTACCTTATTACTGGTTATAGAAACCTTTACAAGCGGTATAAGAAAGTTCGTTATCTTGTCCGTTTCATCCCGCCTACAGCTACAGATGTCTGCCTCTGTATTTAAACACCTTTTAGCTCTTCCCTTAGACTATTTTGATAAACGCCATATTGGTGATGTGGTATCGCGCTTTGGTTCCTTGGCTAGCATTCGAGAGTTTTTAACAACAGGGGTCGTTACCGCCATGCTAGATGGAATAATGGCAATCGTCACCTTGGCGGTGATGAGTTTATATTCATTCAAGCTCACTTTGGTTGTCGTGGTAATCATGCTTATCTATCTGGCCATTCGTTTGGGACTCCTGCCATTTATAAAAAGGCATACCACAGAGCGCATTGCCTTGGCAGCATCTGAACAAAGCCACTTTATGGAAAGTGTACGGGCAATTTTACCTATTCGCGTGTATGGACAAGAAATACAGCGTCACGGCATTTGGCAGAACAAGCTAGTTGCAACGCTTAATAAAGACATCACCTTAGGGAAATTTAATATAGGTAGCGCACTGGCAAACCAATTGCTATTTGGTGTTGAAAACTTGGTCGTTGTTTATATTGGCGCGAACCTTGTCATGCAGGGTTCCCTTTCAATAGGCATGTTACTGGCTTTTATGGCATATAAGACAAGGTTTGTAGGTGCTATCGACGGTATAGTTAACAAGCTTATTGAGCTTAATATGCTAGGCGTTCATTTCAACCGCTTAAGCGATATTTTACTTACACCAGTAGAGCAAAAAACTAAAGTTCAGCCGCTATATAACACTGAGCGTTCGCTCGGCGTACAGAGTACACATACGCGTAACCGCCCGGCTTCTACCTCAGATTCACTTAACTCTCCCCTATTCCACCAGCCCAATGCTGACTTGCCGGAAAGTAGCACATTCGACGGTAGCGCTATGACAGGTGCTACCGCACTTAGGGTGAAGTCACTTAGCTACCGCTATGGGGAAAATAGCGAGTGGGTATTTAAAAACCTGACACTTTCAGTAAAAACCGGAGAAATCGTAGCCATTATAGGTGGCAGCGGCTGTGGTAAAAGCACGCTGCTAAAGTGTTTAATGGGCCTTTATCCAGCCTCGCAAGGTAGCATAGAACACCCTAGTACTGTAAACCCTGTCATCGCTTCTGTGCTTCAAGAGGACGCCTGCTTAAGTGGCACTATAGGCCAAAATATCTGTTGTTTTGAAGAAGTCCCCAACCTCAAGAAAATGGTTTATGTAGCACAACTTGCCTGTATCCATCACGACATTATGCACATGCCTATGCAATATCACTCGCTGGTAGGCGATATGGGTAGCAGCTTAAGCGGTGGGCAAAAGCAGCGCTTGCTTTTAGCGAGAGCGCTATATCAAGAGCCCGACATTTTGTTCTTAGACGAAGCAAGTAGCCATTTAGATATGGCCAATGAGGCGCAGATAAATCACCACCTCAAATCCTTGAATATGACTCGAATTATTGTGGCTCACCGCCCCCAATCTATTGCCATGGCAGACAAAGTTTATCGCCTAGAACAAGGCACATTACAACCATGCTCTCCCTCTGAAGTAACAGGAAGCGCAACATCTGGTAAACACGGAGAAACCCTATGAAAAACCATGAAGTAAGAGAACCCGCAGTATTAATGACGGCTGCTGAGCGCATGCAAATAGATGCAAGTGGTATTACCGCTCGTGACACCGTTATTCCCATGGACTGTTTGTCGAAACGTGAGCTACAGGTAGTACACAAAATAATGGAAGGCCGCTCTAACAAAGTGATCGCCTCGGAGCTATTTATTAGCGAGCGAACCGTTAAGTTTCACTGTGCCAACATTTATAAAAAACTCAATATCAGTAGCCGTTCAGCACTTATCGCCTGCTGCTTTAGAACCCTTTACCGAGAAGTGGTTTCGCTTTAAGCGCACCCACTTTTTAACTCAACACGCCACTACAAGGAGCGTACTTTATGAAACACCATCAACCAAATAACAACCACCCAAATCTAAACCAACCAGCAAGCACCAAGCCCGTTGCTTTAGCGGAAGCTCAGCTGTTTGAAGTATCCGGCGGTCTACGCGTTCGTTTAAGCGATACCGTACCGGTAGTTGGCCCTGCCCCCAAAGAGCCGGTTTATATAACCATGGCTATTGGTGAAGGCGGCGGCAAACTACCAGATATTTTGTCATAGCTCTAACCCCTTAGCGTCAGCATATGGATAGCCAGTGTTTACAATCTGTCCATATGTTGCGCTTTTAACAAACAAATGTTCTTAATCGATAACCCATTAGCAAGGAGCGCGAATGCACGTTGCACTTTTAGGAAGTGAGCAAGACCCACAAATTCAACACGTAGCGAAGGCGCTTAGTCAAACAGCGACCCCTTTTTATATCGCTAATACGCAACAATTCGGTTCCGCCTGGAGTATTAGCTATGACCCTGATTTTGATGACGGATTGGTCCATTTTAATTCACCGACACTATGTGACCAACCCAGAGTGACTTTTTCAAACACCAAAGCAGCCTATTGGCATGAATATTTGCCGGGAACTTCGTTGACAGCATCAGATGCGAAGAGTCGTCCCGATCACGCTTTGAATAACAAAATGAAGACCGAAAAGCCTAACGATAATCCATCTAAACTGCTAGCTGATGCTACTTGGACCGAGCAAGAACGGGCAAGCACTTTACTTTGTTGGTTTAGCTATAGCGACATCAAATGGGTCAATTCTATCGATGCCGTGAGAAGCCACCAATGTAAGCCTTATCAATCGCGCGTTGCTGGCAAGTTAGGTGCACATATACCCTACACCTTTGTTGGCAATGCCCCCGAAGTCGCCTCTCAGTTTTGCAACAATATGCGTGATGTTGTTTATAAGCCGGTGCGCGGGGGTCGCACGGTACAATTTGTAAATAAACAACCTAATATGCGCCCGCTCCTAAATACACTTTTAAATGAGCGCCCTGTGACCTTTCAAAAATACATTGCGGGCGAAAATGTACGTAGCTATGTGCTTGGCAATGATGTGCTAAGCGTCCAAATCGACTCAAGCGAACTAGATTATAGAAACGACGACAATGCCAGTGTGTCTGTGACTATTATCCCAAACGAGGTGCAGCGTATGGCTATTAAAATTTGCCAAGCGTTAGGCATGCATTGGTGCGCAATTGACTGGCGTAGAAGTGCGAAGGGAAAGTACTTTTTTCTAGAGGCAAACCCCAGCCCTTATTTCCTAAAAGTAGAGAACGATACTGGTCTGGATATAACAGACAAAATGGTGGCACTGCTTATGAAGATTTAGTTTTTATAAACATTTGAATAAAACCTATTTGCTTCTAAGTACTTTCGTAAGTTCTCTCAGCTGTTATTTACATAACTGTTAAAAATGCTTATTGACAATACACCCCCAACCTATCAACATGATAGGTAATGGAAGAATAATTATGGCCCGAAAGTCCCCCCAAAGGCGTTAAGGAATTCCCCCTTACAGAGAAAACTGCAAGGAAGATAATGAGCGATCTTGCAGAAAACCATACTCATAGAATTCGGTGGAGTAAGCATGTAAAGCAGCGTATGAATGAGCGAGGGGTAACCACAGGTCAGCTGATGACTTTACTTAGGAGTAAATATTCAGTGTTTAGGGAAGGGCCATATCTTGATATAACCGGAGACTGGAAATTTAATCTGAAAGGTTTAGCAGCGGGAAAGGTCATTGAACTAACCATAGCGCTAAGGAATCATCATGATAGTCCAACTTCAGTTCTTGTTACTGTTTGGATAGTTTGAGAGGTTTATATGTACCATTACACTGAAAGTGGGTTGTCAAATGTGTTTCTGAAAAATGGTGTTACTGTTGAGATTGTCGATGGGGAAGAATACACAAGTATTGACGACATAAACGGCCTAAATAGCGCGATAGCGCAAGCGATTGTAAACACCAACAAACCTCTTGCCCATGATGAGTTTAAATTCTTACGTATTGAATTAAATATTTCTCAGAAAATACTCGCGACTCGTTTTGGTGTCGATGAACAGACCATTGCACGTTACGAGAAGGGGCAAACGAAAATTCCAAGGACAACAGATGCTGCTTTAAGGGCGCTGTACATGGAAAGCCAAGAAAAGAATAATCCTGTTAGTTACTTTCTTGATCTACTTGCCGATACTCAGGCTGAAGAAGCTGCAAGTATAATTCGTCTTGAAGAAATTGAAGATCACTGGAAAAAAGTGGCAGACTAACCCTTACTTTTTCCAACAAAAAAGCCGACGTCATTCATAGAGTCGGCTTTTTACTAACTGTTTGTGTAGAAGTAAATACTCACAACCCAACTACAGGAAGAGGCCTCTACTTAGCAATTAATTAAAGGATGAAACGCGATAGGTCTTCGTTGTCCACCAAGGTTTCTAGGTGGCTGTTAACGTAATCTGCATCAATCACGAAGCTCTCACCGCTTTTTTCAGAAGCATCAAATGAAATATCTTCCATTAAGCGTTCAAGCACCGTGTGCAAGCGACGTGCGCCAATGTTTTCGGTGCGCTCATTCACCTGCCATGCTGCTTCTGCAATACGCTGAATGCCCGAATCATCGAAGCTGATATCAACCCCTTCCGTTTTCATTAACGCAACATACTGCTGAGTTAATGATGCATTTGGTTCGGTAAGGATACGTTTAAAGTCACCTACTTTCAGCGCAGCAAGTTCAACACGAATTGGCAGTCGACCCTGAAGTTCTGGGATAAGATCCGACGGCTTGCTCATTTGGAATGCACCTGAAGCAATAAACAAGATATGGTCGGTTTTAACCATGCCGTGTTTCGTCGATACCGTAGAGCCTTCTACAAGTGGAAGAAGGTCACGCTGTACGCCTTCACGAGAAACATCGCCAGACGTATTGCCTTCACGCTTACAAATTTTGTCAATTTCGTCTACAAACACAATACCGTGCTGTTCTACTGACTCAATAGCTTTTTCTTTCAAATCTTCTTGATTTACAAGGCGTGCTGCCTCTTCTTCAATAAGCAACTTGAACGCTTCTTTAATTTTCAGCTTCTTCTTTTTCTTTTGCGAACCAGACAAGTTTTGGAACATGCCTTGAAGCTGATTAGTCATTTCTTCCATACCAGGAGGCGCCATGATTTCTACGCCCATCTGTGGAAGTGCAACGTCAATTTCAATTTCTTTGTCGTCTAAGTCGCCCTGACGTAGCTTCTTGCGAAATGCTTGGCGTGTGCCGCGATCTTCAACGTCTTCTTTGTTGCCCCACGCGTCTTCTGGTGGAGGAAGCAAAACGTCTAAAATGCGCTCTTCCGCGGCTTCTTCAGCACGGAATTTCACTTTCTTCATTTCATTTTCTTTCGTCATTTTTACCGCGATGTCGGCTAAATCACGAATGATGGTTTCAACTTCTTTACCCACATAGCCCACTTCGGTGAACTTTGTCGCTTCAACTTTAATGAAAGGCGCGTTAGCAAGTTTAGCTAAACGGCGAGCGATTTCGGTTTTACCCACCCCCGTTGGACCAATCATCAAAATATTTTTTGGCGTAACTTCTTGGCGCAGCTCAGGCTCAAGCTGCATGCGACGCCAGCGGTTTCTAAGTGCAATAGATACGGCGCGCTTGGCATCTTGTTGACCGATAATGTGTCGGTCTAACTCGTGAACAATTTCTCTTGGTGTCATCTCAGACATGAATAAACCCTTTTCTAACAATACTTGTTGTACTTGCTACGCAAACGAGCGACAACAAGCCAATAACAGCTTTCGCTATTACTTAGTAATCTAGTACATCAACCGTTTGGCTATGGTTAGTGAATACGCAAATATCACCGGCAATGGTCAGCGATTTTTCAGCAATTTCTTTAGCACTTAACTCGGTATTATCTAAAAGTGCAGTAGCTGCCGCTTGTGCGTAGTTACCGCCAGAACCAATAGCAATAAGATCTTGTTCTGGCTGCACTACGTCACCGTTACCGGTAATAATAAATGACGCGGTTTCGTCGGCTACAGCAAGCAGGGCTTCGAGTTTGCGTAACGCCCTGTCGGTCCGCCAGTCTTTGGCAAGTTCAACCGCCGCTTTGGTTAAATGGCCTTGGTGCGCTTCAAGCTTGGCTTCAAAGCGCTCAAATAGCGTAAACGCGTCGGCCGTGCCGCCCGCAAAGCCCGCAAGAATTTTGTCGTGGTACAAACGGCGCACCTTGCGCGCATTCCCTTTCATTACTGTGTTGCCCAGTGATACCTGTCCGTCACCGGCCATTACCACTTGATTCCCACGTCGTACAGATACAATCGTTGTCACGTTATTTCCCCGTTTAGCTGGGCGCTGCTGCGTTTTATACGTACCTTTTAGAGGAACTAGGGCAGCAGCGTAATAATTCAATAACAAATAAGTGGGGGAAGGCTTTTTAATTTCAAGGGTAGGATAGAATAATGTGCGCTCAGCGCTGCTTACTATATAGGCTTAGCGAAATCGATATCCTTCAATTTCAAAACCAAAACCACTTTCGTAGCCCTTAACATACACCCACCCTTTATTCGGTAGGCGTTTGTACTCGCTTTCCCTTAAGCATAAGCGCCCATCAGACAGGGGGCCGTTCTCTTTTAGCAAAAGTGGATGTCGACAGCGTTTAGAGCCGCTTCCTTTTTCATAAGCAAATTTTCGTTCGGTCTCTTGTTTATCGGACGCTAAATGAATTGTGTAGGGCAATGCCGTATCAACAAAACCAAAGCATAAGAAGAAGGCTAGTAGCGGCATACCAATTAACGTCATTTTTCCACGCAAATCTTTAGTCACAAACTGCGCGTGCCGCTTATCGACAAAAATGGAGAGGTAATAAGAGGCGCTGTAGGCAAAAGTGAGAAGTACGATGGCCCATGTGGAATTGTTTATCCACTCGCTAATCACGATAAAATTGGTAAAAACCGTTACAAACAAAGCACCGATAAGTACCAAAAAGGTAATGTTCGATATGCGTGTGACCAGGTGTAGCTCAGACCATTTAGGTCGAGAAATGTGCTCATCTTGAAAGGCGCTATCCGCATCATCTTCGAATGGCTGCGTTGCGCGCTTAGTAGCGAGCTCATTCTTTGCTGCCTGATAGCGCTCCGGAAAGGCCTGCTTATCGATATTTTCCAGAACGTCCTCAAGCTCTTCTATGCTATAAGCGGCGTAGTCGGGTTGTTCGGTGATGGCAATATTCATTAATACTTCCTTGTAATCGTATACTTCCGCTACGCGCTATCACTGCGCCGTATGCAGCGCATTAAGTGTCACCGACAATGAACTGCTACAAATTCCAGTACCAAATTTGGCATGTGGCAATGTTCACCTTACGTAGGCTGTGCTTGGCTTTCTCCGCATCGCGCTTAGACTCATAAGGGCCAAGAATAACGCGGAACCAATCACCATTGCTGCCGGTGCTGTGTCTGATAAGCGCTTCTAAACCCTGGAATGCAATTTTGGCTTTCATCTCTTCTGCTTGGGCGCGGGTTCTAAACGAGGCGCACTGCATTAAATAGCGTTTATCCGACTTTTCCTGCTCTCTTACTTCAACTTCTACTTCGTATCCTGGCAGAGTCTTGATGTATTCCCACTCTTCTTCAGGCAGTTCAGGTAAAGATTCTTCTGTTGGGGCAACGGGTCGTGAGGCTTGAGTATCTACGTCATCCTCTACATTGTCTTTTATCGACCATAAAAATACACCGAAACCAATCACTAGAGCGAAAATGCCTATAAGGCGCACGATAGGAAGCTTCCCAGAAACTGGGCCGTTAGATTGTGCGTTTGATCGCGTATTTGTAGCCGGTTTTCTACCTTTACCAGCAGCCTTCTTTTTTTGAGGAGAGCGTCCACGAGAGACATAATCGCGTTGAGCCATAGTCGGCAATATTCCTACTTGTTATCGTTGTTTGTATGCGTAAGAAAACGTCATATACCAAGTCTATTAGAAGGGCTAGTGTTTCAGCCTCTTCAATCTTGTTAAAATTTTAACGTATTGCTACCCAACAAGCTAACTGAAATCAGTAGGATCGATATCTATCGACCACCTTACCTTCATAGCCTGTGGTAACGCCTGTAAAAATGGCAGCGCCAAACGCAGCGCGTTATGAAGCGGCGCACGCTTTTCATGGCTGCATACCAGCATAAACCGAAACCTGCCTTGCCGTTTTTCAATTAAGCAAGGAAACGGACCGTTTATATTAATGGCGTGCTGTTGACTAAACACCTGCTTACTTTCCTGTAGAAAGCGATAAGCCAAACTGCTATCGGTAGCCTCGGCGCGAATAACAAACTGGCTAATAAAAGGGGGTAACCCTGCTGCCTTACGCTCCATTAAAGCGTGCCGTGCGAAATGCCCATAGCCATTGTGCACTAAATCTTGTAGCAAAGGGTGATGAGGATTGTGGGTTTGAAGCCACATTTCACCAGGTTTGCTTGCGCGCCCCGCTCTTCCAGCAAGTTGAGTAACAAGCTGCGCGAGCTTTTCTGGTGCTCTAAAATCCGCGCTAAAAAGAGCACCATCACAATCTAGCACTGCTACTAGGGTGACATGAGGAAAGTGATGACCCTTTGATAGTATCTGGGTGCCAACTAGCAGCTGGTACTCTTGGCGATTAATAGCATCAAGGGTTTGGTGAAGCTTGTCCTTGCCCCGCACGGTGTCACTGTCAATACGTACTTGTTTAACGCCTGGGAATAAACTTGCAAGCCCTTGCTCCACTTGCTCGGTCCCCGTACCTGCCGTTACTAATTCATTGTGATGGCACGCTTCGCAGTTCGATGGCATTGAACGCATGCCACCGCAGTGGTGGCACTGTAATCGGTTTTGGGCTTTGTGTACGGTATAAGGGCGGTCACAGCGCTTACACATTACGGTTTCACCACAGCGATGACAAAGTAGCGCTGGCGCATAACCTCTTCGATTCACAAACACCAACACCTGATTTCCTGCGCTAATATGCTGACGCATTATCGTTAGCAGACCTTGTGAAATGCCGTAATGAATAGGTTGGTCGCGCGCATCCAGCACATGCTGATGTGTGCTTTTCGCACCTCCCGCTCGCTTGGTTAGCTGTAAGTGAGCATAGCGGCCGCTTAGTGCATTGTTGAGTGTTTCAAGCGCGGGCGTGGCACTGCCTAGTAAAAGAGGAATATTGTGCTGCTTGGCACGCATGGCTGCTAAGTCACGGGCGTGGTAGCGAAGCCCATCTTGCTGTTTAAAAGACTCGTCATGCTCTTCATCCACAATCAACATGCCGGGGTTATGCAGCGGCGTGAAAATAGCCGAACGAGTACCAATGATAATACCGAGTTCACCGGCTTTAGCACGCTGCCAAACATGTAAACGTTCTTTATCAGAAATCTGAGAGTGCAAAACGCCCACCGCAATGCCAAAGCGCTTCTCAAAACGAGATACCGTCTGAGGTGTAAGCCCAATTTCAGGCACAAGTATAAGCACTTGTTTTCCGCCGCGCAGTAAAGGTTCAATGGCCTGAAGGTACACTTCCGTTTTACCGCTACCGGTAACCCCTTCAAGCAAACTTACCGCGAAGTTACCTTGCTGACGATTAAGCGCAGCAATGGCAACTGACTGTTCACTGTCTGGAATTGGCTTTTCAGAAAGCGATAACGAGGCAAGCCAACTACCTGGCTTAAATTCAGGTGCTATTTCTTCGATACGTACCAAAGACTTTTCAACGAGCGCTTTAACTGCAGGTGCACCATATTGTTTTCGCGCTTGCGACGCTAATAAAGCTCCACCAGCCAGCGCGGCAAAGCAAGCTTGTTGCTTCGGCGCTCGCGATAGCGTTTCTGCAGCCGTTTGCTCACCGTCTTCGGTAAACATTAGCATGTCTTGTGGCGTTGGGGCCGCCGACTCGCCTTTGCGTAATAAAACAGGCAACATGGCGTGCAGTACTTCACCTGGCGCATGATGATAATACTGCCACAGCCACTGTGCCATTTTCAGCAACACATCATCGATAATAGGGCTATCGTCAAGTACCGACTCGATAGCTTTTAACTTGTCGACGTTGTCAATTTCACTTTCATTTTTTTGCAGGGTTTCGACGACCACACCCACCAATTTGCGTGGACCAAAAGGCACATTCACTCTTACACCCGCACTGAGTGCGTTGTCGTGAGTATATGTGAAAAGTTGGCGCAGTGGCACTGGCACGGCAACTTGGATAAAGGCCATTGCGAACGTTCTACCTTATTTGATGACTTTTACAGCGCGCAAATTGCTTGCTGAGCGTCTTACACTGAAACTATTTATTTAGAGGCTACATGCATACCTGTAGGTTACAGCAATGTGCGCTGCTAGCAGCTAGCTCCCCCCCTAGCTATACCTCTAGCTATTACCGCACAATTTTACCATTAGCGCATATGGGCCTAGCCTTGAAAGACAAATATTTAAACATACTTTACTGGTAAGCATGAAAGGAATGTTGTTTGTTTAGGCTTCTTGTTGAGTTCTCTTGTTTAACATTTGGACAAAAACCGCTTGATCAAGCCACTTCCATCCTATATTATGCGCCGCTCTTTTTGCGATGGGTTGTTCGTTGAACGACTTATCATTTGAATTAAGTAACGTATGGTGTGCGACTTCGGGTTGTATAGCGATACGGCCTTATTATTTGAGGTAACCCAATGAAACAAGATATCCACCCTAAATACGAAGAAATCAAAGCAACTTGCTCATGCGGTAACGTATTGAACATCCGCTCTACGCTTGGTAAAGACATCAACCTAGACGTATGTTCTTCATGCCACCCATTCTACACTGGTAAGCAACGTAACGTTGATACTGGTGGTCGTGTTGACCGCTTCAAGAAGCGTTTCGGTGCATTGGGCAAAAAGTAAGCCTGATATCGAGTTCGAAAAAAGCGCCTATATGGCGCTTTTTTATTGCCTGAAGGTTACTATTCATGTCAGAAACTACTGTTGAATAGCTTCCACTTATGCAAGCGCCTCTAATTAAAAGCTAATTGATCATATAAATAACGCTTACACTTAAAATCAAAACACTCATTATACTTAATGAAATTTTTTGATTCCTGACAGATGTTTATCCCAGTCTCCTCTACTTTGTTTTTTACACGCCTCTTCACTGTCAAAATAAATACCAACAGGAATAGACTTTATAGATTCAAGGGCTATATTCACCTGGTTTATGAAGTCCATATCCCAACCGCTTATCAATGCTTGCTGTTTCTCCCACTCCGTATTAAACACGGCAATAACTTTAGGCGCTTTCCAAGGCCCTAGATGCGTAAGCCATACAAAACCATTATGGTCAGATTTTACGTTTTCACACACGTCAGTTAGCACTGCGACTAGTTTTCTTTCTGTCATATTCTTTGTTTTAAAAGCTAGCTTGTAAGGTTTCTTGTCGTATTTTATCAGATAAATGAAAGCGAAATTAAAGAGGTTTATCTTTGTGCAATATTATCTAGCACTGTTTTTAAGAATATAAATTGATAAGTATTTTAGCCGTTAAAGCACCCGCATCTATAATACCATTACAATACACCCTCAAAATATTAAGCGGTTTAATAATAAATTTTATGAATGACAATTATAGGCTTATTTTACTGGTCTAATTAGTATGCCTCACCTACATTGATAATTGAGAATTCTGATCAGATATGTACACAGTGATTGGCTGTGTTAGAGTTGCGATCGGCACCTTGATAGTGAGCATTAATTTTATGAATAATGCTTTACTATAAAGGCTCGTGGCGCTTTTGGATATAAATGTAGGTCTAAATGTTAGTCCTAATATCAACAGCGATATGTGAGGAAAGTCAGAAAGCGTTAACGCTAGGTCTGCAGTTTCCAACGTACCACACCAGTGCTCACAACTATTTATAATCACTTTTGTCATTAGTTGGTTGTAACGCGCTTATGTTTATCTACCTATAACTACAACGATAATAAAATAGCTACAGAGCGTGAACGAAAACACCGATGAACCCTACATCTAAGGATACTTTTTTACATGTCAGATTTTAGACAACGCGCACTTGACTATCACGCCAGCCCCACACCTGGAAAAATTCGCGTAGAGCTATCTAAGCCTGCCGATAGCGTCGACGATCTTGCTCTTGCTTATAGCCCGGGTGTTGCCGAACCGGTGAGAGAAATCGCCGAAGATGCAGATAATGCCTATAAGTATACGGGTAAAGGCAACCTTATTGCTGTTATTAGTAACGGAACGGCAATTTTAGGATTAGGCAATTTAGGCCCATTAGCTTCAAAACCTGTCATGGAAGGTAAAGCGCTTCTATTTAAACGCTTTGCTGGTTTAGATGCCATTGATATTGAAGTGAAACATCGTACGACGGAAGAATTCATCAATACTGTAGCTAATATTGCTGATACGTTTGGCGGTATTAACCTAGAAGATATCAAAGCGCCGGAATGCTTTGAAATTGAGCAAGAGCTCATTAAGCGCTGTAAAATCCCAGTATTCCATGATGATCAGCACGGAACCGCTATTGTAACCGCCGCAGGTATGCTTAACGCTTTAGAGATTCAGGGCAAAAATATAGAGAACGCTAAAATTGTTTGCATGGGCGCTGGCGCAGCAGCGGTTGCCTGTATGGAGCTACTGATTAAGTGTGGTGCCCAGCGTGAGCGTATCTACATGTTAGATAGAAAAGGCGTTATCCACACTCGTCGCGAAGATTTAACTGAGCACAAGAAGCTGTTTGCTAACAACACTGATAAGCGCACCCTTGAAGATGTAATGGAAGGCGCAGATATCTTTGTCGGTGTATCAGGCCCTGATGTTTTACCTCCAGAAGCGCTTTCTTTGATGGCTGACAATCCAATTGTATTTGCATGCTCTAACCCTGACCCAGAGATAAAGCCTGAACTCGCTCACGAAGTACGTAAAGACCTAATTATGGCTACTGGGCGCTCAGACTACCCTAACCAGGTAAACAACGTGCTGTGCTTTCCATTTATTTTCCGTGGCGCTCTAGACGTTCGCGCTACAGCTATTAATGACGAGATGAAAGTGGCGGCAGTTGAAGCCCTTCGTGCTATTACAAAAGAACCCGTCCCAGAGGAAGTATTAGCCGCAAGTAAAAGTGACAGCCTAACGTTTGGTAAGGATTATATTATTCCCAAGCCTATGGACCCACGTCTGTGCGAGCGTATTGCTACCGCTGTATCTAAAGCGGCTATTGAGTCGGGCGTTGCACGAGTGCCTGAAAGCCCGGAAGAATAAAGGTACATAAAAACGGCGCTGTGTTGTAGGTAATTACTTACATCCGCTAACATACAATACAGGGCCGTTTCTCTTTAATGCTAGATATCAGTCGTCTTCAGACACATCATTTTCGAAGCTTGGATCAATACCCATTTCTTCCATTATGCGCCTAGCTTCAGCCGGCACGCGATTAGGGTTGTCTTTACGCAGGTCATCGTCGTTAGGCAAAGGTTGTCCGGTAAACGCGTGTAAAAACGCTTCACACAACAGTTCCGAATTAGTGGCGTGGCGCAAATTATTGATTTGGCGGCGGGTACGCTCATCAGTAAGTGCTTTAAGCACATTAATAGGTATAGAGACAGTGACTTTTTTTACCTGCTCGCTCTTTTTCCCATGCTCTGCGTAGGGGTGAATATATTTACCGTTCCATTCTGCCATTGTACTAACTCGGTCTACTCTTTTTATATTATGAAGAGAAATTCTAAACAAGTTCACGAAAAGGTCAATTGAGCAGTGTAAACCTCTTGACGTCTAGACATATATTCTTTAATTTAGACGTCTAAACGTCTATAAGATTACACTTTTGAGAGTATAAACCATGGTTTCTTACGCACAAGGTATCGATGCATTAAACCAGTCCCTGTCGGAGCTGCGTGATATTGATGTATCTTTTGAATTCTTTCCGCCTAAAACGGAAGCCATGGAACAAACCCTGTGGAAGTCGGTTGAACGTCTAGCCCCGCTGAAGCCAAGCTATATGTCGGTTACTTACGGCGCCAATAGCGGTGAACGTGACAGAACCCACGATGTGGTAAAACGTATTCAACAGCAAACAGGCGTTGCTGCCGTTCCTCACTTAACCTGTGTCGACGCAAGCCGTGATGAATTAAAGCAAATTGCAAAAGACTACTGGGATTCTGGCATTCGCCGTATTGTCGCCCTGCGTGGCGACTTGCCTAAAGGGGTAGACAAAACAGAGATGTATGCCTCTGACTTAGTTGCCTTACTAAAAGACGTTGCCGATTTTGATATTTCAGTTGCTGCCTACCCGGAAAAACACCCTGAAGCGCCAAATGCGCAGTTCGACTTGCTAAACCTTAAACGCAAAGCTGAAGCTGGCGCTACCGAAGCGATAACCCAGTTCTTCTTCGATACGAGTGTTTACCTGCGATTTAGAGACCGTGCAGCCGCCGCGGGAGTAGACTTAGACATAGTTCCAGGAATTTTACCTGTGACTAACTACCAAACGTTAGTAAGGTTTGCTGGCTTTACGGACGTGCACGTTCCCGGCTGGTTGCACAAGATGTTCGACGGTCTTGATGCAGATGATCAAGCCACTCGTAACCTAATAGGCGCTAATATTGCCATGGACCAAGTGAAGGTACTGGCAAAAGAAGGGGTGAAGCACTTTCACTTCTACACTCTCAACCGTAGTGAACTAAGCTATGCAATCTGTCATATGCTAGGTGTGCGCTCCGGCGATTGATTTTGTATAGCGGTAACAAAGCTATACAAGTAGATGACTAAAGGCGCATTCTATGCGCCTTTGTTGTATAAAGAATACATTAACCTTTTGCCACTGACGCCTACGCCAGTTACCATTTGCTGTATTAAGAATTGAACTATTGATACCGTAAGGTCTCCCATCAAAAGATCACGCTGTTTATCTGTAAGAGGGTATCCCTAGGAGAAGTCGAGTGGAATTAGACAAGGTTAAAACCTTATATAACAATGTTACCCCTCAACTAAGAGAGTTCCTCAGCATCTTTATAAAGCGCTGTAGAGAAGACAATATTACTATTTCTGCTGGGCACTTGGCTTATGTAACTTTGTTATCTTTAGTACCCTTTATTATGGTGACCTTTACCATAATGTCGGCCTTTCCTGCCTTCGCATCGGTAAGAAGCAAACTTGAGCATTTTGTTTTTAGTAACTTTGTGCCTACCGCCAGCGATGTGGTACACAAGTACATGACTGATTTTGTTGGCAATGCCTCCCAAATGAGCGCTATTGGTATTTTGTCACTGCTGGTCGTAGCGCTAATGCTCATATCAAACGTAGATAAAACCCTTAATAGAATTTGGCGCACGCAAAGTGACAGACCCATAGTGTACACTTTTGCTATCTATTGGATGGTGATCACCTTAGGGCCCATGCTAATTGGCTCTAGCGTAGTAGTAAGTTCCTATTTAACTGGCCTCGCTGCTTTTACCGAAGAGTACACGCCTGGATTGGGAACCTTCTTACTCAGTCTCGTGCCTAGCGGTGCTGCCATGCTCGCATTCACCATCTTGTACATGGTAGTGCCAAATAGAAGAGTGTTTGCCCGCCATGCGTTCATAGGCGCAATTGTTGCCACCATAGCTTTTGAAATTACTAAATCGGGCTTTGCCTTGTATGTAACAAACTTTCCTTCTTACGAATTAATTTATGGCGCCCTAGCGGTGGTACCTATCCTGTTTTTATGGGTGTATTTGTCGTGGATAATTGTGCTGTTTGGGGCAGAATTCACGTGCAGTTTAGGCGAAGCTTTTGAAAACCGTAAAGCAGAGAACGAGCCGCGCAAAGTTCCAAAGGAGTAGCCGACCTAAAACGGGCGTAATGATGATTAACCTTACGCCTCAGCTCTATAAAAAATGCATGAAACGAAAGAAGGGAGCTACAAGCTCCCTTCTTTATAATTATTGCCTAACTAACGACTAGTTTTTCATCGAAGATATAAAAGCGTCAGACTCAGCGATAGCTGAATTCATTTGTCTGATAAGCTGAGCAACATTGTTTTCAATAGTAGAAAGTTCGCCCTGCAGTGCACCAATGGCGCTGGCATTTAGGTTGTGCTTCAAGTACAACACATTATCTTGAAGCGCGCTTAATACTGGTGGCATTTTGCTTTCAGCTTTACGCATAGCTGTCATTAATGAAGAGTAGCGACGCTTGGTCTCGCGAAGCTTCGCCGCGCTATCCCGTTTCAACGACGCATTCTCATACTTTTCAAGCTCTTCTGCCCACTCGTCAAACAAAGCTTCAGCAACGCTTTCCACTTTATCGATGCGTGAACTCACTTCTTCTGAAGCAGCAACGCTGTCTTCGTACTGACCATTCAAGCGATTGTAAACATCTTCTAGCTCTCCACCATCGAACGCAACAGCAGCACTGAATGCTTCTAACGCAGAGTTAAACTGCTCTTGTGCGTCTTCCTGTGATTCTTTTGCGTTTTCAACGCGGTCAACTAAGATATCGCGCTTTTCAACGCCTACCTTTTCCCATGCTGCGTAATATGCAGACTGACACCCACTCAGGGCAAGCATAGCAACAAATGCTGATGCGATTAACTTCATGCGGTTACTCCACCTCTAAAACGTGCTGCGCTTATAATACAAATCAAATGCAAAAGGGCACCTAAAGGCCAAAAGACAATGGCAAGTACCACAGTTGCAGCTAAGGCATAACATACGCCTACTGTGATGAAAAAGAACAATGCACCTAAAATTCTTCCTTGTACCAGGTGACCTAACCCAGGAATAAAGAAGTTACAAATTGCGGCGATAACGTTACCGCCCGATCCTTGACCTGCCATATCAACATCCTCGCATTTATGACTATAATATGATTAGCTAGCACGTAATGACACTTGTTCTATAGTATAGACTTAGCGTTCATTGCTTAATTTACAAGCAAAAACGGCGTTGAAGCAGTCAGCACGCAAACGTTTGAATAACAATAAACTAAACTAAAACAGGCACTCACACAACGCGCAGAAACAAAATGAAACGACTTTACCCCGATGTTACCTACTATGAAAACGGATTTATCGAAGTGGGAAGTGGGCATTCGCTTTACTTCGAGCAAAGTGGCAATCCAGACGGTATCCCCGTGCTTTTTATTCACGGCGGGCCTGGCGCAGGCTTACCCCCTAACTACAAATGCTTTTTTGATAGCAACAAGTATCGCATTATAGGTTATGAGCAACGTGGTTGCGGCCGCTCTACCCCCCTCGCTGATACGATAAACAACGACACTTGGTCTAATGTTGAAGATATAGAAGCACTACGAACTCACCTTTCTATACCAAAATTTTTACTATTCGGCGGCTCATGGGGCTCTACACTCGCCTTACTTTATGCGCTCAAGTATACCTCGCGAGTAACAGGTCTCATTCTTCGCGGCGTATTTTTAGCCCGGCAAGAAGACAGAGATTGGTTTTTATCGCCAAATGGATGCGCAGCTCAGTTATTTCCTGAGTACTACCGCAAATTCACCAAGGATGTGCCTACACCGGTGACCTCAAGTGCAGTCTGCAGTTTTTATAGCGCAATGGTACGCTCTAGCAATGATGTACTGCGCCACGCAGCCTTAAAGCGCTGGTATCAATGGGAAGAGCGATTATCGCGCATTACTTTACCACCCGGCGTAGGTGACTCTACTGACAATTACCCCATGCAATTGGTCACTTGCCTAGCAACTTTGGAGTGCCACTTTCTTTCTAACAAGTGTTTTTTAGATGAAAACTACATCCTTGAAAACATTGATAAAATAAGTCATATTCCGGGCACTATTATTCACGGTCGCTACGATATGATATGTAAAACGGAAGCTGCTGAAGCACTTCACAAAGCATGGCCACAGAGCCAGTTACAAATCATCCCAGATGCGGGGCACAGCACATCCGAGCCCAGTATAGGATATGCTCTTTGCCGCGCTACTCGCGACATGTCACGCTTTATTCAGGAGTCATCAAAGTGATAGGACTTATCCAACGGGTATCAGAAGCTAATGTAGCTGTAGACGGTAACGTTATTGGTGAGATTGGCAAAGGCATGTTAGTGCTGTTAGGTGTTGAAAAGGAAGACAGCGAAGCGCAAATAGAGAAGCTTGCAAATAAACTGTGTCGATATCGCATGTTTAGCGATGAAGATGGCAAAATGAATTTAAATATTGAGCAAGTCGATGGCGAAATACTGGTGGTATCTCAGTTCACGCTTGTTGCAGACACTCAAAAAGGGAACCGTCCAGGCTTCTCTCGCGGTGCATCCCCAGTGCATGGTCAAGCTATCTATGAACAATTTGTGCAGGCCCTTAAAAATAAAGGCATGAAAGTAGCCACAGGCGAGTTCGGTGCAGATATGCAAGTTGGCCTTATTAACGACGGGCCTGTTACTTTTCAGTTCAGTGTCTAAGAGCTCACGGGGCGCGTCTCGCTGCGCTGGGCGGCTGAACCTTTATTTTTACCAGTTAGGCGAAAGCGATAAGGGCAATCCTCGCTGTTTAGTCCGTAACTGTTAGGTCCGCAACTGTTAGGTCCATCAGTTTACAGGTAACTGTGTACTTCTTCGGCATTCCAAGTTTGCTTACATAATTAAACTTGTACCTCATGGGTTCTTACGTTTAAATACTCCTTCATTCATTTAAGAAGGTCGGTTTATTGTGTACAAGGTAGTTACGCCAAAAAGCGACGCCGAATTTGAAGCCTATTTTCATTTTCGATGGGAGCACTTACGCCAACCATGGAATTTCCCTCCCGGCTCTGAAAAAGACGAATATGAACAGGTCGCCGAGCATCGTATTATCACCAACCGTAAGAACGAAATTGTAGCCTGTGGCCGTGTTCATTTAAACACTGCTGAGGAAGCACAAATTCGTCATATCGCGGTACATCAGGACCATCAACGCAAAGGCTTAGGTCAGATGATAATGGCGGCGCTGGAAAACGTTGCCAAAGACTTAGGTGCTGAGCGAGCAGTGACAAATAGCCGCGAAATATCTATCGACTTTTTTAGTGCGTGTGGTTTTGAAATTGAGCGAGAAGCCCCTAACGAATTAGGTATGCTTAAACGCCAGCAAATGGTTAAGAAATTCACTGAAAACAATTCCTTAATACTACACCCTAAATGGTGTAAATCGCTGCAGGAAACCTGGTCAGAGACCATACCTATTACTGAGCACATGGGTATAAAACTATACCAGTATACTGGGCGCACCCTTGAAACCCGCGCTTCGCTGAATAAAAATATTAATATCCACGGCACCATGTTTGCGGGCAGTATTTTCTCTTTAGCTACGCTTACCGGCTGGGGCATGATTTACTTGCAGCTTAAAGAGCGTGGATTAGACGGTGACATTGTATTAGGCGATGGTGATATCCATTACCACAAGCCGATCACTATGAAGCCAAGGGCCATCTGTAATATCGAAACCTTATCGGGTAAGTTTAAACCGCTAGAAAACGACAACAAAGCGCGGTTTGAATTGAGTGTGGCTATTTTGGATGGCGATACGCCGGTAGCCGAGTTTGACGGTGTCTTCTACGTTCTTCCCCCCTCTAAGAACGAAGAAGAGTAGCGTTGCGGGCTCTCGCTTTGCCACTAGCGATAAAAATCTACACATAAAAAAAGCGCCTTAAAGGCGCTTTTTTCAAAGTTAAGCTTTTTTAAAGCTATTTACTGCGTGTATTACGCAACCATAGCAGCTTGAAGTTTTTTCATCGCGTTCTTTTCAATTTGACGAACACGTTCTGCAGACACCTGGTACTTATCAGCTAAATCTTGCAGCGTAATCTTATTGTCTGCTAACCAACGGGTTTCAATGATGTCTTGACTACGCTCATCTAGCGTTTTAATTGCTGAATACAAACGCTTGCTTGCCGCTGTATCCCAATCATTGTTAATCACGTCAGTTTCAACGTCTGAAGACTTGTCTTCTAGGTATTGAACTGGTGCGAAATTACCTGTTTCATCTTCATCAGCAGTTAAGTCAAACGCTTGGTCTTGAGAACTCATACGTGCTTCCATTTGAAGCACTTCTTTCGTACTCACGCCTAGCTCGTTTGCTACTGTTTGCACTTCATCATGAGTAAACCAACCAAGACGCTTTTTCGCCTTACGAAGGTTAAAAAACAGTTTACGCTGCGCTTTAGTTGTCGCAACTTTAACTATTCTCCAGTTTTTAAGTACAAACTCGTGAATTTCTGCTTTGATCCAATGAACCGCGAAAGAAACCAAACGCACGCCCACTGTAGGGTCGAAACGCTTAACGGCTTTCATCAGACCGATGTTACCTTCTTGAATTAAGTCGGCTTGTGGTAAGCCATAACCTGAGTAAGATTTTGCAATGTGCACTACAAAACGAAGGTGTGACATTACTAGCTTACGAGCGGCTTGTAAGTCTTCGTCTTCGCGAAGGCGCACTGCCAACTCGCGCTCTTCCTCAGCGCTAAGCATATCAATGCTGCTTACAGCTTGAATGTAGCCTTCAATGCTACCGCTGTGTGGCACTGACAGGGCCATAGATTGCAAATTGTTGCTCATTGTTCACCTCATTTATTGCCGCTTCATATTAGCAAAGTAACTGAAGCTGCGCGAGACCTAATTAAGATATGAAGTCTAACCGATATGTAGGTATAGTGACTATTTCTACAATATCAAGACCTAGAATAAGAAAAAAAGTTCAACTTTAAGAAAGAACTATCCATTTAGCGCTCTCTCAGCCCAAAACCTCTCACCATTCCTTATGAGCGCAAGCTCTTTTGACTTCATACTCCACTAACGCCACATCCGTTCAATGATTGGCCTGCGTTTAGTAGAAGTCGGGTAGGTCATCTAACCACAACGCTATTATACTTTAATTACATAGCAAGAATTAAAAGCTAATCTCACTGGTATGAATTCTAACGTTTATACGCTACCGTCATCAGCGCTAACGTAAATATTAGCAATCAGCGCTCTTAGCATTCTTTCAGCCGCTCGCTGTAGTGCCATACCTTGATTATATGAGTATTTTAAACCTTGCTTTTCTCTTCGGAAATTGAAAATATTAGATTGTATTAATCGATTTTGCACTACGACCGCTGCATGGCATTTTCCAGACAACAACAATAAAAAACTGGAAGGGAAATACTTAAGGAAGGAGTAAGGCAAGTAAAGCAAAGAGGAACTTAATGTTTGCTTACGTCGCTAGACAACCCATATTTGATGTAAATCGAGAGGTTTACGCTTACGAACTGCTTTTTCGCGTGGGCGAGGAAAATTGCTTTCCAGATATCCCTCCCGATGAAGCCACCTCGAAAATTCTCACCTCTACTCACTTAAGCTTGGGCATTGAAGAAATTACGGGAGACAAAAAAGCGTTCATCAATTTTCATCGAGATACGCTAATGTTTCGCTTTCCCACGTCGTTAGATGCTGACAAAGTTGTAATCGAAATCGTCGAAACGGTAGAGGTAGATGACGCCTTAGTTGCAGCGTGTAAACATATCAGAGGATTGGGTTACCCAATTGCCCTCGATGATTATGACATGAAGGGAAAATGGGAAGCCTTCATTCCATTCACCAGTGTGGTGAAAATTGATATCACCGAAATTTCTCACGATAAAATCCCCGCCTTGGTAGCGCGTTTCAAATCAAACAACATCAAGCTAGTGGCCGAAAAGATTGAAACCTATGAAGAATTCCATAAGTTCAAAGAAATGGGGTTTGATTATTTTCAAGGCTATTTTCTGGCTAAGCCGGAAATCGTTAGGCATAGGAAGTTGGGGCCAAGCAGCTTAACTATGATGGAGCTGCTCACCTTAAGCAGCCAACCTAAGCTTAATTTCGATGATGTGAATAAGATTATTGAAAGAGATCCATCGCTTACCTACCTGCTGCTGCGCTTTATCAATAACCCGATGGTGAATAAGCGCCATAAGATAACGTCACTTAAGCATGCGCTAACCTTTATGGGTGAAGTAGAAGTGAAGAAATTTATATCTTTACTCGCTCTTGCCAACTTAAGCGATGGTCAACCCACCGAATTGATGCAGATGGCACTGGTTCGTGCGAAATTTTGTGAGTTAGTGTTTACCCAACTTGAGACGTCTGACAATCCGCTGAAAGGCTTCCTTACTGGACTATTGTCTTTGCTTGACGCCATGATGGAGCAACGTATTGATGATCTGGTAAGCAAGGTACCAATCAGTGATGATGTTAAGGGCGCGCTTTGCGGCACACCCGGTATGCTGCGTAATTGCTTGACGCTTGTTCAATATTTTGAACGAGCTAAGTGGGCTGGTGTTAAGCAATTTGCGACAAAATATGAAATGAAACAAAGCCAATTACACAGCTACTACAATGAAGCAATAAAGTGGGCAAAACACATTCATAACTCAGCATTGAAAGATGACTAACGAGCTTAATAAAAGAATGGTTTTTTAAAATAATCATTGATTTGTTGTTAGATTATACCTACATATCATAGACTAGGGTGTGGGATTAATTTTTTCTAAGCCCATTTGATACCAACAAAAACCTCGACAAACCATGTTGCCTCAGGATTAGTTTATGTTTGCGTTCATAGCTCGCCAGCCTATTTTAGACAAAAGCAAAAACGTATTTGCCTATGAACTCTTGTTCAGGGATGGTAAATCTGGCGCATACCCAGAACACAGCGACCAAAAAGCTAAGTATATTTCTGAACATTTTCATCCACTAGGGCTTGACGATATAAGCGGTGAGAAAACATCCTTTATCACATTCTCATCTGATACCATTATTTCGCGCTTTCCAACTTCGCTCAATCCAGAGTCGGTCGTTGTTGAACTTGCCGACCCTACCGATAACACTAACGGTCTGTATGAAGCATGTCAGCACATCAAACAGCTTGGCTTTAAGCTCGCCATTGACGACCCTATGATGGTAGGCGCAACCCATGATGTCTTCCCGCTTATCGACATAGTAAAAGTAGATGTCACTAAGACTCGCTTTGAAACCATAGAAAAGCACATCCCCCGCTACCATGATGCTAACGTGAAACTTGTTGCTGAGCAGGTCGATACCCAAGATAACTTCTCTACTTGTGTGGACCTAGGCTTCGACTTCTTCCAAGGCTATTTCTTTTCACAGCCTGAAGCGCGCATACTTAAGCAGCTTCCAGCTTCTAAAATGAATATCGTAGATTTAATGGGGGAGAGTTCAAGTACAAATTTTGATGTTGAGCGCATTAGCCAAATTATTGAACGCGACGCCACGCTTAGTTTCTTATTGCTAAAGTTTATTAATAACCCAACCATCAATAAGCGTTACAAAATTACATCGTTGAAGCATGCCCTGAATTACATGGGTGAAGTTGAAATTAAGAAATTCATCGCGTTATTAAGTTTGACTAATTTAGGCGATGAAAAGCCCTTAGAAATCATTCATATGTCACTCGTACGCGCCAAGTTTTTTGATTTACTGGCCGAGCGCAGGGGCATTAAAAATAACCCGCCGATATCTTTCTTAGTTGGGCTATTTTCGTTACTTGAAGGTTTACTCGACCAGTCTATGACTGACATTGTTAAACAGCTTCCGCTGTCTGAAGAGGTGAACGACGCCTTGTTGGGCAAAAACCTAGAAATGAACAACTACATGACGTTAGTTCGCGCCTTTGAGAGTGCTCTTTGGATGAACGTGATCAAGCAAGCAAAGTTGCTGAACATTGATCAAAAGCAACTACATATGCTGTACAACCAAGCTATTACGTGGGGCAACGGTGTACGCAGTGCTATTTCTGCACACTACCCGCGCGCTACTGCTTAACTATTAAAGATGCAAGGCGTTAGCCCTTAGCTAGTTAGCACATACCGGTACACAATAGCTAGAGATCTAATTTCATCACGTTTATTTGGGCTCAATCTCTTTTACGTGACGTTGCACTGAGATAAGGGAACCGAGCAAGCCTAATAGTACTGAAAGCCCTAGCATGGTTAGCAATGCTGAACCGGTCAGCCCAGTAATATTAAAATCTTTTTGATACATGGCAGCAAATGTGGTTATGCTGCTATCCATCCACCACAAAATAATAATTACGGCAAACCACGCCATTAATCCGCCTAGTAAGCCATACCAAAAACCTGTGTATAAAAAAGGGCGGTGAATAAACGCATCGGTAGCTCCCACCAGCTTCATTACTACAATTTCATCGTATTTGTTGAGTATGTTCAGTCGGATAGTGTTACCAATAATGAGCACCACAGCGATAAACAAGAGCAATCCAATTAAAGTAACTAAGTCTCTTGCGATATCAATAATTGCGTACAAGCGCTCTAACCACTCAATATCGAGCTTGCCAATGTCTACCTCTCGCTGCTGACGCAGCTTGTCTAACAGCGCTTTAGCTGCAGTAGGTGATGCATGCTTTTCACTAGGCGTAACCAGTACAACATCCGGCAGCGGATTTTTTTCAAGGTATGCGATAGCATCGCCTAACCCAGATAAGTGCTGAAATTCTTTAAGTGCGTCATCTGCAGGAATGTAAACCACACTGTCTATTTCCGACCATGTATTCAGTCTGGCGACTAGCTGTTGTGAGCTTGCAGCATTGATATTAGGCTTTAGAAAAAGAGAAATTTCTGATGCCTGGTCCCAGCCCGCGGTAATTTTCTCTGTGTTTTTTACCATGATATAAAGGGTGCTTGGCAAGGTTATGCTCAAACCCAGTACGCCAATTGTCATTAACGAGGCTAGGGGCTGCCGCCAAAGCTCACCAAGGCTAGACAGTGCTTGTCGTACATGGCTGACAAAGAACATAATAATAGTTTGTACCATGCCTACTTTTGATGAGGATGCGCCTTGCGCCCGCCCCTTAAATAAAATACTCACGACCACTCTCCTTCGCCATCACCTGACCCCGCGCCACCCATATCGTCGGTTAGACCATCAGTAATCATTTGCCCGTTTTTAAGGGTGAGCGTGCGATAGCGCATACGCGCGATTAACCCTAAATCGTGAGTCGCAATCAGCACCGACACTCCCGCTTGATTGAAGTCTTCGAACAAACGGATAATTTCCATTGAAAGTTTAGGGTCGAGGTTACCGGTCGGTTCGTCTGCCAGCAATAACGGAGGTTTATTTACCACTGCTCGCGCAATGCCCACCCGCTGTTGCTCACCACCAGATAACGTAATGGGCAAGCAGCGGGCTTTGTCTCTAAGCCCTACCATTTCGAGGGCGGCATCCACACGTTTGCGAATTTCTTTGTGCGTGTATCCTTCAATTACTAGCGGCAAAGCGACGTTATCAAAAACCGATTTATCCATTAATAATTGGTGACTTTGGAAGATCATGCCGATATCGCGGCGAATGTAAGCAATATCTCGACGGGTAATGGCGTTGAGATCGTGACCATTAATAAGAACGCGCCCTACTGTTGGGCGCTCCATTAGGCTGATAAGTTTAAGTAGTGTACTTTTTCCTGCACCCGAGTGCCCTGTTAAAAAGGCCATTTCACCCGGGGCAATATGAAAATTGACCTTACTAAGCGCGCGTTGGCCGCCTGGATAGGTTTTGCTTACCTGCTCAAACTTTATCATTATTTTTCCCTACCGCTTTGCTGGTTTTAGCTTTCAGGTGTGTCCATTTCGCTAAACAAGGCGTCAATAAATTCTTGGCCGTCGAACTGGCGTAAATCATCGATACTTTCGCCAACACCTATATACCTTATAGGAATTTTAAACTTATCGGCAATAGAGAATATAACACCGCCTTTTGCTGTACCGTCTAATTTGGTAAGGGTGATACCCGTTAAGCCCACGGCTTCGTTAAACAACTTAGCTTGGCTAATAGCGTTTTGCCCGGTACCAGCGTCTAATGTAAGCATCACTTCGTGAGGCGCATTGGGGTTGATCTTCTTCATAACGCGAACCACTTTCTTTAGCTCTTCCATCAAGTTGTTCTTGTTCTGCAAACGCCCTGCGGTGTCAGCAATAAGAATATCAGTGCCGCGCGATTTGGCCGCTTCTAGAGCATCGTAAAGTACCGATGCACTGTCAGCACCAGTATGTTGCGCGATAACGGGAATGTCGTTGCGCTCGCCCCATACTTGAAGTTGTTCAACGGCAGCAGCTCTAAAAGTATCACCGGCGGCAAGCATTACCTTCTTACCTTCTTGCTGAAACTGCTTAGCAAGTTTACCAATAGTGGTGGTTTTACCAACGCCGTTAACACCTACCATTAAAATAACAAATGGGCCTTCACTTGAATCGTGTGCTTTCATAACCTCCGAAAGCGGCTGGTTAACTTCAGACAGCATACCCGACATTTGTTGCTTCATGATTTCCAGTAAAGCTTCCGCGTCTTTAAGGTCTTTACGTGACGCGCTATCAGTCAAGTGGTCAATAATTTTCTGTGTGGTATCCATACCCACGTCGGCCACTAAAAGCTGTGTTTCTAGATCTTCGTACAGCTCATCATCAATGGTTTTGCCTTTAAATAGGCTAACGATACCGCTGCCTATATTCTCTTTTGTGCGAGATAGGCTGGCTTTTAAGCGTGCGAATAGCGACTTTTTCTCTTTCGGTTTTTCTTCCGCTTGGGCTTTCGCCTGTGCTTCGGCTTCTGCCTTTGCGCGAGCCTCTTCTTCCGCTTGGGCTTTCGCCTGTGCTTCGGCTTCCGCCTTTGCGCGAGCCTCTTCTTCCGCTTGCGCTTTAGCCTGTGCTTCAGCTTCCGCCTTTACGCGAGCTTCTTCTTCCGCTTGGGCTTTCGCCTGTGCTTCGGCTTCCGCCTTTGCGCGAGCCTCTTCTTCCGCTTGGGCTTTCGCCTGTGCTTCAGCTTCTGCCTTTAAGCGAGCTTCTTCTTCCGCTTGCGCTTTCGCCTGTGCTTCGGCTTCTGCCTTTAAGCGAGCTTCTTCTTCCGCTTGCGCTTTCGCCTGTGCTTCGGCTTCTGCCTTTAAGCGAGCTTCTTCTTCCGCTTGCGCTTTAGCCTGTGCTTCGGCTTCCGCCTTTGCGCGAGCCTCTTCTTCCGCTTGGGCTTTAGCCTGTGCTTCGGCTTCCGCCTTTGCGCGAGCTTCTTCTTCCGCTTGCGCTTTCGCCTGTGCTTCGGCTTCTGCCTTTAAGCGAGCTTCTTCTTCCGCTTGGGCTTTCGCATGTGCTTCAGCTTCTGCCTTTGCGCGAGCTTCTTCTTCCGCTTGCGCTTTAGCCTGTGCTTCGGCTTCCGCCTTTAAGCGAGCTTCTTCTTCCGCTTGGGCTTTTTGTTTCTCTGCTTTCTTGTTCTTACTGAACCAGCCAAAAAGTTTCGACATCGTTAGGACAAATCCTTATAAATTCTTAGCAATTTCGGCTACACTTGCCGCCTAATGTATGAACGCATGATACCATTGTCGGCCACTATGAAGCGAGTTTCTCGCCCTACTCGGGCACCATCTTCTGCAAAAAAACCTCATTCACCAAAAAATGGTAGAGCCCACCGTGCAAATAGCACTGGGCAGATACGTATTATTGGTGGTCAATGGCGCGGTAGGAAGCTACCTGTATTAAACGCAGAAGGGTTAAGGCCTACTACCGACAGAAATAAAGAAACCTTATTTAACTGGCTAATGCCTTATGTTAACGACGCACGCTGCCTAGATGTATTTGCGGGCTCGGGTGGACTGGGTTTAGAAGCATTATCGCGCTATGCGGCACATTGCGATTTTATTGAATTAGATAATCAGGCTGTGTCACAGCTGGAAAGTAACCTTTCTTTACTTAAAGTAAATGAGGTTGCATCAGCCAACGTCTACCAAGGTAATGCGCTAAACATATTGAAGGGGCTAAACGCTTCAACGCCTACCGAATTACCTTACGATGTAGTATTTGTTGACCCGCCGTTCGGCAAAGATTTGGTAGCACCAGCGCTTATATCGCTTGCAGAGAATAACCTAGTGCAAAGCGGCAGCGTAGTTTACTTAGAGCATGAGAGTACACTCACAACACCTACTTTACCTACCCACTGGCAAATTATTAAAGAAAGACACACCAGCGCACTGCGCTACATGTTAATAGAAGTGAGCTAGCTAAAACGTACGTACGCTTAGCGCAGCGCAAAGCCGTGAACCTACCTAGAGCGCACGGCCTAGCTACTTTAAAGTTCAAGGCCTATGTTTGAGATACCCGCTTCCAGGGCGAGAGCTTTCATTTCGTCTGCTGCCTTTGCAGGGTACTTAGCCTGCTCAACGTAATCGAGCAGTTCGTTTTGTACCTCTACTTCAAATTCCATAAGTGGATGAGCTTTCACGGTCTCATCATCAGCTTCTTCGCTTTCTAATAAATAAGCTTCAACGCTACCTTGAGATAGTTTGCTGATTACCACAGCGCCTTGGGGATCGTCACCTGCTATTAAATTAAGTAGGCCAGCTAATCCGATGGCTGCATCAATAGCAGGGTACACGCCATAGTTATCGTGTTCGCTGGTATCCGGGGTGGCAACTTCCACTTTTTCAAGCTGCACTGCGATATTAAATTTACTTTTAGGAGACTTAAGTGTTTCCCAGACCAAATTTAAGCAGTTGCGTAAGGCATTCGCATCACCACTTTCTGTCAGCTCACAAAAAAGCGTGTAGTTAGGCAGCATACGCTCTAGTAACGCAGCGCCGAATGCAACGGATTTCCAGCCTTCTAAGGCGCGAACACGCCCAAAGGTATTAAGTTTTTGCTTTGCCATTTAAAGGGCTCCAGTGGCATGCATGAAATATTTGGTAACGCCATCTAACAACATTTGGATAGCGATCATAACGAGGATCATACCCATTAATCGCTCCATCGCAACTAGGCCACGCTCCCCTAAAATTTTATGAAACACGTTTGAAAATAATAAGATGACAGCGCTAATCGACCAGGAAGCAGCAAGCGCTAGTGACCAATCCACCATTCTATCCGGTGCTTGATTAGCAAGGAGTATTAACGCCGCTAAGGTTGAGGGGCCTGCGATCATAGGGATAGCAAGAGGCACCAAGAAAGGCTCTTCACCCACTGCAAGTCCACTTGGATTGCCGGACGACGGAAATATCATTTTAAGCGCAATAAGAAATAGAATGATACCACCGGCAATACTCACAGTTTCTTGCTCTACATTCAAAAAGTTAAGAACCGACTGACCGCTGAACAGAAATAAGAATAAAATACCAAGCGCAAACAATAGTTCTCGTATAAGAATAAATTGACGTCTTTTAGGCTCAATGGATTTAAGCACCGACATAAAAACCGGCAGATTACCGAGCGGATCCATGATCAAGAAAAGCATGACGGCAGCGGACCAGGTATCCATTTTTTTATTGTCTCCGATTGAGAGCGTAAGCCCAATTTAAGCGTGAATCGTAAAGTATAACTCAATATTCATGCAGATAGATGGTTATGGCGCGCAATGGTAAACCAAGCAGAGTGAGTAAAAAACACCTTTTAACACTCGACTGCTGCTCTTTATATCTATCTAACTCCGATTTTTAAGCAAAAAGCGCGTGCCCATCATTAGCGATCATTAAAAGAATCGGTAAAAAAGACTCGAAAAATAACAAAAATGGGCTTAACTAAAACAATAGGAAGCAGTATGCAACAGGCGTAGCAACGATAACCTTATCTAGCCTTTGGTTTATGCAATGCGTAAATAGGCACGCTCACCATAGCTGGATGTTTAGTATTTTATTCGCCTTTTAGGTAATGTCTTGTACAAAGCGCTTCTGATGTAATGACAAGATCACACAGCCTTGACCAAAGTAGAGGCTTGGTTAAAACCTAACAAAAACAACCACAATAGGAAAAATTGTAATGAGTTTGATGACGGTAAAAGAAGTGGCGGCATTTCTGGGTGTGCAAGAAGTACGCGTAGAGCGTCTAGAGCGCGAAAGCCTTTTAGTATCAAAAGACAAAGATACCGACGGTAACCCACTTTTTGATAGCGGTGACGTTGAGCGTTATAAGAAACTAGCTGAACGCTTGGGCGGGATCTAGTTAACGAAAAGGGGCGACACTCTGTGAAGCCCCCTCTGTTTTTTATTTATGCAGTGAAATCTTTCAGCATTCTTGCAATTGAACGAATGCCTTTTGCTGTTGCACCTACTGGCATTTCAGCGGTTGCACCACCGTGATAGGCCGCAGCCAAATCTAAATGCACCCAGCCTTCTGCTTTAACAAAGCGCGATAAGAAGCCCGCAGCGTTTGACGCACCGCCACCACCACCACCTTTCATCGGGCGGCTGTTCGCCGTGTCAGCAAACGCTGAAGGGCAACGGTCTGCGTGAAAGTCTTCAAGGGGTAATGGCCAAAAGCGTTCATTCTCTGCTTTTGCGGCTTTCAGCATTTGATCGCGTGCATTATCATCTAGTGAGAATACGCCATGATAATCAGAGCCCAAGGCAACCATTGCCGCGCCCGTTAACGTTGCTGCGTCGATAATAAGCGGCGCGCCAGTTTCCGTTGCCGCCATCAAACCATCAGCCAGTACTAAACGCCCTTCTGCATCAGTGTTAACAACTTCAACAGTCACCCCATTTTTGTAGGTAAGTACATCGCCCAGTTTATAAGCGTGACCGCTTATTAGGTTTTCCGCACAGCACAAAATTAGCTGGATACGCTTTTCGCTGCCTTGAGAAATAGATAAGCCTAGCGCGCCAGTTACCGTTGCCGCGCCCCCCATGTCACACTTCATATCTAACATACCTTCGCTAGATTTAATGCTGTAACCGCCGCTGTCGAAGGTAATTCCTTTCCCTACTAGCACAGCATCGACCGGGGCATCTTCGTTGCCTGTGGGATTGTAATCAAGGACTAGCATTGCAGGCGGGCGTTCACTACCACGACCTACGTTATAAATACCTATCCAGCCTTGCTCTTTAAGGTCTTCACCTACTGTCATTGAGTAAGAGACTTTGTCTCCACCCAGCGATTTAAGCCACTGGGCAGCACGTGTCGCTAGGGTTTCAGGGCTAAGGTCTTCAGGAGTTTCGTTTACCAACTGACGAGTAAATAATAATGCCGCATACTCCTGCTCTAACGCTGCTTTGTCAGCCGTATCCGCCCATTGGATAGAGGCAGGCTTAAGTGCACGTGTAAAGCTAAGTGCAAAGGCCCACTGTTGCTCTTTATGCCAATCACCCTTAAGCGCAACGGCAGGCAACCCTAGACCATCTAACTTTCTCGCCGCTTGCTGAATTAATCGCTCGTTAAGCTTGTCATCAGGTAGGTGAATAACTGCGCCTGATTCAGTGAAAGAAAGCTTAGCGCTTTCGCCCCATACAGCTTCAGCACTATTGGTTGAAAGGCTTACCGTAAATTCTGCCATCGCGTTTTATTCCTTATACATCGTTATGTTTTCGATAAGCGCTTTTTGCGCTTGCTCAAATCTTTGTTACTCTCTTTTGCCTGCATACCGCGAACATGTTGTGCGTTTCCCATAAACCCTATGCCATAGCACACGAGTACCAGCAGGGAACGTCTACGCGGTGAACCTAATTTTTATAAAAAAGGCGATACATGAAGTTTTCACCTTCGTTATTACGCGGCACCTTGATTAAAAGGTACAAGCGATTTCTTGCCGACGTTGAGCTAGACGACGGTTCAATCGTTACTGCTCATTGTCCAAATACTGGCGCAATGACCGGCTGCGCAGAACCGGGATATACGGTTTTTTTAAGTGAGTCGACGAACCCAAAGCGAAAGCTCAAGTATACATGGGAACTTGCCCAAACGTTTGATGGTCACTTCATCGGTATTAACACACACAATGCTAATAAGTTGGTGGCAGAAGCACTAGATAACAAGGTGCTAGGTGAATTTTCCGATATCGGCGGTTGGAAAGCAGAAGTAACACCGCCAACTGCCAACAGCCGATTCGACTTCGCGTTAACCAGGGAAAACGCGCAGCGTCAAGAACTTACAGAATACATGGAAGTAAAATCCGTCACTTTAGCGGAAAATAATAAAGGCTACTTTCCCGATGCGGTAACCCAGCGAGGTGCAAAACACTGCTTGGAACTGGCTCGCCTAGCGCAAGGCGGTATAAAGACCAGCTTGTTGTTCTGTGTTCAACATACCGCTATTGAAAGTGTTCAAGTTGCAAAGCATATTGATCCAACTTATGCCGAAAGCGTACAGATTGCCGCTAATGCAGGCGTAACTGTGCTTGCCGCAGGCTGTATAATTGATGAACAAAAAATCCTATTAAATCAATCACTCCCTGTGATTTTATAAAAAATAGGTTGATTTTTTTCATTTCGTCTTCATATTTGCGCCTTGTTTTAGTGGTAGAACGCACTAATGCGTTTGCTGGTAGCCAGTCGTATAAATGATTAAACATCTGGCAAATGTTAGAAACAACACACCAGCATAATAATTACATAGACACGATCGATTGCCTGAAGCTGTCGAGTCTGATATAGATATCGGTCCAATCAGGACAAGATGGATGTCGTAGTGTAGGAGATGTGGCAGATGCCAACAGGAAAAGAAACAAAATCCCTAGGACTATTAGCGCTGGCAGGTTTGCAGCCGTACGAGCCAAAAGCTGACGAAGAGTACATGGGCGAGCCCCAACTTGAGCACTTTCGTCTATTGCTTAAAGCGTGGCGCAATCAACTTCGTGAAGAGGTTGACCGTACGGTAACGCACATGAAGGATGAAGCAGCAAACTTCCCTGATCCTGTAGACCGTGCAGCTCAAGAAGAAGAGTTCAGCCTTGAGTTACGTACACGTGACCGTGAGCGTAAGCTAATAAAGAAAATTGAAAAAACGCTTAAGCGCATTGAAGAAGACGATTTCGGCTTCTGCGATTCTTGTGGTATCGAAATTGGTATCCGTCGCTTAGAAGCGCGTCCTACAGCTGATTTGTGTATCGACTGTAAGACCATGGCTGAAATCAAAGAAAAACAACTTCAAGGTTAAGCTAATAACCGCGAGTATGTTGATATAGAAAGCCTCATCCCAAAAAGATGGGGCTTTTTGTTAAACCTTAATTATGCATAACCACTATGTAGGGCGCTTTGCTCCCTCACCCTCCGGCCAATTACATTTCGGTTCACTCGTTACTGCTGTTGCCAGCTACCTAGACGCGAAAAGCCACAACGGCACGTGGTTGCTTCGCATGGAAGACATCGACGAACCACGCTGCATAGCAGGTGTCGACAAGGACATCCTTACCACACTAGAAGCCCATGGTTTGTATTGGGATGGCGATGTCATTTACCAAAGTCAGCAACATCCTCGCTATCAAGAACTTCTCGATGACTTACTTACACAAGAAAAAGCCTATTTTTGCACCTGTACACGTAAGCAAATTAAAGCTATGGGCGGTATCTATAACGGAAATTGTCGGGACAAGACAGTGTGTTCAGCCACCCAAGACTGTGCACTGCGCCTAAAAGTAGATACGCCACTTGAAGCTTTTGAAGATGTGCTCATGGGTAAGTTTACGCCTTCTAGTTCAAACGCCAGCTTAAACGCCGAAGATGTAGTACTTAAACGACGTGACGGTTTGTTTTCTTACAATCTAGTTGTTATTTTGGACGATGTATTTCAGCAAGTTAACTGTGTAATCAGAGGGTGCGACCTTATTGATGTAACGCCATTGCAGCGCGCGGTGTATAAAACACTCGGTTACAACGCCCCTCAATACGGGCATGTGCCGGTAGCGGCTGTCGCGCCAGGCAGAAAACTGAGTAAACAAAACCGAGCAGCCCCTGTTAATAACTATACAGCGCTAAATAATATTGTGCGTGTAATGGACTTTTTAGGCTTTTCCTTTCCAAATGCATCAGAATTTGATGATATTGATTCAGCGCTTAAAGCAGCTATTTCGATGTGGGATAGGAAAAAAGTAGTGAAAACACCCGAAATTATTGTTCCACAGCATGAATCCACTTATTATAGCGAACCTTTATAGTCTGCGGAGATACCATCATCATTCATCGTGTTTTTAAATCTGTTAAGCGCGCTTTTTCAAAAGAGAGCTCGTCCTCTGACGCTTTGAAGCCAAGGACAATGACCCGTGGAGAACACGGTATTTCTCGTGAAGATGTAAGCGCAAATGCATTGAAAGTAATGTATCGCCTTAATGGAGCTGGCTTCGAATCCTATTTGGTTGGAGGCTGTGTACGCGATATTTTGATGGGGCACGAACCAAAAGACTTCGATGTGGTGACTAACGCTACACCTGAACAGATTAAGGGTTTATTCAGAAACTGCCGCCTGATAGGCAGGCGCTTTCGCTTAGCTCATATTGTTTTTGGTCGAGAAATTATTGAAGTTGCCACATTCCGTGGTCACCACCAAGAGTCCGACGAAGACGAAAACCTCCCTAAGGGCAAAGCTATTGCAAAGCGTGATGCTCACGGACAATTAGTTCGCGACAACGTATTTGGCACCATTGAAGAAGATGCTGAGCGCCGTGATTTTACCTTCAACGCCATGTATTACAGCGTGGCCGACTTTACAGTAAAAGACTTTGCAAATGGTCTAGCCGCGATAGAAAAGCGTGAAGTTGAGCTAATTGGCGACCCAGAAACACGCTACCGTGAAGACCCGGTGCGAATGCTACGCGCGGTACGTTTTGCCGTTAAACTTGGCATGAGCATCGAAGAAAAAACCGCGGCACCGATAAAATCCCTGGCGAATCTTCTCCAGAACATACCACCAGCACGTTTGTTTGAAGAAACCCTTAAATTGTTTTTATCGGGTAAAGGGGAAGCAACCTTCTTAATGCTGCACGAATACGGTTTAATTGAGCCTTTATTCCCTCAGCTTACGCCATTTTTAAAAGATGAAAACAGCCGTGAAATGCAGTTCGTGCGCCGCGTGCTTGCCAATACCGATGAACGCATTAATAACGATCAGCGTGTTACCCCAGCTTTCCTTTATGCAGCATTATTATGGTATCCGGTTGAAGAGCAGTCTCAACGCTTGCAAAGCGAGTCTGGCTTAAACGCACACGATGCATTTAACATTGCATCAGGCGAAGTTATTGCCCGTCAGACGCAACGCATTATGATACCTAAGCGCTTCTCTACCGTGGTACGTGACATCTGGATTTTACAGCAGCGTCTTCCTAAACGCTTTGGTCGACGCGCGTTTCAATTGCTTACTCACCCGAAATTCAGAGCTGGCTATGACTTTTTATTGGCTCGAGGCCAAGTAGAAGGCGGCGATTTGCTTGAGCTAGCTCAATGGTGGACGCACTTCCAGCACGCTGACAATGGTAAACAAAAAGGCATGCTTAACGCGCTTCGCAAAAGCGAGGGTGGCGGAAAAGGTGCACCGCGAAAACGCAGGCGTAAACCCGCAGCGAAACGAGGTCCAGATGCATAAAGAGCATGTTTACATTGGCGTAGGTAGCAACCTTGGTAATAGCCAGGAAAAAGCGCAGCGTGCGTTTGATGCCATTAGCCAATTAGAAGATACTCGCGTACTTAAAACCTCTTCGCTTTATTCCAGTAAGCCGATGGGGCCTCAAGACCAACCTGACTATATTAATGCAGTATGCTTAATAGAAACGTCGCTTAAGCCTCACGGACTATTAAAACAACTTCAGCGCATCGAGCTAGAAGAAGGCCGCGAGCGTAAGGGTGAGCGCTGGGGCCCGCGCACGCTAGACTTAGATATATTGCTATACGGCAGTGAAACTATCGATACTGCTGATTTGGTCATTCCTCACTACGGTATGGCAGAGCGTGAGTTCGTTATGGTCCCCTTGTTTGAAATTGCCCCTAATATGGTAATGCACGACGGTAAGCCTATTTCAGCGTGGGTTGCTAACTGCTCGCTAGACGGACTTAGTCGCCTGCGAGACTTCCAATTAGCGACAAAATCCGTATAGTTCGCCACACGATATCAACAAATATCAATCTGAGACATGTCATGAAGAAAGTAACAGTATCTGGCTTGCTTAAGAAAAAGCAGGCCGGGGAAAAGATCACCTCTTTAACCGCTTACGACGCCAGCTTCGCCAAAATGTTTGATGAACAAGGCGTAGACGCCCTTCTTATCGGCGACTCTTTAGGCATGGTTCTTCAAGGTGAAGACGACACCCTTCCGGTAACTATCGACGATATTGCTTATCACACAAAAAGTGTACGACGTGGTACCGAGCGCGCTTTCGTTTTAGCTGATATGCCATTCATGTCTTACGCTACACCAGAGCAGACCTACACTAATGCAGCAAAGCTAATGGCTGCCGGTGCTAGCATGGTAAAGATGGAAGGCGGAAGCTGGTTATGCGACACCATTAAAGGCTTAAACCTTCGCGGCGTGCCCGTGTGCGGGCATCTAGGCTTAACACCCCAGTCAGTTCACGTATTCGGTGGATTTAAAGTACAAGGTCGTGAAGCAAGCCAAGCAGAAAAGCTGCTTAGCGAAGCTAAAGCATTAGAAGAAGCCGGTATTCAGCTACTAGTACTTGAGTGCGTACCTTCATCATTAGGAAAAGCAATCAGCGAAGCCTTAACTATACCAGTAATAGGCATAGGCGCAGGTAAAGATACCGACGGCCAAATTCTAGTAATGCACGATATGTTTGGTATCAGCGCCAACTACATGCCCAAGTTCTCCAAGAACTACCTTGTAGAAACCGGTGATATGCGTAAAGCAGTGTCAAAATACATTGAAGATGTGCAAAGCGGTGCGTTTCCTTCTGCTGAACACAGCTTCGAATAACGGGGTAAAATATGAAGGTGCTTGATAGTATTTCAGCATTGCGCGAAACCGTAAATATGTGGCGTCGAAATGGTGAAACCATAGGCTTTGTTCCCACGATGGGCAACCTGCACGACGGTCATCTTAAACTAGTCAAAAAAGCAAAAATACACAACGATAAAGTGGTGGTAAGCATTTTTGTAAACCCCATGCAGTTTGGTGCGAATGAAGATTTAGACGCCTACCCGCGTACCATAGAAGAAGATAAAGCTAAGCTTATTGCTGTGGGTGCTGATGCCGTATTTTTGCCTAGCGTTGCTGAAATGTACCCAGCAGGACTAGACGCGCAAACCTTTGTTGAAGTGCCTGGTATATCAGACTCTCACTGTGGCGCCAGTCGTCCAGGACATTTTCGCGGTGTGGCAACCGTAGTTACCAAGCTGTTTAACATGGTACAGCCAGACGATGCTTTCTTTGGCGAGAAAGATTTCCAGCAGCTACAAGTGATCCGCGCTTTAGCGCGCGACTTGTCAATGGCGGTAAAAGTTCATGGCGTACCTACCGAGCGCGAGGCGTCAGGTCTGGCAATGAGCTCTAGAAATGGCTACCTGACAGAGTCTGAAAAAGCCACAGCAAGCGCTATTTTTGAAGAGATGCAGCGTATTAAAGCGAGCATCGAAAATGGTAATACTAACTTTGCTGAGCTTGAAAATATCATGATTGCTAACCTTGAAGCGAAAGGCTTTAAGAAAGACTACTGCCAGGTAGTTAACGCAGCTACGTTTGAAGCGGCTAGTGATAGCGACAAAGAGCTAGTATTACTAGTTGCTATGTTTATGGGTAAAACCCGTTTAATCGATAACATGCAAATTACACGACGTTAAGCGAAAGCCACTTATAAACGAAAAAACGCCCGATGCAACACTCTTAAACAGAGCCAGCACCGGGCGTTTTTGTTTGTTCACTTTGAAACGTTAGCTTTTTCGTTAGCCTAGAAACTACTTGAATTTAAAAAGCTAACACTTAAGAGGCCAGCACTTAAGAAGCTTCACCTAAGAAGCTAGAGTTTCTGTTTCGCCAACAAAATCCATCAGGTCTTTCCACGCCTGTGTTTCTTTCGCAATAAGATGCTGCTCAGCCAAAATAGCGGCCAAATCATTATGGCTCGTTAACGGGTTGGCTAACACCACGCGAAATACGGTAATACACTGAGACGGGTAATCTGGCGCTTCTAAACGGGTACGTGATACAAATGACTTACCAGCTTCACGCTGCTGCTTTTGTACTGCGACAACAAGCGCGTCAACTTTCTGGTTAATCGCATTGCGCGTTTGGGCGTTAGCGTGCTTTAACTTTTCTTGTACCTCTTCAGGGCACACTCGATACGTTAATAGCGATAACGTCGGCGTAGTAGTTAATTCAAAGTCACTCGCCTTATCTATCATTTGTGAAAAGTCTTTGGCTTTATCGATACTGCGATCAATAAGAAGTTCGTAACCTTTGCGACCAAATATATGCAGCGCCGAGTACACCATCATAGCCATACCGTTACGGGAGCCCTCTAGCGTGGTAGCGCCTAAATCTTTAGAGCCTGCACGCAGTATATACTGAGCATGGTGTCTAACCGCGTTGGCATTTTGTGGGTCTTTAAAAAGTGCCATGCCAGCGCCCATCGGCACGTACATTTGCTTGTGGGCATCAATGGTGACTGAGTCTGCACGCTCAATACCCTTTAATCGGTCGCGATAACGCGCTGAAAATAGGGTAGCGCCGCCCCAAGCTGCGTCTACGTGGAACCAGCAGCCGAGCTCTTTTGCGACGTCAGCAAGTTCATCCAGCGGGTCGACGTGACCGGTCTCAGTGGTACCGCCCACACCAACGATAGCAAGAAGCTTATTTCCCTCTTCTTGATAACGCTTACCAATGCGAAGGGCTTTCGCTGGATCTAAGGTTTGTTTAGGCGCAGCTACCGTTAGCAGCTGCTCGCGACCTAAGCCTAGTACGTCTACTGCTTTTGATAATGAGTAGTGGCCACGTTTACTGCACATCACCCCTAAGTTATTAATATCGTAGTGACGATAAGCAGCGGCGAGACCCGCTTTGGCTACGCCTGAAAAGCCTTTTTGTGGGCCGAGCAATTTATTGCGAGCTACCCACAAAGCAGTGATATTGGCGATAGTACCACCTGAACAGAATGCGCCTAATGAATGTGCTGCACTGTGTAAGTGCTCGTCATAAAAACCTTGAGGCTGATCGTAGACAAGGTTGTGCATCATACCCAGCACTTGACGTTCTAGCGGTGTAAACGCTTTAGAGGTCTCTATTTTAACTAGGTTCTGATTAAGCCCTACCATTAGCTTAGAAAGCGGTAGATGGAAATAAGGCAGCGCAGAGGTCATGTGGCCAATAAAAGTAGGCGAGTAAGTATTTACAGAGTGCGCAACGAGCTTATCAAGCAAGCTTTCAGCATGAGTGGACACAAACTCAGGTGACTCAGGCACTTTGGAGTCTGAAAAATCTTTTTCAATTTCTTCTAACGACGTTTTTTTTGTCACTACATGCTGTGACAAAAAATCTAAGATATTGTCAGATAAATGCTGCTCTATTTGAGCCAGCTTTGAGTCTTTGTGTTCAGGTTTGGTAAAGACCCTAAACAGGTGCTCTAAACTAACTTGCGCTTCACCCACTCAACACACCTCATACTTTAAACAATCACACATTTCGCTTACATTTATTGGGCGAAATAAACAGGCGGTTTTGTAGGATACCGGCCTGACACTTACTTTTCCTTTTAGCCATTTAGCATGCTTCTTAAGCAGCAGCTATTTAACCCCTATACCTCGTTGCTACATAAAAACTAGATATCGGCTAGGCTAATGCGCGTTGACGCGGTCCATTCGTTGCCAAACCTGAAACTTATCACAATACTTTCAGGGTGTGGCACTTTACATCAGTTTGCAATGCTCGCCAAGAGGTAGAAACCGCCAATTCACTGTCTTATGTGAAACATTCAGACTAGTTAGTCAATTTTCATGGACATGACGCACACACTATACCTTTAGCTGTCTAGTGATGTGACCTGCAAGGATAAACCATACTTCTTTCAAATTAGTACCGCAAAATTTTGCACTCTCAACTATATTTAATTTATGAATAGTGCGAATGCGCAGTCTGCTATAGCTGTTAAGTGCAGGTGTCAGCGACGTATCAGTCACTATTAGATACATTATTGCAAGGAGGTCGGTTTATGCCCATACGCGAAATATCCGAGGATTTCTCCATAGAAGATATTGTCCCCTACTTTCAACCCATCGTTGACTTAAATAGCCAAGGAGTGTGGCGATACGAATGCTTGGCACGACTAATTACGCGAGGGGATAAAACCTTTCTGCCCAGCGAATTTCTTTATCTTATCGAACGTGACCAGCATGTAAATTCACTTGCAGCAAGTATGTTCGTGCAGTGTGCCAGTTACTTTCACGATGTGAATATTCCTTGGAATATTAATATTAGTGCCAAAGATTTATATAACCAGGAGCTCACCAACACACTTATAACCCACTTAGCGAGTTACCCTGCGCCCGAGCGAGTGAGCATTGAAGTTAGTGCATCTACCGCGCTGTCTAACCCTAAAAACTTAACCGCCTTTATAGAAAAAAGTATGCATGCCGGGCTTGGCGTGTTTATCGATAATGTAGGCTCTTGCCCAGGAAATATCCGGGCGTTGATGAACCTGCCAGTTCGAGGCATAAAGCTAGCAGGCGGGCTAATCAAACATTACGATGAACAAGAGGCAGTAAGAGAGTATGTGGACTATTTATTGTCGCTGTGTGAACGACATAGCGTAAGCACGATAGCTGAACACGTTGAAGATGAAGCGCATTTAGAACGCGTAAAGCGCCTGCCCATTCGCTATGCACAGGGCTATGTATTCAGCCCGCCTTTGGCGAACGTGCGCTCCGCCACAGCACGGCATTAATAGGCTAGCCATTTTCAATTTAGAAGAAGAAGGGCGAGGTATTTAAGTAAGCTCCCCGCCCGTTTATCCAAAGTAAGCTGCCGCTCAGATATTCAAAGCCTTATTAACTTTCTTCGCTGCGACAATTTAGCTTCCAACAGGACTGCCCACTACCACGGTACTTTCGTTCAAACGGCGTCATGTGATTGTCGCCGGTGACTTCAGATAAGTCTGACACCATGCCGTAGTGTTTAGCCGCTTGCGCAAATTCCATTAGGTAGATAAGCCAGTTGCTTCGCACCTCTATGTTAGGGGTGATCGCCATCAAATCCACCATGGCCGCGCTGCCGTGCCAACGCTTTTGAACCTGGGTCTTTTTGGGGTACGGGTTAGGGTATAGCAAAAAGTGCTGCGTCACCTTCCAATTAGACTGTCTTACCAAGCGCCAAAAGTCATTCACATCAGCACGGATCACCCGATAGTTGTCCTGCTGCACGCTGTAATGCTCATGCTTGTCGACCCGCAGGGCCGATTTATCAATGCCGATAACACGGGCATCGGGGTTAGCTCGTGCTATGTTGGCCGTACTTTCGCCTACACCACAGCAAGAGTCTAAAATAACCTCTCCATTGAAGCCATTATCGGCATCAAGCCAGGCACTTACTTCATCAAAGGCGGCTTGTGTATGCTCGCTAATTGGTCGCTTGTTTTCACTGACTTGGTACTTTTTTACTAAGTCGTCTAACTTATCGTGAATACCCACCTGCGATGTGGTGATTTCTCTAGAGTTACCGCTTGCCATTAGCTACGAATACCTTTACCGGTTTTAAGTAAGTAGTACGCCACGCTAAACAGCAACGCGTTGAAGCCCACTAACAAAGTAAGCGAAAGTGTTACGTTTACGTCAGATACACCTAAGAAGCCGTATCGAAACCCGTTAACCATATATACAACAGGGTTCGCTTTACTTACCCATTGCCAAAATTCAGGCAATAGCGTAAGTGAATAAAACACGCCGCCTAAGTAAGTTAACGGTGTTAATACAAACGTTGGCACCACGCTGATATCATCAAAGGTTTTGGCAAACACTGCGTTAATCAGGCCTGCTGTAGCAAACAAGGTAGAGGTGAGCAATAACGTCAGCGCAATAATGCCTAAATTATGTATTTGTACGTCAACGAAAAATAGCGACACCAAGGTAACGATTATTCCTATGAGAATAGCGCGTGCTACACCGCCACCCACATAGCCAAGAATGATGACCGAGGTGGGTACAGGCGATACCAATAGCTCTTCAATATTGCGCTGGAACTTTGCGCTAAAAAATGAAGACGACACATTGGCGTAAGAGTTTGTGATCACCGACATCATAATGAGACCCGGTACAATAAACTCCATGTAGGTAAAGCCCCCCATTTCGCCAATACGGTTACCGATAAGGCTACCGAATATAACGAAATAAAGGCTCATCGTAATAGCAGGTGGCACTAGGGTTTGTACCCATATGCGCAAAAAGCGCGTGCATTCTTTTATCCAAATAGTGGTTAGCGCTACATAGTTTTGTTTAAACCAACCCACGTTTTCTTCTGTGTTCATTTGTGTACTTTCAGTTTTCATGTTCTTCACCTTTTCCTGCTGTGGGCTTAGCTAGCTTGTTTCGCTGATTCAACTAAACGCACAAACAATTCTTCAAGGCGATTTGATTTGTTGCGCATACTCATTACTTGAACGCCCTTTTCACTGAGTTGCGTGAAAACTGGGTTTAGTCCTTCGGTCTTCTCTACATCAACTTCAAGGGTGTGGTCGTCAATCAAGCGGTGCTCGAAACCGGTTAGCAAGTTGTCTGTGGTCGATACGCCATTTGCGGCTTTAATATCTAACACAAAGGTTTCTACATTAAGCTTAGACAGCAGCGCCTTCATGCTGGTGTTCTCTACAATGGTGCCCTTATTAATAATCGCGATATTGCGGCACAGCATCTCTGCTTCTTCAAGGTAGTGGGTGGTGAGGATAATGGTAATACCCTGACGGTTTATTTCTTCTAAAAAGCCCCACATAGAGCGGCGAATTTCAATATCTACGCCTGCAGTTGGTTCATCTAGAATAAGTAGCTTTGGTTCATGCATTAACGCACGAGCAATCATTAAGCGGCGTTTCATACCACCTGATAACTCGCGGGCGCGGGCATCGCGCTTTTCCCATAGATCCAGTTGAGCAAGGTATTTTTTAGCGCGTTCTTTCGCAACACTACGCGGTACGCCATAGTACCCAGCTTGGTTTAGCACAATTTGCAGTACGGTCTCAAACTGGTTGAAGTTGAACTCTTGTGGTACCAGACCAATGCAGGCTTTAGCTTGTTCTTTTTGCGTTGTGAGATCATAACCAAACACCGAAACGCTGCCGTTAGTTTGATTAACAAGTGAGCTTATAATGCCAATGGTGGTAGATTTACCCGCCCCATTAGGGCCAAGTAATGCAAAGAAGTCTCCTTCTTGTACTGTAAGGTCGACGCCTTTTAGTGCCTGTACGCCACCTTTGTAGGTTTTGGTTAACCCTTTAATGTCCAACGCTTTCATGATTTGCCCGTAGTGAGAGTGTGACTACTAAGACATACTGACCTTTGATAAAAGCCAAAGGTCAGTACGCCCTAACCAACTTTAGTGAGATGTCGTTATCTGCCGCTAACAATATATAGCCAACGAAGTGTAACCTAGTTCATGCTATTAAATGAATACACTCGCGTTTAGTGGTTGCTTTAAACAGTTAGAAAATGAGTGCGAAAAGACCTTTTTTCAACCCTAATAAAAAAGCGCTGCGTACCGTTGGGGGAGCACGCAGCGCAAAGGGTAGCTATAAGCCAATAGAAATATTTACGTAGAAGTTCAGCCTTACCGCTTCCACGGTACTGTTTGTCACTCTCTTGAGAATAAAAGAGACGTCAACAGCACAGTCTGCTTTAACCACATTGCACTTGCTAAAACAGACTAGGTATAGAAACCTGTTTTGAAGCGATGCGTACTGTGTCGACAGACGATATTTATTTAACACGGTACAAATGGCAGAAAAGGCGCCTAATTGTGGAAATGTAATGATGGTTTAATACCTGTCAACACAGACAGTACAATAGAACGCTAAGCCAGATAGAAACTCGCGTTGTAGAATGCTCTATTAATAAAAATTTCGCTCAACGCTTCTCAAATATGGCGCAAATGAGGCAAGTTTGAGGATTTTATGTCGAACTTAGGCAATAGCTTTTGTTCATAGGTATAGTGTGCGTTCTATTAGAATTATAATTGTGGGTTAATGTATGCCAAAGACAATTGCATTAGTGGAAGATGACGCGGCCATTCGCGAAAACTACATTATGGCGCTTAAAGCGCAGGGCTATAGCGTAAATGCCTATGAAGACAGACCATCTGCGGCCGAAGCGTTTAACCACACCCTACCCGACTTAGCCATTATTGATATTGGTTTGAAAGATGAAATAGAAGGTGGCTTTATGCTGTGCCAGCAACTGCGAGGTCTTTCTCAAACCCTTCCCATTATCTTTTTTACTGCGCGGGATAACGATGTCGATACTATTAGTGGTCTGAGAATGGGCGCTGACGACTATCTGACCAAAGATATCAGCATGGCCCATCTGCTAGCCCGAATTGCCGCACTGTTTAGACGTACTGATCTGCTTGCTGCCCCCACAGAGCAAAAAGATGAGCTAAAAGTAGGTGATTTAAAAGTAGATGTATCGAGAATGACGGTAAGCTGGCAAAACCAACCTGTTTTACTGACGGTAACAGAGTTCTGGATGCTGCACGCGCTCATCAAGCGACCGGGTCACGTGAAAAGCCGTCAACAGCTTATGGATGAGTCGAGAATGGTAGTGGACGACACCACTATTACGTCTCACATAAAACGTATGCGCAAGAAGTTTGTGCAGCTTGACGCAAACTTTGATCATATCGATACAGTATACGGTATGGGGTATCGCTGGCAGCTTTAAAGTACGTGGGTTTAACGCTGTGTATCATCAGTAAAAAATAGAGGCAACCGACTACACACATGGGATTTCGCTTTTCTATCCGCCTTCAGCTTATGGTGCTGTCGTTGTTCCTATTCACCATTCCCTACTTGGGCTATAACTACGTGTGGGAGCTTGAGCAGTACCTTAGAAATGGTCAAGAGCAAACCATGATAGGTACGGCGCGAGCCGTTGCCACTGCTCTTCACGAACGACCCGCTTTATTTGATAGTCAATCAGCTTATCTTCAAGACGTACGCCCCGGCACAGACCTTTACGCGCCGCCTATTCCTTATCCTATTCAGCTAGATGGCGAACTTAACGACTGGCAGCAAGTTAGCGAATTAATGAGCGAGTATGGCAGTGATGAAGTAATTGAGTATTACAACGACTTTGCCGGCGAACCCACTAGCCTGTCATTTAAACATATGGTGGGACGCTACGGACAATTTCTGTATGCCATGTTTGAAGTCAATGATGACGCGCTGTTATGGCGGCAACCTAATAGCTTAAGCGTAGAAACGGGCGACCACTTACTTATCGGCATGGAAACCCCACAAGGCGAACTAGCAAGATACGTTGTTGCGCCCTATGAAAGTGGCTGGGTAAACGCGTACAAACTTGCTAGCAACACGTCTACAACAAGGGCTATAGAGAACGCCCTTTCAATTCAAGGTCGCTGGCAGGAAACCGCCACTGGCTACAATGTTGAATTGCGTTTCCCGCTGTCTATGACTACAGGCGGCTTAGCATTTTCACTCGTCGATGTTGATGATGAAAATAGCAGGTTGAAGCAATACGCGTTAGGCACAGCTAATACAAAAGAGCTCGCTGAGTTGGGCACTGTCATAACACCCTCCCCTGAAATTGAGCGTATTTTGGCAGGCTTAAAATATGCCGATTCAAGGGTGTGGGTTGTGGACAAGCATAAACGCGTGCTCGCTCGCGCTGGTGATATTCAATCGGCTACAGGCATTAAAGTCGATGAAAAAGAAGCCCCATCCAATGCGGTTTGGCATTGGATAGAAAGTGAGTGGTTACTTCCGATTTATTACCAAATTCTTACCCGTCCACCTGCCGACTTTATCGATGAGTTAGACGATGCCTATGCACTCGTGGGGCAGGATTTAGGTACGGCGCTAAATGGTCAGCCTGAATCACTTTGGCGCTTGTCACCCGATAATAAAGCCATTGTACTTTCTGCTGCCTACCCTATTTTTATTGAAGGGAACGTTATGGGGGCGGTAATTGTCGAACAAACCACTAATGGCATTCGCACATTGCGAAACCGAGCCCTAGAGCAACTTTTCCACGTTATTTTAGCAGTAATGACCATAGGTACATTAGGGCTACTGCTATTTGCTACGCGAATTTCAAATCGTATCCGTTCCCTTCGTGATAACACCGAAGCTGTCATTGATGACAATGGTAAAATTATTGGCACACTGCCGGTATCTAACCAACGTGATGAAATTGGCGATTTGTCCCGTTCATTTGCCGACGTACTTTCACGCTTACAGCAGTACAACTCTTATCTAGAGAACATGGCCTCTCGTTTGTCTCATGAGCTAAGAACACCTATCGCTGTGGTGAAGTCATCGTTAGACATGCTTTCTCACGTTAATGATGCTGACCAACAAGCGGTGTTTGTAGAAAGAGCTCAGTCAGGCGTAAATCGTCTAAGCACTATATTAAACAGTATGAGCGAGGCTACGCGATTAGAGCAAGCGATTGAACAGGAAGACTTAGAAACCTTTGATATTATCAAGGTGATTGACGGATGTGTTCAGGGCTATCGGCACGCGTATGCGCAAAGAAAATGGACCTTTAGTTCCACTGACAATAGTTTGCTTATTAAGGGGTCACCCGAACTTATTGCTCAACTTTTCGATAAAATCGTGTCAAACGCTGTGGACTTCAGCAAAGACAATGATGAAATCATCGTTAAACTAGAAAAGAACGACAAATCTGTGCGGTTGTCGGTGAGTAACCCTGGGCCTCTACTTCCCAAGGGAATGAAGAGCCAGCTTACCCAATCCATGGTGTCGGTAAGAAAAGAAAATGACGTACAAAACGCGACTAACTCTCCTCACTTAGGGCTAGGACTTTATATCGCGAACATGATAGCCACTTTTCATAAAGGTCAGCTCCTCTTAAATGACAGGGAAGATGGCACGGGCGTCATTGTTACCGTAAGTTTGCCTCTCTAGCTCTCTTGTAAATTGATAAGGCAAAGCTATCTGTTATCAGGACCTTTATGTGCGAAGCGTCAGCTTTTCCTCTTTCTTAAACTGTTTTCATTTATCAATAGATATGCAATCTAATAATACAACTAACAGAAATATAAGGAATATTTAAATTAAGCGTTACTAAAAACTCATTTAAATATATTAAATGAGAATGTTTATCATTTATATTTACAAACATTTACATATTTCATAGACTTCGTCCTCCTTACACACACTAAAGGGAAACAGGATGAAAAACACTAAATTAACTATGGGCGCACAGACCATTGCAGCGGCACTTGCATTTGGTAGTGGCGCAGTAATGGCTCAGGAAGAAGTCGAATCGTGTAGTGATGCAACTTCGACAGAATGTGAAGCCGTCTCTGACGAAGCAATAGAACTGATTAAAATTCACGGCGTACAGCAATCTATCTACCGCTACAATAAATCTGGCGATCCTCGTCGCTTAGCAGACCTTGTTGATACACCACAAACCATTAGCGTTCTTACTCAAGACCAAATTCAAGAAAGCGGAAGAACAGATCTTAGAGATATCTTGCAAGCACAGGCAGGTGTAACTTTAGGTACCGGTGAGAATGGTAATGCTTTTGGTGACCGCTATATTATTCGTGGTCATGAAGCACGTAGCGACGTATTCGTTGATGGGCTTCGCGATCCAGGCATGACAACCCGCGAAAGCTTCGCAACTGAGCGTGTTGAAATTACAAAAGGTCCTAGCTCTACTTTTGCCGGTCGCGGTTCTTCAGGTGGTGCGGTTAACTCTATCACCAAAAAGGCGTCTACCGCTTATAACTTCGGCCGTGTTGATGCAGCAGTTGGTACCGATGAGCACACGCGTTTAACCGTTGATCTAAACAAAACGCTTACTGAAACCAGCGCGGTGCGCCTAAACGGACTTTACTCGTCAGAAGATAAACCTGGACGTGAAGGTATCGAACGCGACCGCGAAGGTGTGCAGCTTTCTTATGTGAATCAGCCTACTGACCGCTTGTCGTTCACTGGCGACTTGTATTACCTCAATGCAGAAGACATTCCTGACTTAGGTAGCTATTACGATCGTGATGCAGGCTACCCGCTTGAAGATATTCCCGTATATGCACAAGACGAAGACTTTCAGAACTCGGAAGTGACTACATTCACTTTACGTACTGAGTACGATATCAATGACAACGTGCGTTTTTATAACGCAACCCGTGTAGGTAAAACGGAAAACGAATATATTACCACAGGGATGCGAGGCACTAACCGTGACGCGACAGACCCTACTGCGCCAGGCGCTTACACCCTATCGCTTAGCAACCACCAAGGTTGGCAGGAAGTTGACTACGTAACTACACAATTCAACCTTTTCTGGGATACGGCTTTCGCAGGCGTTGATCACCGCTTTGTATTCGGTTTTGAATATACAGACGAATCGGTAGACAACGGAGTGTTCAATATGGACTACACCAATCCATCGAACTGTTTAACCAGCGGCCGCCGCGGTGTATCTGAAAGCTATTGCTTGTTAGATGGCGAAGGTAACATGGTTGATAATATCAACTCGCTAATGGGTAAAGCTTATACCCGTGGCGATGCTGATGCCCTATTCGACATTGAAACCTACTCGCTATACGTAATGGACACCTTTGAGCTTACCGATAACTTTAATGTTTTCGCTGGTCTTCGCGTAGATAGCTATGACTATAGCAACCAAACCTCTAGCGACCTTTACGAGTTCTCAGATGAACTGTACAACGGTCATTTAGGGCTAGTTTATGATGTGACCGAAAACGGAAACATCTACGCTTCGTATAGCACGGCAACGAACATAAACGGCGGTGAATCAGATCTAGGTGCTAACTGTGGTTATGGCGGTATTTGTGGTACGCCAGAGCAAGCGTCTCAAGCTGATCCAGAGCAGGTTGAAAACATTGAGTTAGGTACTAAGTGGTCACTATTCAATGAAAAGCTTGTAGCAAACGCAGCACTATTCCGCATCACTAAGAGCGACGTACACGAAAGTGTCGGTGATGCTTACTCAACGCTCGGTACATTGAACACAGGTGAAAACCGTGTAGAAGGTATTGAGTTTGGTTTAAGCGGTGATATCACAGATGAACTTAGCATCCAGGCGTCTGCTGCATTTATGGATTCTGAAATTCTTGAGTCTTACAGCGAAGACAATATCGGTCTTGCGCTAAGCAACTTCGCTGACGAAAGCTTCTACATTCAAATGCGCTATCAGCCTAATGAGAAGTTTGCCTTTGGTGGAGACTACAGCTACCAGTCGGAAATGTATGGCGGTCAACCAGATACCGCAGCGGGCTATAGTGCTGAAACCGGTGAGTACTCTATCGTAGTTCCTGACTATCAAGTGGTTAACCTATTCGCTAACTACTATCACTCAGACTCACTGACTTTCCGTGTTAATATTGGAAATTTATTTGATGAAGAATACTGGACGGCAGCCTACCGTTCTGGCGCCTTCATGTATATCGGTGATGGTCGCAACATTACAGGTACCGTTAGCTACGAATTTTAATGCTAGCATGACCTAGGCAGGCAACTGCCTGGGTCTTTTTATATTAAAACCACTCTAAAAAGCACTGAAAACATGATTATTATTGATGACTTATTGACGAAAAGCGATGTTGCGCAGTTTCGTCAGCAGCTTAACGACGTTCCCTTTGTTGATGGCAAAAATACGGCGATGGGTATGGCTGCAGGCGTCAAAAATAACGGTCAGGCAGATGCACAGGACAAACGTGTTCAGCAGCTGGCTAACCAATTGCTAAGCAAATTAGGTAACCACCCCAAAGTTATCTCCGCAGCCCTTCCTCAACGTATTTTCCCGCCGTGCTTTAACCGCTACAGCGAATCGCAAACCTATGGCTATCACGTAGACGCCGCCATTATGCGTATTCCGAATACGCCCGATGTCTTACGCAGCGATATGTCGATGACGATTTTTCTTACAGATAAAGATGACTACGAAGGCGGTGAACTTGTTATTCAGACAGGATTTGGCGAGCAAAAAGTTAAATGCGATGCCGGAAGCGCCATACTCTATCCATCTTCAAGTCTACACAAGGTTACGCCTGTCACTAAAGGCGAACGTATTGCCGCTATCACCTGGCTGCAAAGTATGGTGAGCGACCAGCAAATGCGTGAAACGCTTTTTCAGCTTGACCAAAGTATTCAGTCGCTAGTTAACGCCGGCACCGCTGAACGAGAGCAGCTTGATGGACTTCATCATGTTTACCATAACTTGGTAAGAAAGTTTTCTCAGCTTTAACCGCGATTAAACTCAAGCACAATCTGACACAAGTACTATCGCAAAAGTTTTCTTGAGAGCGAACGAAATAAAAACCTAGTCAACAAGGTCTTATACTAAAGGTGTAGCGCAGTTGTATATTACTGGGTTTATTCTATGGTTAAGTCAATTGACGCTTTCTTTTTATGCTTTGTGCTGTGGTACTTGAATGAAATATAAAACACTTTTTACCGCCCTTTTTCTTATGGCTTGTTCAAGTATGGCCTTAGGACAAAATGCTCAAACCGCTAGCTTTTCTATCACGCTGAATGATAGTGATGGTGAGCCTGTCGATAACGGCGTATTTCTATTTGAGCCGCAGTTTGAGGTGGATGAGCATCAAATGCCACACCAAAAGCCAGCCGTAATGAATCAAATAGATAAACAGTTTGAACCTCACGTGCTTGTGGTAAAAGCAGGTACTGAAGTGACTTTCCCTAATGCGGATAATTTGTTTCACCACGTCTATTCATTTTCACCTACGAAACAATTCGAACTAAAGCTCTATAAAGAGTTTACGGCAGAGCCTTTACGCTTTGAAAATGCAGGTATTGTGGATATTGGCTGTAATATTCATGATTGGATGCTGGGCTATATTGTAGTCTCAGACTCTCCTTATTTTGGTAAAACTGATAATGAGGGGCAGTCTTCTATTTCACTTCCTCATGGTGAGTACACCGTCCGTTTTTGGCACCCGCAAGTGGAAGGTGAAAAAGCGCTCCCTGCACAGTCCATTTCTGTGTCTGCCGATACTCAAGTAACATGGGCACTTAATACAAACATAATTAGGGATGACGGATTCGATTCTGGTTTCGGCGACTATTGATGCGGTTTGTCACTCAAACATTAGCCCTATTGTCGTTAGTTTTCTCTATCGCAAGCTACGCAGAAACAGACTTTTTGTTGCGCGGAACCTGGGCGCTGAAAGAAAACAAACAAAGCTTTCAAGACTTTGGCCAAAGCCACCAGCGCTTCGAAGGTGATGGCTTACACCTATCTCAAGCAATTATTTCCACCAATCAGCGTTTGTCTAATAACTGGACCCTATCAGGTATTTTAAACGCCTACAGCGATGGTGAAGAACGGCTCAACTTTTCTCAGCTTTACCTGAAATATCGGCCGCTCAGTGCTTCTACCATAAAGCCAGAGGTAAAAGTCGGTGCATTTTACCCGGCTATTTCAGCTGAAAATACAGATATTGCCTGGCTATCCCCTCACTTCCTCACTAACTCAGCCATAAACAGCTGGATCGGCGAAGAACTCAGAACCGGTGGCGTTGAACTTAGCTTTAGACAAAATGGCAGACAAGTGCGAAGCAACTGGTCTTGGAAAGTATTAGCCAGCTTGTTTAAAGGAAACGATAGCACTGGAACGCTGCTCTCTTGGCGTGGCTTTGCACTTCACGATAGACAGTCACTTTACAACGATAGAGTGAATTTTCTGCCTATTCCGGGTGTAATCGATGAAGAAAAACTAAATGCTCCCGCATGGACTGAACCTTTTAGAGAAATAGACAACCGCTTCGGCTACTATTTCGGGACGCATGTGGCGTACAAGCGCAGCGCTGAAATGCGCTATTACTATTACGATAACAACGCAGACGCAAATGCAGTCGACCCCGACCGCATCTACGCATGGCATACACGCTTTCATTCTTTAACGCTACGCTATCTGCCTCGCCCCGAGTTGACACTGTTTTCTCAACTTCTATATGGCGACACCCTAATGGGAGAAAATATCGTTGATAATGACTTTGTGAGCGCTTATGTTGCCGCTGCCTTAAATTTGAATATGGTGGGACTGAAAGACTTAACCGCGGCAGCACGCATAGACTGGTACCGCGTCATTGATAATGACAACACAATGTACGACCCAAACGGTAGTCGAGGTAACGCCTATACAATTAGTGTAAAGTACGACATTACCTCTCGCTTTTCAGTAACGACAGAATGGCAATTAAACTCAGGCAATCAGGAAAATTTGCGCTTTTTTCAGCCTAGTGAGAATTTCACAGAACACCTCTTTCAAGTGGCGTTAACCGCAACACTCTGAACTATAGCTTTTTAAAGCTCAGTCTGGCGAAATCTAACTTTCGGCAACCTCGATTAAGTCAAATTTCGTCTCACTGTCACCTTTAACCATAACCTGACATTGCCCCCAACTTTGTGGGATATGCCAAACATGAGCCTCGGCTACGGTGAACTTTTCTCGGTGGGAGTCACAGCGCACTTCCACAGTATCAAGTTCGCCTTGTATGTTATTAAAAGCAAACTTATTTCTTACCAGCGTGTGGAACCAACGTCCGTTGTCTCCCATGCTCACAGGTACCTGAAGATTCTTTTCAGACGCAATGAATGTTTCAACCTGATTTATTACCGCAGAAGTTTCTTCGATACGCTTTTGTTGATCATCCATTTCTTGCAGCCTGCTGTAAGATTTCAAAGCATCTGCGAAATACCCTCGCTGGGTGTCTAAAAGAATTTTTCTTTGAAGCACGTAAGCAACGTAGTCGTCATCGAACACCGCATTGTCAAAGCGCTTTTGTCCATTGCTAGCAAGCAACCGCGTTAAGCTTCTCGCCTCTCTTTCGATGTCACCTTTAGCACCTGCAATCTGTGCGTCAAGACTCAGCAACCACGCATTCTCGTATCGGTTTAACGTGTCCCAGCTTAATAGCTCTTTAAGAGCTTCGTCTGCCGCCTCTACGTCTCCCGCGTTAAATATTTCATCTACGTTTTTATAAGCTTTAATAAATTTACGAGTGGCGCCCGTTTTTCCCACTAATGCGAAATCCATTTGAACAGCTTGATGACACTGTTGTGTAGGTTCGCCGTCTTTTATTGCTGGATCATACTGCCACTTCTTAACGGCTGATAGTGCACTGCGCTTGAAAGAGGGGCTTCCGAAGAAATCTTCTACTACAGGGTCTTTCACCCTGCCTTCTTCATCGATAACATAACTCAGCCTAACCCAGCCTTCACGGCCTTTTCTCGCTGCAGAAGAAGGATATCTAGGGTCAACGCGCTCTAACGGGGTCGCGGGTTTAAATGCACTTATCCGCTCCACTTCGTTAGCCTTGGCTTCTGCTAGTGCTTTCTCTTCAACTTCATCACAGGGAATGCTCAACTCTTGTGCAGTTGCGCCAGCCATATAACCAGAAGTGAGTAAAACAGCTACCATAAAGGCGAGCGGCTTTTGCTCAGTCCTATACTTGTACATGGGTAGGAGCGATGGTGGGGCTTCACGTCGTTTAGCTTTTTTCAATATCGCTTTAAACATCACTATCATCCTTAATAACGGTTCAGGCCTTTGTTGCAATATAGGTTATTTTTTCCTCGATGACTTTTCAAGTGACGCATCGGGAACATTTTTAATCATCATCTGCTCCTTACGCTTTGTCATCATCTTCGCTAACCGACGCATACTCACTGTTGTATCTTTTTCGTCTACAATATCTACGCCCAATAAGCGTTCCAGCAAATCTTCTAAGGTTAAAACGCCTTCTAAGCCACCGTACTCGTCTACTACCAACAACATGTGTACATGCTTATTAATGAAGTGCTCAAAAGTTACCGATAAAGGCATGGTGTTTAATACTGTGACCAAGTCTTTGGCGTATTCAGAAAGCGCCTTATCAGTGTTACCTCTCGCCTGAGCGACCAACAAGTCAGAGCGCATTACGTAGCCAGTAATGTTCTCTGAGTCACTATCTTCAAATACAGGTATACGTGAAAACTCAATATTGGCGTGCTTATGGAAAAACGCTTCCACCGTCATCGACTCTGATACTTTAAATAGCGCCGTTCGGTGGGTAATAGCATCTTTAACTCTAAGCTCGTGCAAGCTTAATAAGCTCTGCAAAAACGCCGCTTCATGATTAGCTAACTGCCCTTCCTGCCCTGACAGTTCAGCCATAGCGTGAAGCTCGCTGCGGCTCAATCCGCGAAGTGGGCTGTCTTCCTTGAATCCTTTAGTCATGAGCTCAGACATTTTAACGAACGGCATAAGCACGATTGAAAGGTATTTGAGAAAGTATGCCGTTACAGGGGCAAGTGTTCGCCAATAAGTAGCGCCAAGTGTCTTTGGAATTATTTCTGAAAAAATTAGAATAAGCAGAGTAAGGACAGCTGAAATAACACCTAAATAGGCGTCGCCGAATACGGCCGCTGCTTGCGCACCTGCGCCGGCAGCCCCCATGGTATGGGCAATGGTGTTCAACGTTAAAATAGCAGATAGCGGAGTATTGATATTATCGGTTTGTTTACGAAGTAATGCACCGCTGGCTTTGCCGTCTTTTTCCAATACCGAGATATACGCTGACGAAACGCTCAGAATTACAGCCTCTGCGATTGAGCACAAAAAAGAAAAGCCCAGTGCAATGAAGACGTACACAATAAGTAAAAGCATGTAATTATTCCAAGCGTCCCTGTAGGTTTAAACGCGTTTTAATTTAAAGAAGTTGAGTGACTATTATGGATAATAGAGCGGGATATACAAGCGCTCTGTAAATAACATTCGAGCGCTTGAATGAGGAGTAGCAACTGCAGCGTTAAACCTAACCACAGCATGCCGAGTGCTGTTCGTGATTATGGCGATCTTGCTGAAGCTTTTTCACACCCAGCCTTAACATTAATCCCGCCAGCAAAATTGCACATAAACCATAGATTATTTGAACACCTGCGCCGTGCTCATGAACGTGGCTGGCTGTTTTGATCATCGAAGATAGAGAAAACGAGGACACTAGGTAGTTTAGTGCGTAACCAAAGCCTATGCTTGCCGAGATAACGCTGAACAAATAAAGCACAAGTGTTCGCGCCCCCATCTCTTGTTTTATCATGCCCATAGTAGACACGTTAGTGGCAGGGCCTGCCATTAAAAACACAAGCACCGCACCAGGTGATAAGCCTGCAGCCAAAAAGCCAACCGCAAGCGGTGTAGACGCGGTAGCGCATATGTACATAGGAATACCAATAAGTGCCATAACAAGCATGGCGACCACACCATCTCCCCACTGGGTAAGAAAGTCGGTGGGCACCCAAGTTTTAATGGCGGCGGCGAGGGCTAACCCAATAAGTAGCCACACCACAATATCTTCTAGCAGCTTGCCACTTGCATAAGACAATACCTTAGCCACCTGAGATGATTTACGCGGTAGATTATGATCATGCTGATGTGCGGGGTCGCCGTCATAGCATTGCGTCTTATCCTCTGGTTTCTTCACAACCTCTGGCTCTGCTTTAGTGCTGCAACACGATGATGTGGCTGAGGCAGCTACAGGTTCACCCTGCACTGTTAATTCGTTGCGCTCTGCAAAAAAACGTACCATTAAACCTGCGTAAATTGCACTCACCACGGCTGCAACAGGCCTAACTATAGCGTACAAAGGCCCCAACAAAGCGTAGGAAACTGACACACTATCTACACCCGTTTCTGGTGTGGACACTAAAAAAGATATTGTTGAAGACTTAGATGCGCCGCTTCGGCGCAAACCGAGTGCTGCCGGAATAACGCCACATGAACAAAGTGGTAACGGCGCGCCGATAATAGCAGCTTTGCTAATAGAGCCAAATGATGCGCTGCCCATATGCTTTTCAAGAAAAGACACAGGCACTAGCTCATGCATTACTCCTGCGACAAGTAAACCCAATAGCAGCCATGGCGCTGATTCCATGAACAGCGCTAGAAAGTTTTGCCCTAGTAAAATGATATCTGACACTTAGCCTCTCTTGTAACCTTGCCTTAAGCTTCAATGCTCGTAGACATGCTCTGCTTGCAGACAAAGTCACGTTGTCTTAAACACTCCAAATAGTAACAGATATAAGGTGTGACAGAAAATCAACAAAACTGATTAGGTTGATTGTAGAAGAATAAAAATGGCCAGTACAAATGTACTGGCCGAATGTCGACTGTCTCTTGAGTGTGCTTTTTAAACTCAGAGGTCAACCATGAAAAATCAAATCATTGTTCAGTTAGTCATTAAGCTGCTTATTCTTGTGTGACCTTGTTTTGCTTCTCTTTTTTAAGTTTAGACACTACAGAGAAAGCTTCGAGCATTACCAATACTGAAACTATCAGCACTACTGCGTCTAAGAATACTAACAAGTAGTTTCCTTCTACGTAGTACTCTTTAAGCTTAATCAAGCCAGCAAAGAAAGCCATAATCAACACGAATACCATGGGTATAAGCGTATACCTTGCAGGACGCCCGAGCTTTATCAACATAACCGATATAACCAATAGGGTCAGGCTAGCTAAGATTTGGTTAGTCGAACCAAATAGCGGCCAGATGATCATGCCTCCACTGCCTGACGCACCGCCTGCACCAAACGCGAGTAGCAAACAGCAGCCTACCGCCACAAGCGTTGCTATTACGCCGTTTTTCAGTGCACCGATAGAATAAATATCACCCCATTCTTGTATGATGTAGCGCTGTAAGCGTACACCTGAATCCATAGTGGTACCTGCAAACAGGACAACCATTACCGCGAGGATCGTTGAAGAAAAATCTACTGGCAGCCCCCAACCCTGTTGAATAAGGTTCGCACCACCGGTGATAAATGCGCCGACACTGCCAGCGCCTAAGTGACTGTATACTTCGTGCCATTCTTCAGGTGAAGCAGCGAACGCTACACCGCTAACCGCGACAATAGTAATAAGCGCAAGAGAACCTTCGCCCACAGCGCCAAGGTAACCTACGAAACGTGCGTCTGTTTCTTTATCAAGTTGCTTGGAACTAGTACCTGATGACACTATGCCGTGAAAACCAGAAACCGCACCACACGCAATAGTGACGAACAGCAACGGGATTAGGCTTGGCGAATCTACCGCCGTTTGCGTGTTAAATGCTGGCGCTGTGATATCCGGCATAGCAAAGAAGACAGCACCGTAAAGTAAAAATAAGCCCACTAATAGCTGCATACCGTTAATGAAATCACGCGGCTGTAGCAGCATCCATACAGGAAGTAATGAGGCAATAGCTGCATAAACAAAAAGAATGATTATCCAATTTGCTTTATCGGCTAAGCCAAACATAGTTTCTGGCAAGCTCAGTGGAATATAACTACCCGCGTATACCGACGCGTAGAGAACGATAATGCCAACAATACACAACGGAATAAGGCTAAAGTTACGCTTTAATAGCTGACCAATAATCAATGCAACCACAATTGCCATCCATGCAGGAAAGACTGCCGTAGGCTGAGAAACAAAGGAATTAGCGATAACTACGCCGAAAACGGCATTAACCATCAAGAGCACAAGGAAGATTACAATCATGAAAAGAGAGCGGGATCGTTTACCAATAACGCTCTCAGAGAGCGCGCCCATGGATTTCCCTTTATGGCGTGCGCTGGCCCACAAAGCCCCCATATCGTGCACACCAGCAAACAAAATCGTACCAAATACCACCCACAGGACAGCGGGGACCCAGCCCCAATAAACGGCAATTGCGGGACCTACTATCGGCGCAGCACCGGCTACCGAGGTAAAATGGTGCCCCCATAACACTACTTTATTGGTGGGAACAAAATCGACACCATCTTGCATGGTATGGGCTGGGGTTACAAAACTATCATCCAACTTGAATATGCGGTTCGCAATAAACTTCGAATATACGAACCAACCAAGCAACATTCCAATGATGCCCAGTATCACTATGGCAATAGACTGCATTTTATTATCCTAATATTGTTTTTATAAGATCTCATAAGCTTCGCTGTATATCGAAGCTTAAAAACCCGAGTCTGTCTTTTCACATTAAACCATTTGTCACCATGGTTTAGCGCCATTGTAAGACTAAAGTCTAATCCTGACGTAGCTTTTTCCGACTCTTCATACCACTTAGCGTTTCTTGATTATAGGCAGCGCTACGGAAAAGAGAAAAATAACGCTGTTAATCTCAAATTTTCTATCAAACAGGTAAACAGCGCTTTAAATAAGATGCATTCTCGTTTATAAATACGCCTCTTTTTATCTGTAGGCAGAACAATGGCATCACCTAAATTCCACATGGCTTTTCGCAAATATCACCGTTGGCTTGGTTTTTTTCTCGCAGGCATTATGGGTGTATATGCTTTAAGCGGCATCCTTTTGATATTTCGCCCTACCGACATATTGAAGTATGAACAAACCCACACTAAGCAACTTGAAGCTAATCTAACAAAAGAAGAACTGCTGCCTTTACTCAAAATGAGAGGGAGTAAAGTGACAAGCGAAAATGCAGATGAAATTGTGCTTAATGTAGGAAGCTACGATAAAGCTACCGGTGAAGCGACTGTTACGAAAAAAGACTATCCAATCGTTTTGTCTAAAATGGTTAAGCTTCACAAAGCGACGAATAACAGCCCTCTATTTTGGCTTAACATAAGCTTTGGCGTAGGCTTGCTATTTTTTGTTATTTCCGCGTTTCTGATGTTTGTACCTAAACTGCCTATGTACAAGAACGGGCTAAAAATAGCTGGTATCGGAGCTATCGTTACCGTGTTAACCGTAATTTTTGGTTCGTAATTTTTGCTTCGAAGTTTTCAATTCGAAATATTTGTGTAGTCGAGCCTATGTTATGGCGCTTTTAGTACGCATACTGAACGGTATGCGTACTGGGCTAATTAATTGATAGAGAGAAAAAAGGATTTCATCGACCTGTAAGTGGTCTCCGACTCTGGCGTTTTATAGAAAATCAAATATTCGGCGTGGGATAGCCCTTCAAAGATTTCTATTTGCGCAACACCTCCGCTATCGCGTATTTCGCGACTTACTCGTGCCGTGTCGCTTAAAAACATGTCTCGCGTCCCTGTCACCAGTAGAGTTGGAGGGAACGCTTCAAATGATCCGTAAAGTGGCGATATAGCAGGGTCAGCCAATGCTTTTTTGCCAGCGTATAACTTAGCGGCAGCTTCTAACTGCCCATCATAAGTCACCAGCACATTGTCTATACCCTCGTTTGTGAAAAGAGAATCGCTGGTTTTGGTAAGATCGGCCCAAGGGGTACCTGCATAAACCGCGTTCGGTAAAGGTGTTTCACTTTTAATGAGCGACTGTACCAGTGACAGCACCAAGCCACCTCCAGCAGAGGTTCCCCCTACGAATATATTCCCCTCACCAGCTTGGTCGAGTAAATCATTGTAAACTGCAACTACGTCACTCAGTGCAGCGGGAAAAGGAAACGTTGGAGGCATTCTATAATCAACGCTGTAAACTACGATGCCTAACCTTTCAGCAACGAGCAGCCCTTCTTCGATACTAGGCAAACCGCCAAACAGGACAAAAGCACCGCCATGAATATCAAGATAAACCTTGTCTTTAAATTCAGGTGTAATCGTTTTAGGTGTCAACTTGCGCACTACCACATCATTTAACTTAATAAGCTCAACATCCACGTTAAGCTCTTTTTTCATCTTTTTGATTTTTTTCTTTTGCTCGCTATTTCTAGCGTGAACATAGTTTCTCCATTCTTCAATGGTACGAGGCATACTCGCTATTACTTCTTCCTTGGTGAAGTGGGGAAATGCTGAAATGCTTTCTATCAACGCCTCACTGGCTGCTTGGGGTAAGGGGGGCTTATTATTTTGCATAGGGCTTGTAGTACCTAATGTTGTAGGAGTAAACAAGAATAAAAGTACGTACATCAGTAGGTATGTAAATTTCATAATGAATAAACGCCTGACGTAAATGAGTAGTTTTCTTTATGAGTTAAGGTACATGAACAGGGCTGTAATACCAATCCGCATAGATATAGATGCTTCTTTTTTACGTAGATTGAAAAAACTGCACTAAGTACAGGTTATATCTAGATTGCATTTTGCTATGCTAGCTTATAATTTACTCACTACCGTTAAAATGATTACGACTTTTTAAAAGCGAAGGGATACTAAATCGCACGCTTTAGCTAATAAGTACATAACCTTAGGGATGAAGATGAAAAGCTTTTCTATACACAAACTCCTGTTCTCACTAGGACTCGCTTTATCTACAGTAACAACCGCTATTGCCGACGATGATAGCCAAACGTCAGTTTGGAAAATATCCAATGGTGAAGACGCGGTATATGTAGGTGGCACTATCCATATTTTACCTATTTCTGAATTTCCTCTTCCGAGTGAATTTACCGACGTCTATGAGCAGGCAGACACACTAGTGTTCGAAGTCAAAATGCCAGATCCCACAGACATTGAAGGCCAGCAAAAAATGATGGCAGGGCTCGCGTATGCAGAAGGCAAGTCACTTAAAGATGATGTATCAGAAGAAACCTATCAGGCCCTTAATGCTTATTTAGCTAACTTTGGAGCTACTGCCGATCAGTTAGCTCGATTTAAGCCGGGTATGGTTGCATCAATGCTAGTTGCTATGGAAGCACAGCGCTCTCAGATGGCCGGGCAAGGGGTAGATGCCTATTTTATGCAGTTGGCGGCACGAGACGGTAAAACAAGTGAATACTTAGAATCACTAGATTTTCAAATCAATATGCTTGCGAACATGGGCGCGGGTGAAGAAGATCGCCTTATTTCTGAAACGTTAGAAACCTTACCAGAGCTAAAAGACATGCTACAAAGCACTATTAAAGCATGGAGAAACGGTGACACTGATCAAATTGATGAGTTGGTGGTAGATACATTCAAACGTGAATCTCCTACCTCTTATGATGATGTGTTTACCAAGCGTAATCAAAACTGGCTACCTCAAATCGAAGCTATGTTCGGCGATGAAGACCAAGAGTTTGTTTTAGTTGGTGCAGGACATTTAGTGGGTGATGACAGCGTGATTGCCCTATTAGAAGCTAAAGGTTACAAAATAGAACAAATGTAATTCGCCTTTGGTACAGGGTTAACAAAGCTAAAGCTAGGCAAATGCCTAGCTTTTTTATATCAACTTTTCGTTAAAAATAGACTTAGGCTTATGTCTAAATTGAAACGTTTATTCAATGGTATACACTTAAACTAGATCGCAAACGATTTAAGGCTTCCAAGTACGGTAAGGTATGCACATTAAAAATAAAGGCTTCACTTTAATAGAGCTAATTATAGTAATTGTTGTGCTTGGCATACTAGCTGTTACTGCAGCTCCTAAGCTTCTAAACATTCAAAAAGACGCGCAAGTGGGCGCGCTACAAGGCTTAAAATCTGCCCTAGTCGCTTCTTCAGATATTGTCTATGCAAAATCACTTCTTGAGGGTGTTGAAGGTAGCGCTGATACCACCCTAACTTCAGGTATTCGTGTACGCTATGGCTACCCTTACGCAACACAAACAAATTTGAAACTCGTAGCAGACTTCACCGAAGACGATTGGAAACTAACAGGCTCTGCCCCTGAAGTTATCTTTACTCTAGAAAGACAAACTAGCGGCTTTAGCAATGACGAGATTGAAGAAGATGAAGTATGTAAGCTTACCTATCGTCATCCCAATCAAGGACAGGAGCCAACAATTACCATTAATAATTGTAACGCGTAATATATCTTTACGCTGCTGCGGTGCCCTCATGGATGTCTTTACGACGTGTTTCTTCCTCTCCGTACAGTCTTAATAGATGCATTGTTCAATCTAGAACTATCAGCTGCATGGAAGCAGCTGCGAAGCCGCTAATACAAAAGCTCGGATGGGTCCCCACGGCGTGTTACTTCTTCTCCCCCTCAAACTTATTGCTATGCCGATCAAGGAGGGAGTGGAGCCCCATCAAAAACTGATCGCAGCAGGGACGCTGCTGCGAAGCCGCCATGGATGGCTTTACGGCGTATTGCTCCCCTCCTCTTCAAGCTTTTTGCTATGCATCAAAAGGGAGTGATTGTTGTGCCTTCTGAAACCCTACACCGCAGGGACGCGGTGTCGGAGCCCCCATGGACGGGTTTACGGCGTCTTACTTCTTCTCCCCCTGAAACTTTTTGCTATGCCGATCAAGGAGGGAGTGAAGCCCCATCAAAAACTGATCGCAGCAGGGACGCTGCTGCGAAGCCGCCATGGATGGCTTTACGGCGTGTTTTTGATGGGGCTTCACTCCCGAAGTTCTAAATCGCAGGCATAAAAAAAAGCGCACCTAAGTGCGCTTTTTTGGGCTTATGTTGCTAAGTCTAGATTAGTCTAGGATCTTAGATACAACACCAGCACCTACTGTACGACCACCTTCACGGATTGCGAAACGAAGACCTTCTTCCATCGCAATCGGAGCAATTAGCTCAACTTTGAA